>CAVPCF010000182.1:0-42062 GCA_963702275.1 Candidatus Melainabacteria bacterium
CCTCGACGCGCGCCGAGAGCCGGCCGGCGCCGAGCGTCTCGACGCCGGTCTGCAGCCGCTCGAGGCGGCGCGTGAGCCCGCGCACCACCGGATAGGCGCCATCGCGCAGACCGCGAGCGCGATGCCGCCGAGAAACAGCACGAGCCCGACCGCGGGATTGCTGTGCCGCATCGGCGCGCGCGCGACGATCCAGCGGCCGTCGGGCAGGTGGAAGCTCCACGCCGGGCCGAGCTGGCCGTGCAGCCGAGCCGGTCGCGAGCCACTTGGCGGCGGCGGCAGCGGCCGGCCGAAGGATGCGATCGGCCGGCCGAGCCCGTCGAACAGCGCAAGATCGATGCGCAGCTTGCGCCCGAGCTGCTCGATCGCCTGCTGTTGCTCGGCGCGCGGCGCATCCGCCGGCGGCAGCGCCGCGGCCGCGAGCTCGCCCGCCATCTCGAACGCCTGGGCCACCGGCATGCGGTCGCCGCCGCAGCCGCCACACGCCGCCCGCGACCAGCACCACCAGCAGCAGGCTGCCGATGATGGTGAGATAGATCTTCTGGTAGAGGCGCTTCATCCGCTGCTCGTCGCCCCGCCCTCAATCCTGTGTCTTGGCTAAGACGTAGCCGGCGCCGCGCACGGTGATCACCCGGCGCGGCTTCTTCGGATTGTCCTCGATCGCGGCGCGGATGCGCGAGATGTGCACGTCGATCGAGCGGTCGAAGGCTTCGAGCTTCTCGTGCTTGAGCTGGTCCATGATCGCGTCGCGCGACATCACGCGGCCGGCGTGGCGCGCGAGCACGAGCAGCAGCGCGAACTGGTGGCTCGTGAGCATGCGCGGCTCGCCGTCGAGCCGCACCTCGAGCGCAGTAAGTTTGGTATCAGGCAGTTCAGTGGCGGAGAAAGGTCGAGCTGGCGATGGATGGTGACCCGTCGGCCATCGGCTCTGTCGGTGTCCTCACCATCGGCACCCGAGGGCCGAACGGACCGGGGGAAGTGCTGATCAAGATTCGCGGCGGCTCGGAGAGCTTCCTGGCGTGGTCTGGCGAGACCCTGCCCAAGGGCACGGCCGTGCTGATCATCGAGTCTCGTGGGGCGCGCGCGGTGAACGTGGTCAGGTGGTCGGAACCCCCCACTGCTGCATTCGGTATTTCTGACTAGGAGACACGATGTTCGGTTACCACGTGCCAGCGCCCGACCAGGCGATGTTGATCTCCGGGGGCAACGCGGGCAGGGCGGGCACACCCTTCCGGGTCGTCACCGGCCACGGCACCTTCGTGGCCCCGTTCTTCCGCAAGGTTCGCTACCTGACGCTGGCCATGTGCGAGGCGGAGGTCGCGGAGGCCTGCGTGACCAAGCAAGGAATCGCGCTGAACGTACGCGCGGTGATCGCGTTCAAGGTCGGCAACGACGACGAGAGCATCGTCAACGCGGGCCAGCGCTTCCTGTCCGACCAGGACCAGATGTCCTTGCTGACCGGCCGGATCTTCGCAGGTCACCTGCGCTCCATCATCGGTTCCATGACCGTCGAGGAGATCGTCACCGAGCGGCAGAAGCTGGCCACCGAGGTGCTCGACGGCTCGAAGGAGGAGATGGGCAAGATCGGCCTTTCTGTCGATTCGCTGCAGATCCAGTCGATCGACGACATGAAGCTCGGCTACATCGCCGCCATGGCCGCCCCGCACAACGCGGTCATCCAGCAGAAGGCGGCCATCGCCCAGGCGCAGTCCAACCAGTTGGCCGCGCAGGCACAACAGGAATCCCAGCGCCAGCAGGCCGAATACGCCCGGCAGACGTCCATCGTCCAGGCGCAGTACAAGGCCGAAGTGGACAAGGCTCAGGCTGAGGCTGCTCAGGCGGGCCCGCTCGCGCAGGCACAGGCGCAACGCCAGGTCATCGCAGCGCAGACCGAACTGGCCCAGCGCGGCGCCGAACTGCGTCAGCAGGAACTGGTCTCCGAGGTAATCCGCCCAGCGGAAGCCGAAGCCGAGAAGGTCCGCATCCTGGCCGAAGCCGATGCGCAGCGGATGCGTATTACGGCTGCTGCCGCCGCGTCGAACAACCGGGTCGCGTTGGACCAGGCGTTGATCGCTCAGCTGCCGCAGATCGTGCGTGAGGCGGCCAATGGGTTGGCGGGTGCCAATGTGAACATCCTCAACGGTTCTGATGGTCTCAGCCAGATCGCCGCTGGTCTCGTTGGTCAGGGGCTGTCTATTTTGGAGTCGGTCAAGAAGGGTCTCGGCAACTCGAACGAGTCCACTCCGGCTGAGGGTGAGGAGCGCAAGCAGCTTCAATGAGGCTCGGTGCTTTGGCTGGCACGATTTGGGCCTGCTTTCCCCCGATACCCTTATTGTGGTTTACGGTCTTGGTTGTTTTGTCAAGGCGGGAAAGAGTACCTTGACAAAACAACCAAGACCGTAAGTGCGGCTGTGTATCGGGGGAAAGCAGGAAGGGGCTGGGCAAAGAGGCCATGTCACGGGTGTTTCGGAGTCCCTTGGAAGCGAAAGGGGCGCCTCGGTTGGAGCCTGCTCTAGTTCGTCCGGCGGGTCCGGTCCCTGGCGCCTAGGTTGGGAGCCTGCTCCAGTAACTCAACCAGCCCGCAACGTCAACAAGCTGATCTCGGACGGCGCGAAGACACGCAACGGCGGCCCCCAAAACCCGGCCCCCCGACTGGTATACAACTGAGTCCGATCCCCATGCCGACTGAGCCCATGAAGAAACTTCTGATCCAACCGAACCAACAAATGAAACGGCCAGATCTGACCACCATGAGTATGGCCGGACAACTGCAGATCAACCCCAGCAGCAACAGCCACACCCACCTGCTTGGGCTGATGAGCCAACAACAGAACCGGCATATCCGGCGACGTATCAGCCAAGGCGGCAGCCAAATCAGGCCCATGCCCAACCAGCCCGGAAGACCGCCCAGTGGGATCATCGATCCCAGCAAGAATCAACTGCGAACCATCACGTGAGATCACCAGATGGCGATTGTGCATGGGTTCCCACCCAAGACCGGCCATATGATCAAGCCACTTCTGAGCCTCACTGAAATACTCATGATTCCCAGTGATGTAGAGCTTCGCCAGAGTGGCACGCACAGTACCCAGCGGCGCGACCTGATCCCGACGCTGCTCGACCGTCCCATCAGCCAGGTCCCCGACGTGGCACACCACGTCCGGCGTCAACGAATTCACAGCCGAGGCGACCCGAGCCGACCAACGCTCACGGTTGATAGGTCCGTAATGGGTGTCCGCGAGCACCACGACACGCAGACCGTCCAGCCCACGACCGAGCCGGGGCAGGACGACGTCCACCTCCCGAGTACGCGGCAGCCGCATCGCCTCGACAACGCCCCAGCAGACCAGCACGAGCACGACGAACAAGACCGCCAGCGCGATGATCCGAGCCGAGTCCACACCGGACAACGCGAGCACGAGCCGCACAACCAGCCCGATCAAGGACCACGCGAAGAGGACCCAGATCACACCGAGCGTCGTATCGCCGACCCTGGCCGCCCAGTCCCGATGCCGCTTCCCATGTCCGAACACCATGAGCACCGGAAACGCGACCATACCCACCGCGAACACCACGGTCCCGACCACGAAACCCGCCGTGGACCAGGAGACAGACGCGACCACCGTCCACCACGGCACCGCGAACAGCAACAGCAACACGAGGCCGATCACGTAAGGAAACACGCTTCTGCGTCTCATCCGCACCTTCCCAAAGGTCTTCCGAGACTACCGAAAGGTCAGCGAAGACCGGCGAAGGCGCTGTCCACGATCGACGTCAATACCGCGCGGTCCGGATTGGCCTTGCCCACCACCATCAGGCCGAGCGCGCTCGCGACCAGCGACTTGGCGGCGCAGGCCGGGTCGAGCGTGGCACGCACGTCACCCCGGTCGACGGCGGCGGCCAGCGCCCTGGTCATTCGGCCCTCGAGGCGGGCGAAGTGGTGGCGCACCACGGTGGCGACCTCGTGGTCCTCTGCCGCGTTCTCGATGGCGCTGTTGACCAGCAGGCAGCCCTGCCGACCCTCGGGGCTCGCCAGGCCGTCGACCAGTCCGTCGAAGTAGCCGCGGAGTTCCGCCACCGACGCGCCCGGTTCGTCCAACTCGCCGAGTTGCTCCGGCACGACCAGCCGTGTGTAGCGCTCAAGCGACTTCATGAACAACGTGTGCTTCCCGCCGGGGAACGCGCCGTAGAGGCTGCCCGGGTTGACCCCGGTTGCCTTGACCAGATCCTCGACCGACGTCGCCCGGTAGCCACGCTCCCAGAAGCGGAGCATGGCCTGGTGCAACACCGTGTCCGGGTCGAACTCCCTCGGTCGGGGCATGTGGCCAAGTTAGATGAGCGACCGTTCAAAAACAAGGGGGCCGATTCGTTCAAGGCAGGTGTCGGGCAGCGGCGTTAGCCTGCCGCCATGACACCTCGATTCGACTTCATCGGCATGGTCGTCGCGGACATGACGGCGACACTGGCCTTCTACCGGCGCCTCGGGCTTGACCTGCCCGACGACGCCGAGTCGCAGCCACACGTGGACATCCTGCTCCCCAGCGGGATGCGGCTGGCCTGGGACACGCTGGAGACCATCCGCTCGTTCGACGCGGACTGGGTCCAGCCCACCGGCCCCAACCGGATCGGCATGGCCTTCAACTGCGACACCCCGGCCGACGTGGACAAGGTCTACGCCGAGTTGGTCGGCGCGGGCCACCGCGGCCGACGGGAACCGTGGGACGCCTTCTGGGGCCAGCGCTACGCCACGGTGGACGACCCGGACGGCAACGCCGTCGACCTGTATGCCCAACTTTCCTGATTCGGCGTTGGGCCGGTCGGCGCAATCGTTGGCACAACAATTGACCAGGGGATCTTGCCGCTGGTAGGACGAAAGGGTATACAGTATATGATCTTGACCGGTTGAGGGCCGACTCCGGACTGGAGACGCGCATGACCACGATCGCGCTTGCTGACACCGTCGTCACGGGCCAACGCCGCCGCAGGGCGGTGATCGCGAGCACGGTGGGCACCTCTATCGAGTGGTACGACTTCTTCCTCTACGGCACCGCGTCCGCGCTGGTCTTTCCAACACTGTTCTTTCCCAACAGCGCCCCGTTCGTCGGCATTCTCGCGTCGTTCGGGACGCAGTTCGTCGGGTTCGCGTCGCGGCCGATCGGTGCCGCGATCTTCGGGCACTACGGCGACCGGATCGGCCGCAAGGCAACGCTGATCACCACCCTGTTGCTGATGGGTGTCGGCACTTTCCTGATCGGTTGCCTGCCGACGTATCACACGCTCGGCGCGTTCGCGCCCGTCCTGCTGGTGATCCTGCGCATCGCGCAGGGGATCGGCGTCGGCGGCGAATGGGGTGGCTCCGTGCTGCTGTCCATGGAGTGGGGCAAGCGCAAGCAGCGCGGCTTCATGGCGAGCTGGCCACAGCTGGGCGTGCCGATCGGCCTGCTGCTGTCCACCGGTGCGGTGAAGTTGATGTCCGCGTGGGCTGGCAAGGGCTTCGATTCGTGGGGCTGGCGGATTCCGTTCCTGGTCAGCATCGTGCTGGTGGGCATCGGGCTGTACGTCCGGCTGCGGGTGGTGGAGTCGCCCGAGTTCACCAAGGTCAGCGAGACGTCGAAGGTCGTGCGGCTGCCGGTGTGGGAGGCGATCAAGCGGCACCCGAGGGCGATCCTGTGTGCGGCGGGGATCCGGATGTCCGAGCAGGCCCCGTTCTACCTGTTCGTCACGTTCGTGCTGACGTACGGCACGAAGCACCTCAAGCTCGCGCAGAACGACCTGCTTGGCTACACGATGGTCGCGGCGGCGGTCGGGTTGATCAGCGTGCCGCTGTTCGGCTGGCTGTCCGACAAGATCGGGCGACGGCTGATGTACGGCATCGGCATCGTGTTGACCGCGGCGTTCGCCTTCCCGTACTTCGGCCTGCTGAACACCAAGGTCTCCTGGCTGGTGCTGGTCGGCATCGTGGTGTCGCTGATCTTCCACGACATGCAGTACGGCCCGGAGGCCGCGCTGATCGCGGAGAGCTTCGACACGAACGTGCGGTATTCCGGCGCCAGCCTGGGTTACCAGTTCGCGTCGGTCATCGCGGGTGGCCCCGCGCCGCTGATCGCGGCCGCGATCCTGTCGGCCACCGGCAGCAGTACATGGATCAGTTGGTACATCGTCGGTTGCGCGGTCCTGGCGATGATCGCGCTGATCGCGATGCCTCGACCGGCGACGGAATAGCTCAGCGGGGCTCGGCGGGCGGGTCGGCGTCATCGCCGATCGCCCGCTGTGCCCATGCGACGTCGTGCCACGTGTCGTGCTTCCAGCCGATGCGCCGGTAGGTGCCGACCAGCTCGAAGCCCATGGCGCGGTGCAGCCCGACGCTCGCCTCGTTGGGCAGCGTCATGCCGGCGATCGCGATGCGGAACCCGCGCTCGGCGAGCCGCGCGAACAGGGCGGTGTAGAGCGCGCGGCCGTCGCCGGCCCGTCGCCTGCCGGGTTCGAGGTAGACGCTGACCTCGCACGACCAGCGGTAGGCCGCGCGCGTCTTGTGCTGGCCGGCATAGGCGTAACCCGCGACGCGGCCGTCGTGCTCCAGCACGAGCCAGGCGTGATTCTGTTGCGCCGTCCTGATTCGCGTGGCCATCGCGGCCGGTGACGGTGGGTCGATCTCGAACGTGATCGTGGTGTCCGTGACGTACGGGGCGTAGATCGCCGCGCACGCCTCGGCGTCGCGTTCCGCCGACGCGTCCCGGATCAACATGGTCCACAGCATGATGGACTCGCGGTAAAGTGCCGCCAATGGCATGAACCAATGAGACCGCGATCACGCAGTGGAACACCGGCGCCACCAGCGAGTCGCTGGCGGCGACCGCGACGGACGGGGATTTCGCAAAGCGCCACCTGGTGAATCCCGTCCTGCTGCGACTCCTGGGTTGTTCGTGTTCGCCGTCGTACATCCCGCCTTCGAGGAGTTGTTCGGCACGTGGCGGGCGCACGGCGAGTACCGCGTGCGGCGGTACTTCCTGATTGTCGCCGCCGAACGCTAGCCTGGAGTCGATGACCGACTCGCGCTACCGGGAGTACGCGCCCGTGCCGGCACTCGCCGGGCGGGTGCAGAGCGTGTGGTGCCAGCGGGTCAGCGCCGACCACGTCCAGCGCGTCGTCCCTGATGGCTGCGCCGATGTGTTGTGGTGCAACGGTGAACTCCAGGTCGCCGGGCCGGACACGAGCTGGCGGATGGTGCCGATGGCACCCGGCTCGGTGACCGTGGGCGTCCGGTTCCAGCCCGGTGCGGCCGGGCTGTTGTTCGGCGACCTGCCGGTCAGCGCGGTGCGTGACGAGATGCCGGACCTGACCGACCTCTGGGGCGCCAGGGCGGTCCGGGAACTGACCGACCGGATCAGCGACGCGACCACCGCCGCGGCCGTGCTGCAACAGGCCATCGTGGCCCGTATGTCGCGTGTGGACAACGTTGATCCGGTGGTCATGGCGGCGGTCCGCGAGCTCGACACGCCACGGCCGACGGCGGTGCCGGTGGTCGCGGACCGGTACGGGTTGTCCGAGCGGCAGTTCCGCAGGCGGTTCGTGGCCGCCGTCGGCTACGGGCCGAGCACGCTCGCCGGGGTGCTGCGGCTCGGTCGGGCCATGCGGCTCTGCTCGATGTCGGCACGGTCCTCGGTCGATGTCGCGTTCGCCGTCGGCTATGCCGACCAGCCGCACATGACACGGGAGATGCGCAGGCTCGCGGGTGTCACGCCGGGGGAGTTGCGCTCGTGATGAGCACTTCGAGCCCGTCCAGCATCCGTTGCAGGCCGAACTCGAACAGGTGGTCGAGGTCGAAGTCGTACTCCATGCTGACCAGCCGTTCGAACACCGGGAACCGGCCGGTCCCCACGATCGACCGCATCGCCGACTCCTGGGTGTCCATCCACGCCTCGTTGTCCATGCCGCTCGCGGCCTCGGCCTCCGCCTCCAGTTCCAGGTTCACCGCGGTGCCGCGCACGTAGTTGACCATCGTGATGTACGCGGTGAAGACGGTGGTCATGTCCAGTCCGGAGTCGGTCAGCGCCGCCAGTACCCACTCGGTGAAGGCCAGACCGCCCGCGATCGGCTGCGGGCGGGTCACCGACAGCGCCGGGGCCAGCCACGGATGGCGGGTGAACGTGGCCCACAGCATCCGGCCGCCCAGTTCCAGCCGGGCCCGCCAGTCCGTCGGTGACTCGGCCGGGAAGCGCCACTCGGCCATTGCCGCGTCCATCATCCGCGTCAGCAGGTCGTCCTTGTCGGCCACATGCCGGTAGAGCGACATCGTGGCCGCGCCGATCTCGGTGGCGATCCGGCGCATGGACACCGAGGGCAGGCCCTCCGCGTCGGCGATCGCCAGGGCCGCCGTCACGATCCGTTCCGCGGTGAGCGCCGAGTCCGACGGTGGCCTGCGGTGGGCTGCCGGTGCCTGGCCGGGTTTCGGGTCGGCGGGCGCGGTGTCGACGACGGTGCCGACACCCGGCACGGAGCGGACGAGGCCGGCCTGGCGCAGCGCGGTCAGCGCCTTCGTGGCGGTCGCCATCGCGACACCCCACTGCCGGGTGATCTCGCGGGTCGACGGCACCCGGTCGCCGGGCGCCAGCGCGCCGGTGTCGATCCGGTCCCGCAGTTCGGCGACGATCCGGGCGTACGGCGGATCTTCCATCTCGACCTCCGGTGTACTAGTGCACTGAGGATAGCCACCACGCTGCGACGGCACGGAAGTCACCCTGTTCGACCGCCCTAGTGCACTAGCGCACCGATCAGATATCCTTGCTGTTCAACGCTTGCGTGCTAGTGACTGTACGTCGTACGCTTCCGTCATGCACACCAACAAGAACGTCCTGATCTCCGGCGCCAGCATCGCCGGACCCGCCCTTGCGTACTGGCTCGCGCGGTGGGGGTACACGCCCACCGTGGTCGAGCGTGCCCTGGCGCCCCGGCCCGGCGGCCAGACCGTCGACCTGCGCGGCGCGGGCCGCACCGTGATCGAACGGATGGGCCTGATGGACCGCGCCCGCGCGGTGAGCCTGGACCAACGCGGCATCGCCATCGTCGACAGGCACGGCACCATCACCGCACGGATGCCGGCCGACGCGTTCGGCGGCGAGGGGATCATCTCGGAGATCGAGATCCTGCGCGGCGATCTGGGCCAGGTCCTCTACGAGGCCACCCTCCCCACCACCGAATACCTGTTCAACGACACGATCACCGGCATTCGGCAGGACGACGACGGTGTCGACGTCACGTTCGAGAACGCGGCGCCGCGCCGGTTCGCGTTCGTCGTCGGCGCCGACGGGCTGCACTCGGTGGTCCGGTCGCTCGCGTTCGGCCCAGAGTCGGACTACCTGCGGTCGATCGACTGCTACACGGCCTGGTTCACCACGCCGGCCTGCGGCGACCTGGACGGCTGGTTCCTGATGTTCAACGCGCCGGGCGGGCTCGTCGTGTCGGTGCGGCCGGGGAGGCTGCCCGGCGAGAACAAGGCAGGGCTCAGCTTCCGGTCCGGGCCCATCGCCTACGACCGCCGAAATGTGGCCGCGCAGCAGGAGATCCTGGCGCAGCGGTTCGCCGGGCTCGGTTGGGAGACGCCCGGCCTGCTGACGTCCGCGCACACCGCGTCGGACTTCTTCTTCGACTCGATGGGCCAGGTGCGGATGGACACGTGGTCACGCGGCCGGGTCGCACTGCTCGGCGACGCGGGCTACTGCCCGACGCCGCTGACCGGACTGGGCACCAGTTTCGCGCTGGTCGGCGCGTACGTGCTCGCGGGCGAACTGGCCACGTCACGCGGTGACCATCGCGTCGCGTTCGCACGCTACGACGAGATCATGCGGCCGTACGTCGCAAGTGGACAGCAGCTCCCGCCCGGCGGTGTCGGCGGTTACGCGCCCAACAGCGCACTCGTGATCCGCCTGCGCGCCACGTCGATGCGCATGATGACCCGCTGGCCGATGCGTGCGTTGGTGGCCAAGCAGTTCGCCAAGGCGGCGGACGTGACGCTGCCCGACTACCACAGCCAACTCGTCCGCTAGACGGCCGGAACTGCCGCTATCGTTGCGGCTCAACCGTGCCTCAAAGAGGGCAGCCGTGCCTCAAAGAGGGCAGCCCCCGCCACTCCACCGGGGGGCGTCCCAGTTCCCAATCTACTCTTGTCAAGCCCCGAACGGGGTAGTTGCTGGCAATCTGTGGATGATCCAAAGTGTTGTGTACATGTGGGACAAGTGCTTGACAGCTAACGACATTCGATGTTAGGGCTGCTCGCGCCTGAGGTGTTGGCGGTTGGATGCACGATTGGCTCGTAGCCGGCGGCCAGGGTGGCCACTGTGGCGCGCGGTGTGAGCACGGTGACCTCGGTGTCCGGCCGGCGCGGTCGTCGGTCGGTGTAGCCGCCGGGGTGCCAGGCGAGTAACTCGTTCTGCTGGACGAGCCATGGCTCGTTGGACAGTTCGATCATCGTGCCGGGCGGGAGGTCGGCTAGGCGGGCGGTGTAGGTGCGGCGGGTGCGGGGGCCGGACAGGCGGTCGGCGTGCATGCGGGTGTCGATGGCGTGCACTGTCGGCTCGTCGTCCGGATGGGCTCGGCTGTAGGCGGCTTTGAAGGCCTGGTAGTCGCGGTAGCGGCATTCTCCGCATGGGCGGTGGCCTGCGGCCAGGGCCGTTGCCTCGTCAAGGAAGTACAGCTCGGTCAGCCGGCCGGGCGCCCACTGCTGGCGCCTGCGGCCCTTGAACTCCAGCACGCAGATCGCCCATGCCTTGGTGGTCGAGTACCGGACCACATTGCCGGCGGGATCGTGCAGCCGTCCCCGGTTTCCCCAGAACAGGCCGCGGTCGGGGACGGCGATCAGCTCGCCGCGCGGGGTGACCCGGTTGCGTCTGGACATGCGACCACCGAACCACGGCAGGCTGACAGTTCTATGCGTCCCCGACGATTCGGTGCAGGGCGGCGACGTGGCCCCGATAGGCGGACCGCCCGGTGTCGGTGAGGCGGAGCCAGACCCGCTGGCGGGTCTTGCGCACGGCGCGCCGCTGCGTGACGTAGCCCGCGTCGGCGAGCACCGAGATGTGCTTGCTCAGTGCGGACTTGCTGATGTCGAGCAGGGTCAACAGGGCACCGAACTCGATCTCGCGTACGTGCTCGAGGGCCGCGCAGATCCGCAACCGGGCCGGCGCGTGGATCAGCAGGTCGAAACCGTCCTGGGTCGCCTCAGTGGTCTGCTCGGTGTCGGGGGTGCTCACCGGCGGGCGGCCCTGGCGCTCAGGACGAGTCCGGTGCCGGTGAACGCCACGAACATCAGTACCGCGGCCACGATCGACGACCACCAGACAAACTTCGACACGACCCCGTTCGCGAGTATCAGGACGGCCGCTGGCCCGTACAGGACGGCGCCTTCGCGGAACGTCATCGCGCTGCGTACCCAGCCCTCGCAGACGCCGCGAGCCCGGCTCGCCGCACGAGCCACGAAGACCAACAGCGCCGCGATCACGTGTCCCACGAACTGGGCAACGACATCGAGTAAGGCACCGCACCAAGGCCCGCTCCGGTGGCGATCCAGCACCACGCCGGGTACCCGTGCCACGCCACGCGTGCCCGGCTGCGCCGGGCGGAAGCCACAGTTAGGTAGTTGCTTGACTATCTGCGTCAGGCGTGGATACTTAAGCATGTGCCTAACCAAGAGCTGGACCGGGTGTTTCAGGCACTGGCCGACGGCACCCGGCGCGAGATGGTCGAGCGGCTGGTTCGAGGGCCGGCTTCGGTCGGTGAGCTGGCCAAGCCGTTCGCCATGTCGCTGCCGGCCGTCATGCAGCACCTCCAGGTGCTCGAGGCGTGTGGGCTCGTCCGGTCGGCGAAGGTCGGCCGGGTGCGCACGTGCCGCATCGAGCCTGCCGTGCTGCGGCTGGCCGAGAACTGGCTCGGCCGCCAGCGGACCGCTTGGGAACAGGGCCTTGACCGGCTCGGCGACTTTCTGACACAGCAACCAAAGGAGAACGAGTCATGACCGTCACCCACGCCACCTTCACGCTCGAACGCGTCTACCCGGTCCCGCCGAAGCGCGTGTTCGCCGCGTGGTCCGACCCGGCCGCGAAGGCACGCTGGTTCGCCGGAGGGACCGCCGACCACGAACTGGACTTCCGCGTCGGCGGCCGCGAGATCGCGCGCGCCACCCACGAAAACCTGGCGATGACCTTCGAATCGCACTACCAGGACATCGTCGAGGACGAGCGGATCGTGTTCGCCTCGTCCCTGCGGATGGGCACGGAGCTGGCCACGGTGTCGGTGACGACCGTGGAACTGCGACCGGACGGCGACGGCACCCGGCTGGAACTCACCGAGTACGGCGCCTTCCTCGACGGCCGCGAGGAACCGGCGTGGCGCGAGCGGGGCACGGCCGACCAGTTGGCCGCACTGGCGAAGGAACTCAGCTGAGCACGTCGTGGAGGGCGGCGGTCCAAGGGACCCAGCGCGGATCGGCGCCGGCTGTGGTGTCCCACGCCAGGTTCGTGCAGACGTAGCCGACGGCGACGCCGAGCGAGGGGTGGGCGAAGCCGATCCGGCCGCCCGCGCCGGCGTGGCCGAACGATCCGTCGCCGAGCATGGGCGTCATGTCGCGAGGCAGCTCCCAGCCGAGGGCGGCGCGCAGCGGGCTGTTGTCCGGCAACAGGTTCAGCGGCGGCGGCGCACCGAGCCCGCTGTTGAGCTGGACCATGGCGCGCTCGACGGTGTCCGGCCGCAACAGCCGGACACCGTCGACCTCGCCGATCGTGGCCGCGTACATCCTGGCCAGCGACCTGGCGTTGCCGATCCCGTTCACGGCCGGCAGTTCGACGGTGTGCGCCTCGCGGGTGTTCAGGCGGACCATGCTCTGGTTCAGGGTCACGATGGAGTTGATCGCCGCGCGGGCCGGTCGGGCCGTCGGGTCGACGCCCGCCGCGGTGAACTCGGCGGCGATCGTGGTCGCGGTGGGTGGCTGCGACCGTGTGAACTGCGGGACGAACCGGTGTTCCATCGCCTCGGCAAGTCCGAAGCCCAGGTCGAGCCCGAGCGGCTCGGCGATCTCGGTGGCGAAGAAGCGGCCGACGGTCGTGCCGGCGACCCGGCGGATCACCTCACCTGCCAGGTAGCCGTGGGTCATCGGGTGGTACCGGCAGTAGGCTCCCGGCTCCCAGAGCGGCGCCATCTCGGCGAGTGACGTGACACAACGGTTCCAGTCGAGGAAGTCCGACTCGGTGATCCCGGCGTCCGGGTCGAATTCGCTCAGCCCGGACCGGTGCGACAGCAGGTGCGCCACGGTGATCCGATCCTTGCCGGCCGCCGCGAACTCCGGCCAGTACTCGGCGACCGGGCGGTCGACGTCGAGCATTCCCCGCTCCCGCAACAGGTTCGCGCAGGTCGCCACCAGGCCCTTGGACACCGACATCAGGATCGTCAGCGAGTCGCCGGTGAACGGCAGCCCGCCGATCGGGTCGCGGCCGGTCGACAGGTCAACGACCAGCCTGCCGTGCCGGTAGACGGCCAGTTGCGCGCCGCCCTCGTCGGTCGACTGGGCCTTCTCGAACGCCTCGCGGACCGGCTCGAAGCCGGGTGCCACCTCGCCCGCCACCATGGACTCAACTCCTCGTCGCTGTGATCCCGGTACATCGTCGCGGAACCGGACCGCGTGCGACAGGTCACCTTTGGCTATGTGGTTCATATGATATGTTTTTCATATAGCTTGTTGGATCAGGGGAGGTTGGCATGAAACTCACTGTCGTCGGGGCGACCGGTGGCATCGGGCGGGAACTCGTGACACAGGCCGTCGGGGCCGGGCACGACGTCACGGCCGTGGTGCGCAATCCGGCGCGGGTCACCGCCGACGTGCGAACGGTCCGGGTGGACATGGCGGCCGCGGACCCGATCGCGCTGGAGTCCGCGATCGGCGGTTCGGACGCGGTGCTGTCCTGTCTCGGCCCGCGGACCAGGGCCGAGGCCGGTGTCGTCGCACCGGGCGCGCGGTCGGTGATCGAGGCGATGGCGGCCACCGGCGTGCGGCGGATCGTGGTGGTCAGCGCGGCCCCGATCAGCACGACGCCGTCGCCCGGCCGGCCGAACCCGCCGAAACACGACCCGGGCGAGGGCTTCGTCATGCGGTACGTGCTCACGCCGACCATCAAGAGGGTGCTCAGCGGCAACTACGCCGACCTGGCCCTGATGGAGGACCTGTTGCGGGACAGCGGGTTGGACTGGACCGTCGTCCGGCCGCCGCGGCTGACCGACACGCCGCGCACCGGCACCTACCGCACTGTGATCGGCCACAACCTGCGGGGTGGCCTGCGCATCTCGCGGGCCGACGTGGCGGACTACATGCTGCGCGTGCTCGACCAGCCCGAGACGATCCGACAGGCGATGGGAATTGCTTATTAGCATATGTCGAGCTGTTCATATATGCAGTTTCTTGACAGCCATTTGCGGGCGGCCGTAGGTTTCGGCTGTGGCCGCGAAGATGGCGTTGACCAGGAGTGAACGTGGTCGTCTCGGTGCCATGGGCGGCGTTGTCATCGCGTTGAACGTGTTCGGTTGGGCTATTTTCGTATTCGCCATCGCGCCGCACAATTTCCAGTTCAAAGGACTGGGACTCGGTCTCGGCGTGGCATTGACCGCGTGGACGCTCGGTGCCCGGCACGCGTTCGACGCGGACCACATCTCCGCGATCGACAACACGACCCGCAAGCTGATGGCCGACGGCGGCCGGCCGCTGGCGACCGGGTTCTTCTTCGCGCTCGGCCATTCGATGATCATGCTGGTGGTCGGCGTCGGGCTGTCCGTGGCGGCGCGGGCGGTGTTCGGCGTGATGGTGAACCCGTCATCCGGCTTCGAGACGTTCGGCGGGGTGGTCGGCACCGGCCTTGCCGCGACCTTCCTGTACCTGATCGCGGCGCTGAACCTCGTCGTCCTGATGGGGATTCTGAAGGTGTTCCGTCAGCTGCGGCGGGGACTTTTCGACGAGGCGGAACTCGAGCGCCAGCTCCAGGCGCGCGGCCTGATGTGGCGGTTCTTCGGCCGGTTCATGCGGTCGATCACGAAGACCTGGCACATGTTCTTCGTCGGCATCGCCTTCGGCATCGGGTTCGACACCGCGACCGAGGTGCTGCTGCTCGCCGCGACCGCGGCGGCCGCGACCCAGGGCCTGCCATGGTACGCGGTGCTGTCGCTGCCGCTGCTGTTCGCGGGCGGCATGACCCTGTTCGACACGCTCGACGGCTGCTTCATGAACTTCGCCTACGGCTGGGCGTTCGCCCGCCCGGTCCGCAAGGTCTACTACAATCTGGTGATCACCGGCCTGTCGATCGCGGTCGCGTTCCTCATCGGCACGATCGAGGTGTGCGGCCTGCTGGCCGACGAACTGCACTTCCAGGGCTGGTTCTGGACCTTCATCTCCGACTTCGACCTGAACACCGCCGGTTTCGCGATCGCGGGGCTGTTCGTGGTCGTCTGGGTCATCGCGATCGGCTACTGGAAGCTCGGCCGGGTCGAGGCGCGGTGGACACCACAGCCCGAGATCGAATAATGGTGGTCATGGCGACCGCACGATGGGCGACGTTCGACTGCTTCGGCACCCTGGTTGACTGGCGGCACGGCATCGCGACCTGCGCCGACCTGGTGTTCCCCGGCCACGGTGCCGAACTGCTGGACAGCTACCGACGCCACGAACCCCACGTCCAGGCCGAGCACCCGACGATGCGCTACCGGCACGTGCTGGCCGAAACTCTGCGCAGGGCCACCGCCGAACGCGGCCTCACCCTGCGCGACGACGACGCGACGGTGCTGGCCGACGGACAGCCGTACTGGCCGGTGTTCCCGGACACCCGCGCCGCACTGGCGGAACTGCGCGCGGCGGGCTGGCGGCTGGCGCTGCTGACCAACTGCGACCGTGATCTCATCGCCAACGCGCAACGCAGGCTCGGCGTGCCGATCGACGCGGTCGTCACCGCGGAGGACGTCGGCTCCTACAAGCCGGCGCACGGCCACTTCGCCCGTTTCGCGTCGTCGTTCGACGTGAGCACCGACCGCTGGGTCCATGTGGCGCAGGGCTATTTCCACGACATGGTGCCAGCGCACCAACTGGGCATTCCGCGGATCTGGATCAACCGGCGCGGCCTGCCGGACGACCCGTCGATCGTGGACGCGGTGCTGCCCGACCTGACCGGCCTGACCGACACGATCGAATCCGTGTACCGGGCTGCCGCGCACTAGGCCGGTCGGGGGAATGGGGCGGGATCGTTCGTGTGGAACCGCCGGGATCTGCTTGGTTTCCGTCCGTGTCTTTGGTTCCGTGTGCGTCAGCAGGCCGGCGGCGGAAGGTCAGGTGCGGTTCATGCGACCGTTCGAATTGCCCGAGTTCTACATGCCCTATCCCGCCCGGCTGAACGCGAACCTGGAGAGCACTCGGGTACACAGCAAGGCATGGGCGTACGAAATGGACATGATCGACGTGCCGCAGGAAGGCAGGCCGATCTGGGACGAGAACGACTACGACGCGCACGACTATCCGCTGCTGTGTGCCTACACCCATCCCGACGCCCCGGCGCCGGAACTGGATCTGGTCACCGACTGGTACGTGTGGGTGTTCTATTTCGACGACCATTTCCTGGAACTCTACAAACGCACCCACGACATGCCGGGCGCCCGCGCCTATCTGGGCAGGCTGCCGATGTTCATGCCGGTGGACGGCCTGATCACCGAGGAGCCGACCAACCCGGTGGAACGCGGCCTCGTCGACCTGTGGCAGCGGACGGTGCCGAGCAGGTCGGTGGACTGGCGCCGCCGGTTCGCGGAGAGCACCGAGAACCTGCTCGCCGAATCGCTGTGGGAACTGGCCAACATCAACGAGAACCGGCTGTCCAACCCGATCGAGTACGTCGAGATGCGGCGCAAGGTCGGCGGCGCGCCATGGTCGGCCAACCTGGTGGAACACGCCAACAGCGTCGAGGTGCCGGCCGTGATCGCGGCGACCCGGCCGATGCACGTGCTGCGCGACACGTTCGCCGACGGCGTGCACCTGCGCAACGACCTGTTCTCCTACCAGCGTGAGGTCGAGCAGGAGGGCGAACTGGCCAACAGCGTGCTGGTGTTCGAGCGGTTCCTCGGCTGCACCACGCAGCAGGCCGCGGACGCCGTGAACGACCTGCTCACCTCCCGGCTGCACCAGTTCGAGCACACCGCCGTCACCGAGGTGCCGCCGCTGTTCGCCGAACACGGTATCGACCCCTCGGGTCAGTTGGCGGTCACGGCCTACGTCAAGGGCTTACAGGACTGGCAGTCCGGCGGCCACGAGTGGCACCTGCGGTCCAGCCGCTACATGAACGACGGCCCCGTCACGCCGGTACTCGGCGGCCCGACGGGACTGGGCACCGCGGCGACGCGCATCCTGTCCTCGCTGCTCAACACGGCACCGCAACGGATGCGCGCCTTCACGCACG
Organism: Candidatus Melainabacteria bacterium; assembly: GCA_963702275.1. Taxonomy (GTDB): domain Bacteria; phylum Actinomycetota; class Actinomycetes; order Mycobacteriales; family Pseudonocardiaceae; genus DATEPR01. Next base: position 17,463 of record CAVPCF010000182.1, read on the forward strand.
TCCCGTTCCGCGTCGTCGGCCCGACCCCGCGGCCGGACTTCTACATGCCGTTCACCACCGGCCAGAGCGCACACCTTGACGCGGCCCGGCGCAACATCATGACCTGGGCCGCCCGGATGGGGATAACCGATCCGGGTGAGGGGATCTGGGACCGGCACAAGCTCCGGGCATTCGACCTGGCACTGTGCGCGGCCGGGATCTACCCGGACTCGGACGCGGCGGAACTGGACCTGGCATCGCAGTGGCTCACCTGGGGCACCTACGGCGACGACTACTACCCGGTCGTGTTCGGCCGCACCCGGGACCTGGCCGGCGCGAAGGCTTCCAACGAACGGCTGATCCGGTTCATGCCGGTGGAGTGGACCGAACTGCCGGTGCCGCTCAACGCGTTGGAACGCGGCCTTGCCGATCTGTGGATCCGCACCGCGAGCCCGATGGAGACCGACGCGCGGGCCACGTTCCGCCAGGCGATCATCACCATGATCGACTCGTGGCTGTGGGAACTGAACAACCAGGCCATGAACCGGGTGCCCGACCCGATCGACTACATCGAGATGCGCAGGAAGACCTTCGGCTCCGACCTCACCATGAGCCTCGCCCGGCTGTCGCACGGCTGGGTCGTGCCGCAGGAGATCTACCGGACCCGCCCGATCCGGAACCTGGAGAACTCGGCCGCCGACGCGGCGTGCCTGATCAACGACATCTTCTCCTACCAGAAGGAGATCCAGTTCGAGGGCGAGGTGCACAACTGCATCCTGGTCGTGCAGAACTTCCTGGACTGCGACCGGGACAGAGCCCTCGCTGTCACCGTCGACCTCTACACCGCGCGGATGCAGCAGTTCGAACACATCGTGGCCACCGAGTTGCCAACCCTGTTCGACGAGTACGAACTCGACGACGGCGCTCGCACCGGGATGCTGGCCTACGTCGAGGAGCTGAAGCACTGGCTGGCCGGCATCCTCCGCTGGCACGACGGCTGCCACCGGTACGAGGAGAGCGAACTGCGGTACCACCCGAACCCGGAGCTCCGCCCGTTCACCGGCGGTCCGGTCGGCCTCGGCACCGCGGGCGCGCGGCTGGTGTCGTAGCTACTTCGAGAAGTGGGTTTCCGGTCGGTCCAGCAGGATGCCGTCCAGGAACACGTCGACGCGCTCGTTGTAGAAGGCGATCAGGCCGGCGATCGGCAGCAGTTGGCGGGTCGGGAAGTCGTAGGTCCACGCGATGTCGGCGTGCACCGTGTCGCCGATCCGCGCCGACCAGTAGCCGGTGGTGCGGCCCTTGTAGGGGCAGGCGGTTTCCGTGTCGGTGGGTTCGAGGCAGGTGAAGTCCACCTCCGTCCGGTTGAGGTAGTAGCGGGTCGGCAGCCCGGTCTCGAACACGAACACCGGGGAGGACGAGTCCGCGAGCACCACGCCGTCCAACTCGATCCGCACCGGACGGGTGGAGCGCACGGCGTCCACCCGGCTGTAGGGATCGCGCGGGTGCACGAACACCTGCTCGTCCTCCTCGTACCAGGCGTCCAACGCGGCCCAGTCGAACCGAACGGTGTCGGCGAGCCCGGCGATGGCGTCATCGGTGTAGACGGAGACGGAGTCAGGACGGGAGACCTGGCCGACACGCAGCCCGTGCCGGCGGGCGGTGCCACGCCGCAGCCGCTGCGGATGGTCCTCGTCCACCAGGACGTCGGGACGCACGTCGGCCAACGGGATGTAGTACTGCGGATAGTGCGCCCATTCCCAGACATACAGGGCACGCGTGGTGTCGAACACCAGGGTGTTGTCCAGGAACCCACGCACCCGACGCGGCGACGGCTCGACGTGGTTCACGGCGACGAGCGGCAGCGGATAGTCGACCATGCCACGACACTAGCCTGACCAGCGGATTCAAGCCCGCCCAACGAATCGAACAAGAGAAGGCAACGCCGTGTAACCACAAGCCGTACCCCATGGATGTCAGGTTCCGGCCACCAACGACGTCCGGTAGCGGACCAGGTACGAGGCGCCGGAGCAACCGAGACTGGAACCTGGAGCCCCCGGGAAGGAGGGATAGATGGCGCCGGACGCCGCCTTCACGTTCGCGCACACCGAGTTCTACGAACCACTGGAAATGGCCGACCCCGGCCGCCGCTACCGACCGACCATCCCGCCCCTTGGCTGGACCAGCCGCGAAACCGGCGTATGGACCCAGTGGGCACCGTCAACTGCGGGACTGCCGGAACAGGGCTGGAAGGTACACGTCTCCGCGGCACTGGCGGGCGCCCAGCACGTGCTGGACGTGGTAGCCGCGGCCGCGGAGGACTTCGGCGTGCCGTTCAAGCACCTCACCGGAACCACGTTCTTCCTGACCCTCCACGGCCGCGACGCGGACCGCACCAGAAGCGGCAAGTTCTGCGCGCTCTACCCGCCGACCGAGCAGGTAGCTGGCGACCTGCTACGACGCCTTGCCCGTGATCTGGCCGACGTGGCTGGCCCGGCCGTATCGACCGACCGCAGGTTCGGCTCGTCGAGATGCGTCTCCTACCGGTACGGCGCGTTCCTGAGCCGATCCCGACTGGAACCGGACGGCACCAGAACGTCGATGGTCCTCGGCCCGGACGGCACGGAGATCCCGGAGGACCGTCGACCGGAGTTCCGCCTGCCACCCGGCATGGTCGACCCGTTCGTACCGGCGCAGACCCGACGCGCCGAGGACACCCTGCCCGGTTACACCATCGACGCGGTGTTGCGGCGGAACAACTCCGGCGGCACCTACCGCGCGCACACGGCGAACGGCCACGAGGTGTTCGTCCGACAGGCCCACGCACACACCGGTTACACCGACGAGGCCACCGACGCCCGCCTGCGCCTGCAACGCGAATACCACACCCTCTGCACCGTGCACGCGAGCGCGCCCGGCCTGTGCCCGGAGCCGGTCGAGCTCCGCACCCACGGCGAGCACGCCTACCTGGTCACCGAGCTCGTATCCGGCCGCACGCTGGCTACCTGGGCCGCGGCGTCGTCACCGGTGATCCGCATCCAGCCGGCAGAGGGCGACCTGACCGACTACTACCGTCGCTGTCACGTCATCCTCGCCGCGCTCACGGGCCAACTGACCCAACTGCACGCACTCGGCTACGCGTTCCCCGAACTGGGCCCGCACAACGTGATGATCGACGAAGCCGACCGAGTCCGGCTGATCGACTTCGAAGGCGCACGACGAAGCGACCAGCGCTCGACCACCGACGCCGTGGCGCGGATGCTGCTGTGCCCGCTGCACGACGTGATCCGGCGCGGCCCGGAAGCACTGGACCACGCGCGAGCCGAACTGTCCGAACTGGGCCCGGTACCCGGCGCCCTGTGGCCCGCGGACGTGCCGGCGCACCGGACGCTGCCCAGCCCGGACGAGGTGCGCGCCGAACCGGAGGAGAGCCTGCGGTGGCTGCGGGATCGCACCGCGGACGCCCTGGAGGCCATGGCGGAGCCGGACAATCCACGCCGGGTCTACCCGACCACGCCGGACGGCCACCGGACCAACACCAGCTGCCTCGCGCACGGCACCGCTGGCGTGCTGCACGCGTTGCGCTTCGCGGGCCGGCCGGTGCAGCCCGCCGTGGTGGCCCGGCTGCGGGACTCGTCGCTGCGGGAACTGGACGACACACCGCCGGGCCTGCTGTTCGGCTCCGCGGGCATCGCGTGGACGCTGGGCGATCTCGGCGCGCACGACGCCGCGAACGAGCTGCTGGCCGCCGCGTTCCGCCACCCGCTCGCCACCCGGTCGGCCACCCTCGGCGGCGGCGCCGCCGGTATCGCGCTGGCCCTGATGGCGTCGTACTGCCGCACCGGCCAACGGCACCACCTGGACTGGGCCACCCGGCTGCTCACCGACCTGCCCCGCGGCGACGCGCTGGGCGCGATGATCGGCCGGGACACCACTACGGGCCTCGTGCACGGCCGTTCCGGCATCGCGCTGGCGCTGTACTACCTGGCCAGGCTGACCGGCGACCGGACGCCGCTGCGCCGCGGCCTGCGCCTGCTGCGCGAGGAACTGGCACTGTCCAGCCCGATGGCCACCGACGCACTCGGCTTCCGAGCGTCCACATCGGACGAACAGGGCGTGCCGTACCTGTGCTCAGGCAGCGCGGGCTACGTGCACGTGCTCACCAGGTACCTGACCATGTCCGGCGTGCCGGAGCTGACCGGTGTGCTGCGGCGCTGCCTGCGCGCGCTCACCGGCCGGTTCACCGTGTCCGCCGGACTGTTCCAGGGGCTCGCCGGCCTCGGCATGGTGCTCGGCGAGGCGGCCGGGCTGCTGGACCGGGAGGACCTGGCGGCGCAGGAGATCGCCGTCGGCACCGCGCTGTTCAAGCACGCCGTACCGCACGAGACCGGGATCCGATGGTTAGGGGACAACGGATCCCGGTTCAGCGCGGAACTGTGGACCGGCTCGGCGGGCGTGCTGCTCGCGGTCAGCAGGCTGCTCACCAAGGCGCCCGACCCGCTGTTCACGCTGGACCGCTACCTGTCCGACGTCACGGTGGCGGCACCGCAAGGTGGTCCGTCGCGTAGTCCATCAGCCGGTGGCGGTCGGGCTGTCCGGTTTTGACGAGCAGGCTGGCCACATGCTTCTCCACGGTGCGCGGCGAGATGTGCAGCCGGTCGGCGACGGCCCGGTTGCCAAGACGCCGGGCGATCAGTTCGAACACCTCGAACTCGCGCACCGTGACGCCCAGCCCGCGCAGATCGCCGGGTACCCGGTCGGTGCCGGTGCGCCGCTGCTGCACCGGTGCGCCGAACTGCCGCAGCAGGCCACGGCAGGCGATGGCCACCGCGGGCACGCCAGCGCCATGGAAATGTTCCTCGGCGCGCCGCAGCCAGCCGACCGGATCACCCCACCCGTCCGCGAAGGCCGCCGCCGCGACCAGCCGCAGGCCGAGTTGCCGCGTCATCCGGTAGGGCTCCGCGAGCTGTTGTGCCCGCGCCACCGCGTCGTCCGCGTCGTCGATCCGGCCGTCCCGACCGTGCAGCACTGCCTCGGCCAGCAGGCTGAACTGCCGGTTCCAGCGCATCCGGCCGGGCGCGGTCTCGGTCACCGCCTTGCACTCCGCCCAGCCCGCCGTGCCGGCAAGCACGTTGAGCAGCAGGCGCAGGCCGTGCGGACCGGCAAGGTAGAACGTGGTCGGGTTCGCGGCCTGCGCGGCCACCACGGTGTCCAGTTCCACCCGGGCCTGCGCCACGTCCTCCTCGAGCAGCGCGCAGAACGTGCGCGCCAGCCCGATGGTCAACGGGTACTCCTGCGACTCCACGCCGCCGATCAACCGGAACTCGGCGAGGTGGCCCTCCATCTCGGCCCGGTGACCCTGGTGCGCGGCCAGGGTCGCGAGAGCCATCCGGACGTAGCGGTCCACGGAGACGAGGCGCAGCCGCCGCACCGACGTGCCGCACTCCTTCAGCCGGTCGGCGGCGACCGCGAAGTCGCCGCGCAGCACCGCGTCCAGGCCCTGGATGGCCTCCATGTTGTGCGCGATGGTGACCGCGCCCGCCCGCAGCGCCTCCTGCTCGGTGTTCCGCAGCAGGGTGTTGTCCGCGCGGTCCAGCCAGTCGTTGCCGGCCAGCGCGCACAGCGCGTAGAGCCGCCAGATCGCCAGCCGGTGCTGCTCGGCGAGCGCCATGACACGCTCGAAACAGCGGCCCGCCTCGGCCAGGTCGCGCTCCCGGACCAGGGTGCCGACGCCGAACCACGCCTGGCAGGCGATCATCGGCAGCGGCGCCCGTTCTGCCGCGACCGCCGCACGTCGAGCCAGGGCTTCTGCCTCCCGCAACCGTTCCGTGCCCGTGCCCAGCATGGCGAGGAACGCCGCGACCGCGTCCGGCTCCGCGGTCGCCTCGTCGTCGGCGTCCGGCCCGATCAGCGTTCTGGCCGCGGCCACCTGCGCCATCCCGTCGGTCACCCGGCCGGTCATGTGCGCGACCCACGCGAGTCGCAGGTGCAGTGTCGCCAGCCGCGCCGGGTCGAGGCCCGCCGCGTGCGACGGCAGCGTCTTCGCCAGCTCGAAGACCCGTTCGAAGTGGCCAGCCTCGGCCAGCGCGTACAGGAGCGTTTCCAGCACGTCCGCCCTGTTGCGCACATCCCCGTCCGCCACCAGGTGTTCGGCACGCTCCAGCAGCACCACCGCGGACCGGCCGGCACCGTCGGCCAGTGCCCTGCGCCCGGCCTCGGTGTAGAGGCGGGCCGCGGCCAGTTGGTCGCCCGCGTCGAGGCGCAGGCGCGCCACGAGCTGGCACCACTCGCCGGGCACCCCGGGATGCGCCGCGGCGACCGCGTCCGCCGCGCGCCGGGACAGCTCGGCCCGGTCCAGCGGGGTCAGCTCGGACAGCAGGGCAGCCGCGGTCAGCGGGTGCTGGAACCGGTACCAGTCCGGGCCGCCGTCGTCGGTCGCGACGAGCTGCGCGGTGACGCCCGCCCTGATGTTGGTCAGCAGCGTGTGGTCGTCAACGCCGGCCACCCGCTGCACGATGGACAGCGGGAACCGGCGGCCCAGCACGGCGGCGACGGACAACACCGCGCGACCGTCCGGCCCGAGCCGGTCGGTGCGGCTGATGATGCTGCGGGCCAGCGTGGCCGGTACCTCGGCACGGACGTCGCGGACCGATCGCCAGCCGTCCGCGTCCTTACGCAGGTGTCGCCCACTGACCATGCTGTGCAGCAGTTCCTCGACCGCGAACGGGTTGCCCGCGCTGTTCTCCCACAGCTGCCGCGCGGTGTCCGGCGGCACGTCGGCCTCGTCCGCCGCGAGGCAGGACGCGACGAGCCGCCGGACGTCCGGCAGGTCGAGCCGGTTCAGTTCGATGCCGACCGAACCGGGACGGCGGCTGGCCGTCATGGCCAGGTCGTACGCGTCGCCGGGCTCGTTGCGCACGGTCGCCAGCAGCACCGTGCCCGGCCGGGACGCACCCGGGCGGGATGAAAGGTTGTCCGACAGGTACTCCACGACGGCCAGCGTCTCCACGTCGGCGTCCTGCAGGTCGTCCAGGACCAGCAGGCAGCCGTGTTCCCGGCCGAGGACCGACGTCAGGCGCAGCACGGCCTCTGCCATCACGATCAGCGAGCCGTCCGGTGCGCCAGCGGAGTCGTCGCTCCAGTCGGGCACCAGCCTGCCGAGCACCGACCGGTACGGGCCGAGCTCACCGTCGCCGGGAATGGCGCCTGCCCGGCCCACCGCGAGCAGCGCCTCGGTCAACGGGCGGAACGGCACTGCGGGGCCCATCGCGCTGCCCCGCCCCCGCAACACCACCATCTCCGCGCCGTAGGCGTGGCTGACCGCTTCCGCGGCGAGCCGGGTCTTGCCGATGCCCGGCTCGCCGAGTACGAAGACAGCACTGCCCTGGCCATCGCGCGCCGCCGCCAGGATGCGGTCCAGTTCCTCGACCTCGTCGTCGCGGCCGACCAACTGGGGCGCACGCATCCGCATACTGACCGACCCTAGCGTTTTCGGTCGTCAACGTTCCGGGAAGCCGGTGTCGGCGGGTATCCCGGTCACTGGAAGCTGACGGTGTGCGAGAACACCGGCGTGAGCGGACCGGCCGTCGCGATGGCGCCCATGGTCAAGCCCATCAGGATGGTGGCGCGGGCGCCGATGCCGAATCTGGCCCGCTTGACGACCTCGCCTGCCGCGCCGGGTTCGTTCTGTTCGCCTGGTAATACCTCGTCGGCGGCACCGCTGCCCGCCGGGTTGACGTCGTCCTGCATCTCGACCTCCGTGGTGCGTTCCGGGTTCTCAACTCACTCGGCACTGCTCCGGCGTTGCCGGCGCCAACAGCAGTACCGAGGGAACGTGGTCGGCGAAGCCGAGCCGCAGCAGCCCGTAGCCGATCCCGGCCAGCCCCGTGAGCAGGCCGGGTGATGGCACCCCGCGCGGCGTGCCGCAGCGGGGGCCGAACTGTTCGAGCGCGCCCGCCAGCAGCCCGGCGCCGCGGTCGCGGTAGCCCGCGGCCCACTCGTCGCCGCGTGCCGCCAGCGCGATCAGTGCCTCTGTCACGCCGAGTTCGCCGTGGCACAGGCTGGTGTCCCGCAGCGGCCGGTGCTCGCCGAGCACGGTGACCGCCTGGTTGTCGATCTCGGTGTCGAGCCGGGCCAGCACCGAGCCGGCCAGCCCGCTGCACCAGCCGATGTCGTCTCGTTGCGCGGTCAGTCCGGCGTCGTGGCGCAGCGCGGTCCGGCCCGCGGCCGCGTAGCGCGCCGATCCGGTGACGGCGGCCGCCCGCGACAGAGCCCATCCATCGCCCGCTGCGCCGAACAGCAGCCCGGGCCGCCGGTCGGCCGGTTGGTCCCAGTCCGCCGCCAGCCGATCGGCCAGTACCAGCGCGGACCGCAGGGCGGCGGGCATCCCGGTCTCGGCGTGCACGGCCAGCAGGGCGGCAATGCCACCGGCCCGACCGGTGGCAAGGCCGCTGCCACGGCCGTCGTCGGCCGCCACCACCAGCGGCACCGCGGCCGCGAGCCAGCGCACCATGTCGCCGTCCGCGAGCAGCGTGGACAGCCGGGCCAGTGCGTAGCACAGGCCGCCCAGCCCGCCGAAGCCGCCGCAGCCGACCTCGGCGGCCAGTTCCGGTTCCGCGGCAAGCAGGTCCAGCAGCCGCGGCAGCGGCGCCACGGCCTTGCGGGCCAGTTCCGGATAGCGGCTCAGGCCGGTCAGTTCGCCGAGTTGGGCCAGGAACAGCGCGGTGCCGCAGTAGCCGTCGGCGAGGCCGGCGCCCAGCGGCAGCACCGTCCAGTGCTTGCCGTCCAACAGTTCCAGGCCCAGCCAGTTGGCCCGTCCGGGGTCGTGCACCGCCCGCGCGACGACGTCGTCCGCCAGTTCGCACGCCAGAGTGAGCAGCCGCTGCGGATCGGGCGGCGCGGCCCGGACCGGTTCCGGGACCGGCGGCCCGCTGTGGTGGTCGGCCGTCCGTTGCCGACTGGCCAGGGTTGCCGCGATCAGCCAGTCCTGGTCCTGGCGGTCCACCTCGCCCATCCGGCGCAGTTTCGCGGTGACCGCGGCCAGCCCGGACTCGGCGAGCAGGCCGGGCAGTCGCTGCCCGTCTGAGGTCCACACGTCGGTGCTGCCCGGCCGGGTGGTGAACATCGGCACGTCGCCCGACCACAGGTCGGCCAGTTCGTGCGGGACGAGCCGCAGGTGCAGTTCGTCAACCGCGTCGGTCCACAGCACGTCGAACACGCGCTCCCGGTCAAGGCCGTCGCGCAGCAGGTCCGGATGGGTGGACTCGTCGAGAAGTTCCGCGTAGACGGCGGTGTGCCTGGCGAGGACGCGGATCTCGTCGTCGGCGCAGCGCGCCAGCAGCGGGATCAGGTCGTCGCGGTGGGCCGCGATCGCGTCGTAGCCGACGCGGAATCCGGCCTGTAGCGCGGCTTCGTGGTCGACCGGGTCGACGTCGTGGCCCGGGAGCGTCGGCCGGTTGGTGGCGCGGCCGATGGCCGGGACCGCGCGGCGCACCAGGCGCATCCGGTCGGTGCCCGCGTCCTGCCAGCGGACCACGTCGTTCGGGTGGGTGCCCTGCTGGCCGCCGCCGACGCCGGACACGTCGAGGGCGCCGTGCTCGCCGAGGATCATCGTGGGCAGCAGCGCGGTCCGGCCGACCGAGTCGACCAGTGCCCGGATCGCCGGGTCGGGGCCGGTCAGCGGGATCGGCGGCAGCGTGGGGTGGTACAGCGTCTCGACGTCCACCAGCATCGGCTGGTCCGCGCACGCGATCAGGTTCTCGTAGTGGAAGTCGGTGCCGTCCAGCGCGTACAGCAGCGCCAGCAGCGCGCCCTGCCGGTGGTAGAAGCGGTCCACATCGGACATCTCTGCGCACGGCAGGTGCTCGACGAATTCCAGCCAGCCGTAGCCCGCCTTCGGCAGCGTGCGCACCGCGCCGCACCGCAGGCCGTGCACCACGGTGTTCAGCCAGGCCACCAGGTCGGCGAAATGTGCTTGCAGGGCAACCGATCGCGGCTTGTAGACGACAGCAGCGCCGTCGGCGAACCGCAGCACGGCCACCGCCCGCCCGCCCTGGTGGCTGTCCCCGGCGCCCGGCGCCAACGCCACCAGGGGGCCTGGGTCACGTCCGGCCAGCAGCGTGTCGACGATCTCGGCCCGGTCGGCGGCGAACCGGTCCAGCAGTTCGACCGTTGTCGTCACCGCGTGCTGCGCGGCCTGCGCCAGCAATCGGGCCAATACCGGATATCGCCCGACAACGGTCGACAATTCGCCATCGGCGATATTGCGGACGAAATCGGCGAACCGGTCCTCCGCCGTCGCACCACGCAATTTGCCACCGGTGCGCGCGGCGGCCAGTTCCACCACCAAGGTGCGGGCCGCGATCCACGCCATGCGGCGGCCGAGACGCGCCAGCACGGCCGCGCGCACTGCCGCCACGTCCACCAGGTCGCGGTGCGCCGCGGTCCGCTGGTCCAGCTGATCGCCCACCGTGGCAAGGAATGGTGTCAAAGCGGGCAACAGCGACAGCGCCTCGTCATCGCTCGCCTGTGGTGCGGGACAGCTTCTGCCGGTGGCGGCAAGGGCTTCGTCGAGCACGATTGTCCACTCCGGCCGGTTCGTCCTGGCGGCCAGCGCGTCGGTCGACTCGGCGAGCAGGGCCAACGCGGCGTCGGTGGCCAGGCCCCGCGCGGCAAGACCCACGTCCGTACCAGGGTTTTCCAGCCAGGCCGCGAGTCGCCGCCGGGCCCGGTCGTCGGTGTCGCCGCCCGGCGCCGGGAGTCGTTCCGCCAGTGCCAGACCGCCCGCCCACCATGATGAGCGGACAGCGGTGCCCACTTCGGCTGCTCGCGGCGCGACGTGCACGGGTAAACAGTCGCATGAGATCGCGCCGGGACAAATGGGTAGTCGCTCCCAGATTCACAACAGTGGAACTAAATTCGGAAAGTAATCGGCCGGTCACGGCGTGAATCTGGGGCCGAACTACCGATGTGACCACCCAATCGCCGGGCAAAGCTGCCTTTACCAAGGACGACGGGCGGTGGACACCACGATGGCGTTGCCGGATCTCGGCTTCAGCGCGCTGCAGGAGAAGGTCTACCGCACGCTGCTGGCCAACCCGCTGTGCAGCGCGAGTGCCCTCGCCGAACGCTTCGCGGTGACCGACGCCGAGCTGTCGGGCTGCCTTGCCGGCTTGGTGGATCTGGACGTCGTCCGGCCGGAACCGGCGGCGGCCAGCGGGGTCGCGGTGCGCGATCCGTCCGTCGCGCTCGCCCAACTCGTCGAGCGCATCCAGGACGACCTGTTCGAGCGCCGCCGCCGTACCGCGGACACCCGCGCCGAGTTCGACAGCCTGGTCGCGGCGCACCGCAGGGGCCATGGCGCGCCGAGCGCCGTGGCCGACACCGGGATCGAGCTCGTCGCGGACCTCGACCAGGTGCGCGAACGCCTTGACGAGCTGTCGTTCTTCACCAGCACCAGCGTCTACTCGGTGCAGCCGGGTGCCCGGCACAGCGCCGAGTCGGCCGCCGCGGCCCGGCCGCCGGAACTGCGCAGCCTGCGCCGTGGCGTGGACATCCGGGTCATCTACGACAGGAGCGTCCTTGACGACGGGCGGCGCCGCGCCCAACTCCACGACGCGGCAGCGGGCGGTGTGCGGATCCGCCTGAGCGACAATCCGTTGCAGCGCTTGATCATCATGGACGAGCGGGTGGCCGTGGTGCCGGTCGATCCGGCAGGCGGCGACTCCGGCGCGCTGATCGTGCGGCAGCCCGGCCTGCTCGACGGCTTCGTCCGGCTGTTCCACCTGCTGTGGTCGGGCACGACGGAACTGGACGCGCTGCCAGCGGACCCCGACGACCTGACCGAGGACGACCGTGGCCTGCTCGCCCTGCTCGCCGCGGGCGCCACGGACGAGGCGGCCGCCCGCGAGTTCGGCATCTCGGAGCGCCAGGTGCGTCGTCGAGTGGCCGTCCTGATGCGCCGACTGGCGGCACGCAGCCGATTCGAAGCAGGCGTACTCGCCGTCCGCAAGGGTTGGATCTGACGAACGGAGTGTCCACAATGGCCAGCACCACGACCGTGCGCCCCATCCGCACCCGGCAACGCCCCACCACCGCCCGCCCGCCGGCACAGCCACGGGATGTCCGGCCGGACACCGTCGGCGTCTTCTGCTGGGACTGATCCGCCGTCAGACCAGGCCGGTCTTGCGCGGCCCTGGCACCGGGTCGTACAGCCGGTGGTGCGCCCGCCGGTAGATGCCTTGCCGAACAGGTGCCAGCACCAGCGGACCGGCGGCGGCACCAGTTCCAGGAACGCGGTGCGCTCGTCGTCGGTCGCGTCCTGCAGGAGCAGGCCGAGGAAGACGAACGCCGTGCCGTTCTTCGGCAGGGAGTCCACGCCGCGGTCGCCGAGCGCCTGCCATTCGGCCGGTGTCACGTGTTCGGCGACCAGCGGCAGGATCTCGGCTTCCTCCTCAGCGAGGTGCTCGTCCAGCAGCGCGGACGCCTCGCAGAAGACACCGGCCAGTTCGCGACCCGCGACCGCGTCGCCGGTGACCCGCCACCCTGGCAGCAGATCCTCGATCCGGTCGATGAGCACCGCGAGCTGCTTGTGCTGCGACTCCATGCGGTGCACCAGTTCCGTGTGCAGCGCGACCCTGGGCAGCAGCACCGGCCACAGTAGATCGTCCTCGCCGGCATGGTGGTGGTGCAGGCCCGTGACGATGCCGGCCAGATACCGCCCGACCAGCTCGGCACGCTCCCGGTCGCCCGACCGGACCGAACCGACCAGTCCGGGTGCCTCCCGGAACTCCCGCCGGAACGACCGATGGACAACCACCATCTCCCACGTGTCGACCGCCATCTTCCCCCCAGGTTTCTGGTCCGGATTGGGAGTGTGCTTGCCGCACGCCCGTTTGGCCACCGCGATTCGCCCACCTGTACCACCGCGCTGCTCCTGAGCTGCGGTTTGTTCTGGTTCGTCGTGTTCCGGACAGCGGAACGGACTGTCGGTGGGTGTGCTTATGGTCGTGGTGTGACAGCGTCGACCGGCGGCGACTTCGAACGCCGCAGCGACCCGTACCGGCACGAGCTGATGGCGCACTGCTACCGGCTGCTCGGCTCGACCCACGAAGCGGAAACCCTGCTGTGGACGGCACTGAACCGGGCATGGCACGCCTACGCCCGGTTCGACGATCGCAGGGCGGCCATGCGCACCTGGCTGTACGGCATCGCGACGACGGCGTGCCTACAGACGTTGACCGGCCGCCGTTACCTGCCATCCGGACTGGCCGGCCCGAGCGGCGATCCGGACCAAATCCCGGTGCGCGGCGACGATGTCCGTTGGCTGCAACCATTTCCGGACGCGACCCCGCGCGGCGACCTGCGGCTGGCGTTCGTGGCCGCGCTGCAACGCCTGCCACCGCACCAGCGAGCGGTCCTGCTGCTGCGTGACATCGCGGGCCTGTCCACCGACGAGGTGGCCGACATCCTGGACAGCAACGTGGGCGCCGTCAACAGCACCCGCCGCCGCGCAAGGGCCCGCCTGGCCGAACTCGCCCCGGCCGCGGACCCGCCTGCCGCGGACCCGACCGTGCTCGACCGCTACCGCACCGCGTTCGAGCACGCGGACATCTCGGCGCTCAGCCAACTGGTGACCGACGACGTCGTCCTGGAACTGCCGCCGTACCGCGACTGGTTCGTCGGCCGCGAGAACCACCGCCGCCGGCTGAGCCACCTTCTCACCACGGACCAGCGCGTGATCCCCACCGCCGCCAACGGCCAGCCGGCCATCGCGACCTACGCGCGTGGGGCCCCCGACGGCGAGTACCGCGCGCACGCCATCGCCGTGTTCACCGTCGCGGGCAACGGCATCAGCCACATCGTCATCTGCCAGGACCCGACCCTGTTCGCGCCGTTCGGCCTTCCGCCCGGTTGTTCAGCGCAGCAGGCCCAGGTCAGCTGACCTGGGCCTGCTGCGCTGATCAGGTCGGGCTCAGTTCTGCCGGGCGGCGTTGGCCAGCAACTGGGCGAACGACGACTGGGCGGATGTCGTGGCAGGCCCTGGGGCGTCCCGTACCGCCCAGCGGACCCGGCCGTTCGCGTCGATGACGAAGACGAAGTTGCTGTGCACCATCATCCCCGACATCATGCTGGGCGCGATCTTCTCGTAGGTGTTCCACACCCGTTCGAGCTCAACTCCGTTGCCGGTCAGGAACAACCAGTTCGGCGCGGTGGCGAGGCCCTGTTTCTGGTCGAACGCCCTGATGAACTCCGCCTTCGAGTGCATCGCGGTGGCGGCGATCGCCACGAGCTGCACCTGGTTGCCGCCCGCGCCGAGCAGGTTGCCTGCGGCATGCAGTTGCTGCGCGACCTGCGGGCAGCCGACGCAGACCGGGTCGAGGAAGGTCAACAGCACCACCTTGCCGCGCAGCGAGGCGAGGCCGACGTGCTGACCTGACTCGCCGCTGATGAGCTGGAAGTCCGGTGCCGGGAGGTCCAGCCGCACCGGCACGCCCGCGATGGCCTGCGCGATGATCGGGTCCGCGTTGTGATCCGCCGTGGCCGCGGCCATCGGGGCCGCGCCGAGGATGATGACGGCGACCGCGCCCAGCGCGACCAGCGACCGTGGCTTTCCCACCTCGGCCAGTGCCTGGCGCAGTACCGTGGGGCGCGGCGTCGTGACCGGGCTTTCGTCGGCCGCGGTCACCGTCGCTCGTTCGGTGACCGCGAAATAGCCACCCCACACCAGCAGCACCCAGGGGACCATGCTGTTCGGGTCGGTGCCGAGGCCGCCGGGGAAGCCGAAGTCCTGCACCAACACCCAGGCCGCGAGGCAGAACACGGTCGCGATCGGCACCGCGACGCGCAGCAGCCGCGGCCGGCCGCTGATGAACACCGCGCCGAGTCCGGCGAGCGCGATGATCACGAACAGGTTCACCGCGACCGCGTTGACGGTGATGAACGACGCGAAGGCGGCCAGCATCGCCGCCTGGGCGTGCGGCTGGGTGACGTTCGCCATCGACGAGACCATGTCGGTCATCGGCCCGCCGCCCTGCCAGAAGCCGTTGACCGGCAACACTTGCAGCAGCGCCATCCCCATCCAGAACACGCCGGTCCCGGCCAGCAGCAGCCGGCCGAGCCGAGGCTTTGCCCAGGCCCGCAACGGCAACGCGAGCAGCGCGCCGACCACCACGTAGATGAGTACCGCGCCGGGAGCACCGGACAGCCAGGTCAGCCCCGGCGCGAAGACCCCGCCGAATGCCTCGCCGAACACCCAGACGATCAGCCCCCACCCCGCGCTGGACAGCCCGGCCAGCCGCGACGGCCAGCCGGTCGCCGAGGCGATCAGCCACACGCCGAGCCCGACCTGGATCCACACCGCCGCCGCGGCGGCGGCCACCGGATGGTAGGTCCAGATCGTGCCGCCGAAGTTGACCACGCTCTGGACCCAGCCCGGTGATGCCGACGCGATCGGCGCGATGACCTGTGACGACAGGCCGCCCGCCATCCTCGGCTGCGCCTGCAGCAACCCGTCGAAGATCCACAGAATGCCGAACCCGATACGCAGGAACTTCCGCGATCGCGGCTCGGGCTCGGTAGCCGAACCGCTGGGCTGCGGGTTCGCAGCCCAGCGGTTCCGTGCCACCCGGTAGGCAACTGCCAGCACCACGGCGATCGCGGCGACGATGAACAGCTGGTGCAGCAGCGCGGACCAGAACGCGGCGACCAACGCCGGGTTCGTCGCGTTCAGTCCAGAATCCATGCCAGGCATGTGATGTGCCTTCTCAGTTGATCGGGATGTAGGGGCGCATCATTTCGTTGTCCTCGTGGTCGAGGATGTGACAGTGGCTCATGTACGCCGGGCCGACGGTGGGATCGAAGGAGAACAGGTTCTGCCCGGGATGGACCCCGTTGACGGCGGTGGCCTGCGGCGCCCAGCGGATCACGTAGCGGTTCACGTAGCCGGGGTACAGCTTGACCACGTCCTTCCACCCGGTCTCGCTGGGGTTGGGCGGAAGCACCGGGCCGGTCAGGAACGGGGCGAAGGCCGGGTTGCCGCCCAGCGCGCCGTCGGCGTTGGGCTTGAAGTAGTTGTTCGGCGGCCCGTAGCCGGGGATGATCGTCCCCGCCGGGTACGAGATCGGAGCCCATGTCCCGTCGGCGGACTCGCCGTTGAACGTGCCGCCGGGGAACGCGGCGCCCCAGGTGCCCAGGTAGGTCGGCTGGCCCGTGTTCGGGTCGATGAGCACCGCCTGCCGGTTGAGTAGCTGGAACTGGATCAGGTGGATGTGGATCGGGTGGGCGTCCACCGTCGAGTTCAGGAACTCCCAGACCTCGGTCGAGCCGACCCTCGGCAGTTCGGTCATGAAAAGGCCCTGGCCGAACTGGTCGGACGCGGAGCCGGGAATCGGCGTGTTCCCGCCGCCGTCCCGCCTGCCGGCCCACTTGCTGTTGTTGATCAGGTCGATGACCGGCGTGCCCTGGGTGTTGCCGCCGTTGCCGAACGGGGCCTCGAACTCGAACAGGACGAGCTGGCGCTTGACCGACGGAGTGACACCGGTCGCGAGGGTGCCGGTGGCCGGATTGGCCAGCCGGACGATGCGCGGTTCCTGGTTCTGCCCGCCGCGCAGCGGCGCGCCGGTGGCAGGGTTGTACGTGTTGTCCTGGCTGGACAGTGGCAGCGTCACCTGGAACTGCATGACCTGGCGGGTCGGGTCGGCCGGGTCGAGCGCAGCGCCGCTGGGAAACGGGACGTTCGCGTCGTTGGTGAGCGTGAGGGTTTTGCCAGCAAGGCCGGCGAAGTCGATGATGATGTCGGAGCGCTCGGACGGCGCGAGAAACAGCCGGGTGGACGGCGTCGGCGTGCCGTCGGTCGGCGGCTCGGTCAGCCCGGGGAGCTTGACCGGGGTGTCCATCAGCCCGCCGTCGCATCCGATCTGGTACATCGCAGGCCCGGTCGCCCCGCTGTGGGCGTCGACAAGGCCCATCCGCACGAACCGCGCGTTGCTGCCGTTGACGAACCGGAAGCGGTACCTGCGGGGCTCGACCTTGAGGAAGGGCCAGGTCCGGCCGTTGACGGCCATCGTGTCGCCGAAGAACTCCGGAATCCAGAACGGGTGGATCTGCGGGTTGCTCGGCGGCCCGTCGACCAGCGAGGGATCGTCCGCGCTGTCGGGGAAGTACAGCTGCCCGTTGGTGTCGAACTGACGGTCCTGGATCATCAGTTCGACTTCCTGGTTGCCGGCCGGCAGGCGCAGCGGGTTGTCGGCCCGCCCGGTGTCGAACTGGTCACGGATGAAGTAGAACGCGGCCAGTCCGGAGTAGACGTTGAGGCGGGTGATCCCCAGCGCGTGGTCGTGGAACCACAGCGTCGTGGCCTGCTGGTTGTTGGGGTAGATGTAGACGGAGGAGTTGGGGGCGGTGGGGCTGGCGGTGAAGTATCCCTTGCCGTGCAGGCCGTTGCTGGTGAACCAGCCTTCCGGCACCCCGTCCGATGTGGACTGGTTCTCGCCGCCGTGCAGGTGGACCACGGTGGGAATCGGCCCGGTGAACGGGTCCATCCGCATGCCCGCCAGCAGCGGATCGGCCCAGTGGATGGTCTGGTCGTCGGTCAGGTACTGCCGCAGCACGGGGTTCGCCGGGAGGTTGTTCACGAACTTGGCCGTGATGGTGGAGCCCCTTGTCGCCTCGACCGTCACGCCAGGCCATTGCGGGCGGGGGTGGGAGCCGGACTGCCCGTTCGCATACCCCCACAGGAAGGTGCCGTTCTGGAATGGCGCCGCCAGCGAGGTGTAGAACGCATCGGGCAGGACCTTCTGCTGGAATTCGAGCATGGTCGACTGTAAGGACGTGCATGCCACCCGCCTGCCCACGAAGGTGGGCAGCGGGGTGACGAACCGCGTGACGTTCGCGCCCGGCAGGGCTGTCTGTGGCACCTGGACGGAGGCGTTCGCGGTCTGGAAGAGTGACGGCACCTCAAGGCCGACCACCGCGCCGGCTCCCACCACGCCACCGATCTTCATCACATCTCTACGACTCAGTCGGCTCATCGTCGTACCTCCTCAGGACGTCTGGATGCTGAAGCCACCGGCAGCCGCGTATCGCCAGCGGTACCGGGACCGTCGGCAACCCGACGGTCCGATCCACGGCCCGTTCGGGAACGCGTGGGCAAGCTGGTAGCCGATTGCGGAATGCTCATCGGCCATGATCGTCTCCCGCCGAAATACATCGCGAATCGGTCATGACGACGTTACGATCGAGCTCCGACAGGGTGTAGGACAAAAGACACCTAGGTGGCCATGAACCGCCTAGTCTCGACATGACAATCCGGCAGTGCCATTTGCCGCAGTGGCCACCCGGACCAGGGCCACTGCCAGGGCCTGATTCCACCATCACCCGTGGGGGTAGCAACCGATCGGCCCAGCGTTTCCCCCAAGGAAGGGCGCTGATCTGCCCGGAGCCGCGGACCAGTGGCCGTGCTCCACTTTGTCGCACCGATGTCGACCGGTCCAGGCCTTATGACGCGCCGGGCGTCACGCTCCACATTGTCCGCGCGGCACGCCGAGTTGCCGCCAATTGGTGGAGTCTTTGTCGAGAGCTTCGGCGGGTATCAGCAGTGAGTTCGACGACGGCGCACTTCGTGTTCCGCTGCCCAAAATGCGGTCTGTCATCGCCGGTCGGCTGGCTGAGCACGGGTCGGACCGTCGGCATGCGGTCTGGCGGCGACAGTTCTTATCGTGTTTTGGACGTGCTGTCCATGACAATTCGACCGTGACGTTTGGTGTCGGACCCCTTGGTCCGGACTCTCTCCGTGGCGCGCTGTGCCGCGGCCGGTCTGCCGGCCCTGTTCATTTGCTTTCCGCAGCGCGTTGGCAATCGTCGCAACCGCTGGTCCAGACCTGTGCGAAACGGGGGTCGGGCGGTGACCGATTGGTCCGGTGCGGCGGGTTGAACACGACTTTTGCAGGTCTGAATCTGTCCGTTCAGCCCAAATAGCACAGCAGGCCAAACAAAGCGCGATCGTCCCGCCGCGAGGCCACCTGGAGACGTGCCTGGTGGACGTATGCATGGCAGGCACCGCCCTGCCGAGCCGGGTACGGCCGAATGCCGCAGCAAGATTGCCATACGAAGCCGCAGCGGAACGTAACCAACCCCGGTCGCCGCTGCCCAATACGCGCTGCTGACCTGTGCGATTCGGGCCGGACGGCGAGAATGCGTTGGGCGGCTCCGACGGTGCATCTTTTGGTCGGGTTGGGATACCGATGCGCATCCACCGTCCTGACGGCGTGGGTCCTGCGGCCGACCTCGCTCGCCCGGTTGTCAGCGGACGCCGTGTGGTCGGAACTGGATGCTGATCCGTGGGCCGACCGGCTTGGCCGTCTTGGGGACCGCGTGCTCCCAGGTGCGTTGGCAGGAACCGCCCATCACGATCAGGTCGCCGTGGCCCAGCGCGTGTCGGATCGTGGTGCCGCCGCCGCGCGGGCGCAGCAGCAGTGGTCGCGCCGCGCCGATCGACACGATCGCCACCATCGTGTCCTCGGTGCGGCCGCGCCCGATTCGGTCGCCGTGCCATGCGACGCTGTCGCGGCCGTCGCGGTAGTAGCACAGGCCCAAGGTGCGGAACGGTCCGCCGAGTTCGGGTGCGTAGTGCTCGTTGAGTGCCGCCCTCGCGTCGTCGAGCACCGGGTGCGGCGGGGTGGCGTCATCGCCGTACCAGGCCAGCAGGCGAGGCACGTCCACCTCGCGGTCGTACATCATGCGGCGCTCGCCGTACCACGGCACCTCACCGGCGAGTAATTCGAACAGCGTGTCCGCGCCGGACAGCCAACCCGGCAGCACGTCCAGCCAGGCGCCCCGGCCGAGCGTGGTCCTGCGCACGGCTCGCAGCGGACCGAGCCCGACGGACTCGGCCCCGTCCAGTAGCGATCCCTGCAGCGCGAACGGTCGGACCATGTGACCACTGTACCCGAAGAGTCGAACAGGTGTTCGACTGGGCTCACTCGTCGCCGAGATGGGCGACGACGGTCTCGGCCAGGTCGCCGAGCGTGTCGAGCTGTCCGACGGTGAGCAGGTCGATGAAGTGCCGGCGCACCGACGCCACGTGTCCCGGCGCGGCCGCTCGGATCGTGCGCAGTCCGTCGGCCGTCAGGCTGATGACGCAGGCGCGCGGGCTGGCCGCGTCCTCCTCGCGCCGCACGAGGCCGCGGTCTGCCATTCGGCTGATGTGGTGCGACAACCGGCTGTTCGACCACAGGATCGCGGACGCGAGTTCGTGCAGCCGCATGCGGTGCGTCTCGGTCTCCGACAGCGTGGACAGCACGTCGTAGTCCGCGTCCGACAGGGCGGCCTCGGCCAGATCGCGGACGATCTGCAGGTCGAGCAGGGCGCGCATGCGGCGGTAGCCACGCCACGCCCGCGTTTCCCGCTCGTCGAGCCACAGCCGATCCGTCATGTCGCGCAGCGTACCGCACGAGTTGACATGTCATCTCGCTTGGACCGCCGGCGCACCTGTTGCTGCCACGCCTGGCTCTGCCGAGGGCCGCCGCGCCGCGGCCC
Organism: Candidatus Melainabacteria bacterium; assembly: GCA_963702275.1. GTDB lineage: Bacteria > Actinomycetota > Actinomycetes > Mycobacteriales > Pseudonocardiaceae > DATEPR01. The sequence goes on from CAVPCF010000182.1 coordinate 37,974, forward strand.
ACCGCACCACCGGCCCGTTGACCAGGCCGGCGAGCAGGAACAGGCCGCCCAGCAGCAGCCAGCCCGCGGTGCCCCAGCCGATGATCAACGTCGTCAGCAGCACCGGCCCGAGCATCCGCGCCACTGCCGTGCCGGTGCCGAAGAACCCCTGGTACTGACCCTGTTGGTGGGCGGGTGCGAGCGCGAAGCTGATCTCCCACGCGCCCGCGGACTGCATCATCTCGCCGACCACCTGCAACGCGGCGGCCGCGAGCAGGACGCCTGTCGCGACCCAACCGGGCACGTCGGCGGCCGACAGCGCGAACACGGCGCAGGACACCAGCAGCAGCACGCCGGACCGGCGCACCAGCGTGGCCGCGGCCCGCAGGTCGGTCACCCGCCTGCTCACCCGCACCTGCCACACCATCACCGCGAGCGTGTTCAGCAGCAGCACCGCGGACACCAGCCACGTCGGCGCGTGCGTCCGCTCGACTATCCACAGTGGAATCGCCAGGCTGATGACCGGCATGCGCAGCAACATGATCGTGTTGAGCAGGGTGAGCACCGCGTACGGCCGGTCGGCCAGCACCGCGAGCATCCGCCCGGCCGCCGCGGCCGGCACGGCGGCCGCCGCGGGCACCCGCAACAGCAGGGCGCCCGCCGCGGCGAAGCCGAGCGCGTCCAGCGCGAAGATCGCCAGATAGCCCGTTGCCGTGTCGAACCGCAGCGCCAGCCCGCCGACGGCCGCCCCGACCGCGAGCCCGGCGTTCATGGCCGCCTGCAGGTAGGCCCGGACACGGGTCCGCTCCGCGCTGCCGATCAGCGCGGCCAACAGCGCCTGGCGCGCCGAGGCCAGCCCGGCCTGGCAACAGGCGTAACAACACACGGCAAGCACGAACCACGGGAACGACCGGACCACCAGGAACGAGCCGACCGACAGGCTGGTGCCCAACGCGAGCGCCACCGACGTGCGGCGCGGCCCCCACCGGTCGGCAAGGTGGCCCAGTGGCACGCCCGCCATGAAACCGGCTGCCCAGCCCACCGTCAGACCGACGCCGAGCTGGGTCGCGGACAGGCCGACGATCCGGGTGAAGTACAGCACCGAGCACACGATGTACGCGCCGTCGCCGACGGCGTTGGTGAGCTGCGCGACGGCAAGAACCCGCGCCGGGCCCTGCCGCGCCAGCGGCGCGGGAGGCCAGGAGCGAAGCGACCGCTTTTCGTTCGACTGTGCGATTCGTTCGACTGTGCGATTCGAAAATGATATCGGCGGCGCACACTGATCAGTTCGCCGAGCCGATCAGCGTCGCGACCCGAGCCGCGGCGGCCAGGGCGTCCGGCTCGCCGGTGCGGGCGAACACGTCGGCCGCGGTGTCCGAGAACTTGATCACGTGCTCGTCGCCGTGTGCCGTTGCCACGTCGATCGTCGACGCGACCGCGTCCGGACCCGGTCGCACCACCGGCAGTTCGTCGCGCGGCACCGCCGTGGCAGGCGCGTACGCGGTCAGGATCGCGGCGCTGGCCGACCAGACGGCCGACAGGCTCGGCGCCCACAGTTCGGTCGGCAGCGCGGGCAGCGTGCGCAGCACCGCGTTCGGCGCGGTTGCCGCGTGCACCAACAGCACCGGGCTCGCCTGGCCGTGGCCGAGGTAGTGCACGGTGGTCGTGGCGACCAGGTCGGCCAACTGGTCGGCCGCGTCCCGATGGTCGGCAGGCGCGCGCAGCGCCGCCAGCGAGTCCGACCAGCCCGGCACGTCCGCGAACTGGCCGAACCGCGCCGCCACGGTGCCCGTCTGGTCGGCGATGCGGGGGAGCGCGGCCACCGCGGCGGCCGGATCCAGCCGGCCCGTCGGCGCCGTCGCGCCGGGCACCGCCAAGGCACGGGCCGCCCAGAAGGCCAGTCCGTTGGCCAGTTCGGTGACTGCGGCCGGGTCCTCGTCGCCGGCCAGCAGGGTGCGCACGGCGTGCCCGACCCGGATCACGCCGTGCGTCGCGCCGGCCACGATGCCCGGCAGCAGCCGTGGCCACCAGGTGTGCAGGACGTCCCGCCACGGCGCTTCGGCGACCTGTCGGCGCAGGTAGGCCGTCCAGTCGCCGATCCGCCGCTCGTCGCCGAGCGCGTCACGCCAGGTGTCGTCGGTGATCGCGTCGCTCGCGGCCGGCAGGTCGTCCAGCCTGCGGACGTACGCGTCCACCCAGCGGTGCACCTGCGCCTCGTGGCCGCGGCGGACCAGCACCTCGGCGGCCATCGGGCCGTGGTTGGTCAGGCGGTTCTCGCCCCATTCCGGACCGGTGTCCCGGAACCGTTCGTACGCCTCGTTCAGGATTCCGCTGTCCATGTTGGTCAGGCTAGGCCGGACGAACCGACGAAAACAGTGGCGACGGCGCGTGTTGACCAGTAACACTGGATGGTGAGCGAGGGGACGAGACCATCCAGATTTCCGTGGCGCACCAAGCACTGGCCGTGTCCGTGACGGCCGGGGTGCCGGTGCTGCTGTGGGGCAGTCCCGGCACCGGGAAGACATCCGTCGTGCGGGCGCTCGGCGAGTCGCTCGGCTGGCCGGTGGAGGTGGTGGTCGGCTCGATCCGTGAGCCGACCGACTTCGCAGGGCTACCCGTGGTGGTGGACGGTGGCGTGCGCCTCGCGCCGCCGACCTCAGGACGGCCCAGCGTCGAGCCCGGGCCGCTTTCAGACAGAATCGCGCCGATGACGTACGGCTCCCCGGCGGCCAGCGCGTGACGCGGCACCGCGGCCGAGAACGTCAACGCCGACGTCAGCGCGACGACGGCGACACGAGCGAGAGGCACGCGCATCACCATGAATCCTCCACGGTAGGCGAGGCGGTACACATCGTCGGCACGCGGCACAGAACCTGCCGCTCGGTCAGAAGAGCTTGCGCGCCGTCGCGTCGACGGCAACGTCGATGAGCATCGGACCGGGTGCGCGCAGCGCTCGCGCAACGCCGGCGCGAGATCCGCGTACGCGGTGACGCGCCGTGCCCGCAAACCGAATCCGCCGCGAGCGCGGAGAAGTCGATCCCGGGATCGCAAAGTCCGGCGAGCGTTCCGAACCGTGCAGTTGCGCGAAGGATCGCATCGCACCGTAGGCGGCGTTGTCGACGATCACGTACGTGATGGGCAGCGCGTGCCGCGCCGCCGTCCACAAGCCCGGCAGCCCGTAGTGGCTCGACCCGTCGCCGATGAGCGCGACGATCCGCCGGTCCGGCATCGCAAGGCTGCGCCGGCCGCGGCCGGTAGACCGAAGCCCAGACTGCCGCTGGCCGCCGTCAGGTAGCGTCCGGGCTGCAGTGGCAGCAGATCGTGCAGCACGGTGTGCGTCGACGGCGCCTCCTCGACGATGATGGCGTCGCGCGGCAGCTCCGCGGCGAGCACGTCGAGCAACTGCTCGATCGTGATCTCTTCGCGCGTTGTGACGGCCGGGCGCGGACGCGCGCGACGGACCGCTGGCCGCGCGGCGACGCGCGGCAGCAGCGCGCGCAGGGTCGGGCCGAGCGCCGCGATGATGCGGTGCCGGTGACCCGCCCGTCGCCAGCCGCGGATCGTCGGTCACCTGGAACAGCGTCGTGCCCGCGGCGACGAACGGGCCTTCGCGGTGGATGTGGTAGTTGAACACCGGCGCGCCGAGCACGAGCACGAGATCGTTGTCCTGCAGCGACTCGACGACCCCGCTGCGCACGCGCGGTAGCGCACCGCAGAACAGACGATGGTCTTCAGGGAAGCCGCACCGGCTCGTCAGCGCGCTGGCCCAGACGGCGGCATCGAGCGTTCGGCGAAGCGCACCACGTCGGCGGCCACGCCGTCGCGGTCGACGCCCGAACCGACGACCAGCGCCGGCGCGCGGTTCGCGGCGATCGCAGCAGCGAGCTCGCTCGATGGCTTCGGCGCCGGGGACCGGCTCGTCGATCACGGTTCGCCGGGCACCACTGAGCGCCCGAGCGTCCCAATCGTCTTCAGGGACCGAGACGAACGCGGGCCCGTACGGACGCGGCATCGCGACGGCATACGCGCGGGCGATCGCCGCCGGAACGTCCTCTGCACGCGCCGGCTCGCGCCCCACTTCACGTACGGCCGCGGCAGCAGCGTCGCGTC
>CAVPCF010000183.1:0-9635 GCA_963702275.1 Candidatus Melainabacteria bacterium
CGCGGCCATCCCTGACACCGCCGTCAGGCCGGGAGCCGGCGCGCCGATGCACACCTTCGGTCGCCCGCCACGTAAACTGCCCACCAGATAGGTGTCCTCTCCATGGGAATGATCGTGCCTTCGCAACCACGATCATCCCAGGTCAGAGCGGCACCTATCGCCATCTGCCCGTGCGTGTCACCGACTTACTCGCGGAATCGGGTCAGACAAAATCGGGACTGGACGTCGTGGCACCGAGCTCTTCTTTGTATTCGCCGCCAATAGCGTGACCTCTCTGGGTAAGGTGGGTGTAACGCGAAGCCCACGCCGGCTCGATGGGACACCTGTATGCGGCGCCGCTCACCGGCCATACTCGCGGTACTTGCTGTGATAGCGCTGGTCTTGCTGCCGGCGATCAGCAACGTCGAGGCCAACGCGCTGCCCAGCACGTGGACTCCATTTCTGTGGCTGGCCTGGCCGATCGGGCTGTTGTTGGCCGTGCCGCTGATCTATCTCGAAGTCCGGCAGCGGCAGCACGATCGGCAACAGGCACCGGAACATGACACGACAACCGAGGAAGCACAACAACAGCTCGATCGTGCGGCCACCGACCTCGCCACAGCGGTCCGTCGACAGTGGACCGACGAGGCAAATCTGCGCTCGATTCGGCGACCCCAACCGATTCGGGTGCGCTGGTCGAGCACTTCACGGCCGGTCGCGGCCAACATGGCCGACGTGGTGACTCAGCATGTCGTGCCACGACGGCCACGAGCGGTCCGAGGTGACACCACAGCGCAGATGGCCGACGTACTCGACAATCTTCAGGACCGACAACTGGTGATCCTGGGCGAACCCGGCGCGGGCAAGACCGTACTGGCATTACTGTTCGTCCTGCATCTGCTCGAACAACGCAGGCCTGACGAACCGGTTCCGGTACTGCTGGCCATGTCGTCGTGGAATCCACGCACGCAACATCTGCGCACCTGGTTGGCCAGAAAGATCGCCGAAGAATACCCGGCACTGGGCAACGAGCGGATGTACGGCGTCGACGCCGCGACCACACTGGTGACCGAGGGACGGATACTGGCGGTCCTCGACGGCCTGGACGAAATGCCTGCCGCCGTACGGCCAACGGCCCTCGACGCCGTCGACCGCGCCGCGGCGACTGAATATCCCCCTGTGATGACGTGCCGCAGCGCGGAGTACGAAGGGGCGGTGGCCACCAGTGGCACATTCCTCAGCCGGGCCGCGGTGCTGGAGATCCTGCCCGTCGACCTCGTTGACGCCGGCAGGTTCCTGACCGCGGCGGGGCCGGCCGGCGGCAGCCCATGGCAACCGGTGCTGGACCGGTTGCGCGGCTCTCCCGACGCGCCCCTGGCGCGGGTACTGGCCAACCCGTTGATGGTCGCACTGGCCCGCACGGTCTATGCCCCGCCTACGTCGACGCCGGAAGAACTGCTGGACAGTGCGCGGTTCCGCGACCAGGACCAGATCGAACGCCACCTGCTCGACGCGTTCATCCCGGCCGCCTACCGCGACACGCCACTGCCGCCCGGTGTCGCACCGGTGTCCGGCCAGCGGCGGTACCCATCGCAGCGGGTTGGCGCGTGGCTGGCATTTCTCGCCTCGCTACCTCGACCATCGTCGCACTCGTGAAATGGCGTGGTGGCAACTGATCGGCGCGGCTCCTCGAGCCACTCTCGCATTGGGCGTCGGATTGCCCATCGGGCTGTTGTTCGGCATATCCGGCGCAGTTGCCGGCGGTCCCTTGCCCGGGCTGGCTTACACTCTGGCGTTCGGTTTGGCTGCCGCGCTCGCCATTGTCTTCGGGCAGCCGTCAAAACCGACCAGGATCCAACTTCGTTTCCACGGCACGGCCATGCCGTTCCTCGGCAGATTCGTCGCGGGTGCCGCCGTCGGTCTCGCTCTGGCGCTGGCGCTTCGACAGCCCGATCTGCCGGCGGCTGTTTCGGGGCTGGTGTTCGGCATGGCGTTTGCTACCCGGGTATGGCTGGATATTCCGATTGACGCCGCTGAGGTGCCGAATCCGCGTGTCGCACTCAGACAGAATCGCACGGCCGCGCTCGCGTTCGGTCTCGCGCTGGCCGCCGCATTTGGCCTCGTCAGTGGTGTGGGCTTCTCGGTGAGCACCAGGCTGTCGTTCAATGCCCCGAATGGCCCCGTTGCCCTGCTGGTCAGCGCCCTTGGCGGCGCGGCGGCGGGCGGTTTCGCCGGCTACGTCGGGTACAGCTGGGCGGGAGCCGTGCCGTTCAGCGGCGCGGGTGCGGTCGCGGGCGCGTTGACCTTCGCCCCTGCGCACGGGCTGATGAGCGGAGACAATGCGGGGCTGATGTACGGGATCCTGTTCGGGCTCGCCGCGGGGGCGGTAGGCGTGCTGTCCAGGGCATGGGGTGGTTTCGTGATCAGCCGTACCTGGTTCGCGCTGCGCGGTCGTCTGCCTTGGCGACTCATGCGTTTTCTCGACGACGCCCACCGGCGTGGCGTGCTCCGACAGTCCGGCGCGGTGTACGAACTGCGGCACGTCAAGCTCCAGGACCACCTCGCGCACACTTCGGTCCGGGTCGAACCGTTCCGGCGGTAGCGTCGGGCCGTGCCGCGACTATTTCGGGAGGTGCGCGACCGATGACCACCATCAGCGGCGATGTCGAGATCGCCGAGATCGGGACCCTCCTGGCGGACCGGACTCGCTGCCGGGTGCTGATGGCGCTCAACGACGGCAGGGCGCTGGCCGCCAGCGTGCTGGCCGACGAGGCGGGCGTGGCCAGGTCCACCGCCAGCAGTCACCTGGCCAAGCTCACCGAGGCCGGTTTCCTCCAGGTCGAGACGCACGGCCGGCACCGCTACTACCGCCTGGCCGGCCCGCACGTCGGCGAACTACTGGAGACACTCACGCAGTTCGCGCCTGCCCGGCCGGTCCACTCGCTGCGGGACGGCAACCGAGGCGTCCAACTGCGCGCCGCCCGCACGTGCTACGACCACCTGGCGGGGCGCCTCGGCGTCGGCATCATGGCTCACGTGGTGGCCAGCGGCTACCTCGTCGGCGGCGACGGACGGTTCCATCCTGGGTCGGCCGGTCGGGACCGGGTTGTCGGCCACGGCGGTGACGTGGAGTACTCGCTGACCCCGTCCGGCCGGGCCTTCCTGGACGACGTCGGCATCCGGATTCCGGCGGGAAACCGCACCCTGATCCGGTACTGCGTGGACTGGAGTGAGCAGCGGCACCATCTGGCCGGCCGGCTCGGCCGCGGGATTCTGGACCACTTCCTTGCCGCGTCGTGGATCCGTCGCCGTGCGGTCGGCCGCAGCGTGCAGGTCACCTCGCAGGGGCGGGCCGCGCTGGCCGAGATCTTCCACGTTGACTGGGTCTGACATGGTCGCCGTGCGTGAGGCGGCTGCTGGCCTTTCGTGTGGCGGTCAGCGGAGAGTGAGCCAGGCGAGGCTGCCGGCCCCGGCGAGCACGCAGTAGATCGCGAACGGCGTGAGCGTGCGGGTCTGGAAGTAGCGGGTGAGGAAGCGCACCGCGAGATAGGCGCTGACGAAGGACGCGACACTGCCGGCCAGTACCTGGCCGTGGATGCCGGCGCCGAGCGGGCCGAACAGGTCGGGGATCTTCAACGCGCCTGCCGCGAGGATGACCGGGGTGGCCAGCAGGAAGGAGAAGCGGGCTGCGTCCTCGTGGGACAGGCCGCGCAGCAGGCCGGCGACCATGGTCACACCGGAGCGGCTGAGTCCCGGCAGCAGCGCCAGAATCTGCGCGGAGCCGATCAGGGTGCCGCGCCCGATGGACATCCTGGCGAGTCGGGCGTCGGCCGCGGCGCCGGCATCGTGCGCCGCGCCGGGACTGTCCACGGTTTCCAACGGGGCCTGCGCGCGGCGGCGCAGTCGTTCACCGACGTACAGCACGACTCCGTTGGCGATGAGGAACGACGCGGCCGGGATGGGTTTGCCGAGAATGGTGCGGAACGTGTGTTCCAGCACAAGGCCCGCGATGCCGACCGGAATGGTGGCGATGATGATCAGCCAGGCCAGTCGTTCTGCGGGTGTGGAGAGGCGGCGGTAGCGGATGGAGGTGACGAACCCGCCGACGATGCGCACCCAGTCCCGCCAGAAGAACAGCAGCAGCGCCGCCGCGGTCGCGACGTGCAGGCCGACGATGAACGCCAGGTAGGGCGATTCGGGCGCGGACACGTTCAGGTCCTGCGCCCACTGGCCACCGACCAGGGCCGGGATCAGCACGGAGTGCCCGAGGCTGGAGACGGGGAACAGTTCGGTGACACCCTGGAAGGCGCCGACCACGATGGCTTCGAAGAAGTTCAGGTGGCTCACGGTAGCCTTTCGGTCAGCGGGTTGCGGTCATGAGCTCGGGCGAATTCGGACGTCGCGCTCCGTGGGCGATTTGTCAAGCCGCTTGTCCACAGGCTCGGGGGTTGTCCACAGATTTCCGGCAGGCCACCCATTTGGGGCTTGACAGGCATAGGGTTGAAAAGGGCCGTAGCCCCCAGGGTTGGGCGGGGGTCTGCGCGCGGTTGGCGAAAGTTGTGGCATGGTCACGTTTCCAGTAGGCGCCGCAGGGTTTTTTCGTCGTGTGCGGACAGGCCGCCGACGAAGCGGGTCAGGACTGCGTTGCGGTCGTCCTCGGCGTCCAGTACCTGTCGCATTCGGCTTGCGGCAAGGCGGGCGTGATCGGCCACCGGCAGGTAGGCGAAGGCCCGGCCGCGGCGGAATCGGTCCAACAGTCCGTGGGCGCGCAGCCGGGACAGGATCGTCACGACCGTCGTGTATGCCAGCGGTTGCGGTTCCGTTTCGGCGAGTGCCTGCTGGACCTCGCCCGGCGTCAACGCCCGTCCGGCCGCGGTGAGCACCTCGAACACCCGTGCGGACAGCGCGCCGGCCGGTCGCCTGGCTGGTTGTGCGCCCACGTCCGTCCTCTCCTCTACTACATTCGATGTAGAAGATGCGACGTAGTGTGCCATCTGGTCCGCGGGTCGCCTCGACGTGGTGGGGCCTAGCTAGAGTCCGACGCCATGGCGGTGGAGTTGGGCGCGGTGAGTTGAGCGCCGACGTCGAACGGGCCGTGCTGGTGCGCCGCGGCGTCCGCCTCGAGTACGCCACCCTCGGCTGGAACGTGCTCGGGCTGGCGGTGCTGGCGGGCACCGCGCTGGCCGCTCGGTCGGTCGCGCTGGCCGGGTTCGGTCTCGACTCGCTGATCGAGATCGGCGCGTCGATCGTGGTGCTGTGGGAACTGTCCGACATCCATGCCGGCCGCCAACAGCGGGCACTGCGCGGGATCCGCGTCGCGTTCGCGCTGCTGGCGGTGTATCTGACCGTTCAGTCCACACTCGTGCTGACCACTGGTTATCACTCGGGGCACAGCCCGGTCGGCATCGCTTGGACCGCGATCACAGCCGCGGTGATGTTCGCCCTGGCCGCAGGCAAGGCCAGAACCGGTGCGGCGCTGGACAATCCGGTGTTGCGCACCGAAGGCCGGGTCACCCTGGTGGACGGCATCCTCGCCACCGCCGTGCTGGCCGGACTGATCGCGAACGCGGCGCTGGGCTGGTGGTGGGCCGATCCCGTCGCCGGTTACGTCCTGGTGTGCTATGCAGCTCGCGAGGCCCGCTGGTGATCCTTGACCTCGTGGCGCCGCTCGGTTTGGACCGTTCGCGGTTGCCGCTGCGATCGGCTTCCGATGCGGGGTGCGTTGGCAAATCTCCCTGCTTGGGCGGCCGGATCGCCGAACACCATGGAGCGGCTCGCCGGCATCGTCCTGATCGCTCTCTTTCCTGGCCACACAACGACTGTTCGCCTGACGCGAGCCACGCGGACGATCTGGCAATTGTCAAGCCGCTTGTCCACAGGTTCCCCGGCTGTCCACAGACTTCTGGCGGACCACCCATTTGGGGCTTGACAAGCATAGGGTTGAAAAGGGCCGTAGCCCCCAGGGTTAGGCGGGGGTCTGCGCGCGATTTAGCGACGTTGCTGCTTCGGTGTTCGCCACCGACGGCGGCTTTCTCGTGTCATCGGCCACCAACTAAGGTGATCGGGCTGGGGCTGGGCGTCGGTCGGCGCGGAAAGTGACGTCTCGAGTGCCCAGCGTGTCGCTTCTGGTAATAGCATGTCGTTTGGGTAGGCACACCGATGTCGGCGCGGACAGGCCCGCGTCGCGACGAAAGGCGTGGATGGACACGCGGCGCGGCGACAGAACGGCTGGCAGGCTGTGGTTGGCCTATCTGGCAACCGGGGTTCTCGTGGTGGTCGGCTACTACTTCGCCGTACACACGGGCGCGCCCGCGCCGGTCCGGGTTGCCCTTTACTGCGCGGTCAGTCTCTCGGCCGCGGTCGCGGTGCTCGTTGGTTGCGCGCTCAACCTGCCCGCCGGCAAGGCTCGGCTGCCGTGGTTGATTCTCGGGTTCAGCCAGGTCGTCTACGCCGTCGCGGACATCATTTTCTACGTTTCGCACAACATCTTCGGTAACACCGATTTCCCCGGTTTGGCGGATCCGCTCTACCTGGGCCACTACCCGCTGGTCGTGGTCGGGTTGGTCCTGCTGATCCGGCGGCGCACCCCCGGTCGCGACCTGGCGAACCTGCTGGACGCGGCCACGCTGGCGGTGGCCGCCGCGATGCTGTCGTGGCTGTACCTGATCGCCCCGCAGGCAAGGGCCGACTCGCCGATGCTGGTCAAGCTCGTGTCGGTCGCCTACCCGGTGATGGACCTGCTGATGTTCGCGCCCGCACTGCGGCTGATCCTCGGGCAGGGTCGCCGGCCCGCGTCGTTCCTCCTGCTGGCCGGGAATCTGCTCGCGATCTTCACCGCGGACACGATCTACGTGACGCAGCAGCTCAACGGCACCTACCAGACCGGCAACTTCCTTGACGCGATCTGGCTGTGCGGCAACCTGGCGTTGGGCGCGGCCGCGCTGCACCCGACGGTCGGCCGGGTCGCCGACCGGGCGAGCGCCCAGGACGTGTGGCTCACGCCGGCCCGGCTGGCGGTACTGGCCGGGGCCGCGCTGATCGCGCCGGCCACCCTGGTGCTGCAGGACCTGTTCGGGACGCTGCACGACGTCCCGGTGATCGCAGGGGCCTGCGCGGTCCTGTTCATGCTGACGATCGCGCGGCTCGCCGGACTGGTCGCCGACCAGCGCCGACTGGCCATCACCGATGTGCTCACCGGCCTGCGGACCCGCCGTTTCTTCAGCGCGCAACTGCCGATCGAGATCACCAAGGCGGCCCGCGTCGGCACAAGTCTCGCGGTGCTGATCGTGGACATCGACCGGTTCAAGTCGATCAACGACCGGTACGGGCATCCGGCCGGCGACCGGGTGCTGGTCGAAGTGGCACATCGCCTGCGGGAGTCCGTGCGGCAGGCCGACTTCCTGGCCCGCTACGGCGGCGAGGAGTTCGCGCTGGTGGTGCCGGGCGCAAGTCCACAGGAACTGGCCAGCATCGGCGAGCGGCTGCGCAGGGAGGTCGCGTCCAGCCCGATCCAGATCGCGCCGGACGTGCTGATCAGCGTCACCGTGTCGGTCGGCACCGCGGGCTACCCGAGGCACGGCAAGACGCCCGCCGAACTGATCACCACCGCGGACCGGGCGCTCTACGCGGCCAAGTCGCAGGGCCGGGACCGGGTCGTGGTGGGGGAGACCATCACCGCGGACGTCCTGGTCGCCGGCAACGGCAGCGGCGAGAACTCCGCCGACCTGCTCGCCTACCTGCAGCGGGCCGCGGACGAGGTGGACGGCTGGCTGTCCTCCTGCGAACACGGCCGCGCGGTCGGCCGCTGGGCCGCGCTGGTCGCGTCGGCGCTTGGCGAGGACGAGCCGTTCGTCCGGCGGGCCGAACTGGCCGGCCGACTGCACGACGTGGGCAAGGTGTTCATCCCGCAGGCGATCTGGCGCAAGCCGAGCGCGCTGTCCCGCTACGAGCGCCACCTCGTGCAGCAGCATCCCGAGTATGGCTACCAGATGGTCAGCGTCGTGCCCGGCCTGCTCGACGTGGCCGAGACCATCCGGCAGCACCACGAGCGGATCGACGGCCGCGGCTACCCGCTCGGCCTCGCGGCACACGAGATCCGGCTCGAGGCGCGGATCGTCGCGGTGTGCGACTCGTGGGCGGCGATGCTGGCCGACCGGCCCTACCACACCGCGCTACGGCCGGAAGAGGCCTGCGACGAACTGCGCAACGGCCGCAACAGCCAGTTCGACCGGGACGTGGTGGACGCCTTCCTCGGCCTGCACCAGCGTGAACTGCTCGGTGACCTGCGCAGGCTCGCGGAGCGGGAACCCGTCCGGCTGCTGCCCTAGCCGGTCGCCGTGTCCGCGATGGTGTTCCAGAACATCAGTTCGTACGACTGGAACAGCCGGCCGTAGGTGAACGCCTCGTCGGACCGGCGACCCGCCTCGATGGCGGCCACTGCCTGCTCCTCGATCTCGGGCACCGGCGTCGCGAAGAAGTCGAAGAAACCGCAGGCCTCGTCGTCGAAGCCGTAGTGCTCGCGCATCGCGGCGGCCACCGTCGCGCAGTAGTCGCCCCAGGCCGCGAAGTTCGCGATCAGCGCGACGACCACGTCGGCGGGCTCGCCGTACATGCACAGCCATGCCAAGTACGCCGGGTACGCCTGGCAGCCGGCCTGCGGCTCGTACGCCCGCAGGGCCGCGTCGTCCAGTCCGCACGCCCGCGCCAGTGGCGTCAGCTTGGGCAGCGCGAGAGCCTCACCGGCGGCGAGGCCGGCGAACAGTTCGCGGCCGCGCTGTTCGGTGCATCGGGCCGCGATGGTCAGGAAGCTGCGCCAGTCGCTGTGCACGATCCGGCTCTCCTCCGCCGCGATGGTGGCGAACACCGACCGCGGCGCGGTGCCGGCCGCGATCAGCGGCACCAGCCGATTGTCGTGCTCCGCGGGGGCCAGGGCCTTGCGTGCGGTGGCCAGCAGTTCACGCGCCGGTGCGCTCATCGAGGTGTACTCCCTGTTCTTGTTCGCTGGCAACGGTTTCCGGCTGCCGGCCGAACCCGAGCAGGGTCGCCGACCGGTTGCTCCGACCGGCGACGCCGGCCAGCACAGCGTAGATCACCGCAGCCAACGCCCACGCCTCGACCGCCGGCAGCCCGGCCGACGGCGCGCTCGCCTGGCCCGGGAACAGGCCAAGTCCCCACGCGCCGAACGCCACCGCGGCCAGCACCGCCACGATGCCGGGCCAGTTGGCCAGGCCCGCGGTACGCCAGGACGGAATGCTGTCCATCGGCCGCCGGATCGCCAGGAATCGGGGCAGTACGAAACGGTCGACGCACATCACCACGGTGACGCACGGCAGCGCGATCGCCGACCAGTTCGTCACGACGAAGAAACCGGTGGACAGGGACGGAAAACGCCATGCGAACAGTGCCGCGATCCCGGCCATCACCAGACACGTGTACCAGCGACGCCATCCGGGAACCGCGCCGACCGCGTTCTGGCCGGCGTTGACCATCTCGTAGTAGTTGCCGTCGTTGATCGCGATCTGTAATACGGTGGCGACTACGGCGCCGAGCGCGAGCACGCCGAACATAGAGTATTCGACGGTGTACTTGAAGGCCGGGCCGAAATCGGACGCGCCCGCCTTGGACAACTGCCCCATCATCCAGCCGCCTGCCACGAA
>CAVPCF010000184.1:0-127577 GCA_963702275.1 Candidatus Melainabacteria bacterium
GTACGCAAGTCGTTTCGCACAAGTCGCGGCGTTGGGCTCGGTGCGCAGTTGATGTTCGACCACTCGTGTGGTGACATCGGCGATGCCCGGGTCCACCAGGCTGCGCATGGGGAACTGCGACTCGATCGCGACGAGCACCTCGGGGTCCAGCTCAGATAGCTCGGCTAGGGCGCTGAGCACGGCGCTACCTGCGACGATTGCCAGCTCTGGATGTGCGCGCAGCAACGGTGCCAGCTGTCGGTGGACCAGATGTGGCCAGCGATCGGCGGCCTCGACAAGCATCGTGAGCGCCGCGCGGGCCAGGTCGGAGCTCGGCGTGGTCGTGACGCTGGTGCGGTTGGTGTTGGCCCCGGCACCCGGATTGGCGCACCCGTCGGATGTCGGGTTGTTGCGATATCCGTAGGTGTCGACGGCGCCGGGAACGGCGGCACTTGCCACGCGGCCGGCATCGTCGTAGGTGTAGTCGATCGCGTTCCCGCCGCCCGGGTTGACCAGTCCGAAGCCGGAAACATCCTCGTTGTCGCTGGTCATCCGGCCGCCGACGGTGAACGTGACCTGGTCGCCCGCGACGAACGCATCGGTGGCGCGAACGTTGAACAGCACGCTGTTCGTTCGGCCGTTCGCGTCGTAGCCGGGTGAACCCTGGACTCCGTTGGCGTAGGTGACCCCGTCCAGCCGGCCTGCGGGGTCGTAGGTCGCCGTGGCGAGCGTGGTGCCGTTGTCCACGACCGTGGACAGCAGGCCGCTGGACGGTTCGTAGGTGTCGGTGATCGTGCCCTGCGGGCCACTCGTTCCGGTCACCTGCCCGGCCTGGTTGTAGGTCGTCGTGGTGGTCTGGGCGTTGGCGTCCTGATAGGACACCGTGCGTCCCAGCAGGTCGACGGTGGAGGTGATGGTGCCACCGGCGTCGTTGTCATCGGAAACCGACGACACCAGCGGATTACCGCCAACCGAATACGTGTAGGTGACGGTCCGCTCGCTCGCGGTGGCCGTCGCAGGCCAGGTTTCCCGCGTGACCCGGCCACGGGCGTCGTACGTCGTGCATTCCCATGGCGCGCTGGCAATGCCGTTCGACGGTCCGACCCGGTGACCGACCACATCGTAGACGTACTGCTGCTCCCGCGCCGGTGCGCCGGCGCTCGGTGCCGGGTCGGTCTCGCTTTCCAGTTGCCCGCCCTGCGGGGTGCTGACCGACACCCCACACACCGGTGCGAGCGGCCCGTCGGTGCCGCCGTAGTAGCCGTACGTCGTCGTGTTGCCGGCGGGCAGCGTGTTGGCCAGCCGGCGCAGGAAGGTCGACGAACTGGGTTGCTCGTAGGTGGTGGTCGTGGTCAACGTTCCCAGTACTCGAAGTCGACCCGTAGCAGGGACGGGTCCAACGTGACCATCGACCCTGGTCCACCCGACGTGTTGGCCACGATGCCCAACCAGGTCGCGGTGGATCCGCCGGTGAACGTGAATGCGGAGGTCACGTCCCCGGCGATCCCGAGGAACGTTTCGTCGGGTGCGTAGACCAGTCGCCCCGACGGAATCGTGCCGTAGTTCGGCATGCCGGTCGTGAAGTCGTTGTAGATGTTGAGATCGGAGATGAAACAGGAGGGCGTGCAGTCGGCGTCAAGGGTGGTGCGAATCAGGTGCCATCCCGGTGACCCTGGCATCGGGGCCGGCAGGGTCGGGGGCGTGATGAGCACCGCGCTGTCCCAGATCACGCCGCCCGAATCGATCCCGATCTGCATCGTGTTGTTCACGAAGGGGCCGGTGTCGCTGACGCTGTAGAACTGGGTGTTCTGCCCCAGTTGCTCGAAGGTCGGGTCGATCACCACCGGGAACGCCGAGGACGGCAGGCCGGCCAACCACTGCGGCGACACCCCGACCTCGACGGTGTCGCCCGCCACGGTCATCCGGGCGCCGGACCCGGCCGTCCGGTTCTTCCCGCCCGCCGTGACACTGACCGACGGGACGGTGCCGATGGGCCGGCCGCCGGACATCAGGTCCAAACCACCCCCGGCATTGGGCCGTGCGGTCGCGCCCGACAGGGTGAACGCGAAGCTGGACGCGGAGCCCGGCGCGGTGAGGACGAGATCCTCGTTGACGCCCGCGGACATCACCTGCTCGGTGATGTCCACATGCGGCCAGGCGTTGGCGTACTTGGCCGTCGAGCCGGACACGGTCGGTGTCTGGGCGGCGTTCGTGACGTTCCTCGGGGTGAAACCGACCGTGGTCGAGCCGATCGTCAACCGCTCGGCGCCGCCGGTCGCGCCGGCCGGGCCGAACGCGGCCGACCAACTGTTCGCCTTGGACTGGAACCATCCGGCCCGGCCGGCCGTCGGCACCAGGCTGGCATCGATGGGCTGCCAACCGGCCGACGGCGATGGCTGGTAGAAATGCGGCCCGGCGTATTCGCTCACCGACAGTGATCCGTCGGAATTCCGCCAGGTGGCCGAGGTCGCCGTGCGTGCGGCGGTAATTTCCTTGACCGGCTTCGGTTTCGATGACAGCGACCGGTTCTTCCTGGCCAGTCCGGGTGGCAATACCGCATTCGGTTTATTGACTTTCGCGGACTGTAGTAGTTGCGGACTGTGGGGATGTGATGGGGTAGGGGTCGCATTGGCCGGCGTCCCGACCAGTAGCGATGTCAGCAGTCCCAACACACCACTGTGAGCACGGATAAGCGAGTGGGGACCTGTCGTTGCGAAGGCGTGCGGCGCTGCCGCGTAACGGTGGTTTCACAAGGAATCGATATCGGACTGGTGTCGTCCAACTGTCAATCGATATATTCCGGTTGCGCTGTGTCACCGCGTAATGTCCCGTTTCCGAGATATCCGGGCGTTGTTCTTGCGGGCGACTTCCCTCGTTCACGGCGCAGGAGGCAGATCACTCGTCGACTCATGATCGGGCCACAACGGCGGACTGGGCTCACTCAGCCGATCTCGCCGGATTGGGCCTTGCGCAACGATTCCTCGATGCCGGCTACCCGCGACGCCCGCAACCCGATGGCTCGGGCCTGGTCGAGCGCCTCCCGGATGAGCCGCACGGCCTCGTCCTGCCGGCCGGCTGCCAGCACGCCCCACCCAAGGGCTTGCGTGCCGGAGGGCAGCCAGCGCTTGTCGTGGTGCTCGTGCCGCAGGTCCAGGGACACCTGCAGGTGCTCGACCGCCTTGTCCGGCTGGAGGTCCTCGACGAGGTAGTAGAAGCCGACATGCCGGTGGATCTCCGAGCGCGTGATGGTGTCGGCGTGCTCGGCGAGCGCGAGCGCTTCCCGGAAGTGCGCTATGGCGGTAGCCCAGTCCTGGCGCAGCACCTGAAGCACGAGCCCGAGGCCGAACAGCGCGGCTGCCTGGCCGCCCAGATCCTCGATGTCCCGGTGGATGTCCAGCGCCTGCTGGAACAGGGCGCGTTCGTCGTCTGCCCGTGAGGTGTCGCGGTCGTTGTCCAGCGCGTGGAAGTGCAGCAGCCAACCGAGGCGGTCGGCCACGGCGGCTTCCGTCGCGCGGTTGGTCGCGGCGGCCTGCGCCTGGCGCAGTTTCGTTTCGGCGATGGTGTAGTCGCCGGTGCGGAAGGCTGCTTCGAGCAGCGCTTCGGCGCCTTCGGCGAGCAGGTCGCCTGCTGATTCGGCCGTGTTCATCGTGGCACAGCATTGTCCGGTTCGGTCGGGGTCGCAAGCAGCAGGATTCGACGCATCAGGCCACCTCCGCCGGGGTGTCGGTGGTGCGGAGGCAGAGCATGGTGCCGAACTGGGTGCCGAGGTAGCCGGCCGGAACGTCCATGATCAGGCCGCCGATCGACAGGGTGAGGCTCGTTGACCTTCGTCAAAGTCCTGTCCGTACAGCAGTTCAGCTCGGTAGCGCTGCCGAGCGGTACGCGCCCGGGGTTTGCCCCATTGTCCGGGTGAACGTGTCGATGAACGCGCTGGGGGTTGCCCAGCCGCATCGGTGTGCGGTCTCGGTGACGCTGCTGCCCTTGGCCAGTTCGATCATGGCCTGGAACACGCGTGCGCCGGTCCGCCACTGCGGATAGGTGGTGCCGAATTCCGCCCGGAACAGCCGTGCCAGGGTGCGGTCGCTGGTGCCGGCCGCGTCGGCCAGCCAGGTCAGTGCGCGTGGCGTGCTCAGGTCGTCGGTGACGAGCCGGCACGCGTGCGCCAGGCGGGGATCGCGCGCGGTGGGCATGGTCAGCGGCTCGACGTGGGCCCGGCGCAGCCGATCCCGTAGCACCGCGCGGATTCTGGCCGACTCCGGTGCTGACAGGTCTGGTTCGGTACCGGCGATGATCAGCTCACGGAGTAGGTCGCCGACGAGGACGACAGCCACCTCGGCTCCGGGCAGGGGCGGATCGGCGATGGCGAAACCTATGGTGTGGAACAGGCTCCTGCCGTAGAACCGGTGCTCGTGCCAGGTCCCGGCCGGTATCCAGACCGCGCGGTTGCTCGACGCCAGCCACGCGCCCAGGGCGGTGTCGATCGCCAGCACCCCGGTGCTGACATAGATCAACTGGTGGTCGTCGTGGCGGTGCCGATCGATGACGTCGCCGGAGGTCCGCACCGCCGCCTGGGTCGGCGCGACCGGTTCGTGGCGGATATTCGACATAATACGGCAGAATATCGGAAGCGAGACAGCCTCGCCGTTGGGCACCGTGATCGGGTGACAACGTCAACGTGCGCGGCACCGCGGTCGAACTGGTCCCGGATGCGGGTCTGGGCCGGCGCGCACGCTGTCGACGACTTCTACCAGGGACTGGTCCCGACAGCCGTGCCCTACTTCGTGCTGGAACGTCACTTCGGCTATCTGGCCGCATCCGGCCTCGCGATGGCCGCCACGCTGGGCAGCGCTGTTCCGCAACTGGCCATCGGCGTGCTCGCCGACCGGCGCCGCCTGCCGTGGATGTCACCGGTGGGTGTCTGCCTCGCCGGAATCGGTGTCGGTCTGGCGGGTCTGCTGCCGCGGTACCCGGTGGTCTTCGCGCTGCTGCTGGTCTCCGGACTGGGCGTTGCCATGTTCCACCCGCCCGCCGGTCGCGACGCACGCCGTGCCGCGGGCGGCAGCGCCACCGCGATGAGCTACTTCGCCGCGGGCGGCAGCGTCGGATTCTTCGTCGCGCCTGCCATCGCCACCCCGGCCCTTGACCACCTCGGCATCGGCGCGACCGCGCTGTTCATCCCGCCTGCCCTACTCATCGGCGTGATCCTGCTGAGGCACCAGTACCGAGTCCACGCCACCGGCACCGCGTCGGCCACCGGCGGCGGCGTCGACCGGCCCGGCCGGTTCGCCACGCTGATCGGTGTGGAGATCATCCGGTCCAGCGTGTCCTTCGGGGTCAACACGTTCGTGTCGCTGTACTGGATCACCCATCTCGGCGCGTCCAGCGAACTGGGCGGCACGGCGTTGGCACTGGAACTGGGCGGTGGCGTGCTGGGCACCATCATCGGCGGACGCATCGGCGACCGGATCGGCCTCGTGCGCACCGTCCAACTCGGCAACACCCTGCTCATTCCCGCGTTCGCCGCGCTGTTGTGCTGCGACAACAAGTACGCGGCCCTGCCGCTGGTGCTGCTGGTCGGCTTGGTGACCAACCTGCCGTTCGCCGTGCTCGTCAAGCTCGGCCAGGATTACCTGCCGACGCGGCCGGGGACGGCGGCAGGAGTCACCCTCGGCCTGGCGGTGAGCGCGGGCGGTCTGTTCATGCCGCTGCTGGGCATCGTCGCCGACCACCACGGTCCCTACGGTGCGTTCGTCGTGCTCGCGCTGATTCCGTTGGTCGCCATCGCGATCTCGACCGGGCTGCGGGAGCCGTGACGTTCAGACTCGCGCGGTACCCCCGATCGGCACCCATCAATGGCTGGCGAGCAGGTCGACGTTGCCGTCGAACTGCCACAACGGGTTCGGCACAACCTTCCCCGGAGTGACGATCAGGAAGTAGCCGTTCACTTGCACCGGTCCGTCTCCGTCGGCGATATATCGCCCGTTCGCGGTGACGTCGAGCTGGTAGATGGCCTGGGCGGTGACATTGTCACCGGGGACGTCCCAGTAGACCGTGCAGCGCCAGTCGTTCCCCGGCCCCTGTTGTGCGCCGAGCCCATCGCTCTTGCTGCACACCGCGGAGGTGTTCAGCTGCGCTTCGGTGACCGGCGGGTGGTACATCTGCGCTTGCTGGTACCGGTATAGGTGGGCGAACGCCGTGGCCATCGACTGCTGAACCTTGTTCTGGTCGATGCCGGAGCCGGTCGCTCCGGTCGCGAGAGCGACGACGCCCGCGGTCACGGCCAGCAAGCCGACCAGCGGCAGGACACCAAGAACCAGCACCCTGCGTCCTGCGCCGTCGTTGTTGAGGTTGGTGAAGTCGCGGCGGACGAACAACAGGTAGGCCAGTGCGGTCGCGACGACCACCCATACCAGGCTGACCCCGATGCCGACCAGCAGCGGCACGAGTTGCTGCGGATCGGCGAACAGGCCGTTCCAGGAGATGAAGGCGTACCCGGGCAGCGCGAGGCGCACCGCGACCGGCAGCGGCAGCATCTGCGCCACCTGCATCCCGAGGGCGGCGAGCATGGGTAGGAGCAGGCCCATCGGGGATCGACCGAAGGCGACGGAGCCGAGCAGCCCGATGGCCGCGAGGGCGAGCGTCGGTGCCAGGACGCAGAGCCAGGCCAGCGCGACCTTGCCGCCCGCGTCCGCGCTGGTGAGCAGGTGACCGTCCAGGCCGACCAACGGCTGGGCGCCCTCTGCGAACCCGCCGCCGACCACGCTGGAGACGGCCATGCCGGCCATCAGGAACACGATCACGGTGCCGCTGGCGATGGCCTTGGCCGCGAAGATCCGTCGGTGTGAGCGGACCGTGACGAGCAGGTGGCGCCAGGTGCCCATTCGGTCCTCTGCGGCGAACACGTCGCCTGCGACCACCGACGTGGCCAGCGGCAGCACCCAGGTACCGGCGACGCCCAGCACCACCAGCGACCCGGCCCAGCCGGTGGCGTGCATCCAGCGGCCGAACAGGGTGTCCGAGGGCAGGGTGCCCTGCTGGTCGACGATGAAGACCAGCAAACCCGGACCAAGCCAACACAGCAGGATCAGCAGGCGCACCCGCCAGGTGGCGAACTGCTTGATCAGCTCGAAGCGGAGGACGCGGGTCGCCGGGACCGGGGACGCGCCGGACGTCCCGACGGGAACGATGGAAGCGTCGGTGGCGGTCATCGGGCGGCCTCCTGCTCGGTGAGGGCGAGAAACGCCACTTCCAGCGGAGAGACGACAGGTGCCAGTTCACGCACTGCGATGTCCGCGCGCGCGATCCGTGCCATGAGCACGTCCATGGCCGCCACCCGCGCGCGTACGACGATCACGTCGGTGTCCGGTCGCACCGCGGCATCGGCGACGTCGATCACGCGCACGCCAGGCGTTTGGACCGCGACGGCGCGCGCGGCGGGCGCGTCCGAGGTGCGCAGCCGGTAGTCGAGTTCGCGGTCCTCATCGGAGAGTTTCGCCACCGGGCCGGAAAACACCGCGCGCCCGGCGGCCAGGACGGTGACCTCGGTGCACAGCGCCTCCAGATCGTCCATCCGATGACTGGACAGGACGACCGTGGCGCCTTCGGTCGCGAGTCGGCGCAGGACACCGTGCACGTGTCTCTTGCCGGCCGGGTCAAGGCCGTTGGACGGCTCGTCGAGCACCAGCAGCCGAGGCCTGGTCAGCAACGCCGCGGCCAGCCCCAGCCGCTGGCGCATGCCAAGGGAGAAACCGCGTACCTTGTCATCCGCGACCTCGCTGAGCCCTACCTGCGCCAGGGCCTCGTCGACACCCGCGGTCCGCGGGTCTCCGAAGCGCAGGGAGGCAAGCGTCGCGAGGTTCTGCTTCGCGGTGAGCATGGGGTAGAGCCCAGGCCCGTCGACGAACCCGGAGACACCGTCCGGCGCGGCCAGCCCCCGTCCCACCGGCGCGCCGAAGATCTCCAGGCTCCCCTCGTCGGCGACGGCCAAACCCAACAACAGCCCCAGAAGTGTGGTCTTGCCGGCACCGTTCGGGCCGACCAGGCCGTGAATCTGGCCCTGCGCAACGCTCACATCGACATGGTCGAGCGCGACGACCTCGCCGAAAGCCTTGGTGATGCCGCGGCCGCGCACCGCGATCGCCGTATCCATCAGCCCTCCATCACGTGCCGCGTGGACAACCCGTCCCGGGTGGGTTGACGTTCCCGCCGCGGTCGCGACGGGAACGTCAACCCTTCAGGAACACTCGATCAGGCTCAGCTGACGTTGACCGAGGTGTCGTCGACGACGAACGACGTCTGCAGCTCGAAATCCTCGGCGCCGGTGAACTTCAGCGTCACCGTCTGCCCGGCAAAGGGGGCCAGGCTGAACGAACGCTGCGCGTAGCCGGTGTTGTGGTTGAGGTTGGAGTACGTCGCCAGCGTGCTCAGGACGGTGCCGGAGCTGTTGAGGACCTGCACCTTGAGCGTGTCGAACGCGGTCGTCGTCGAGGTTTCCGCCGTGTTGATGTGCAGCCAGAAGGCGAAGTTGTAGTTGGTGCATCCGCTCGGCAGCGTGACCGTCTGGGCGAGAGTGTCGGTGGTGGTCTTGCCCCACCCGTCCAGCCAGGCGTCCCAGGTGCCGGAATGCGGCGGCTCGAGGCTGCTGTTGCTGATCACGTCCAGCGGCGTGTGCGTCGACGTGACCGTCCACGGCGCGGGGCTGCCACTGCCGTTCTCGAGGCCAGGGTTGCCCAGCAGCTGCTGTGCGGTGCAGCCGCCGGCGCCGGTCGGGGTGGCGCTCGTTTCGTTGCTCTGCGCGCCCTCACCGACCGGGTTCACGGCCGTTACCTTGTAGAAGTACGTCTGGCCCGCGGTGAGTCCGGTGTCCGTGCAGGTCGTGACTGCGCCCAGCCCGCTGCATCCGCCGCTGGTGAGCAGGGTTTCGCCGCCGGCCGATGTGCCGCGGTAGACGTGGTAGCTGTTGATGTTCTCGCCACCGTCGCTGGCCGGCGGTGTCCAGCTCAGTGAGACTTGGCCGGTTCCGGCTGTCGCGGTCAGGCCGGTCGGTGCGCCGGGCACCGTCGTGGCGATCGGTGAGGCCACGACCGTCACGGTCGACGATGCGGTCTTCGCCGAGCTGTCCGTGACTGTCAGCGTCGCGGTGAACGTACCGGGGTTGTTGTAGGTGTGGCTGGGGTTCTGGGTCGTGCTGGTGGTGCCGTCACCGAAGTTCCAGCTGAAGCTGTAGGCCGGCGTACCTCCGGTTCCGGTGCCGGAGAACGCGACGCTCAGCGGAACCTGGCCGGACGTCGGCGTTGCCGACGCGGTGGCCGCGAGCGGGTTGCCGATGGCACTGACCGTGGTGGTCACCTGTGACGTGGCGGTCTTCGCCGCGCTGTCCGTGACTGTCAGCGTCGCGGTGAACGTGCCGGCGGCGTTGTAGGTGTGGCTGGGGTTCTGGGTCGTGCTGGTGGTGCCGTCACCGAAGTTCCAACTGAAGGTGTAGGGCGCGGTGCCGCCGGTGGCCGAGCCGGTGAAGTTCTCCGTCAGCGGCGCGTTGCCGTTCGTCGGCGAACCCGTGGCGCTGGCCGACAGCGGGGTGGAGCCCTGGACCCAGAAGTCCTCAAGCGGGTCACCGAGAGCGGACTGGTCGGCCGTGGTCATCGGGAACGTCGCAAGGCCAACGTTGTCGTTCGGGTCGATGATGCCCGACTTCACGTTCTGCATCGTGCGTTCCATCGCCGCGAGCACGTTGGCGGTGGTGTACGCGACGTGGCTCACGAAGTGCTGCTTGACCAGCGTCGGCGACCCGATGACGAGCAGCGGCACGCGGAAGGTGTTGCTGACGTGGTCCGGGCCGTTGTTGCCGTTCTGGGTGTCGTCCTCGGTGACGACGATCAGCGTGTTGTTCTTGTACGTCGGGTTGCCCATGATGGCGTTGACGATATTGTTCGTCGCGGTGTCATTGCCCTGGATGTCCTGGAACGTGCCGGGGTGGTCGTTGAACAGCTCGACGTAGTTGTAGGCCGGCAGCCCGTTGGTGTTGACGAAGTTGATGTAGTCGTTGGCCACCGTGCTGTCCGGGATGCTCTGGTTCGAGCAGGTGAACTCGTTGTAGTGGAGTTCCTCGGGAATGTTCGTGCCAGGACGGTTCGGCGGCAGCTGTTCGACCTTGCCGGTGGCCGGGTTCTTCCAATAGCCGCTGCCGCTGTTGAGCATCCAGTAGAAGTCGCCGTTCATGACGAACGTGTACGGGCTGGTGCCGCTGCTCGTGGCCTTCGGGGGTGTGCACGCGTTGGTGCCCTCGTCCGTGGGACCGTTGGAGCTCTGCAGGAAGCGGTCGAACTGTGTGCCGGTCTTGGCCGGGTAGGACTGCTGCTGGGAGCTGGATGAGGACTGGCCGGAGAATAAGAACCAGTGATTCGGCCCGGACGGTGGTTGAACGCCGGTGCTGTACGAATCGGACAGGGCGAAGGTCTTGGCAAGGTTGTGCAGGTTCGGTACGGAGCTGACGTGGTTCGTGCTCTGCACCTGGCCGTTGCACCCGGCGATGACCGTGGTCGCGCAGTCGCCGAGGTAGTCGTCGAAGGTGTGGTTCTCCCGGTAGATGATCACGAAGTGCTGAAACGCCGGGAAGAACGGCGCCAGCGGATTGACCGCGGCGGTGGGCTTCGACACGACCTGCCGCGTGGTCCCGGTCTGCTGCACCACTTGCTTGTTGGTGATCGTGAAGTTCGTGGGCTGCGGGAACTTCTTGAATTCCGCGCCAGGCGCGGCGAACACCGCGCCGGTGCAGTCGAAGTTGTCCGGTTTGTAGGTCTGCGGACGCTGGCCGATCGGCAGGTTCTTGGCGTTGCGCGGATCGGTGGCCGGATTCCATCCCTTCAGCGTGCACGAGCCGGGACCGGACGTCGGGCGTGCCGACCCCTGGGCGGTGGCCAGGGAAGCTCCCACCAGCGAGCCAACAGTTAACAGACCGACAGCGACCGCACCGACCTTCCACCACTTCGACATCGCGTTCCCTCCCGAAGAGACCGACGACGGACCGATGCACCGCATCTCCGCTGTCCTGCATGGTCGCGGCGGAAGAAGATCCTGGCAAGGACTTCGAACGAACATCCACTGATGTTCGTCAGTCCTTCACCCGAGTACCGCGCCGAAGGTCACCCGGACGGCTCGGCGGGCGATCAGCGACCCGAGACGTGACGTAGCGAGGTGCGGATCATGTCTTGGCCGACATGGCGGCGCGACCGGCGTCACCTGGACGGCGGAACGGCACGCCGGGCACCGAGCAGTGGCAACGCTTCCGCCGCAATCGAGGGGACTTGTGGCTGACCAACCGGCCGATCACGCCGCCGACCGGTGCCCGATCTCTGATCGCACTTATCCGCTGATGTGAGGACGTATGGGCTTTCGTCTGTCCGGGCTACCCAGTCAGGCTCAGTCAGTCCAGCGCCGGCCAGTCCGGACCCACTCATCAGGACAAGCGCCACATGATGAAGTATCCACGGCTTGTTTCTCCCTGCGATTGGGCTCGAACGTGAGCGATGAGATCGATGGCGTCGTCCATCAGTTCGGCACGGGCTGCTGCCCGCGCGTGCCAGCTACTCCATACCGAACTGGGTTCGATGCGAACATTGTCGACCTCGCCTTCCGACTCCGTCCACGTCACAATCTGTGGAAGCTTCGGGGCGTCAGTGTTGATTAACCCCATGAGCTTGCCGCGCAGGGCAGCGAACCGCACGTGGATGCTATCGGAGGCGTAGAGATCAAGAAGGTTGTCGATGTCAGCGGCGATGTTCCATTCCTCGACGGTGAGGTACGGCTTACTGAGCTCGTCCATGTCGTCGAGCGCTGCAAGCACTCGTTCAGTCCATTTGATCAAGGCGAGATACGGCTCGGTCCGTTTGTCACGGAGGTCCTGTTGTTGCGATCTCTCGCCAAGGGCGCGTTCTTGGGTCGCAGACAACCGCTCCTGTGCTTCGAGTGTGGCGCGGGTGTTCTCACGCTGTGAACGCAGAGATAGCAACGTCGTAATCAGACTCGCCGCGACGGCCAGCGCCGCAACACCTGCGGACGCGAGGCTGACGAGGATCTGAGACTCCACACGCGGCATTGTCTCATCGGCAGGGTGCGACGATGACGACGTGAGCTCAGCGGACCGTTGGGCCGCCTCGGCATCGCTACGAACGCACGCTCATGTCGCATCGAGCGTGTTCGTCCGACCGGTCCGGTCACAAACCAGCGAAGTTCGACACCAGCGGATGCAGCATCGCGCGGGGGAGTCACAAAACCGTCTGGGTCGCGCTCCTGGTCGCCCCAGCAGCCGACCTCTCCGTCCTCGGACTGTTACTGGGCACCCGACATCTCGCCCTGCACGGCGCCACCACAACAGAGCTGGACCACCTCGTCACTGCCGGCCGGCACCGATACCTTCCGTTCGCGCCGTCAGCTGACGGCGCGAACGCGTGGACCACGGTCTGGTAGGCGGTCAATCCCGCCTGGAGCAGTCCGGCCGCCTGGTTCCAGTCGAGGTTCGCGGGTTTGCGTGCGAGTTGGCGAGGCTCGGCGGCGATCTGTTCGGCGTAGGTGCCGTAGCGCTGGACGGGCCCGCGGACGAGGAGTCCACCAGCGCGTCCACGGCTCCGGCCTGAAAGCCCAGATCGGCGAGGTTGAGGGCGGCGGCCTTGATGTGGATCCGGATCTGGTCGGCGAACATCTTCGGCTCCGGTACCTCGACGACTTAGAGGAGATCCGGACCGCCGAAGCTGTGGTAGACGGCCGCCTTCATGATTACGCCTTTCGTTGGCGGCGGGAGGAGGTCGGTCCGGCGGGGTTCTGCGCAGCCATGCTGACCGGGCCGCCGCCTGTCTGGTCGGCGCCATGGTGCTGGCGCGGGCCGCGGCCGGCGACGAGGTGTCCGACCGGATCCTGCGCGAAGTACGCGACAGCCTCGATCGACACTGACCGCGGCGAGCCGGCCGGTCGATCGGTTCGTCAGTGGTCGGTGTGGTCGCGCAGGCAGTCGATCAGGGTGTCGAGGGACGCTTCGAGGGCGACGGTGTCGCGGCGGGCCTGGGTGAGGACCAGGCCGCCCTGGACGGCGGCGAGCAGTGCGAGGGCGAAGCGTTCGGGGTCGACGCGGTCGGGCAGTTCGCCGCGGTCTCGCATCGCGCACAGGCCGTCCCGTAGCGCCTTGTCCCATCGGTTGAAGCCGGCCAGCAGGTCCGTCCGTGCCTCCGGGGTGGACCGGGACAGTTCGCTGGTCAGGCTGCCCATCGGGCAGCCCTGCTGGTTGCGCCCGTCGCGGTGGATGCTGACGATGACGTCCCGCCACGCCTCCAGCGCCTTGATGCTGTCGAGGTTGGCGAGCAGTGGCGTCTGCACCCCGAGCACGTTCTGGCACTGGTGGTCGATGACCTCGCGGACGAGGCCGTCCCTGTCGCCGAAGTAGTAGTAGATCTGCGAGGCGCTCACCCCGGCGGCGACCTGTACGTCCTCGATGCTCGTGGATGCGACGCCGTGTGCGTACATCAGGGCGGCGGCCTCGGAGACGATGCGCCGGCGCGTCTCCTGCCCCTTGCGGGTGAGGCGCTGACCGCTTGCTGGTGCTGTCGCAATGAAGTCAGCGTAACACCTTCTGGAATGAGTGCTACAAATCTGCGCTCGCCGTGGTCCTCAAGGTTGCTGTCTCCGGAGTATCGGTCCATAAAGGATGGTTACGGGGTTGCGGTTCCTGGCAGCCATGGATCGGCGTCCTCATTTTTGTAGTTGACATTCCAATTTTTGCCGCGAACTATCCGAAGGGCCGAAGAGAAGGAAGAAGGAGTTCGCCGAGATGAACCTCACCGACCACACCGGAGTCCGGCTCACCCACGGCAAGCCCAAGGTCAACGGCATGGAGATCCACTACGCGATCGGCGGTGCGGGCGAGCCGGTGTTCTTGCTGCACGGTGTGCCGAAAACCATGTCGTACTGGCGCCACGTCGTGCCGCTGCTGACCCCGCACTACACCGTCATCGCGGTCGACAACCGAGGCTGCGGCGGCTCCCAGCGCCCCCTGACCGGCTACGACACCGCCACGATGGCCGGTGACGTCGCCGAACTGGCCACCTACCTGGGTTTCGAGGAGTTCCGCGTCGCCGGCGAGGACTGGGGCGCGGCCATCGCCTACGCCGTCGCGGCCTTCCACCGGCCCAGAGTGCGGCAACTGGTGTTCCAGGAAACGCTCCTACCAGGATTGCCAGCCGGCCCAGGACTGCCGGGCGGCGGGCACGACCCCTCGCTCGCCGCCGACGACGGCCGCACCGGCTGGCACCTCAGCTTCTTCAGCCTGCCGAACCTGCCCGAACTGCTGCTGGCCGGGCGGGAACGGCCGTTCTGGACGTGGTACGCCAGACGCCAGATGTGGGACCCCAGCGCACTGGCCGAGGAGGACATCGACGACATCGTGCACTCGGCCGAGCAGCCGGGCGGCACCAGGGCCATCCTGGAGATGTACCGCGCCCGCCAGACCGACGCCGAGCAGAACCGCCCGCATTACGCCGACCCGATCAGCTGCCCGGTCCTGGCCGTCGGCGCGCAGGCCTATCTCGGGGACGAAGTATCCAAACAGCTCGCACAAGTGGCCCGCGACGTCCGCGGCGCCGTCATCCCCGCATCCGGTCACAACATCGCGCTGGAGAACCCGGCCGCCCTTGCCAAGGCCTACCTCGACTTCTTCGCAGGCGGCCAGGCCGCGGGTTCAGCCAGGTGACCCAGCGGCATACAGATCATCCATTCAGCGCGACACCGGGCAGCCAACCAGGCTGCCGTTCATGACGACGGCTCCGTCAGGAAACCTCCGGGCGTTGCCCGGGTGCCTGGAAACGTCGCACCTCCTGTGGCCAACCGCAGGCCACCGCGACCTTTCCCGCCCACAGCCGGGCAGCCTGTTCGTCGGCCACATCCACGATGGCGAAGCCGCCGAGATACTCCTTGGACTCGACGAAGGGACCGTCGGTGAACAGGGGTGTGCCGCTGGCGGCATCGACACTGAACACCGGGGCGGTGTCGTCCAGCCCGCCGAGGAAGATGAAGACCCCGGCGGATTTCATCTCCGCCACCAGCGCCCTGACCGCCTTGGACTTCTCGCGCAGTTCCTCGGCCGTGTGGTCGGGCACCCACTCGTCGTCGAAGGCGATGAGGTACTCGGTCATGTCCGCTCCTTTGCCGGGTGGCCCCCGCGGCCACCTTCCATCTTCTCCACGAACGGCGGCGGCCCGATCCGACACACCGCGTCAGGTGCTGCGGGTCGTTGTCGCCGACTTTCTCAACCAGCAGGTTGACAACGGTGGGTCGACGACCTACCTTCCTACTCAACCGATGAGTTGAGGAAGACTGGTGGATGAGAGTACCGAGCGGCTCAACCGGGTCTTCGCGGCACTGGCCGACCCCACCCGGCGCGACTTGGTGGCCCGGCTGGCCGACGCGGACGCGACCGTGGGTGAGCTCGCGGAACCGTACGACATGAGCCTCCAGGCGATCTCCAAGCACGTGAAGGTGCTCGAGGAAGCCAGACTGGTGACTCGCAGCAAGGACGCCCAGCGCCGGCCGGTCCACCTGGACGCCGAGGTGTTCGGCCTCATGACGAAGTGGATCGAGCGCTATCGCCAGAAGGCCGACGAGCGCTATCGACGCCTCGACGCCCTGCTGGACCGGATGGCCGAGGACAAGGATCAGCAGCAAACTCGCAAGAAGGACGCATCATGACCATGACCAAGCGCGAGACCCAGATCGTGGCGGACGAGAAGGTCCCGACGATCGAGATCATCCGGGAGTTCGACGCAGCTCCCGAGCAGGTGTTCCACGCCCACGTCGACCCCGAGCTCTATGCGCGGTGGGTCGGGCCGCGCTCGATCACCACGAGGGTCACCAGATGGGAAGCTCGCACGGGTGGCGCGTGGGCCTTCGCCAATGATCGGGACGGTGCGGAGATCGCTTCTTTTTACGGCAGCTTCCACGAAGTGCGGCCGCACGAGCGGATCGTGTGGACTTTCACCTATGACGGGGAGCCTGACGCAGTAGCGCTGGAGACGCTGACCTTCGAGGAGCTACCGGGTGGGCGTACGCGGCTGCGGGGGCTGAGCGTGGTGCCGGACTTCCAGACCCGTGACGGCATTCTGTCCAGCGGAATGGACGTCGGGGTCAACGAGGGCTTCGACAAGCTCGACGAGTTGCTCGCGACGAGGTCCTGAGATGACGTCAACGCACCTGAGTCCGGCCCAGCGGCATGCGTACGACGCGGCCCGGTTGACCGAACTGGTCGAGTCCGCCTCGGCCGGGGACTGGGCGCGGCCCAGCCCGGTCGCGGAGTGGACTGCGCTCGATGTCGTGCGGCATCTGGTCGAGTGGTCCCGCGGCTTCCTCACGGGTGCCGGGATCGAGCTCCCTGCCCTGGATGTCGCGGCCGATCCGGGCGCTGCCTGGAAGCAGCATGTTGCTGATATCCAGGCCATCCTGGACGAGCCTGCCGGGCGGGTGCTCAGTAATCCGCACACCGGTGACAAGCCCGTGGAGGAGGCGATCGACCAGTTCTATACGGCCGACGTCTGGATGCACTCGTGGGACCTCGCCAAGGCGCTGGGCCGCGAGGTCGACCTGGACCAGGCGCGCTGCGCCGCCGCGCTGGCGGCCATGCAGCCGATGGAGCAGATGCTGCGCGACAGCGGGCAGTTCGGTCCTGCGGTGCCCGTCGCCCACGACGCCTCCGCGCAGGACAGGCTGATGGCCTTCATCGGCCGCGACCCGGCCTGGCAGACCGAAGGTCGAGCGGTCACCAATGGCAGTTGAGTTCTCGGAACGTTGAACCGGTGTCAGGTGTCCTGGATGCGTGGCCACGGCCGTTCCTGCTCCAACGCGAACGCCGTTTCCAGCAGCGTCCGCTCGTCCCCGGCGGCGGCCGAGAGTTGGATGCCGATGGGCACGCCTTCACTGGCCATGCCCATCGGCAGTGAAATCGCTGGCGTGCCGGCGATGTTGTTCAACGGTGTGTAGGCGACGTAGCGGTGCAACCGGTCGATCAGCTCGTCGAAGGGCACGGTCGGGCTGAGGTGGCCGATGCGCGGGGTGACGTGCGCCAGCACTGGCGAGAGCACCAGTTCGTGCCGGCGGAACATGGTGGCGTAGGTGTCGCGGACCCGGCGCAGCCGGTACAACGCGGCCGGCGTCCTGGCCAGGTGCCGCCGGTAGTAACGGGCCAACCCGACGGTCAGGCCGTCCAGCCTGGCCGCGTCGAACGCCGGATCCAGGGTGCGACGGCCGAACGTCGCGACCACACCGGCCAAAAACCCCCAGTACAGCGTGAAATCATCGACGAACCGGGTGTCCACCGGCAGCTCGACCGGCGACACATCGTGGCCCAACTTCTCCAACAAGGTCGCGGTGCTCTCCACCGTGGCCCTGGTCTGCGGGCACACCGGCCCGGTGATCGAGTCGACGATCAGGCCGATCCGCAGCCGCCGCCGGGCCGGGCCCTCGACCAGACCGATCGGCGGCAGCACCGGACTACGCCAGAAGTCCTCCTCGGCGGCCAGGAACGCCGCGGTGTCCCGCACCGACCGGGTGACGACGCCCTCGGAGATCATGTTGATCGGCACGCTGCGCGCCTGCTCGCCGTCCACGGTGCGCCCCCTGCTGGGCTTGAGGCCGACCAGTCCGGCGCACGCGGCCGGGATCCGGATCGACCCGCCGCCGTCGTTGGCGTGCGCGATCGGCACCACCCCGGCGGCCACCAGCGCGGCGGCACCGCCGGAGGACGCGCCAACCGAGTAGCCGGTGTGCCACGGGTTGCGGGTGGGCTCCGCGGTCATGAACTCGGTGCTCGCGTTGAGCCCGAACTCCGGCATCCGGCTCTTGCCCAGCACCGTCATGCCGGTGCTCAGGTACTGCCGGGCGTACCGGCCGTCGTGGGCGGCCGGGGTGGCGGCGTAGGTGAACGTGCCGTGGTTGGTCGGCATGCCGGCGACGTCGGTGTTGTCCTTGACATAGGTCGGAACCCCGTACAGCGCGCCGATCTCCTGAGCCGGCCGGCGCGGCTGGTCGTGGGCCGGGTACTGGATGGCGTGCAGGTCCGCGTCGACGGCGGCGCCTCGCGCGATCGCGGCGGCGACCAGTTCGTCGGGGCTCAGTTCGCCCCGGGCGACGAGTCGGGCGATGGCCACGGCGTCGTGCTCGCCCAGTGCGTCATCACCGAAGGCATGTACCCGCTGTCGGGCCACATACTGACTGTCCGTCATAAGCGGTGATCCTAGGTTGAGTTCAGTGTCGAGCTTGGCTCATCTGGTTGCGGGCTATCTTCGCGTCGATGTAGCGGCGCAGCAGACCGGGAATGGTGCCGGCGGCCCAGTGGATGGCTTTGGTGCCGGCACCCGGGACGACGCTGGCCCGGCCGGATTCGGTGCCGGTGAGCATGCCGCGGGCGACGGCGTGGGCGGTGAGGGGTTTCTCGCCGTTGGACAGGGCGCGGAGTTCCGGTGGTTTGAGGTGTTGTTCGCGGGCGAGCATGGGGGTGTCGACGTCGGGCGGATAGACGCCGGTGACGGTGATGCCGTGCGGCTTGTATTCCTGGCGGAGGACTTCGCAGAGGCCGCGGACGGCGAACTTGCTGGGGGAGTAGGCGCCGTAACCGAAGACGCCGAGCAGTCCGGCCGCCGAGGAGATGCAGGTGATGGTCGCGCCGGGGGCGGTCATGAGGTCGGGCAGGGCACGCCGGATGGTGTGCAGGGTGCCGAAGTAGTTGATTTCCATGTGGCGGCGCAGGTCGGTGTCGGTGAGTTGGTGGAAGTAACCCGGCTTTGCGATGCCGGCGCAGGTGATGACCGATCGGATCGTGCCGTGGGTGGCGCGTCCGGTGTCGAGCGCGGCGGTCACCTGGTCCGGGTCGGAGACGTCGGCGGCTGCGATGACGAGGCCCGCCGGTGCCCGGGTGCGCAGTGCATCCGCATTGGGATCGTCGAGCGCGACGACGGTGACGTTGGCGCCGGACTCGAGCAGCAGTTCCGTTGCGGCGAGCCCGATTCCGCTGGTGCCGCCGGTGACGACAACGTGCCGGCCGTGCCAGAACGTGCGCTTCACGAGGTCGCTCCCGCCGGGGTGGTTGCCGCGTCGACGCGGCGCAGCGCCCGGTAGGTCTGCTCGTCGAAGTCGGCCCAGTCGAAGCGGTCGCGGAGGTCGGCCAGGTAGGAGACGTAGGTCTCGATGTTGACGTAGTTCGCGTGACGCTGGCTGTCGAGGTAGGCGATCCCGCCGCGGAGGTCGGGGTGGTCGGTTTCCTTGAGCGCGCGGATCTCGGCGCGATGGACGCCGGTCTCGCGGGCGCGGATGTCGATGACGACCAGCTGGGCCATTTCGTCGAAGCGGGTGTAGGCGGCGCCCGCGAGTTCGATGAAGCCCAGGACGTAGAGGCTGTCGTGTTCCCGAGAGAACACGTTGAGGTACAGCTGCGGATGGCCCTGCTGCCAGGTCAACAGCGCGGGGTCCAGGAAGGGCGCCAGGTACTGGTAGCCGGTGGCCAGCAGGATGACGTCGAGCGGCTCCTCGGAGCCGTCGGCGAAGACCGCGCCGGTCGGGGTGAGGCGGGTGACGTCGGGCTTGGCGATGAGGTCGCCATGGCCGAGGTGGTGCAGGACCTGGGTGTTCATGATCGGGTGGCTGGCCAGCAGATCGTGGTCGGGGGCGGGCAGGCCCAACCGTGTGAGGTCGCCGACCAGGGTGTCCACCAGCTCTGTCGGGTCGGCGGGCAGGCGCACGCCTCGGGGTGGGTCCAGGAGACCGCCGATCACGGCGTCGGTGGGCAGGCCGCAGATGTGCTTGGGCACGAACCGGTAGCCGCGCCGGACCGAGAGGAACGCCTGTTGGGCATGGCGGGCGGCGTCGGCGGCGATGTCCACGCCGGAGTTGCCGGCGCCGACGACGAGGACTCGCCTGCCACGTAGTTCGTCACCGTCGCGGAAGGTCACCGCGTGGCGCAGGTCGCCGAGGTAGGAGTCGGCGCCCGGGATGTCGGGCAGGTTCGGGTGCCAGGTGACCCCGGGGGCGGCGATGAGCCCGTCGTAGGTGCGGGTCTCGCCGGTGGACAGGGTGACCTGCCAGCGATCGTCGGGAAGGGGCTCGGCGCGGGTGACGGCGACGCCGAGGGTGACGTGGTCGTAGAGACCGAAGGCGCGTGCGAAACCGCGGAGGTAGTCACGGATCTGGCGCCACGACGGATAGTCGGGATAGTCGACGGGCATCGGGAATCCGACGAAGCCTGAGGTGTATTTCGAGCTGATGAAGTGGGCGCTCTCGTACATGGGGCTGCCGGGGTTGTCCATGTCCCAGATCCCGCCGACTTCGGAGTGCCGCTCGAACCAGTCGAAGGGCACTCCCTCGGCGACCAGCGCACGTGCCATCACCAGGCCGGACGGGCCCGCGCCGACAAGGCAGTAGCGCCGCGTGTAGGTCACCTTCTGCGCGGTGTCCGTGCGTCGTCGTCCGCGCACCTTCGACTTGGCGAGCGCCGCGTAGGTCGCCGGGCGGTGGCGGCGCAGCAGGATGGCGACCACGATGCCCGCGGTCGCGGCGACGAGGAGCACGACCGGAACCGTGTTGACCGCGGCGTTGGTGGAGCCGGTCAGCGTCGGATAGTTGAGCAGTGCCAGCACGAACGCGGTGGCGAGGCCGGCCGCACCGATCAGCGGCGCGATCACGCTGCGCCAGAGGTCGCGGTCCGTGCGGGTTCGGAAGAACGCGACGACCGCCACGGACGCGGCCGCCTGCAGGGCGATGATGCCGAGGGTGCCCACCCCGATGAACGCGGGGACGAACGCCACGTAGGGGTTGGCGCCCGAGATCGCGGCGACCGCCACGGCGACGACCGACAGGATCGTGATGACGACGCTCGCCACGTGTGGGCTGAAGTGCCTGGGGTGGTAGTGCCCGAGACGGCGGGGCAGCACGCCCTCCCGCCCGAGTGCGAACAGGTATCGGCCCGATGCGTTGTGCAGGGCGAGGAACCCGGCGAGCAGGCTCGTGCACAGCAGGACGGCGGTGATGTCGTAGAGCGTGACGCCGCCGTACCGCTGGATCAGCGCGAACACGAAATTGCCTGTCTGTTGCCGCGCCAGCGGTGCCGCCTGGCCGGTGCCCGCGGCGCCGATGATGATCCAGCTGGTGAGCACGTAGAACGCCCCGATCGAGGCGACCGCGATGTAGGTGGCCTTCGGGATGCTGCGCTCGGGGTCGCGGGTTTCCTCCCCGTACAACGCCGCCGATTCGAACCCGACGAAGCTGAAGAACGCGAACATCAGCGCGATCCCGATCGAGCCCGACACGACCTGCGTGCCGGAGAACGACGCGGCCGGGAACGCCGCCGCGCCCCGGACCCCGACGGCGCGCAGGTCGAAGACGATCAGCACCGCGAACTCCGCCACCATGAGCGTGCCGAGCACCTTGGCCGACAGGTCGACCGACCGGTAGCCGAGCACGGCGACCACGGGTAACGCGACCGCACTGTAGGCGTACCACGGCAGGTCGACACCCGAACTCAGCAGCACCAGCCGGGTGAAGTACCCGAACGCCGCGGCCAGGCCGATGGTGAGCGCGGTGTAGGACAGGACCGCGACGTACGCCGATCCGATCCCGGCCGGTTTGCCGAGGGCACGCGCGATGTAGGTGTAGAAGGCGCCGGTGTTCACCACCCGTCGGCTCATGGCGGCATAGCCGACGGAGAAGCACAACAGGACCACCGACGCGATCAGATAGGCGCCGGGCAGGCCGACGCCGTTGCCGAAGACGATCGCCAGCGGGACGTTCCCCACCATCGCGGCCATCGGGGCGGCAGCCGCGATCACGAGGAACACGACCCGCCCCGTGCTCAGTTTCACCCGGTGTTCGTTCGTGCTCACTCCTCGTGCCATCGTCGACGTCCTGTCTCTCGACAACGCCCCTGGTCAGTGCGCTGAAATGCGATGAGTGTGACTTGGTCATCTGCTTTGGTCAAGTGTCCAAGACAGATGTGCAAGAATCTCCCCGTGGCAACCACACGCAACCCGAGTCGGCGCGGCGACGATGGCCGGCGTGCCGAACTGATCGAGGCGGCCTCCCGCGTCGTCGCTCGCGACGGGATCGCCGCGGCGACCACTCGCCGGATCGCGGCGGAAGCCAGGGTCCCCACGGGCCTGGTCCACTACTGGTTCGCCGGCAAGGACGAACTCCTCCAGGAGGTCCTCGCCGCCACCCTCGCGAAGATCCAGGCCGCCGCCGCGCCGGGGACCGGCGAACCCGACCTGCTCGACCGGCTCAGGGCGGCATTCCAGGTCGTCACCCAGGACGACCGGGGCGGACAGATCGCCCTGTACGAGCTGACCACCTGGGCGCTGCGCAACCCCGAACTCACCCACGTGGCCCGGCAGCAGTACACGGCCTACCGTCGCGTCGGAACTGAGGCCGCCGCGTCCTGGATCGCCGAGTCCAGGGCACAGTTGCCCGCCGACACTCCGGTCGTCGGCCAGTTCCTGACGGCCCTTTTCGACGGACTCGTCCTGGCGTGGCTGGCCGATCCCGAGCACACCGACGTCGACGGTGTGCTGACCCTTGTCAGCACACTCATGGCACAGTTCGTTCCCGTGCCGTCCCCGACTCCCTGAACCAGGTTCCGCCGCACGCCGTCATTACGTACCCAAGTGACAGTGCTGAACTTGTGGTGGTGTTCGACGCGACGCCGCGGCCCGGACGTTGTCGTCCGGGCCGCGGCATCCGGTCAGTGCAGTCCGGGCGATGACAAGTGCCCGTCAGACATCGTTCAGTGGCAGGATGCCGGTGCGCTTCTCGGCGAATCCGGCCAACGGGATGGCGGTGAAATGGTCGATCGGCAGGGGGAGCGTCTCGGGCAGGGCTCCGCCGAGCGTTTCCGTGGTGATCCCGACCGTGGTGATCTCGGCGCGCTGGCCGTCTGCGACGCGTACTTCCGGCACGAACAGCGTGAATGTGTCGGTGTTCAGGCCGATCCTGCGCTCCAGATCTATGGTGAGCGCGCCGCGCAGGCCCCCATTGCCCGTTCGGATCTCGTCGCCGCTGAACTGTAGCTTCCGGCGGGCGTCCTGATAGGTCAGGTGTGGCACGGCACCGGCGCCCAGCGGTATGTAGTCGATGGACACGCCGTTCCCTTTGAACTCGAAATGATCTGCATCAGTCATGACGAAGGCCCCCAGTACGAGAATGCGAATTCAGCTTAGTGTATCACCGCAGGAGTCGGCCACGCGCGGTCACGGAAAGGCTACCAACCGCACAGATCTGGCGCCACACGGTATGTCGTCGCCGGCCATTCGACACGGCATACAATGGCGTGTCGCGGCACTTTCTCCAGGTCACGGCTACTCGATCGTGGCGGGCTTCTCGAATACCGCGACCAGGTCGGTGCTGTCGGCGGTGAACGGCTCCTTTCGCCATCCCGCCCATCGGTGCGCCAGGCGCAGCCCGGCCAGCCGTCCCATCAGCGTCAGTTCGGCCGGCCACACGTAGCGGTACGGCGCCGAGTGGCGGACGAGCCTGCCGTCCACCGACATCCAATGGTGGGAGGACAAGATCTGCCCGATGGGGTCGTCATAGGTGTCGATTCCCACGTGATCGTCGTCCATCGCGAAGACGAGGCCCGGATCGTCGGGCAGACGTCGGTGCGCCCGCGGCACTCCCACCTCCACCACGAAGCAGCCGCCCGGCGCCAGATGGGCGGCTGCGTTGGCGAACACGGCCAGTTGCTCGTCCTGGGTGGTCACGTTCATGATCGTGTTCCAGACGAGGTAGACGAGCGTGAAGCTGCCGGCCACTCGGGTCGCCGTCATGTCCCCGATCGTGACCGTCACCGCGTCGGCGCCCTGCTTGGCCCGCAGCCGCTCTGCCATGTCGGGCGACAGCTCGATTCCGGCCACCCGGATCCCTCGACCGCTCAGCGGTAGCGCAACCCGGCCGGTGCCGACGGCGAACTCCAGGGCAGGCCCACCACGAGCCAACTCCACGAGCAGGTCGACGATCGGGTCGAGGACCGCCGGGTCGAACATCGACGCCGACCCGGCGTCGTAGGTCTCGGCTATGTCCCGTCCCCAGGTATTGGTCGCCATGGTCGGGACGCTGCCAGCGGAATCGTCCGCACGCCAGTGGTTTTCAGCGAACGTCGATCGTGATGACCCGCGGCTCGCTGGTCAGCTTGCGGTCGTCCACGACCACGGCCAGCGTGTAAGTCGCCGCGCGGTCGCGGTCGCGCGTGTTCCCGATCCGACCGGTGCCCGGGTCGATGGTGAACTTGCCGACCCCGCTCCCGCCGACGATCTGCCAATTGCCGAGCGCGGCACCGCCGGCGTCGGTCGCCCGCACCGTGCCCACCACATCACCCGGTCTGCCGGTCGTCCGGAAATGCTGCGACGGCGCCACGACCGGGCGCCTGTCATCGAAATGCCGGGCGGTCAGCCGCATGAAATCCGGCCAGTCCGGAATGGGCGTGTGGCCTTCGTGGTGTCGTCGCCAGCCGACGGTGCCGTCGACGAACGCGACGTCGATCGGGGGAGTGCCGCCAATGGCCTCGCCCGCGCCCGAGGTGAACACCGTGCCGGCCGGAATGATCTGGCCGGGCCAGCCGAGGTGTTCCCATACCTGCGACGAGATCGCGCCGGCCAGGTACATGCCGCGCGGATTCGTCCACGCGTCGCCGAATCCCGGCGGTGTGTCGGTGCCGCCGCTCGTCATCACGACGCGAGGCGCGATCAGCGACATCACCGAATGTACGTCGACCGGTAGGTCCCAGACCTTCCGTGGCCAGTACCGGCCCGGCCGCAGCTCACCCGCGAAACGCATGATGTTGCCGGCGACCCAGTGGTATTCGGTATCCGCGCCACACACCAGTTCCAGGTCCTCACCCCAGGTCATCCGGGCCCACGACGTGCCGAGCGCGCCCGCGGCACTGGGAAACGCCGCCCCGATCCGGTCGTCGTACGCGGCGGCCACCAGCGTCGCCTTCCCGAACCGGGAATGCCCCTGGACGCCGATCCTGGTGGCGTCGACATGGGGATCGGTCTCGAAATAGTCGATCAGCCTGCTGATGCCCCAACTCCACGCGGCAAGGGCGCCCCAGTCGCGCGGCTTTCGCCAGTTGCCCTTGTTGATCAGACCGATGATGAAGCTGGACATGTTCGCGCCGCCGCTGTCCGGCTGGAGCAGCGACCAGTCGAACGCGCACACGCCGTAGCCGTGCGGCGCGGTGAACTGCCACTCACTGTTGTTGCCCCCGAAGACGATGACGACCGGCACCGGCCGGCCCGCGGTGTCCAGCGGGGTGCGCAGGGTGCCCCGCACCTGGGGCACGTCCCGGATCTGCGGGTAGCCCGAGACGTCGATGGCGCCGGTGACGACCCGTTCCTGGTAGGCGACGCCGTTCGCGGTGCCGGTGGTGGCCGCGCCCACCGACCACGTGATGGCCGGCCAGCGACTCGGCGGCGGAATATGGCCATAGAGATGGTCCCGCACGGCTTGCTGGATCTCCGGGCGGCGCCTTGTCCACCAGTCCTCCGGTGTGCGGACGGGGGTGCCGTCGTTCATGACCAACAGTGGGATGTCCGGATAGCGTGGCCGCGCGGTCGGCCCGTAGTCGCCGAACGGGGACACGGCGCCGCCGGCCAGTCCGGTGCTGTCGTCATAGGTGATCCACTGCCCGAAGTCGCCACGGGCGACCGTGTGTCCCAGCGGGTCCGTCCAGTTGCCTTCGGTGTTCGCGGGATCGACCGGGGTCGCGTTGGGCGGCCGGTTGGGGTCCTGGGCCCGTGGCGGCAACGTTGGACGCGTGATCCCCAACTGCCACAACATCTGTAGCCGGTCATCGGTGGTCGTGGTGCCTGCCGTCGGCATGGGCGGGAACGGGTTCGGACCGACCGCCGCCACCGCCGAACCGGCACCGGCGAACGAAAGCCCAGCCGGGACGGCCACCGCGGCGGCGCCCATGCCGGCAAGGAAACGCCGCCTTGGTACCTGACCACGGGATGACTCAGGAAGCTCGGACATTGGGCACCGCCTTGGTGGTCGCCGGTGACACACGAGCACTGACTCGCCACCCAGGGCGAGCACTCAACAGGTTGCTCCTTGGGCGCGGCGGCTGTCAATCGTTATCGATATCGTTTTCCTAGATCAAAAATCGCGCTACTCCGACTGGTCCAACCGAAGTCGTGCAGCAGGCCGCAGGCGGACTGGGCGCCGTCCGGCATCGCAAGCCGGCGGCGGTTCTCGAAATGTTTCGAAAACGCGGCGCCGCTTTTACTGAACAGCTCGTTTCAGGGTGGCCGGATGTAAATTTCATTACCAGATTAAACGGGCCTGACAGGTTCGAGCCGGTGTTCTTGACGCACGCCGC
Organism: Candidatus Melainabacteria bacterium; assembly: GCA_963702275.1. Taxonomy (GTDB): domain Bacteria; phylum Actinomycetota; class Actinomycetes; order Mycobacteriales; family Pseudonocardiaceae; genus DATEPR01. The sequence continues at coordinate 26,369 of CAVPCF010000184.1, forward strand.
GTTAACGCTATAACGTGCCTCCACGCAAGATCCCGACAGCTTCTGTGCGGTATCAGCCGGTGAGCTATCTGATTACGTCTGATCCACGGAACGGGGCGCCAACCCGAGTTCGTCGATGACCTGGTCAAGGGGAGGCGGGCGTGACGAAGTCAGTTGGCACCGAACGCCGCGCGGGCCTTGCTCCTGAGCTTGCCTCGGCCCCGCGACGCGCACCGCGTCGACGTCGGACCCGTTGGCAGCGGCTCGGTCGGGACAAGATGCTGATCATCGCCGCCCTGCCCGGCCTGGTGCTGCTGGTGCTGTTCCAGTACGTGCCGCTGCTCGGCAACGTCATCGCGTTCAAGGACTACCAACCCTATCTCGGCATTCTGAGCAGTCCGTGGTCCGGCTTCTCGAACTTCGCCGTCATGTTCAATGGCGATCCGGCCCTGCTCAATGCGGTGCGCAATACCGTGGTCATCACCTTGTTGCAGGTGCTCATCGTGTTCCCCGCGCCGATCGCGCTGGCATTGTTGTTGGACAGTCTGGTGTCCGAGCGGATCAAGCGGGTCGTGCAGAGCGTGCTCTATCTGCCGCATTTCCTGTCCTGGGTGATCGTGATCGCGATCTTCCAGCAGTTGCTCGGGGACGCCGGGCTGCTGAACAACTTCCTGCGCGACCACGACCTGCACACCGTGAGCATCGTCGCGAATCCGGAGTTGTTCAAGCTGTTGGTCACCAGCCAGGTGCTGTGGAAGGACGCGGGCTGGGCCACGATCCTGTTTCTCGCCGCGCTGTCCCGGATCGACGTGACCCTCTACGAGGCCGCCGCCATGGACGGCGCGAGCCGTTGGCGACAGCGTTGGCACGTCAGCCTCCCCGGCCTGCGCGGCGTCATCGTGCTGTTGCTGATCCTGCGCCTCGGCCAGTCGCTGACCACCGGATTCGAGCAGATCATCCTGCAGCAGCCCTCGGTCGGCACCGACGCGAGCGAGGTGCTGGACACCTACGTCTACAACAACGGCATCGTCAACGGCGACTGGGGATTGGCCACCGCGGTCGGCCTTGTCAAGGGCGCGATCGGCGTGCTCGTGGTGTTCGGCGCCAACAAGGTCGCGCACTGGTTCGGCGAACAGGGGATCTACCAGTCATGACCACTCGCGGGATGATCGGCGGACTCGAGCGTTCCTCGGTGTCCGCGCGGGTGGTCAAGGGCACTCGTGCTCGCGGTGTGTTGCGCGCTGGTGGTGTTTCCGTTCATCGGCATCGTGTCGACCAGCCTGGCCACCCGCGCCGAGGTCACCCGCGCCGGCGGGTTCGTGCTGTTTCCCGACAAGGTCAGTTTCGCCGCGTACCAGGCGATTCTGTCCGGCGGGGTGGTCACCAGGGCGACCCTGGTCAGCGTGTTCATCACGGTCGTCGGGACCGCGTTGAGCCTGGCCGCGACCAGCCTACTCGCGTACGGACTGAGCCGCGGCAGGTCCATGTTCCACAAACCGTTTCTGATGGTCGTGCTGGTCGCGATACTGTTCGCGCCGGGCATCATTCCCAGTTATCTGGTGGTGAAAAGCCTCGGCCTGCTCGACTCGTACTGGTCGTTGATCCTGCCGGTGGCCATCAACGCGTTCAACGTCGTCGTGCTGCGGGCGTTCTTCATGGAACTGCCCGGCGAGATCATCGACAGCGCACGCATCGACGGCGCCGGGGACCTGGCCACCTTCTGGCGGATCGTGCTGCCGATGAGCAAGGCGGTGCTGGCCGTCATCGGGTTGTTCTACGCGGTCGCCTACTGGAACAACTTCTTCACCGCGCTGCTGTACCTGCAGGACCTGGCGAAGTATCCGCTGCAGCTCATACTGCGCACCTACGTGGTGAACCAGGCACAGATCGGCGTCGACCAACTCGGCGGCACCAGTGGCGCGGCGCTGCCGCCGCAGGAGGCACTGGAGATGGCCATTCTGGTGCTGTCCATCGTGCCGATTCTGCTGGTTTATCCGTTCGTCCAGCGACATTTCACCAAAGGCGTCCTGGTCGGCGCCGTCAAGGGTTGATGTCCGTCCCCTCGGGGAGTCCAGGATAGGAGTCCAAGATGGGCAAGTTCCACACCATCGACCGGCGACGGTTTCTGTACGGCGCGATCGGCACCGCCGCGGCGGCCGTTGCCGGCCCCGGCCTGTTGGCGGCCTGCACCACCACGACAGCCGCCAACCCGTCCCAGAACGTCAGCGGCCTCAATCTGCCGACCTACGTGCCGTACACGAAGGTCCAGCCGGACCTGCCCGGCAACAACCAGGGTCTGCTCAACGCGTTCCTGAGCTACCCGCAGCCGTCGATCAAGGCGTTCAGCACGGTGCCCGGCACCGGCGGGACGGTGTCCGCGTTCGTGCAGACCGCTTCACCGCTGCCCCCGTCGCTTGGCCAGAACCAGTACTGGCAGGAACTGAACAAGCGACTCGGTATCGATCTGCGATTGACCATCGTGCCGACGGCGGACATGCCGACCAAGTTCGCCACCCTGATCGCCGGCGGCGATCTGCCGGACATCATCGAGCCGGCACTGAGCACGCCCAACGGCATGCCGGCCGGCATCGCCAACCTGCCGGCCTGGCTGGCCAGCCAGTGCCAGGACCTCACCCCGTTCCTGTCCGGGGACGCGGTCAAGGCATATCCGTTCCTGGCCAATCTGCCGACGGACGCGTGGAAACAGTGCCGCTTCAACGGCGGTATCTACGGTTTGCCGGTGCCGCGCGGCGTCGGCGGCACGTTGATGTTCCGCCGGGACGACATCTTCGGCCAACTCGGCGCCAATCCCGATCCGACCAGCTTCGCCGAGTTCCGGGACGTGTGTAGGCAGGTTTCCGACCCGAAGCAGAACCGGTGGGCGTTGGCACAGGCGCCGTTGGACTTCATCCGCATGATGCTCGGCCTGCCGTGGCGGTGGCGTGCGGACGCCGCCGGAAATCTGACCAGCCCGTACGAACTGGCGGCCAACAAACAGGCGCTGTCCGACGCGGCGCAGATGGTCGCCGACGGCCTTGTGCATCCGGACGCGTTCAGCAACAACGCGCCGACGAAGAGTTGGTTCAACTCCGGTCAGGCACTGCTGACCGCCGACCGGTACACCGCATGGCCACAGTATTACGCGAGCAATGTGGCGGGGCCGAGTTTCGACATCGGCGGCATGCGTCCGCCGAAGTATCAGGGTGGCGGTTTCGCCGGCACCTGGCAGGCCGAGCCGACGAACAACTTCACCGCGTTGAAAAAGGCGGACCAGGGCCGCATCAAGCAGCTACTCACCCTGTGCAACTGGCTGTCGGCGCCATTTGGCACCGAGGAGTTCCTGTTCCGCCGGTTCGGCATCGACGGTGTCGACTACACCATCAAGAATGGTGGCCCGGCGCAGACGCAGAAGGGCGTCACCGAGACCGTGCTCGGCATCCGGTACATCGTCGACGCGCCGGACGCGATCTTCATCCCGGGCAGCTCGAACGCCACCCGCAAGTCCTACGAATACCAGAAGTCGATCATCCCGACCTCGATCAAGGACGCGCAGACCGGGCTGTTCTCCGACACCTGGTCACGTAAGCAGGGACAACTGGGCACGTTGATCAACAACGCGCAGAACGACATCCTCAGCGGCCGCAAGCCGGTGTCGTCCTGGGACGACGTGGTGAAACAGTGGAAGGCAACCGGTGGGGACAAGGTGCGTGCCGAGTTGGAGCAGGCGCTGAAGTCGCAGTAGCCGAGGGCTTCAGGTCGCCGCCGGCAGGTGTCCCGATTCCACTGTGGACGGTGTCGTCATCCGATTGTCGCCACGACGGGCGACCACCACCCAGACGGCCTCGCAGGGCTCGTCGAACGGGTTGCTCAGCCGGTGCGGGGTGAGCGAGTCGAAGTGGATCGAGTCGCCTTGATGCAGGTCGTAGGTTTCGAAGCCGACCTGCACCAGCATGCGGCCGCGCACGATGTGCCCGTACTCGCGGCCACCGTGCCGCATCAGGTCGTCCGCCGGGCACGAGGCGCTGCCCGGCTGATAGGTCACCGCGAGGAAGTCCAGCCATGGATCGTCGCCGGGAGTCAGCCGTTCCCAGGTGACACCGGACATCCGGATCGTGCGGCGGCCACTCGCGCGTTGCACGTGCTCGTCGATCCGCGGCCAGGTCGACGGCTCTACTGTTGATGACGGCTGCTCGGTCATCACGTCGTCCAGGGACAGGCCCAGTGCTGTCACCAGCGCGTACAGCGTGCCGACCGACGGGGTCGCCTTGCCGAGTTCGACCTGTGACACGAAGCTGGGCGACACGTCGATCAACTTCGCGACCGCACGCAGCGACATCCCACGCGCCGCGCGCACCGCCCGCAGCCTGCGCCCCAACTCGTCCGGCGACGGACCCTGACCCGGCTGGCGGGCACTCGCACCGGACGACCCCACCTGACCTCCCTCAACCTACGCGGACGGCCTACTCGCCGTCGGGAGCAGCGTAAACGGCCGGCTGCCAGGTGCCCGGATCGGTGACGCCTGCCCGGCTCAGCACCCGGTCGCGGGCCTGCTCGGCGCGGGCCCGCACGTCGGCGAAGGAGTGCCCGACCAACTCGCCGTCGCGCTTGACGACGGTGCCGTCCACCCACACCGTGTCCACCAGTTGCGGGTTGCCCGACTCGACCACGGCACCGGCCACGTAGTTCAGCGGCGTCATGCCGTAACGGTCGGTGCGCAGCAGCACCAGGTCGGCCTTCTTGCCGACGGTGATCGAGCCGACCTGGTCACCGAGCCAGGCGGCCCGCGCGCCACCCTGGGTGGCGAAGCCCAGCACCTCCCGCGCGGTCAGCGGCAGCGGGTCGACGGTCTCGTCGGCCTCCAGCGCCGCGATGTTGACCAGGTACCGACTGCCGGCCAGCAGCGCGCGCATGGCGCTGAAGATGTCGCCGCCGACCGAGGCGCACACGTCGACGGAGATCGAGACCGGGATGCCGCGATCGCGGGCGCGCAGCGTGGCCAGCCTGCCGTGTCCCATGTGCATCTCCAGTTCGGGCGCGATCGACACCGCCCCGCCGGTACGGGCGATCACGTCGAACTCCTCGTCGACGAGCATGTTGCAGTGCACGTAGGTGGTGCGTTCGTCGGCGAGGCCGTGTTCGTCCAGCCAGAGCAGCGGTTTGCCACGACCCCACGCACCGTCGCCGACATGCACGGTGACCGGGATGTCCAGCTCGCGGGCGAGCGCGAAGTCGGCCAGGGTCACGTCCTTGGTGGCGAACTGCGGGCCACGCGGCGCGAGTGCGAGCGTGACACGTTGGCCGGGCGTGTCGAACCACTGTTTCTTGATTCGCGCCACGTCGTCGGACTGCGGTATCTCGCTGACCGGTAACCACTCGTCGTTGGCATTGCCACAGCCCCACACGGCGCGGATGCCGGCGTCGAACACCGCCTGGATCGCGGCATCGGCGTGTTCCGGGGTGTTGTTGTTGTGCGACCAGTCCACAATGGTCGTGATGCCTGAGTCAAGGGCGTCCAGCATGCCGATCAGGTTCGCCGCGTACATGTCGTCGGGTTCGTACCGAGGGCCGAGCACGCCGCGCACGCCGGAGAAGTACTGCGGCAGCGTCCAGTCGGTGGACATGTGCCGGATCAGGGACTGCCAGGTGTGCCGGTGCGAGTCGACGAATCCGGGCAACAGGATGCGGTCGGCGCCGGCGACCTCCTCGGCGTCCAGCGGCCCGAGATCCGGTGCCACCGCGGCGATCCGGTCGCCCTCGATCAGCACGTCGGCGCTGCGTAGCTCACCGGTCCCTTGATCACCCGACCACAGCCGGACCTTGCGGATCACCTGACGTTGCGATGCGGCCACGGCGCACTCCCTGCGACGGCGAAAGGTGTCGCGACTGTAGGAGCCACGCTTCAGGCTCGTCAAGTATTGATTCATCTTTGTGAAGTGAAGATTGACAGCCCCGCGCGACGCGCTTAACGTCCCGATCTGCCTGAAGGGAGTCGTCATGACCGAGCACTGGGCCGCCGGCCGTACCTTCCTGATCACCGGGGCCAGTTCCGGCATGGGCGCCGCGACCGCGGTCGCCATGGGCGCGGCCGGCGCCAATGTCGTTGTCCAGGGCCGGGATCCCGGCCGGCTCGCCGCGACCGCGGCGGCGGTGACTGCGGCCGGTGGGACCGCGCTCACGGTCGCGCAGGACCTGGCCGTACCTGCCGAGGCCGCCCGGGTGGTCACCGCGGCGGTCGAGCGCTTCGGCTCGCTCTCCGGTCTGGTGCTCAACGCCAGCCTCTTCGACCCGAGGCCGCTCGCCGAAACCACGCTGGAGAGCCTGAACGCGCAGTGGGCGATCAATGTCGCGGCGCACTTCGTGATCACCCAGGCCGCCGTCGCACACCTGCCGGCCGGTTCATCGATCCTGTTCGTCTCCTCCACCACGGCGCACACCGGATTCGCGGGCTGCGCCGCCTATGCCGCGACCAAGGGCGCGATCGAGGCACTGTCCAGAACCCTCGCCATCGAACTCGCGCCGGCCGGCATCCGGGTGAACACCGTGGCGCCCGGCTTCGTGCGCACGCCGATGCTGCAGCCGCACCTGGACGCCAACGAAGGCTATGAACAGTCACTGTTCGACCAGACCCCATCCGGCCGAATCGGCGCACCGGAGGAGATCGCGGCACTGCTCGCCTTCCTGCTCTCCGATCGCGCTCCCTACGTCAACGGCACGATCCTCACCGCGGACGGCGGCTGGACGGCACGCTGACCAACCGTCCACAGCAGACACGATCGGAGTCGCAATGGGCATCGCCACCTACGGCACCAACAGCGTCGACTGGGAGCACCGGCTGGACATGGACCGGCTGCGCACCGACCGGCTCGCGCGGCTGCGGGCCGAACTGGACCGGTCCGAACTGGGTGCGCTGCTCACCTTCGACTTCCACAACATTCGCTACATGACGGCCACCCACATCGGGACCTGGGCGATGGACAAGCTGATCCGGTTCGCCCTGTTGGCCCGCGGCGGCAAGCCGATCGTGTGGGACTTCGGCTCGGCCGCGCGACACCACCAGCTGTACGCGCCGTGGCTGGACGGAGCGAAGGGGGCGCGGGCCGGCCTGTCCACGCTGCGCGGCGCGATCCCGCCCGCCGCAGGCCGGGCCGAGGACGTGGCCGCGAAGATCTATGCGGAGCTGGCCGAACTGGGTCTGACGGATGAGCCGATCGGCGTCGACATCATCGAGCCGCCGGTGCTGTTCGCCCTGCAGGCGCTGGGTTTGCGGGTGCTGGACGGGCAGCAGGTCTTCCTGGCGGCACGCCGGATCAAGACGGCGGACGAGATCAGCCTGCTGGGTACCGCGGCCGCCATGGTGGATGCCGCGTACGACGAGCTCTACGAGTTCCTGCGGCCCGGGGTACGTGAGAACGAGTGCGTCGGCCTGGTCAGCAAGAAGCTCTACGACCTGGGTTCTGAGCACGTCGAGGGCGTGAACGCGATTTCCGGGGAGCGCTGCTCGCCGCATCCGCACGTGTACAGCGACCGCGTCCTGCGGCCCGGTGACCCCGCGTTCTTCGACATCCTGCACAGCCACCTCGGCTACCGCACCTGCTACTACCGCACGTTCGCCGTTGGTTCGGCATCGATCGCGCAACGCGACGCCTACGCGCGCTGCCGCGAGTACATCGACCGGGCGATAGCCCTGGTCCGACCCGGCGCGACCACCGAGGACATCGTGCGCGTGTGGCCTGCCGCGACCGAGTTCGGGTTCGCCGACGAGGAGGCCGCGTTCGGCCTGCAGTACGGGCACGGCATCGGGCTGTCCATCTGGGAGCGGCCCATCTTCAGCAGGCTGACCTCCCTGGCGCATCCGGAAACGCTCGAGGAGGGCATGGTGTTCGCGCTGGAGACCTACTGGCCCGCGGCGGACGGCTGGTCGGCGGCGCGGATCGAGGAGGAGGTGGTGGTCACCGCGGACGGCTGCGAGGTGATCACCAAGTTCCCCGCGGAGGAACTGCTGGTCGCCGGCCGCCGCTACATCGCGGTGAGCGGACCGCTGCCCACCCTGCGCGACGCCCAGTCCCACCGCAACACCCGACCCGACTCAGTGATCCGCGACGATCGAACCGAGCCGGTCGCCGACGCCGGGGTCGATCATCCGTAGCACGACGCTGTAGACCAACGCCACGACGACGACGCCGAGCGTGATGATCGGAAAGCGATTGAACGGCGATGGCTGTCCCGGCTGCAGCAGGCTGTACAGCGGATAGACCAGTGCCGCCGCGCCAAGCAACGGCAGGACGATGTGCCGCACGATGTTGAGGTGGTCGCGGTCGTGCCGGAGCACGTACACCGGCAGGCCGACGTTGGCCACCAGGTACACGACCGCGATCAGGATCGTGCCAAGGGTGGCCAGCTCCCCGAAGGTGGTGAGCGGCGCGGAGTTCCAGCCGACCCCGAACGTCAAACCCAGTGCCGCCACGAAGAACACGACGTACGAGACCAGTGGCGTCTGGCCGCGCCCGGTGACCTTGCCGAGCACGGACGGCAGTAGCCGCTCGCGTCCCGCGTTGAACAACAGGCGCGTCTGCGAGTTGGTCGCCGCGATGAGCACGCTGACCGTCGAGGTGAACCCGGCGGCGACGGCGAGGATGCCGAACGCGCCGCTCACGGTCTTCGCCAGGTCGACGAACGGGATGTCCGCCTTGGCGATCGCCGCGGTGCTGTCGTTGAAGCCGACGATGGACGCGTACGACACGAACAGGTAGGTGACCGCCATGAGCGCGACACTGGCGAAGATCGCCCGTGGGATGTTGCGTCGTGGATTGGTGGTCTCCTCGGCAAGGGTCGCGGAGTTCTCCCACCCGACGAACAGGAACACCGCGAGCGGGAAGCCGAGCCCGAGTCCCTTCAGACCGCCGGACAGGCGCGCCGGATTGAACGGTTGCAGGTTGATCGAGCCGTGGTGAGTGATCAACAACGCGACGGACACGACCACCAGCACCGCCATCTCGATCATGAAGAAGGCCCCGGCGATCCGCGTGGACGCCTTGACCCCCGTGATCATGACAATGAAAGCGAACACGACGAAGACCGCCGCGAGCAACTTCCACGACACGATGACGCCGAACAGGTTGGACAGCAGCAGCGCGGTGATCGCACCAGTCGCCGCGACCACACCGGCCAGCGCGATGATGTAACCCACGATCAGCGTGACGGCCGAGGTCACACCGGGAATCGTGCCGAGGGACCTGCCGATGAAGCTGATGAAAGAGCCGGTCGTCGGCATCCGCACCGAGAACACCGACAGGGTGTTGCCCAGCAGAAAGATCGCCACCGCAGCCACGAGCACCGTCAACGGCGACGCGATCCCCGACACCGCGACGATCCCGGCGAAACTGAAGTAGAAGCTGAACGCGGGCCCGATGTTGGCCATCGTGGAGGTGGCGATGTCGATGACGCTGAGTTCGCCACCACGAAGCCGCTGCACCGCGTCGCCGCCCGGCGCCGGTGCCGTCTGCGTCGAAGCTCCCGGGTTGTCGCTCATCAGAGGTACCCCATCCCGCTGCGGACCGATCATGTTGCGAATATCATGCCCTGATTCGCGCGTCAGTCCACGCTGTGTGCTGCTGACCTGGCCGTTTGGTATTCCAGTTGCGCGACGCATTGCCTTGGGCCGACAGTGCCCATGTGCTGATCCGCCGCGAAGTGCCTGGCGACACGGCCGCGATCCGCGCGGTCACCGCCGCCGCGTTCGCCCGGGCCGCCGAGGCGGGATTGGTCGACGAGCTGCGTGCCGGACCGGCCTGGCTACCGCCCCTGTCGCTGGTGGCCACCGATTCGGACGGCACGGTCATCGGACACGTGCTCGCCACCCGGGGCCACGTCGATACCGCGCCCGTCCTGGGTCTGGGCCCGTTGAGTGTGCGCCCCGACCGACAACGACGCGGTGTCGGCACCGCTCTGATGCACGCGGTGCTCGGCGCCGCCGACGCACTGGACGAACCGCTGGTGGCGCTCCTGGGCGACCCGTTGTACTACCAGCAGTTCGGCTTCCGTCCAAGCGGCGACTACCACATCGCACCGCCCGTGGCACAGTGGCGACCGCACTTCCAGGTCCGCTCCCTCACCAGCTACGACCCGACGCTGCACGGCACGTTCACCTATCCCGAGCCGTTCGACCACCTGTGATCCGAAGTCCGCGACACCAGCGACGCGAGGGCCAGCCGATCTTGCGCGCAGAATGTCCGATAACGCATATCAAGTTGGTGCTCGTGGCATCCGCCGGTCCTTGGCCGTGCGGCTTTCAGATCTGGACTCCTGGCTGGGTCGTCCGACCTGCACGGGAGGACCATTGGTCAGGTGACGTGGTGCTCTGCTTGGTGGCGCGGGTGGGTGTTGTTGGGTGGCTCGGTCGTGTTCGGCGGCGGCGTCGGCGCCTCGTCGGCGATCTGGCTGCCGGTGCCGGCCGCTGTCGTGGTGGGCTCGACGTTGACCGCGGCGGTGTTCGGTGTGGTGGGTGGACGGGTCAGGGCATTGTGGGACGAGCATGCTGAATGGAAAGCCACGCTGCCGGGGCAATTCGTCGGGAGCCATGAATCCGGTCGGTTGAAACGGGTTCGGGAGTGCGACGACCCGATCGCCTTGCGTGTCCATCCGGCCGCGACCCTCCGCAGAGTGGTGGATGGGCAGGTGACGGTCGACCAAGTGCCACCGTATGTCCGGCGCGATGCGCACGAGCACTTGTCGGAGGCTGTCGCGCGGGGCGGGTTCGTGTGCTGCTGGCCGGCGACTCGACCGCCGGCAAGTCCCGCATGGCCTACGAGGTGATTCGGGCGCTGCTGCCCGACCATGCGCTCATCAATCCGGCCGGCCGCGAGTCCCTGTCGGCGATCCTGCCCACCGCGGCGGGGGAGCGCCGCTGTGTGGTCTGGTTGGACGATCTGGAGCGCTTCCTGGGTTCCGGCGGCCTCACCGCGGCCATGGTGCGTGGTCTGTGCGGTGACGATCATCGGCACGTGCTGGTCCTGGCGACCTTGCGTAGCGTGGAGTTCGACCGCTACAGCGCCCGCGAGGAGTCCGGCCTCGGCGGTGGCGAGCGGGACGCCTGGCGGGAGGCCAGAGACATCCTGGAACTGGCGACCATTGTGGAGTTGCCGCGCCGATGGAGCTCCCAGGAGTTGGAACACGCCCGTACCTATACCGACGACCCGCGAATCTCGAGGGCGCTGTGGAAGACCGATGCGTTCGGCCTGGCGGAGGTACTGGCCGCCGGTCCGCAGTTGGCCCGTGATTGGCGCACCGCGTGGCGGGCCGGTGGTCATCCTCGGGGCGCCGCGTTGGTTGCCGCCGCGGTGGACTGTCGCCGCGCGGGCGTGCACGACCCGCAACCGGTCGACTTCCTCGCCGCGTTGGCCGAGTACTACCTGGAACAGCGGGGCGGCCCGCTGTTGCGTCCCGAGTCGTTGGACCACGCGCTGGCGTGGGCGACCACACCCAGCCACGGCGCGAGCAGTTTGTTGCTGCCGACCGATCGGGAAGGGCATTATCTGGCGTTCGACTATCTGATCGATCTGGATGGCCTGGACGGCGTTCCCCCAGCGGTCTGGGACGCACTGATCGCGACGGCGAATCCCCGGCAGGCGTGGGACATCGGTGAGTCGGCCATGCAGCGGTTTCAGCAGCACGTCGCGGTGAGGGCCTATCAGAAGGCCGCGGACCACAACGTGCCGGGCGCGGATGTGGCGATGGCGTTCGCCCTTGGCTATGCGGGAGAGACACGGCGGGCCGCCCAGATTCTCACCGACGCCCTCGCGCGACGGGAACGGGACTCCGGTGCTCGCGATGTCGATACCCTCCGCGTCCGGCACCGGCTGGCGGAACACCTTGCGGACGGTCACGATGCCGTCCGGGCCGCCGAGATGTTCACCGCCCTCGTGCCCGACCTCGACGAGGTGTTGGGGCCAACACACCCTGACACCTTGGGTGCCCGCCGCTGGCTCGCCTACAGCATCGGTGAGTCCGGTGACGATGCGGAGGGGCTGCGCCTGCTGCGCGACACGCTCGTCGAGCACGAGCGGGTGCTCGGGCCCGATCACCACGACACGCTCCTGACCAGGCATTACATCGCGACCTTCACCTACGAGAGCGATCCCCGCCGAGCCATCGAACTGGTGGCGAGCGTTCGCGACGACTACGAACGGGTCCTCGGCGCGGACAGCCCACGCGTGCTGCAAACCCGTGATCTGCTCGCGAGGTTCGCCAGTTGGGCCGGCGACCTGGATCGTGCGGTCGACCTCTCTCGGCGCCTTGCCTGCGACCGCGACCGCATCCTCGGCCCGCGACACTCCCATACGCTCCGGACACGATTCATGCTCGTACGCTGCACCGCCCAAGCGGGCGACCGCGCGCACGCTGCCGTCCTGTTCGACACCCTGATCACCGACTGGCGGCAAGTACTCGGAGCGGAAGGAACCTGGACCAACCTCGCGGCACGGATCATCACGGACGGCAGTGGCTACGGAACGGTCCGGACGAGACGTCGGCTGCGGGAACACCGTGACGCGTCGTGGACCTGCCACCAACTGCTGGGTCGAGACCATCCGCTTACCCAGCAGGTCCAACGCAACCATGACGCAGTGGCCGCCAACGGTCCGACTCGAGCAGGTATGGGGCCATGAAGTCTGCCACTACCGGGCGTCCGCGCCTGCCTCGTTCCGGCCGGACCTTTTCACGGTTGCCAATTTTAGCGTTTCGCGGCTGTCGGCGGATCCCGGTGGCTATTCGATATTTACCCGGTCGAGGCGACGTGTAAATTTCGGCGGGAACTCGGTCTTGGGGATGTGTAACTTTCGAGCTTGCCGCCATTCTGTTGACTCGAGAGCGGCGATCTGCCTAATATCAAAGTCACTCGGTCGTGGGAGCGCTCCCCATCATGACCTACAGGTGCGGGCCGCCGGCTGGTGTGCTTGTCGGCGATGTGTGGATGTGAGGCCCCAGCATTATTCAAACCACACGAGGAGTTGAAAGGATGTTGTCACGACGCTCAGGTGGATTGGGACCGAAAGCAGCCATGCTGGCTGTCCGGCGGCTGGCACCGTTGTGTACCGGCGTGCTCGTGGCGTTGTTCGTCTTCGGTCCCGTGCCGACTGCACAAGGCGCTGTCTTTCCGGCTGCGCAGAGCAGTGTCGTGCCGGCGGCAAGCGCCGGACTGAAGGTTCAGGATCGCTCACACGACAACGACAATCCCGATAACACGCTGTACGCGCTCTATCAGATCATCAACACCGGCACGACGGCTGTGCCCTTGAGTTCGCTGACGATGCGATACTGGTTCACCAACGAGACTCCCACGGACCCACTGGTATTCGTGTGCAACTGGGCTCAGGTGAACTGCGCGAACACCACGTCCAAGTTCGTCGCCCTTCCATCGCCGGTGACGAAGGCGACCTCGTACGTCGAGATCGGCTTCACGGCCGCGGCCGGATCGGTAGCTCCCGGCCCGGGCACCGGCGAGATCCAGACACAGATCCACCACACCAACTGGTCGAACTTCAACACGACCGACAGTTACTCGTTCATCTCGGACCCGAGCTTCGTGTACAAGGACACGCAAACCGTGACCTTGTACCTCAACGGAGTCCTGGTTTGGGGCACCGAACCAACATAACTTGGTCGGCGTGACAATGGGATGAGGCCCCTGGGTATGCGGCACGATCGTGCTGCATACCCGGGGCCTCACTTATGAGCTTTGAGCCCATACATCAGCGGGACGCGAGGCGCACTGTCCGGCATTGACCACCAACCGGAGTCGGTGCGGACCATACGTTCCCAGCGCGGCCATGGCAGTAGCTCGGTCTCGGTGAGACTGCTGATCACCAATCCGGCTCGCACCAGGGCGGTGACGACCTCGCCAAGACCGTGCGTCCATTCATAATGCAGGGTATCGCCGGCCAGCGCCGGGCCATCGGTGTAGGTGTGCGTGCTGTCGCGGGCGAGGGCTCCGCGGCCTTCGAGGTAGTCGTGGCGGATGATCAGATCATCGCCGGGATCGGAGTTCGCGGACGGTCCGAGGCCGTTCAGCAACGGATGAAACTCGGCGACGTAGAGGAAACCATCGGGCCGCAGCAGGCTCGCGACAACATCCGCCCAGCGCGCCACGTCCGGCAGGTAACACAAAGCACCCTTGCCGGTATACGCGATGTCGAAGCGTTCAACGCCGAGAGCAGCCACGGCGTCATAGACGTCCGCCTCGACATACTCGATCGCAAGGCTCCGCGCGCGTGCCGCGATGCGCGCCTGTTCGACCGTCCGGCGGGAGAAATCCAGCCCGGTCACGCGTGCGTCGCGCATGGCGAGAGCCATCGTCTCGACACCGAGATGACATTGCAGGTGGACGACGTCACGGCCGGCCAGGTCACCGAGATCATGCCATTCGAAGGGCGCCATCCATCCGTTCGGGTCACGGGTCTGGATGCCGTAGAACTTGCTCGCGACATGAACAGGGGTCCGTGCGTCCCAGTTGCGCCGGTTGGCGTCGAGCTTGCGCTGAGTATCGTGGTCAAATGGCACGGTTGGAGAGTTTGCCACGGGGAGGTGGGCAGTGGGCCTGGCGTACACGCCGCCGTTGGCGGAGCCGTTCTATGGCCGGCAGGACATCCTGGGGCCGATGCGCGAACTGCTGGATCAGCAGTGGGCGCAGGGGCGGCCGTGTCGCATGTACGTGCACGGCCTGGAAGGGCTGGGCGTGTCCAGCCTGGTGGCACAGTTCGCGAAGAACAATCGGACGGTGATCGACGGCATTCTGATCTGGTTGTCGGGACGCCGGCCGGACGGCAGCGCCGTGCCGATCGGCGAACTCACCGGGCAGGCGCTGCGGGCACTCGGTGTGCCAGCGGCCGACCAGGGTGCTTCGGATTTCGATCGGACCAACGCGTATCAGAATGTGAGCAGGATTCGGTCGTTCATGTTGGTGGTGGACAACCTTGTGCACCCGGAACAGATCCTCAGTCTGGTGCCACCCGACGGGCCGCGGGCAATCGTGGTGGCCACCACGCAGTTGGAACGGCGGGCGCTCAAGAAAGAGGGTTTCCGGGGATTCGCGCCGCAGCAGTTGACGGCCACCGAGTCGCTCGCGTTGTTTCGCGATGATCTGCGTGACACCGCCGCGCAGCTGACCGAGGCGACACTCCGGCAGTTGGCCGGCGCTTGTGGCGGATTCCCGCTGTTGATCAAGGTGTTGGCGGCGCAGATCGAGGGTCGCGCTCGGGTTGCCGAACGGCTGCTGGCCGATCTGGCCGGATCGAAGTTGACGTTGCTGGCGCTGGACGACGAGCGGCGGATCGCCAACTGCCTTGATTTCACCTACGCGAATCTGGACGCCGAGCATCAGCGGGCGTATCGGTTCCTGGCGCTGATACCGGGCGCCGACTTCGGCATCGAGGCAGCGGCGGTGGCGTTGGACACCGATCCCGATTCGGCCGGTCGGATAGTGGACGATCTCGTCGATTTCCACCTGCTGGACTTCCGTGACCCGATGCGCTACGGCTTTCACGACGTGGTCCGGGACGACGCCCGCCACCGTGGTGCCGCGTCGGACACCGCCGAGGTGCGCCGCGAAGTCATCGCGCGCGTGACGACGCGGAGCCTGCGCACCGCGCTGCCGTGCGCCATGGCGCTGTCCGACCGGTGGTGGGTCGATTCGGTGTCCGATCTGCTGCACCGCTGGTTCGGCGATGACGTGCCGGTCGTGACGCGGCCGCAGGCGCTGGCGTGGTTCGATCGCGAGTCGGCAGGTCTGGCGGCCGGCCTGCGACTGGCCCACCAGCACGGACTGCACGAACTGGCCTGGCAGGGCTGTGTCGCGCTGTTCAAGTACCTGCACCTGTACGGGTACTACGACCAGTGGCTGGACACCCATCGCGATGGCCTGGCATCGGCCAGGGCCGCCGGTGATCTTCCTGGCGTGATGCAGGTCAGCTCGCAGTTGGGCGCCGCCCAGCTGGTGCTGGGTGACCTGACCGCGGCGCGAGAATGTTTCGAAACCTCATTGGCGGCCGCACTGGATCTCGGCCACGCGTTGGGGGAGCAGAGTGCGTTGGAATGGCTGGGCAAGGTAGCCGCTGCCGGCGGGCAGGCCGAACTCGCCGAGGACTTCTATCGGCGTTCCTGGGACGTCACGGAGCGGGCGACCGAGCAACAGATCAGCGCGGCGCAGCAGGCGCGGGTCTTCGCGCTGCTTCGGTTGCAGCGCGCCCGGTTGTGGGTGGCGCTCGCGCGCTGGGACGAGGCGCGGGCCGCCGCGGCTGCCGCGTGCGAGTACTTCGACACGCGGCACAAGGAGATCGACAACCGTGCCAAGTGCCTGACTACCCTGGGACGGGCGATGCTGGGTGCGGGTGACGCCCATGAGGCAGTGGCGGTGCTGAGCGAAGCGGCCGAACTGTTCGGCAAGGACGACGCGCGCCGACTCCACGCCGACGCCCGATCGTGGCTTGGCGACGCGTTGGCGGCTGCCGGCCAACCGGAGCGGGCGGCGCAGGTGTTTCGGCAGGTCGTGGACTACTACGACGAGGTGGGCAGCGACAAGTCCGAGCCGATCCGGCACCGACTGGCCGGCCTTGGCTACTGATCCGCCGGCCGGCTGATCGCCATCCGGACCGTGGCCGCGCCGACGCGGATGGTGATCGTCGCGGGCAGGGACGCCCAACTCCGCCCGTCGGCCAGCCAGCCGTACACCGCGGACGCGCCCAACGAACCGTCGGCGGTGCGTGGCAGGGGTTGCTCGGCGCGCAGCGCGAGTCGTTGACCATTCCGTTGCCGCACCAGGCATTCGCCGTCGCGCACCGCGACCGCGATGGCGCAGCCGGGCTGTGCCTGGAGCAGGGTGGCCAGTCGGTTCTCGGTCGTGACGTCGAACTCGGACACCGGTACCACGATGATCGCGGCGTTGGTGCGCAGCGTGCGTTGCGGATGGTCGTGGTAGGCGACGAGGTGGGTGTCCGCGGTCCGTGGTTCCCGGGCTCGCCGGGTGGCGACGTCGGCCGGCCATCGGCGCAGCAGGACCTCGTCCGGGCCGGTCCACGCGTAGTCCACCCACGTGGCTCGCACGGGTTGTCGCTCTGGACGCAGATCCGCCGCGGGCAGGTGCGGCACCAGCGCCTGCCCGGCTGGCTCCGGCAGCCGCATGAGTTGGTAGAACAGCCGTCGCAACAGGATGGCGGACTCGTCGGGCACGGAGGTGACCAGTTCGGTGACCAGGGCGAACTGGTTCGAGTCGAAGCCGGCAACGGCGGCGCTGAACTGTGCGCGGAGCGAGCCGCGCACCGACAGCCGCGGCGCGGCCTTGCCGAGCGCGTCGATCGCCGACCCCGGCGCGACCGCGTCCTCGGGAAACGCGGCCAGCATGGTGGGTATGCCGCACGCCGCCGCATAGCCGGTGACCGCTCCGTTGTCGCCGATGACGAGGTCGGCGGCCAGAATGCCGTGTTGCCAGCCGCGCTCTGGCGGAATCAGGCGCAGGCCCGCCCGGAGCGCGTCCGCCAGCCATCGGCGGATTTGCGCCGGCCCGTGCGCGAACCACACATTGGGATGCAGAATCGCGGCCACCACGTGGTCATCCAGCGTGAGTTCGGACAGGATTTCGCCGATCAGGTCCGGGTGTCGGCCGAACAGCGATTCAGGCCCCCAGGTCGACGAGACGACCACCACCGTCGACTTCGGGCCGGCGCCAAGGGCGTGCCGGAATTCGGTGCGGTGCGGCCGGCTCGCGCGAATCCGGTCGAAACACGGGTCGCCCGCGACAACGGCCACTTCCATGGCCGAGGGTGTCGCGTCGGCCAGCCTGCCGTACTGCTCCTCGTGCGACAGCACCAAGGCGTCCGCCGTGACCGTGCCATTGTGCAGCAGCCATTCGGGCGCGAGGCCGTAGACGTTTCCCGTTTCCCGTTTCCCGTTTCCCGTTTCCCGTTTCCCGTTTCCGGACTTTAGTGTATCCCATGCCGTGTGACAGCAGAACCAAGGGCGCTGCTATTGCGTGCAGATTCCCGCTGTGATGCACGGAGATCGCCAGATCGAATGACGCACTTGTCGCCTGTGCCCACGGGATCACGATCGCGCCGTCCCGACGGAGCCGTAATTCGATGTCCGCGGCGATGACCGAGGCATCGGGGAAGCTGAAGACCAATTGTATCCGTCGATCGGAATCGAACACGCTGAGCACGTCGTCGAGTCGGTTCGCGGCGGTGACCGTGTGCACGACGACCAGAATCGTGCGTTCGACGCCGACGGTCGCCCACGGGCTACCAGACATCCGGCGACTCCTACCACGACGACGGCCTCGTACCGTACTCCGACCACCCCAGCCCAGCACGCGGAGCAGCGACAACACAACGAATGTGTTGGACACCATGGACCGGCGACGCAGCCGTCGCTTGTGTAACGTTTGGGGGCGTGACCGGACCAGTACCGTGGGGGACCCTGCTGGGTGGCGGCGTTGGCATCGTCGGAACGGGTCTCGGTACCTGGCTGAACAACCGGCACGGCATCAAGCTCGCCAGGCTGAAGGACGACCTCGACCGTGCCCGACAGCGCGAGGACCGCTGTCGGGACCTGATCGCCGCGAGCTACGCACTGCGATCGACGCCCACAGGTGTCAACCCGGCCCCGACACAGGCCGCCATCGCCGAGTTCCGGCGCGCGGCGGCCGGAGTGCAACTCAGCATCCCGGAGCTGGCCGATGGCCCGTTGGTCGCGGCACTGTCGACAGCCGAGAAACTCGCCAGCACCCGCACCACGGCAACCTGGAGCGAGTCGACCACCGAGGCGGAGCGGGCGTACGACGAGGCCATGGCCGTCCTGCTGGCGCAGATGCGGGCCAGCCTCAACCCGCCGAGCCAGTGATCTCGTCGACCACGGTGCCGCGGTGACCTGGACCGTCGTCGTCGCTTTCGCCGGACTGTGCCTGTTGTTGGCGGTCACGCCGGGGCCGGACACGTTTCTCGTGCTGCGCTACGGGATCACGAGCATCCGTAGCGGCGCGGCCGCCGCGGTCGGCTGCGGACTCGGTTCCCTGTGCTGGGCCGCCGCGGTCGCGTTGGGGTTGGCCGCGTTCCTCGCGTCGGCGGCGTGGGCGTTCACCGCCGTCAGGGTCGCTGGTGGGCTTTACCTGTTGTATCTCGGCGTGTCCGGGTTCGTGCACCGTGGCGTGGCCCGCCCTGATGATCCGCCGGTGCGGGCGGGTGCGGCGCTGCGGTCCGGCTTGTTCTCGTGTCTGCTGAATCCCAAGGTAGGGCTGTTCTTTCTTGCTGTGGCGCCGCAGTTCCTGCCGGCTGGCGCCGTGCACGTCGGTACCGTCATGGTGTTGGGCCTGATCGACGGCTTGATCGCGGTCGCCTGGCTGGTGGCCATGGCGTTCGTGGCCGCGCGGGTGGTGTCGTGGCTGCGTCGTCCCGCCGTGACCCGCACGCTGGACGGCGTCAGCTCGGCGGTGCTCGCGTTGCTCGGCATCGGCACGCTCGTCACGATCTTGTAGCGCTGTCAGGGAGTTGCCATCGCGCCAACCGCGGCGCAGAAGCGGCGCCATGCGTCGGCGACCTGGGGGATCAGCGAGCGTCCGCGGACCGGGGCGTGCACCAGGCCCGGTTCGATCACGAGCTGGACCGGGATCCCGCACTCGCGCAGGCGATCCGCGTATCTGACGCCGTCCGCCCGCAGGTCGTCCAGTTCGGTGGTCATGATGTACGCCGGTGGTAGATCGTGGAACTTGCCGTTGACCAGGGGTGATGCGTACGGATGCGTGACGAGTTCGCGGTCGGGGCAGTACGACCGGGTGTAGTACCGCATCTCCTCGCCGAAGGACGGGTCATCGCCGCCGTCGAACCATCGCGCGAAGTCGAGTACCGGGCCGATCAGGCCCTGCCCCTTCGGCCGAGGGCCGCCGCGATCCCGGCTCATCATGGACACGACGACCGCCAGGTTCGCCCCGGAACTGTCGCCGCACAGCACAGGTCCCGACGTGTCCACGTCCGGACCGGCCATGGCCGGTGTCTCGGCCAGCGCGTACAGCAGGCGATAGCAGTCCTCCGGCGCCGCCGGGAACGGATTCTCCGGGGCCAGCCGGAATTCCGGCGCGACGGTCACCAAACCGGTGTAGTCCGCCAACTCCGCCACCAGCGAATTGTGGCTCTCGATCGATCCGACGACGAATCCGCCGCCGTGGAAATACATGATCAGCCCTGGCCCGGTGATGTTCGCGGGGCGATACCGCCGGAACGAAAGCTGCTCGACTTCGTGGTCGGTGATCTCCATGCCGTCCGGCAGGGTGTACGGAAAGACGTTCGAGAGGCTCAGGTACAGGCGGCGCTGTTCGGCTACGTCCAAATGGAAGAAATCGCCGGGCATCGCTTGGTGATAACGTGCCAGGAACTCGTCGGTCCCCTGTGCGTACTTGTCCGACATCTGCACACTCCTCGGGATGTCATGGTCGGTGTTCACGTGTCGGTCCGTCGCCGTAGGCCGGCGAGAACTCCGCGTCGCAACAACGGTGGCAGGCAGGCGACCGTGCCGAGCGAGCCGACCCACAGCGTGTCCGGCAGTCCGATCAGCGCGATCAGTATCGATGCGGCCAGGCTGCCCAGCGGAACGACGCCCCACAGCAGGAACCGTTCGACGGAGTTGACCCGGCCGAGCAGGGGTGCCGGCGTGATCGTCTGGCGCAGCGTCAGCCAGGTAGGCCCGAACGTGCCCTCGCCGACGCCGTGGATGATGCTGCCGGCCACCAGTCCGGCCACCGAGCCGATGCTGCCGAAGATCGGCATCAGCACGAATCCGGCTGCGGACACCGAAGCGCCGAGGACGATCGCGGGCAGTGGGCCGATCTTCTCGACCACCCGGTTGCTGGTCAGGTTCCCGAGTGGAAAGCCGAGCGCGGCGGCGCCGATGACCAGGCCGATCTCGGCGAATCCCAGCTTCAGCACCTGCGAGCAGTACAGCACGAGAATCGTGTTGACCATGCCCTGGAACAGGACGTACACCGCCCCACACATCAGGACCGGTTCCAGGATCGGGTGCCGGATGACGAAGTTGAGGCCTTCGCTGATCTCCTTTCGAAGCCAGCCTTTCATCCGCTTCTCGGCCCTCGGCGGCTCTTCGCGGTTGCGTATGCCCAGCAGCGTGGCGGCGGACGCGAGGAACGAGCCGGAATTGGCGAAGATGGCGCCTACCGGGCCGGTCAGCGCGATGAGCGGGCCGACGATCGCGGGCCCTACCGATCGGGACACCGATTCGGACAGTTCGAGACGGGCATTGGCGCGCTGGAGCGCTCTGGGCTCCTTCAGAAAGGACGGCAGGAACGAGGTGTACGCGACCTGGAAGAAGACGGTGACACAGCCGTTGATCACGACGAGGAGCACGAGCAGTGCGAACGACAGTGCGCCGAAGGCCGCCAGCACGCCCATCAGCAGGAACGAGAGCAGCTGGATGATCTCGCTCGAAATCAACGTCGGCCGACGCCGAATTCTGTCCAGAATCGCGCCGGCCGGCAGGCCGAGCACCAGAAAGGGCAGCTTGAACGCGAACGGCAACAGCGCCGCCTTGGACGCCGACACGCCCACCGTGGTAATGGCCATCAGCGGCAGTGCGACCAACATGAACTGGTCGCCGAGCAGGCTGACGGACTGGCCCGCCCACAACAACCGGAAATCGCGCCGCGCGGTCGGGGAATTCAACTCCTGCCCAGCATCCGCCCCGCCGGCGTCATCGGGCGGTGGCGCCGGCGCCGTGCCAGCGGCCGGTACCTCTTGACTCATGAGGGATCTCTCCATCCTCGGCCGGTTGGCGCGCACGGACAAGTCGGCGAACCCGGCTCCTGCCGCGTGGTAGGGACCGTCGCTGCTCCTGCCACGTCGAGCCGATTTCCCGTCCACCACATCGTGGCACAAACGGCGAAACGCACCTGGTCCGACCACACGTAACGCAACCGACATTGCACCGGGCGGGCCGCCGAAATGATTCGGTAAAGCGGATGGTGCCCGGCATGCTGAGGTTACCTCAGCGCTTTCACCTGATCGGCCCATCGGATGATCACGGCGAGGCCGTCCAGGTGACCATCGGGACGCCGGCCGCGGTCTGGATGACGCTGGTCCGTTCGGCTGCTCGTCGCCGGTTGGCTTTGCTTTGGTGCGTAACGATTGGGTGGATGCGCATCGGGGCGAGATCTGGGATCGTCGGTTCGCGGAGATCTCGTGCGAAGGGTGGTGGGACAAATGGACGATCGGCGGCTCGTGAGTGTGGTGCACCGTGAGGTGACGATGATGCCGCTCGAACAGCAGGCCGTCTCGCTCGTGGAGTTCGAGGTCGACGTGGTGCCGAGCCTGGTCCAGACGGGTGACTACGCCCGGGCGGTCGCCAGGTCCATGGACATCCTGCCCGAGCACGTCGAGTCCTGGGTCGAGGCGCGGCTGATGCGGCAGTTCGTCCTCACCAAGGACAATCCGCCGTGGCTCGACATGATCCTGGACGAGGCACTGTTGCGTCGGGTGGTGGGCGATCACAAGGTGATGGCGCGGCAACTGCGCGCCATTCTGGAGGCCGCCGATCGTCCGAACGTGGAACTGCGGGTCGCGCCGGCCACCCCGGTCGGGCTGGACTTCGGGTACTACTTCATCGCCGCCGACCAGCACCAGTGGGTGGCCTACCAGGAGGGCCCGACATCGGTTGTCGTCGTCGGGGACGATGCGGACGTCGAGCCCTTCCGGCAGCGAAATTCGCGGCTGAACCGGATCGCGCTCGATCCGGCTCAGTCGGCGGACATCGTCGCGGCCCACGCGCGGGAGCACGAGCGGGCCTGACGTAGGACACAATCACGGCATGCCGGACACGACACGCAGCGACCGGGTCGTTCGCGCACACGCGGACGCGTACGCCATGGCGCTGGCGGACCTCGATCCGGTGGTCGCCACGTTGCTTGGCCTGCGATCCGGCGACGACCGGCTGCCGGACCTCTCCCCGAACGGACACGACGCCGCGGACGAACTGGCTCGAACCACCCTGGCCGGCCTGGACGCCATCGAAGGAGTCCACGGCGGTGCCGAGCGGCGGTGCGCGCGGCTGCTGCGCGACCGGCTGACCACCAAGCTCGCGGTCAGCGAGATCGGCGAACACCTGCGGTCGGTGGGCAACATGATGAGCCCGGTGCAGACCGTGCGGCGGGTGTTCACCGTGATGCCAACCGATACGCCGGATGACTGGGCGGTGGTCGCCCGCCGGATGTCCGCCGTGCCCGATGCGTTGACCGGCTACCGCGCCACGCTGGCCGAGGGCGCCCGGCAGGGCCTGTTGGCCGCGTCCCGTCAGGTGGTCGCGCTGGTCGACCAGCTGGCCGAGTGGGTCGCCGCGGGGGAGGGGCGTGGCTGGTTCGCCGAGTTCGCCGGCCCGGCCAAGGTGTCGCCCGCGGTGCGCGCCGAGCTCGATCGCGGGGCCGAGGCCGCGATCGGTGCGGTGGCCGGGCTGCGGGAGTGGCTGACCGAGGAGTACCTGCCGCGCACCGGTTCGGTGCCCGACGGGGTCGGCGCGGACCGGTACCGGGTGCTGGTGCGGTTTCGTACCGGCGCCGACCTGGACCTGGCCGAGGTGTACGACTGGGGCTGGTCGGAATACCGGCGACTCGCCGCAGCCATGGCGGCGCAGGCCGACGTGGTGCTGCCCGGCGCGACCGTGCGCGAGGCAATGACCCACCTTGACACGCACGGCACGGCGGTGACCGGCGTCGAGGAGGTCCGCCGCTGGCTGCAGGAACTGTTGGACACCACCGTCGACGAATTGGACGGCACGCATTTCGACCTGTCCGATCCGGTGAAGATCGTCCAGGCGCGGATCGCGCCGAAAGGCAGCGCGGCGGCGCCCTACTACACCCGGCCCGCGCTGGATCTGTCCCGGCCGGGTCGCACCTGGCTGCCGGTGGGTGGCCGTACCCGGTTCCCGGTCTGGAAACTGGTCAGCACCTGGTACCACGAAGGCGTGCCAGGTCACCATCTCCAGTTCGGGCAGTGGGCGACGATGTCCGGCGAATTGTCCGCGTTCCAGACGAATCTCGGCTCGGTGAACGCCAATTCCGAAGGCTGGGCGCTGTACGCGGAGCGGCTGATGGACGAACTGGGCTACCTGACCGATCCCGCGATCCGGCTCGGCTATCTGGAAGCCCAGATGCGCAGGGCGATCCGCGTGATCATCGACATCGGCATGCACCTGCGGCTCGCGTTGCCCGCCGACGCCCCGCTGGCCGCGGGGCGGACCTGGACACCGGAACTGGGCCGGGAGTTCCTCGGCGCGCACACCGCAAGGGACGACGAGTTCCTGGACAGCGAGATCGTGCGCTACCTGGGCGTGCCGGCCCAGGCGATCTGCTACAAGGTGGGCGAGCGCGCCTGGCTGGCCGGCCGTGCGGCGGCCCGGTCGGCCCGTGGCGCCGGCTTCGACCTCAAGTCATGGCACACGGCCGCGCTCGCACTGGGCTCGCTCGGCCTCGCCGATCTGACCGACGAACTGTCCCGCCTCTGAGCTGCTGCGCCGTTGAACTGGTGTTGCTGTAGGCGTGTCCAGGTTCTGTTCACCTGTTGTTCACCTACGTGGTGTGCACTGCGCCAGTCGTGTGTCGCGACACGTGAGGAGGACTGACAGATGAGCTCCGATCCCTCCCAGGACGCCGTGGCAGGACAGCCAGATCAGCTTCGGTCCCAGTTGGACGAACTGGCCGGACGGTTGGCCCGCGACTACGCCGACGTGGCGACCGACACCGTGCGTTCCTATGTCCGCGCCGAGTCCGATCGGTTCGCCGACGCGCGGGTGCGCGCGTTCATCCCGGTATTGGTCGAGCGGGCGGTGCGTGGCCGGCTCGGCCAGCACCCCGCGCTGGCCACGCCATAGGCACAGGCGCCAATTGGCGCAACTCCCGCCCGGCCGATCGCTGTTTTGAGTTTCGGTCGGTCGGGGTAACGGCGTGGCCGGCTGGGCCGGCCGCGCCGTTGGCCCCAAACGAATACCGCTGGCGGTACTGGTCCGGTGTACGCACACCCGCCTGCCGCCTTGTTGTTACTTCCCCTTTCGCCCCTTCGGCTTTCCGGCGTCCGCCTCGAATGCCTCGATGATGGTGGCCGGGATACGCCCGCGCTCGGAGATCTCGTGGCCGTTCTTCCTGGCCCACTCACGGATGGCCTGGGTCTGCTCCCTGCTGCGGCCGCTGCCGTTGCCGGCGCCCGCAGCGGTGGACGTGGCCGCGCCGCGCTTGGCGCGCCCGCCGGTGCGTCGGGCCGAGCCGATGAACTCGGCGAGGTTGTCCCGGAGTTTTTCGGCGTTGTCGTCACTGAGGTCAATCTCATAGACCACGCCGTCCAGGCCGAAGGTGATGGTCTCGATGGTCTCGCTGCTGGTGCCGTCCAGGTCGTCGATGAGCTGGACGATGGTCTTCTGTGCCATGTGCTTTCTTCGTGCCTTTCCAGGGGTGCGAGCGGATCTGTGGGGTTAACGTGGACGGCCATGGCCGTACATGGTGGATAGTGTGCCGCAGTATATGACCGGCCGGTGCTATCGGGTCCATCCGCATCGCCAAAAGGCGATCAGAAAGTGACCGGCTTCTCAGATGGGTAACTTGCGTGGTTAGTCGACCCGACCGCGAACTTTTCATCAGTCGGATGACAAGTTGCTCGGATGTGTACGGACTCGAGCAATGGCCCACCGTCATGGCCGCCCGGTCGTCCGTGCGGTTCGTCCGATATGCCTAACGCTCTCGTCAGTCACCCGATCGAACGTATGTGCGAACTGTCCCCAGTGCTGTCCACAGCTGTGGATTGTCGGCGGTGGTGCCTCGACCGGCGTGACCAGGCCTAAGGGTCCTGCTCGCACGGAACCCTGACCGCATTCGTTGACAAACGTGAGGGGCATCACTAGCTTCCTGTGAGTGAGTTCGTCTACCTGAAGAGCGTTCAGATACACGTCAGTGTTCAGATACATGAACACATGGACGTTCGGTGGAAACCCCGCCGTTCCGCCGGATGGTTCGCGAGAACTATCTAAGGAGGAAGTGCAATGTCGCACAAGCAAGTGCGAGGACGATTGGCGCTCGCCGGTGTCGTAGCCGCCGCGCTCGCGCTGGTCTTCTCGTTCCTGTCCTGGGGATCGGCGGACGCCGGGGTGGTCGGCGCGGCCGCGGCACCGGCAACGTCGACCACCCCCGCGTGGACCGGGTCGTTCGCGAACTTCCACACCGCGGCCTGGAACTCCCAGTGGGGCACGACATCCGACACCGCCCAGTGCAAGGGGGCGTCCGGATCGTTCGGCTGCAACTGGGGATACGGCAACCTGCAGGCGGTGAACGACTCGACCGCACCGGGCACCGGCCCGGCGCTCAAGGCCACCTATCCGGCCAACAGCGGGCCGCCGAGTTGTTTCCTGACCGTATCGGGGTGTGTCCTGGGCGGCGGCCAGTTCTACCAGGACCTGACCACCAACGGTCAGACCGCGCTGGCCACCAGCCAGAGCCTTGATCTGAAGTACGACTACAACTTCCCGGTCGGCTTCGACTTCGGCGGCCAGGACGCCGGCAAGATGCCCGGCCTCTGGGGTGGTGGCGTGCCCGGCTGCGAGAGCGGTGCCCAACACTGCGCCCAGGGCTGGTCGACCCGCTACATGTGGCGGGGCGGCAGTACGACCGCGCCCAAGGGCGAGGTCTACTTCTACACGTCCTCCGGCTCCGGCTTCGGCGCGGAGTTGTGCAACGGAAACTGGACGTTCCCCGCCGACGGCAAGTGGCACTCGATCGAGCAACTGGTGAACATCGGCACGGGTTCGATCACCGTGTGGAGTGACGGCAAGAACGTCTGCCAGCTCACCGAGCCGTTGCCGGGCGCGAACTCCGGCGTGTTCTATTCGACGTTCCACGGCGGTCACGACCTGTCGTGGAGCCCGAAGAAGACCACCAGCGCCGAGTTCGCCGACTTCAGCCTGGCCACCGACGGCCCGCAGACCAGCGGCGGCGGCACGACCACGACCAACCCGCCCACCACGACGACCAACCCGCCCACCACCAACCCGACCACGACCACCAACCCGCCGACCACCACGACAACGCCCATCACCACGACGTCCGGCGGCGGCGGTCCCCTGGCGGTGACCATCGCGCACACCAAGGACTTCGGCTCCGGCTACACCGACACCGCGACGGTCACGAACAACACCGGCAGCACGGTCAACGGCTGGAACGTGCAGTTCGATCTCGACCCCAGCATGAACGTCGAAAGCGCGACCAACGTCACGTTCGCCAACACCGGCAACCACTACACGCTGACCGCCAACACCGCGGCCGCCGCGATCGCCAACGGCGCGACCCAGACGTTCCAGTTCAGCGGCGACCAGGGCACCGCCTACCTACCGCCCACCAACGTCACCGCCAACGGCGGCTCAGGCGGTGGTGGCGGCACGACCACGACGACCCCACCCCCAACCACCACCACAACCGCCCCACCCACGACCACGACGACCGTCCCACCAACCACCACCACGACCCCGCCGACCACCACGACCGGATCGGGTGGCGGTGGTGGCAGCGCCTTCAGCCAGGCGCAGATCGACAGTGCCGTCGCGGCACCGTTGTTCGCCTTCGCCGCGCCGACCTCGGCGGTACCAAGGCCCGGCACCAACCCGGCCAACATCGGTGCCGCCAAGGTGGTCTACTACCTGGCCCTGGTGGACCGGCAGGCGCCGGGCACCAAGGCCACCAACGGAACCACCGTGGACAGCGCGCTGCTGGCACAGGTGCACAACATGATCGCCGGCGGCAACGAGCCGGACGCGGACGGCGGCCTTGAGATGTGGGCACAGGCGCCGGTCGCCCAGGCACTGCTGCTGCTGAAGAACGGGCCCGCCTGGTCCGAACTGTCCTCGGCCGACCAGAACAAGGTGACCCTGCTGGAAGCGGCCATGGGTTACGGCAGCAACTACACCTACAACGACGCCAACAATTTCTCGTCCGGTATCTGTGGTTTCGGGAACTTCGCCAAGACCAACAACCCGAACTACCGGGACGGCGGCGTCGACACGGAGATCGCGGCCATCCAGTACTTCGGCGCGTCCACCTGGGACTCGATGCTGACCGGCTTCAACGACGCGACGGTCGCGTCGCAGCTCAACGCGGCGGGCCTGACCAACGCGGGCGGCTGCTTCAGCAAGGTCGGCAGCGGCGCGAACTCGGCGATCGGCAGGGCGTTCCTGTACCAGGGGCACCACTCCAGTGACCTGATGGGCATCTGGAGCACGATCGCCGGCAACACGTTCGACAAGACGGCGCAGAGCACGGTCAGTCCGGCGCACATCGCGGACAACACGACCAGCCCGGAGGACGGGAAGTGCTGCATGGGCCACGAGTTCAGCTCGACGGACTCCCAGGGCCTGCGCAGTTCCGCGCTGTACACGTTCGAAGGCTGGATGAACGTCACCGGCAGCCGGGTCACCATGCTGGCACTGGGCAACTTCAACCTTGCCGGCGCGAGCGAGTCGGCTTACCACGTCGGCACGCTCGACCTCAAGTACAAGCTCGATCACGGGTACATCAGCCATGCGCTCAACCAGAGCAACATCCTGGTCGACGATCACGGCAACCCCGCGGCCGACGGACCCAACGTGAAGGGATTCCTGTACGACTTCGACGCCTACACCGTCGTAGGCAATCCGCTGAGCTGAGTGATCGATCCACTCATGCTCACCAGGGCGGGAGGGGGAGACCGCACCTATCCCCCTCCCGCCCACCCCGCTCAACTCGTGAAAGGCATTGTCATGCCTGGACTCCGCAGGCTGGTCGCGCCGCGTTGGCTGGTCGCCCTTGTGGTACCGGCGCTGGCCATCGTCGCCGTCCTCGTCGTCACACACACCGGCTCGCCCGCCCCGGCGGCGGCCACCGCGACCGACCGACTCGCACCGCCGATCAGCGGCATCACCTGCGATCGGGCCGACCACCGCAACGCGCCGGTGGCCGTGCACCTGACCATCCTGATCCACGGCAAGGCCAGGGACATCCTGGCCAACGTCGGCACCTACAACGCGCTGGTCGCGTATCCCTCGAGTGGACCGGTGGTCACCAAGGCCGACTGCTACTACTGGCTGCACACCGGCCAGGCCGACGGCGTCGTCCATGCCGATCCGCCCGAGGCGCGCGCCTTCACCCTCGGCGACTTCTTCGACGTGTGGCACCAGCCGCTCGGCACGAACGCGGTCACCTCGGCAGAAGGCGCGGTCACCAGCTACGTCAACGGCAGGCGCTACACCGGAAATCCACGCACCATCCCGCTCACCCAACACGCCGCGATCCAGCTCGACGTCGGCCTTGACGTGGCGCCGATCCCGTACACCTTCCCGGACGGAGACTGACTCAGTTCCAGTAGTTCCTGGCGATGTCGCGAATCTCGCCGGCCAGTTTCTGTTGGACCTGGACGAAGAACCGGTCGTTGCGCAGCACAGGGGTGCGGTTGCGCAGGCCCGGCTTCTCGCGCCGGAACACCGAGAAGCAGTCGGTGAAGTCCGGGCCGCCCCACGGGATCAGTTCCTGGACAACGCACCGCAGCCCGGCAGCGCGACACAGTTCCCGCAACCGGTCCGCGGACACGCCAGGGTCGCGCCAGTGCCCGTTCGCGATGGTCAGTTCGCCGGTGTTCCTGTCGCGATACGCGCCGAGATTGGAATGGTGGAACGCGCCGGTGGCACCCGGCTTGAGCTTGCGCCCCAACTGGTCCAGATAGGCGGCGAGGACGCTCTCCTCTGCGTGGATCAGTGAGTCCCAACTGAACGCGAAGTCGACCGACCCGTCGTCGACCATGGCCAGGGAGCGCCCGTCGTTGACGTGGTACTCGATGTGCGGCACGTCGGCGAACCGTGCCCGGCACGCCTCGATGCACCGCTCGGTCAGGTCAACCACGGTCAGCCTGGTGCAGGACCGCAGCAGGTACTGCGTGACCCTGCCGAAACCGGGCGCGATCTCCAGAACATGTCCAGCCGGCAGGAAACTGCCGATTCTGGGCAGAATCGCCCATGCCCACATGGCTTCGGTGCCGCCGTAGCCGACGGACCACTCGTCACCCCCGGTCGACCAGTCATGGTTCGACCACTGCTCGCGGTTGTCCTGGACGCTTGGCATCCACATACCTTTGGCCGTGCGGGTCCACCGCACAAGGTATGGACCACTCGAATCGCCGCTGGTCGGTGCGTTCTGTCCCACTGATGTGGAATCGTTCGGTTGTCGCGGGCGCCGAACGGGGGAGTACATGGTGGGGGAGCGGACCGCACTACCGCGGGGGCGGGTGGCGACCTCCCTGCTGTTCCTCTTGTTCGGTACCGCCCTCGGCACGTGGACCAGCCGCATCCCCGCGGTCAAGGCCCGGCTCGGCCTGAGCGACGGCAGCCTGAGCATCGCCCTGTTGGCCTTCGCCCTCGGCGCGATCGTCGGCATGGTCGTGCTGGGGCGGCTGGTCGACCGGTTCGGCAGCACCTCGGTCATGGTGCCGATGGCGCTGGGCGAGGGCGTGCTGCTCGTGCCGGCGGCCTACGCGCCGAGTCTGGTCACGTTGGCGGTGGCCCTGTTCGTGTTCGGCGCGGTGCACGGCACGCTGAACATCGCGATGAACGCCAACGCGATCGAGGTACAGCGGGCCGTTGGCCGGCCGATCATGTCCTCGTTCCACGCCGTCTACAGCATCGGCGGCTTCGTCGGCGCGGCCATCGGTGGCCTGTTCGCCCGCGCGGACCTCGGCGCGGGAGCCACGTTCCTCGCGGTCGGCGGCCTCGTCGTCGGGTTGGCGGGGTGGGCGGCGCGGTGGGCACTGCCGGCCGCCTGCCGTGTGCCCGCGCAGCCGCCTGAACCGGACCCGAGCTCCGACCCGCCTGCCCGCCGCTTCGACCTGCTGTTTCTGGGGATCCTGGCGATGTGCGCGCTGGTTGGTGAGGGCACCGCCGCTGACTGGAGTGCGGTGTACACGCACGAGAACCTGGGTGCCGCGGCCGGTTTCGCGGCGGTGCCGTTCGCCGCGTTCTCGATCATGATGACCGTTGGCCGGCTGCTCGGCGATCGCCTTGCCGCGGCGTTCGGGCCGGTGCTGCTGGTGCGTTGCTGTGGGGTGCTGGCCTCGGTCGGCATGACGGCCGCACTGTTGATCGGCCGGCCGATCGCGGCGGTGATCGGCTTCGGCTGCCTCGGCGCTGGCATGTCCTGCATCGCGCCGCAGGTCTACTCGGCCGCGGGCAACCGCGACCCGGCGCGGGCCGGGCGTGCGCTGTCGCAGGTGGTGAGCCTCGGTTATGCCGGCTTCGTCATCGGCCCGATCCTCATCGGCAGTGCCAGCACGGTCGTCGGCCTGCCGACGGCGTTGGCGATTCCGGCGCTGCTCGTCCTGTTCGTCGCGGCCGCCGCGTCGGCGCTGCGCCCGCCTGTCTCAAGGTGAGACATCCCGAGGGCCATCCGCTGCCTACGGTGAGAAGATGGCGACCACCACACGGCAACCCGGCACGGTCCGGCACCTGGACACCCCGGCTGCCAACGCACTCGCGGATCTCGCCTCGATGCTGGACGACCTGCGGACGGTCATCTACTGCTGCGAACGCCTCGTCGCCGAACTCGGCTCGCCCGACCCGGTCGTGGTCGAATCGGTGTGGGTGACCGCCGTACGGTCCTACGGCCGCTGCTTCACCGACGCAGGCCGTGGCATGGCGCTCACCGAGGACGACGTCACCGGGACATCGCTGCAGGGCGAGGTACTCGAATGGCACCGGCTGCTGCGCAGGCTCGACGAGCACTACAGGTCGTATCCGCACGGCCAGTTGTCGGTGGGGGCGGCCGTGGACCCGGACGGCCACGCGACCGGGATCGCCATCACGTCGGTCGACCAGCCGCCACCGGACGACCGGACGGTCCGCCAGACCGGCGCCATGGCCTACGAGCTGAGCCAGCTGGTCGAGCGACGCATGGCCGACCAACAGGAGCGCGTACTCACCGCAGCCAAGGCGCTGTCCACCACAGAACTGGCCCGCCTACCACTGATCGACATCGCCGGTACCGACTAGCGTGGCCGACTGGTCGGCGGCGCAGAGCCGAGTGACGGTCTACCGTTTGCTATGACGTACATGCATCTTGGCGCGGTCCGCCTGACCGAACTGTTGGCCGCGGGCGAGGTGTCCGCCGCCGAGTTGACCAGGCAGGCGCTCGCCGGGATCGAGGCCAGCCAGCCGACGCTCAACGCGTTCCGCGTGGTCCGCACCGCGGCAGCGGCGGCAGCGGCGGCCGACGCCGATCGCCGGCTGCGGGCCGGCGAGCGAACCCCGCTGCTGGGGGTGCCGGTGGCGATCAAGGACGACCAGGACCTGGCGGGCGAGCCGACCGCGTTCGGCTGTGTCGGCGTGTTTCCCCCTGCCCCCACCGATTCCGACGTGGTGGCGCTGCTGAAGGCGGCCGGCGCGATCATCGTCGGGAAGACCAACGCGCCGGAACTGGGGCAGTGGCCATTCACCGAGGGCATCGCGTTCGGCGTGACCCGCAACCCGTGGCATCTGGACCACACGCCGGGTGGCTCGTCTGGCGGTTCGGCCGCCGCGGTCGCGGCCGGTGTCGTGCCGATCGCGGTCGGCTCGGACGGTGCCGGTTCGATCCGGATCCCGGCTGCCTGGACGCATCTGGTCGGGATCAAGCCGCAACGCGGTCGGATCGGCACCGAATCGGACATGTTCCACGGTGTCAGTACCTGCGGTCCGCTGGCCCGAACCACCGCGGACGCCGCGCTGCTGCTGGACGTGCTGGCCGGCCAGCGCCCTGACGCGCCGGACAGCTTCCTCGCCGCGGCAGGCCGCCCGCCGGGCCGGTTGCGGATCGCGTTGTCGGTCCGCCCGCCGTTCACCGGGTACCGGTCCCGGCTGGACCCACAGGTGCGGGCGGCGGTGGTGCGCCTGGCGCGGGTGCTGATGGAACTGGGTCACGACGTGGTCGTCGCGGAGCCGCGCTACGGACTGGTCGGCCTGAACTTCCTCGCCCGCTCAGCGGGCGGCCTGCACGAGTGGGCGGCGAAGGTGCCGGACGTCGGCCTGCTCGACCCGCGCACCCTGCGCAACATCGCCAACGGCCGCCGCTTCGCCCGGCACCTGCACCCGCTGACCAGGCCCACCGCGTTCTGGTCAGAACGCCAGGTCGGCCGGATCTTCGACCGGGTGGACGTGGTGCTCGCACCGAGCACCGCGGTGCCGCCGCCCCCGGTCGGAGCCTGGTCGGGGCTGGACTCCGGGGCGCTGAACCGGGCGATGGTGTCCGGCTGCCCGTACGGCTGGCCGTGGAACGCGCTGGGCTGGCCCGCGGTGAACGTGCCGGCCGGGATCACCGCAGACGGCCTGCCCGTCGGCGCCCAACTGCTGGGCACGGCGGGCACCGAATCCCAACTGATCTCCCTGGCGAGCCAACTGGAACAGCACCAACGCTGGTCCGACCGCCACCCGCCGGCACCGAGCGCGGTGCGGGGCTAGGCGACCGACTGAGGTTGCACCGGGACGGGTTCGATCAGCTGCCGTGCCAACCGTTCGCCTTCGATGTCGGGGTCGGGTACCCGCCGGGCGAACCACCTCGGGTGGTACCACAGCTTGTCGCCGACGATGGCCATCACCGCCGGTACCAGGGTCAGCCGGACCAGGAACGCGTCGACGAACACCCCGATCGCGAAACTGAAACCGATGCTCTTGATCGTCGGATCGTTCGCGGCCATGAAGGCGACGAAGATCGCCACCATGATCAGTGCGGCCGCGGTGACCACCCGCACGGACTTGCCGGTGCCGCGCACGATCGCGCCGCGCGCGTCACCGGTTGCCGTGTAGTCCTCCTTGATCCGCGACACGAGGAACATCTCGTAGTCGCTGGACAGGCCGAAGACGATGGCCAGCAGGATGATCGGCAGGAAGCTGACGATCGAACCGGGCGTGATGCCGATCAGGTTCGCCCCCCAGCCCCACTGGAACACCGCCACCAACGCCCCGAAGGACGCGCAGACCGACAGCAGGAAGCCGATGATGGACTTGATCGGCACCAGGATCGTGCGGAACGCGAACGTGAGCAGGATGAACGCCAGCACGATCACGACGAGCAGGAAGATCGGCAGCACCGAGGCCAGCTTCGCCGAGACGTCGATGGCCGACGCCGTCAGGCCGCCGACCAGGATCCGCGCACCCGTGTTGCCGGCGATCGAGGCGCGGTTGTCCCGGATCCGGTGCGCCAGGTCGGCGGTTGCCGGATCGTTGGGACCGGTCTTCGGCACGACGTCGAACACGGCGGTGTCGGCAGTCAGCGCGGCCTGGCTCGCGGTCGCGACATCGGGTAGCGCGGACAGCGCCGTCGTGATCGGCGCCGCCTGGCCCGGCGTGCCGACGCCTTCCGCGACGACGACGAGTACGCCATTGAATCCCGGTCCGAAATGGGTGGTGGTGAGATCGTAGGCGCGACGGTCGGTGTCCGAGGTCGGTTTGGACTCCGCACCCGGCAGGCCGAGATTCATCGACAACGCGGGCAGCGCCAGCACGCCGATCAGCAACAGCCCGCCGATCGCGACCGGAATCCGCCTGCGGACAACAAACCTGGCCCAGCGGGCACCGAAGGTTCGGTCGGGATCCCGCACGGCGACGAGCGCCCTGCGGGCCGCGCCGTTCGTGACGAATCTCGCCACCCGCCGACCCGTGATGCCGATCATCGCGGGTGTCAGCGTGAGGCTGATCAGCAACGCGATCAGCACCGATGCGGCGGCAGCCAGGCCCATCGTGGTGAGGAACGGAATGCCCGGAATGGCCAGCCCGCACAGCGCGACGATGACCGTGAGTGCGGCGAACACCACAGAACCGCCCGCGGTGCCGGCCGCGCGCGCCGCCGATTCCTCGACGCTCATGCCGGTGAGCAGATTCGAGCGATGTCGGGACACGATGAAAAGGCCGTAGTCGATACCGCAGGACAGGCCAAGCATCAGCGCCACCGCGGTCGACGACGACGCCACACTGAGCACCGCCGCGATCGCGGTCAGCGCCATCAGGGTGGTGATGACGCCGACAAGGGCCGTCACGATCGGCAGCAACGCGGCGCCGAAGGCACCGAAGGTGAGCAGCAGGATCAGGAACGCGATGATCATCCCGATGATCTCCGGCGTCTCCGAGACGGCCGGTGTCGGACTCGGCGACACACTGCCGGAATACTCAACGGCAACGCCGGCCGCGCGAGCAGGAGCCGTCGCGGTGTCCAGCGCGCTGACGTTGCCGGACAACACATCCGATGCCGGCACCGTGAACCGGACCTCGGCCAGCGCGACGTGTCCGTCCGGCGAGACCGACTTCGCCGTGAACGGCTCGCTCACCGCGGCGACCTGGCCGACGCGTTCGAGATTGTGCACCGCGGCTTCGACTCCTGCCGAATACGGTGCCGCCGCGATATTCGCCCCGGGTGTGGCGAATACCACCTGCGTCGACCCGCCGGACAGTGCCGGCAGTTTGGCGGCGAGTACCTGTTCCGCGTGATCCGCCTCGGTGCCGGGAATGGTCAGGTTGTCATTGGTGTGACCGCCTGCCGCGGTCGAAATGACGATAACGGCGATCGCCACCACCAGCCAGGCCGCGAGCACCGCCCAACGTCTGCGCATACACCACTTGGCAAGGCGGTACAGATAGACGGACATGCGGGTCCTCCCAAGGCAGTGCCAGGAATTGGCGGCGGTATGCGCGCCAACCGCGATCCGCCGCCTGCCAGGACCGCCGAGTCGTCGCGGCCCCTCCGCCACCGACCGTAGCACAAACTTGAGGATACCCTCCAGTAGGAGCGTGCCCTCCGATAGAGTGCCCCTCGTACTACTATGAGTGCATGGCGACCGAGTCCGAGGTGTCCCCGACGCAGGGTCGTCCGCTGCGCCGGCACGCCCAGCGCAACCGGGACGCCGTCCTGGCCGCGGCGCGGCTGGCGTTCACCCGGCACGGCCTGCACGTGCCGCTGGAGTGGATCGCCAAGGACGCCGACGTCGGCATCGGCACGCTCTACCGCAACTTCCCGACCCGCAACGACCTGATCGAGGCCGTCGTCGCGGAGAAGCTCGTGGAGTGGATGGCCACCGCGGAACGCGCGGTCGAGTTCGCCGATCCGTGGGACGGTCTGGTCTTCTACCTCGAAGAGGTGTGCCACCGCCAGGCCGAGGACCGTGGCTTCATCGACATCGTGTCGATGCGGTTCCCGGATCTCACCGGCCTCGAGACAGAGCTACGCCGCATCCAGGAACTGTCCGACCAGGTCGTCACCAGGGCCAGGGACGCGGGCCAACTGCGGGCCGACGTCACGACCGAGGACCTGGCCCTGATCCTGTGGGGACATTCCAGGGTCGTCGAAGTCGCCCAGCCGGTCCGGCCGGACGTCTGGCGCCGCTACCTCGGCCTGCTGCTCGACTCGTTGCGCCCGGCGAACGCGCACCCGTTGCCGGTCCCGGCCCTTCGGCCGATCGAGGTGGCGGAAGCCATGGCCCTACAGGGAAAGCCGACCCACTCGACGGGCGCGCACTAGCCGGGACCGGACCAAGCGGCCCGGTCCCGGCTGGGCGGGTTATTCGACGATCTGGACAGCGCCGGACGGGCAGACGTTGGCCGCCTCGCGCGCGGCAGCGCTGTCGTCGCCGTCGGGCTTGACCTGGAGCACCTGGACGAGGCCGTCGTCGCCCTGGTCGAAGACGCCGGGCGCGGTCAGCGCGCACAGGCCGGCCCCGATGCAGACGTTCCGATCGGCGGTCACTCGCATGGCCACTCCTTTCGCCGCGGTCACCAGGTGACCGGGAGTTCGTTCACACCCTGGATCGTGGTGCCGGGGCGCAGTGTCAGTTGCTCGACCGGCACCGCGATGTGCAGCGTCGGAATGCGGTCGAACAACGCCTTGATGATCACTTCCAGTTCGAGGCGGGCCAGGTTCTGGCCAAGACACTGGTGTACCCCATAGCCGAACGCGATGTGGTGGCGGGCCGAGCGGTGCACGTCGAAGGCGTCCGGGTCCTGGAACACCGAGCTGTCGCGGTTGGCGATGGAGTTGGTGACGATCACGCCCTCACCGGCCCGGATGAGCTGCCCGTCGATCTCGATGTCGGCCATGGCGATGCGGCCGCCCGCGATGTCGGCGATGGCCAGGTAGCGCAACAGTTCCTCGACCGCGCCGGGTATCAGGCCCGGGTCGGCGCGCAGCGCGGCGTGCTGGTCGGGGTGGGCCAGCAGGGTGATCACGCTCAGCGAGGTCATCGAGGCCGTCGTCTCGTGGCCCGCGACGAGCAACAGCAGCGCGGTCGAGATCAGCTCGTCGCGGTCGATCTCACCGTTGGCCAACTGCTCGCCGATCAGGTTGCTGAGCAGTCCCGGCCGCGGTTGCGCCTGCAGCCTGGTGATCAGGCCGTCCAGATAGTCCACCAGGTCGTCGCGTGCGGCCGCCGAATCCGCCGCCGTCGTCGACTGCAGCAGCCGCCTGCTCGCGTCCTGGAAGAGCTCGTGATCCGCGTACGGCACGCCGAGCAGCTGGCAGATCACCATGGACGGCACCGGCAGAGCGAACCTGCTAACCAGGTCGACCGGCGGCCCGGCGGCCAGCATCTCGTCGATGAAGCCGTGCACGATCCGCTCGATGTCCGGGCGCATGCCCTGCACGCGCCTGACGGCGAAGTCGCTGATCAGCATCCGCCGCTTCGGGCCGTGCTCGGGCGGATCCATGCTGATGAACGACCGGCGGCTGCCCCGGATGCTCTGGAAGCGCGGCGAGGTGGCGGGAAAGTCTTCATTGGTCCGGTCCGCGGACAGCCGGGGGTCGGCCAGCAGCTTGCGGGCCGTCTCGTGCCTGGTCACCACCCAGGCGGGTCGGCCGTCGAAGAGAGTCACCCGCTGCAGTGCGTCCGGTTCGTCCCGCAGTCGGACGTATTCCTCGGGTAGCTGGTAGGGGCAGGTGCGGTCGTTCGGGAAGGCGGGGGCGCCTTCGGTCTGGGGCGTCGTAACTGTCTCGGTCATCGATCCCCTCGAATCCGTAACGTAAGGAACTGTTAGTTCTCTAATCGCCACGCTAGAGTGTGCCAACAGGGAACGCAACGAACTCTCAGTAAACTCTCAGGAGTCACGCTGTCACTGAACGTCGTTGACCACCGCAAAGGGCCTCGCCGCCGTGGCGAGGAACTGGAGCACGCCATCCTGACGGCGACGCTGGCCGAACTCACCGAGGTCGGCTACGCAGCGCTGACCATGGACCGGGTCGCCGCACGGGCCCGCACCAGCAAGGCCGCGCTGTACCGCCGCTGGTCCGGCCGCGCCGAACTGGTCATCGACGCGTGCTGCCTGTTGAGCAGCTCCGATGTCGACCTCCCCGACACCGGCGCGCTCCGCACCGACGTGATCGCCCTGCTGCGCGCCATGTCCGCGAAGATGGACAGCCCGCTTGGCGGCATCCTGCGCGGCCTGCTCGCCGAGATGACCCGCGACGCCGAGTTCGCTCGACTGGTCCGGGAACGCGTCTACACCGCGGGTCCCGCGAAGATCCACGTCATCCTGGCACGTGCCGTCGAGCGCGGCGAGGTCGAGCCATGGATCCTGGGCTCCCGGCGGGCCACGGTCGCGACCGACCTGCTGCGCAACGAGTTCCTGCTGTTCGGCGCCCCCGTAGACGACGCGATCATCGCGGACATCGTCGACGACGTGTACCTGCCACTGGTCCGGAAACCGGAATGACGGCGGTGGCCGTAGCCACCGCCGTCACCCGTCACAGGTCGGTCACCAGCCGACTGCTACCACCATGTACTGCGGGTTCTGGACGCCGATGTTCGAGGACTGTCCAGCGAAATCGTCGTACGGGAAGCCGTACTGCTTGGCGTTGATGGAATTCTGGTGCCAGAACTGGGCGTAGTAGTTCGCAGGCGCGGACTTGTAGTACTGGGTCGGGTCCGCCTGCTGCGCCGTGGTCAGCCCCGCGACGTGCCGGTTGAACGCGGCGCACAGCTGCGGATTGGCGGCCAGCGTGCCACCGCAGCCGAAGATCTGCGCCGTGGTGTCGCTGCTGTCGCCGTTGGCTGCCGCGTAGCCGGTCATGTAGTTCGCGAACTGGCCGCCCGGCTGGAACACCGGGTCGTTGCCCGGCGACGGGATGCCGAACGGCGCCTGGTCGGTCGCCAGCGACTTGAACTCGGTCGGCACCGAGTTCTGGAACCGCTGGAACGTCGACGTCCTGCTTTCCTGGAAGGTGGCGAAGTTCTCGCCGATCTCCTGCTCCGAGCCGTCGTGGGCGTGCACGAGCATGGCCAGCTTGATGCCGAACCGGTCGACCCGGGTCGTGTCGACGTCGATGAACGACGCGCCGACGGTGAACTCGATGAAGTCGAAATACTGGCCGTTGGGCGAGCCCAGGAAGAAGTTCATCCGGCCGGACGAGTTGGCCGGCATGTCGATGAACGGCTGTTGCGCGATCGATGCCGTCTGCCCGTTGAAGCTCCAGAAGACCTGGCTGTCGGGCCACTGGCCGTTCGTCTGGTTGATGATCTTGACTTCGAGGACGTTGTGCGCGGCCGGAATGGTGCTCACGTCACCCCAGAACGACGCGGGCGGCGCGCCGGAGCCGGGCGGCGTGGTGACCGTGGTCGTCGGCCCGGTGGTGGTCGTGGGCGGCGGTGGCGAGCCACCGGTGGTGAAGATGCCGAACTCCCACAGCGAGTAGCCGAATGCCGTGCCGCGGGCGGTGCCGTTCATCCGGACGAAGCGGCCGGTGCCGGTCACGTTGAGCGTCTGGATGCCGCCGGTGCCGGTTGTGGTCGAGAAGATCGTGGTCCAGTTGACCGCGTCGGGCGATGTCTGGATCTGGAACGCGGTGGCGAACGCGGCTTCCCAGTTCAGCGAGACCTGGCAGACCGACTGCGTCGAGCCGAGGTCGACCTGGAGCCACTGCGGGTCGCTGAAGGCGCTGGACCACCGGGTGCCGGTGTTGCCGTCGGTGGCGGCGCTGGCCGGGAACGAGGCGTTCTCGGTGGAGGAGGCGGTCGTCGGTCGGTTGACCGCGACGTTGGTGGTGCCGCATCCTGCCGCGTTCACCGAGCCGAACACCTGGAACTCCCACAGCGAGTAGCCGAATGCCGTGCCGCGGGCGGTGCCGTTCATCCGGACGAAGCGGCCGGTGCCGGTCACGTTGAGCGTCTGGACGCCGCCGGTCCCGGTGGTGGTCGAGAAGATGGTCGTCCAGTTCGCCGCGTCCTGGGACG
Source organism: Candidatus Melainabacteria bacterium (assembly GCA_963702275.1). GTDB lineage: Bacteria > Actinomycetota > Actinomycetes > Mycobacteriales > Pseudonocardiaceae > DATEPR01. Next base: position 66,616 of record CAVPCF010000184.1, read on the forward strand.
TCTGAATCTGGAACGACTTGCCGAAGGCGGCCTCCCAGTTCAGCACCACCTGGCTGATGCTCGCGGACGAGCCGAGGTCGACCTGGATCCACTGTGGATCGCTGAAGGCGCTGGACCACCGGGTGCCGGTGTTGCCGTCGGTGGCGGCGCTGGCCGGGAACGTGGCGTTCTCGGTGGACGACGCGGTGGTCGGCTTGCCCTGCGACAGCAGGGTGGCGGCCGCGTGGGCGGCGGGCCCTGTGACGACGATGGTGTAGATGGCCACGCTGAGCACGACCAGTGTGGCCATCACCGTTGGCAGTGTTCGAGACAGTCTCCGTCGCGTCATTGCGTCGGAGGAGCGGACCTTCATGGTTTCTCCAGCACGATTGCGGGCACGGGCGCGCGCCCTACGCCGGGGTTGCGCCAACGGCGGTGAGAGCGCTCTCAGTGCGTAGCATGGGCGTTACGGAAATGACCTGTCAAGCCCGCTACCAGCGCTGTTGCATGTAAATACGACCGCTGCAACCGATTCAGCGCAGATGGCCCCGGTTCCGCAACCCGAGCACATAACACAAAAAATATCCGGCCCCGCCACCAGAACAGCCGACGGTCGACCCACCGGCCGCCCACGCGACCCGTCGAACGAACGAGCCAGGGAACCGGCTTTCTCCTCGTCGATCAGAGCGGATTCTCCGGATAGGGCGCGAAGGCGATCGTCGGCAGGTCCGTCGCGGACGCGCCGGAGTCGGCGGTCACGACCGAACCGGTCATCGCCGCCGAGTCGTCGGACAGCAGGAACGCCACGATGCCGGCGATCTCCGCCGACGTCGCCGGCCGGCCCAACGGCGTGTTCTGGGTGACCAGCCGGTAGGCCGCCTCGCGGTCAAGGCCGCGCGTGGCACCGAGTTCGTCCATCTCCTCGTCCGCCATCGGCGTGCGGACCCAGCCGGGGCACAGCGCGTTCACCCGCACGCCGCGCCGGCCGTAGTCGCGGGCCAGCGAGCGGGTCAGGCCGATCAGCGCGTGCTTGGTGGTCACGTAGCCTGCCACCCCCGGGCCGGCGAACAGGCCGGCCAGCGACGACACGACGACCACCGAGCCGCCCTGCTCGACCAGGTGCGGCAGCGCCTCGCGGATGGTGACGAACGCGCTGTTCAGGTTGGTGTCCAGGGATTCCCGCCATGCCTCGTCGCTGGTCTCGGCCACCGTGCCGAGGCCGTGGCCGCCCGCGTTGGCCACCACCAGATCCAGTCGGCCGTACCGTCGCACGCCGTCGGCGACGACCCGCCGGGCGTCCTCGGTCCGTGCGGCGTCGCCCGGTGCGACGAAACCGGCGTCCCCCAACTCGGCGGCCACCTCGCGGAGCGGGTCGGGTCGCCGGCCGCAGAGCACCACGTTGGCCCCCTCGGCGACCAACCGGCGTGCGGTGGCCGCGCCGATCCCGGTGCCGGCACCGGTGATCAGGGCTACCTTGCCCGCCAAGCGCTTCGTCGTGTCCACAACAGACTCCTCAGCGGTCGCGCAGAAGCCCGCCGGGGCGAGGTCCCGGCGGGCTTCATACGTTATCCCCGATTCTCGCGGTACGGCCCCTGGCCTAAGGAGGGATGCAGGCGCCAGGAGCCGTACCGCTCACCCATCTTGCCTTGCTCGACGGGCTAATCTGGAATGACTCCAGACTACGCCTTTCTCGGTCATCTGTTGTTACTCCAAACGAGTGAACGCCATTGGTTAACTTGACGGCTAAATAACTACATGGTGAAGTAAGCGTCGGAAGGAGGCCGGGATGACCAGCACCGAGAATCAACTCGACGCCGCGTTCGCCGCACTGGCCGACCCGACGCGCAGGGCGATCGTCAACCGCCTCGCCAAGGGAGACGCCACGGTGAACGAACTGGCCGCGCCCTTCGACATGACCCTGCCGGGCATCTCCAAACATCTGAAGGTGCTCGAACGGTGCGGGCTCATCTCGCGCAGCCGGCACGCCCAGTTCCGCCCCTGCCATCTGGAACGGGGCCCGCTCGACTCGGCCGTGGGCTGGATCGAGGAGAACCGGCGAATCTGGACCGAACGGTTCGACAAGCTCGACGACACCTGCGCGACATCCAACAGTCGACCGCGGAAGGAACCACTGATCATGAGTAACACCAACGAACTCGTCTTCACCCGGGTCTTCGACGCACCACGCGAGCTCGTCTTCCGCTGCATGATCGACCCGAAGCACCTGACCCACTTCTGGGGCCCGGACGGCGTGCACACCCCGATCGACAGGATCGTGGTCGACCCTCGGCCGGGCGGCGTGTTCCAAACCGTCATGGTCAACGACGCGGACGGCACCGAGTACCCGTCGAAGGGGATCTTCGTCGAGGTCATCGAACCGGAGCGCCTCGTCTGGGTCGAGGACGACATGACCACCACGTCCACCTTCACCGACCTCGGCGACTCGCGCACCGAGATCCGCATCCACCAGGCCAACGTGCCGGCGGCGTACCTCAGCCCCGAAGCCCAGGCCGGCTTCAGGTCCTCGCTCGACCGCTGCGCCGCCTACCTGGCAGAACTCCTGACCGGGAACCAGCGATGACCGCCGACCTGCGCGCGGAACTCGCGGCGAACCGCCGGGAACTGGCCGACATGGTGGCGGGCCTGCCGGCCGACTCCTGGGACGCGCCGACGCTGTGCGCGGGATGGCGGGTACGCGAGGTGGTCGCGCACGTCACCATGCCGTTCCGGTACTCGACCGGCCGGTTCCTGGTCGAACTGGCCCGGTCCGGCCTGCGGTTCGACCGGATGTCCGACCGATGCGCCCGCCGGGACGCCGACGTTCCGCCCGCCGAGCTCGCGGCGGCCGTCCGGGACAACATCACCAACCCGTGGCGCCCGCCGGGCGGCGGCTTCGAGGGCGCCCTCGTGCACGACGTGATCCACGGCCTCGACATCACCGTGCCGCTGGGCATCGATGCGCCGATCCCGCCCGACCGGCTGCGCGCGGTCCTGGACGGCGTCACGAAACCGGCGTCCCGCAAGCACTTCGGCATCGACCTGACCGGGATCGAACTGCGGGCCGACGACCTTGACTGGTCGTTCGGCACCGGCACCACGGTGTCCGGCCCCGCCCGCTACCTGGCCCTCGTGCTGTGCCACCGCACGCTGCCGGCGGGCCACCTGGCCGGCACGGCGGCGGAGCGGTTCAGCGGCTAGTACCGTCCGCCTGTGGCCAACCGAAGGGGGAAGGCATGACCGCCGACACCGACCTGCCGCGACTGCCCAACGGCATCACGGCGTGCCTGTTCGACCTGGACGGGGTGCTGACCAAGACCGCGACGGTGCACGCCGCGGCCTGGAAGGAGATGTTCGACGAGTACCTGCGCGCCAGAGCCGAGCGCACCGGCGAGAAGTTCGTGCCGTTCGACCCGGTCGCCGACTACGACGCCTACGTCGACGGCCTGCCCCGCGCGGACGGCACCCGCACCTTCCTGCACTCCAGGGGCATCGACCTGCCTGAGGGCGGGCCGAACGACCCACCCGACGCCGAGACCGTCCACGCGCTGAGCGAACGGAAGAACCAGTTGGTACTGCACAAGATCGAGCACGACGGCGTCGAGGTCTACCCCGGCTCGGTGCGGTTCCTGCGGGCCGTGCGCGCCGCCGGGATGCCGGTCGCCGTGGTGTCCTCCAGCGCCAACTGCGCGCAGGTACTGGCCAGCACCGGCCTCGACCGGTACGTCGACACCCGGATCGACGGCATCGTCGCCGAACGTGAGCACCTGGCCGGCAAGCCGGCGCCGGACACGTATCTGGCCGGCGCCAGGGCGTTGGGCGTGCCACCGTCGGCCGCGGCCGTGTTCGAGGACGCGTTGGCCGGGGTCGCGGCGGGCCGCGCGGGCAACTTCGGTTACGTGGTCGGCGTCGACCGCGTCGGGCAGGCGGACGAACTGCGTCGCCACGGTGCCGACACCGTCGTGACGGACCTGGCCGAACTGCTGGTGACCGCATGATCCGGCACACGGCGTTCGAGGTCCAGCCGTGGCTGCTGCGGGAGACCGAGCTGGACCTGGCGGTGCTCGCGCAGACCGAGTCGATCTTCGCGCTGAGCAACGGGCACATCGGCTGGCGCGGCAACGTCGACGAGGGGGAGCCGCACGGCCTGCCCGGCACCTACCTCAACGGCGTCTACGAGACCCGCCCGCTGCCCTACGCCGAGGCGGGCTACGGCTACCCGGAGTCGGGCCAGACGGTGATCAACGTGACCGACGGCAAGCTCATCCGGCTGCTGGTGGACGACGAGCCGTTCGACCTCCGCTACGGTGAACTCCGTTCCCACGTAAGGGAACTCGACTTCCGGGCCGGTGTGCTGACCCGCACGGCCGAGTGGGTGGCGCCGACCGGCCGCGCGATCCGGATGCGCTCGCGCCGGCTGGTGTCGTTCACCCAGCGCGCCATCGCCGCCGTCTGCTACGACGTCGAACCGCTCGACGGCCCGACCCGGATCGTCCTGCAGTCCGAACTGGTCGCCAACGAACCGATGCCCGCGCCCGCCACGGCCGACCCCCGTGGCTCCGCCAACCTGGACGCGCCGCTGGTCGACGAGCGGCACGCGATCGAGGGCGGCCGCGTGAGCACGGTGTACCGCACGCGCGTGAGCGGCCTCGGCGTCGCCGCCGCGATGGACCACGAGATCAGCGCGCCGGTGGCACTGGAAGTGGCCACGGAGTCTGCCCAGAACCTGGGCAGGACAACGGTTTCCGCGCTGCTGACGCCCGGCCAGCGATTGCGTGTCATCAAGTACGTCGCCTACGGCTGGTCGCTGCAGCGGTCCGCGGCCGGGCTGCGGGCGCAGGTGGCCGCGGCGCTCGTCGCGGCCCGCCAGACCGGCTGGGAGGGCCTGCTCGCCGAGCAACGCGCGTTCCTTGACGACTTCTGGGAGCGCGCCGACGTCCAGGTCGACGGCGATCCGGACGTGCAGCAGGCGGTCCGGTTCGGACTGTTCCACATCGCCCAGGCCGGTGCGCGGGCCGAGCGGCGCGCGGTGCCGGCCAAGGGCCTCACCGGTTCCGGCTACGACGGGCACTGCTTCTGGGACAGCGAGGTCTTCGCGTTGCCGGTGCTGACCTACACCCTGCCGGACGCGGCCCGCGACGCCCTGCTCTGGCGCCACGACATCCTGCCCGACGCCATCGCGCGCGCCGCCGAACTCGGCTTCCGCGGCTCGGCGTTCCCGTGGCGGACGATCAGTGGCATGGAGTGCTCCGCGTACTGGCCCGCTGGCACGGCCGCGTTCCACATCAACGCCGGCATCGCCGACGCCGTCGTCCGGTACGTCGACACCAGCGAGGACGACGAGTTCGCCCGAGGCCCCGGCCTCGACCTGTTGGTGAACACCGCACGGCTGTGGGCGTCGATCGGCCACACCGACGCGGCAGGCGGGTTCCGCATCGACGGTGTGACCGGCCCTGACGAGTACAGCGCGATCGCCGACAACAACGTCTACACGAACCTGATGGCACGCAAGAACCTGCTGGCCGCGGTCGACGCCGTCGACCGGTTCGCCGACCGGGCCGACGAACTGGACGTCGACGCGGCCGAGGTCGCCGACTGGCGCCGGGCCGCCGATCACATGGTGGTGCCCTACGACGAACGACTCGGCGTGCACCCGCAGGCGGAGGGGTTCACCGACCACGAGGTGTGGGACTTCGAGTCCTGCGCGCCCGAGGACTACCCGTTGCTGTTGCGCTACCCGTATTTCGACCTGTACCGCAAGCAGGTGGTCAAGCAGGCCGACCTGGTACTGGCGATGTACCTGTGCCCTGACGACTTCACGCCAGAACAGAAGGCGCGGAACTTCGCCTACTACGAGGCGTTGACCGTGCGCGACTCGTCGCTGTCGGCCGGCACCCAGGCGGTGCTCGCGGCCGAGGTCGGCCACGCCGAACTGGCCGCGGACTACCTGACCGAAGCGGCCCTGATGGACCTGGACGACCTGGAGTCCAACACCCGCGACGGTCTGCACATCGCCGCGCTGGCCGGAGCGTGGCAGGCGCTGGTCGCCGGATTCGGCGGGATGCGCCACCGGGCAGGCGAACCACTGCGGTTCGCGCCGAGCCTGCCGCCCGGCGTGTCCCGGCTGGCGTTCCGGCTGTACTTCCGTCGCAGGCTGCTCAACGTCGAGATCACCGACGGCACCGCCACCTACACGCTGCTGGCCGGCGAACCCATGGCACTGCGCCACTACGACGAACCGTGCACGGTCGACGTCGACCGGCCGGTCACCGTCGCCGTGCCCGACCGGCCGCACCTCGAGCCACCCCGGCAGCCCGCGGGCCGCGCCCCGCACCGGCGCACCCTAAAGTGAGCAGCAGCATCGACCGTCCTGGTCGAGCGTTGGCACGAGGACGGTCACAGGCGGCAATGGTGGCTGGCAACAACATGCCCGGCGGTGCGCCCGGCGACGACCGGTCAAGCCCGCTGCCGGTGCTGCTGATCGAGGACGACGACGGCGACGCCCTGATCGTCGAGGACCTGCTGCTCGGTACGACCGCGACCATCCACGTGCACCGCGTCCGCACGCTCGCGGCGGCCCGGCCGCTGCTGTCCGACGTCTCGTGCGTGCTGCTGGACCTCGGTCTGCCGGACACGTACGGCCTGGAAGGCGTGCACTGGTTGCAGGCGAACGTGCCGCAGGTCGCGGTCGTCGTGCTGACCGGCATGTCCGACGAGCACCTCGGCCAGGAGGCGGTCCGGTCCGGCGCGCAGGACTACCTGGTCAAGGGCCAGGTGGACGGCCACCTGCTGCACCGGGTGATCCGCTATTCGGTGGCACGGCAACTGTCCGACGACATGCAGCGCCAACTGAGCGAGGCGCGGATCTACGCGGAGGAGAACGCCCGGCTGGAACGCGGCCTGCTGCCATCACCGCTGGTGTCCACACCGGACCTGACGGTGGCCGCCCGCTACCGCCCCGGTGGCCGGCGAATGCTGCTGGGCGGCGACTTCTACGACGTGGTGCAGTCCGCGGACGGCTGGGTGCACGCGCTGGTCGGCGACGTGTGCGGGCACGGCCCTGACGAGGCGGCGCTCGGCGTGTGCCTGCGGGTGGCGTGGCGCACGATGATGCTGTCGGGTCGTCCCATGCAGGAGACCCTGACCGTCCTGGGCCAGGTCTTCGAGCACGAACGGCACAGGGCCGGGCTGTTCGCCACGCTGTGCACGGTCTCGGTGGCACCGGACCGGGCCACCGGCCGGCTGTTCCTGGCGGGCCATCCGCCACCCCTGCTGATCACCCAGGCCGGCATCGCGGAACTGTCCGCGCCGGTGCACACCCCGGTGGGCATCGGCGACACGCGGCACTGGCCCGACGGCGAGATCGCCCTCGGCACGGCGTGGACGATCCTGATGTACACAGACGGGTTGGTCGAGGGCCGGATCGGCAACGGCAACGAACGACTGGAGACCGAAGGGCTGATCGGCCTCGTCGAGTCGTTCCGCGCGGTCGGGTCGGACAGCACCGGCGGCTCGCGCGACGAGCGGATGCTGGACACGCTGGTCGACCAGGTGCGCGTGCTCAACGGCGGCGACCTCACCGACGACCTGGCCGTACTGGCACTGAGCCACAACATCGACAACCACGGCGGCTGACGTGACACAACTGGGCACCCCGCCTTCGGTGCGGCCGCACGCACCGCAACGGCCCTTCCGGCAGTGGCCGCTGAGCCGGATCATCGGCGTTTCGGTGCTGGTCATGGCGCTGTTCTCGGTGCTCGCGGCGGTCTTCGTCGGCATGGCGCTGACGAACGTGGGGCAGGTCAAGGACCAGGTGGTCAACCAGGTCGATCCGGCCGTCCAGCAGGCGCTGCGCCTGAACGCGGCACTGCTTGACCAGGAGAACGGCGTACGCGGCTACGCGCTGTCCGGCGGCCAGTCCGACTTCCTCAGCCCCTACACGTCCGGCCTCGCGATCCAGCAGGACGCGGTCAACCAGCTCAACGGCCTGCTGGCCGACCTGCCCACCGCGGCCACCGACCTCAGGCAGGTGCTGAGCAGGGTGAACGCGTGGCGCGCCGGCTACGCCCAGCCGACCATCGACAAGGTCGCCGCGACCAAGGCGCCGGTCTCCGGCGCCTCGTTGGATCTCGCCAGGGCCTCGTTCGACTCGCTGCGGGCGGCGGCCGGCGCGCTGCAACACGATCTCGACCAGGCTCGCCGGGCGGCGACCGCCGCGCTGAACAGCGCGGCCAACCGGGTGAACACGGTCTGTGTCGTCCTGGGCGGCGTGCTGATCCTGATCGTGGTGGCGCTCGCGGTGGCCCTGCGGGCCGCCGCGATCCGGCCGCTGTCCCGGCTGGCGGGCGAGGTGCGCCAGGTCGCGGGCGGCGACTTCGAGCACGCCGTCGAACCGGCAGGGCCGCGCGAGGTCCGTGAGCTGAGCTGGCATGTGAACAGGATGCGCGAACGCATCCTGCACGAGCTGTCCTCGGCGCGGGCCGCGCACACGGTGCTCGACGCCCGCACCCAGGACCTGCAACGCTCCAACGCCGAACTCGAGCAGTTCGCCTACGTCGCATCACACGACCTGCAGGAACCGCTGCGCAAGGTGGCCAGCTTCTGCGAACTGCTGCAACGACGCTACGGCGGCAGGTTGGACGAACGAGCCGACCAGTACATCGGCTTCGCGGTGGACGGCGCCAAACGGATGCAGGTCCTGATCAACGACCTGCTGGCGTTCAGCCGGGTCGGCCGGATCACCGGCGACCGGCAGCCGGTGTCCGCCGACGTCCTCGTGGACCAGGCCAAGGCGAACCTGGCCGACGCGCTGGAGCGGACCGGCGCGACCGTCGAGGTCGGCGACCTGCCGATGGTGCTGGCCGAGGCGCCGCTGCTGACCGCGGTGTTCCAGAACCTGCTGAGCAACGCACTGAAGTTCCACGGCGACCAACCGCCGCACGTCACCATCGCCGCGCGGCGCGACGGCCCGGACTGGGAGTTCTCCTTCGCCGACCGGGGTATCGGCATCGGCGCGAAGTACGCGGAGCGGATCTTCATCATCTTCCAGCGCCTGCACCCGAAGGACGAGTACCCCGGCACCGGGATCGGCCTTGCCATGTGCCGGAAGATCATCGAGTACCACGGCGGCAGGATCTGGCTGGACAACACGGCGGAGGTAGGCTCCCGGTTCCTGTTCACGCTCCCCGCCCTGCCTGCCGCCCCGCCAACGGACTCGGCCCCGTACGCAGCTCCGCTCAGCAACGAAGGGGACGCGACCGATGACTGACGCCTTTCTCGACGTGATCGACATCCTCCTCGTCGAGGACGACGAGGGCGACGTCCTGATGACGCGGGAAGCCTTCGAGTACCACAAGATCCGCAACCGGCTGCACGTGGTGAGCGACGGTGAGAAGGCGTTGCAGTTCCTGCGCCGCCAGGGCCCGTACGGCGATGCTCCCCGGCCGGGCCTGATCCTGTTGGACCTCAACCTGCCCCGCAAGGACGGCACGGAGGTCCTCGCGGACCTGAAGGCGGACCCGGAACTGTGCGTGATCCCGGTCGTCGTGCTGACCACGTCCGAGGCGGAGGAGGACATACTGCGCAGTTATTCGCTGCACGCCAACGCCTATGTCAGCAAACCGGTCGACTTCAGCAGGTTCGTCGAGGTGATCCGTCAGATCGACGAGTTCTTCGTCACGGTCGTGAAATTGCCGCAATAGAACGGACTCCGCCGGTGTGTCGGAGCAGGACAGGAGTGGCGGAGCCCGTCGGTGTCGTGGTACCCGCTTTGTGGCGCACCGAATCGGGACCGCCCCGGCCGCTCGAGGGGGAGTCGCGGCCGGGGCGGAGTGTGAGAGGTCGGTGTGGCGGTCGCCTCGCGGCGGTGTCCGAACGCGGCTCCAGCATTATCGGTATTCCGCGACGGCGCTGGTGGGTCCGGGGGACTCGAACCACACCGACCAATCTAGTCAACGGGGAAACCCGGGAATTCGTTCCCCGGTGTCGTGTGGTGGCGGTCACCGCGCGTGGTGTCGGTCCCTGGCGTCTCGTCGGTCCCTGATGTTTCGTCGGTCCCCGGTGCCTCGTCGGTCGTCTCGTTGGGCCGGTTCACGTCGGGCAGGTCCGTCGGTGGGTACTGGGGGATCTCGTCCGGCGGCAGTGCGGCTTCGGCCAGGTTGCGCGGATCGTGCTCGGGTCTGGTCATGGTCGCCTCCCGTTCGGGGTGTACCCAGCCGCGCCGAGCCTCGAACCTGACTGCCGCGCACGCCAGACCGCCCTAGTTTGCGCGACGAGCCGGACGAGGACCGCCCACCAGACAGCACTTCCAGCAAGTGACCCCTCCTCTGGCGGCCCCACGCCCGTGGAGATCGAACGGATGAGCCGTTCACGTTTAGCTACGGTCCGTGCTGTCTACTCCTGAGTCACCCGTTGGTTGAACCGCACGTGATGGAGCTTGGGCCGATGCCGAACCTGCTGGACGCGACCATGATCGACACCCCCGACGAGTACGCGTTCATCAGACCCGATTCCGCGAGTAGCGGGATGATTGGATCTTCAACCATTTTGTTGATCTTCGATGGGTGGTTGTCAGGGCAGGGCGCATGCCACCAGCCCGGGTGTCGCGCCGGGCTCGCGGGTTCCGAGGTCGCTGGGTTGGGGCCGACAGGCCGGACAGTCACTGCACTGTGGGTAGCGCGCGCAGCCGGGCGAGGATCTCGGCGAGTAGATCCTGGCCGGGTGGCAGCCGCAGGATCGCCTGACCGGCATGGGAAACCAGCCGTGCGGGAACCCGAATCAGCCGGTGCCGCAAGGTTTCGATCATGGCCTTGCCCGCACGAACTCCCCAGCCCGACAGTCGGCCGTGCGGGCCTTCGGTCGCGGTGAGTTGGTGTAACCAGCCGGCCATGGTCGCGGCGAGCAACGCGCCCCACATCCACGCCGTGTTGACTTCGACATATCCGCTGGGCAGGTGCCGCAGCGCTGCGCCGTGTTTGCTGTCGCGGAAGATGTTCTCGATGCTGGTGCGGTGCCGGTACCAGTGCTCCACCACAGCCGCCTTGCCCGGTGTGGACACGTCAAGGTTGGTCAGGATAAACGAATAGGCGTAGATCGCGTCGGCGTTGGCCAGTTCGGCGATCGGCAGGGCACGCTGGTCGGGGCGCAGGGTGCGGCGGCGCCGGGACCGGGGATCGGCCGAGACCTGGGTGATGTCCAGCCGGACCCGCCGAATCAGCAGGAATGTCTTGGCGGGCCACCAGTCTGGCCGATAGTCGGCCACCGCGACTTGCGCGCCGGTCATACCGATCGCCTCGGCCCAGCCCTGCTCGCTGATACCGGCCAGCAGCCGCCACAGTGGGGCGATCCGCTTGGCGCCGATCGCGAACTGGACACCGGCGAAGAACGCGACGCGGGCCAGTTCCCCGGCGAAGTAGCCCGCGTCGGCCCGTAGCCGCACCCGGCCGGTTCTGGCCTGGCGGGGCAGCGCGGCCAACGCTCGCCGCAACAACACCGCCGCACCCGCCCGCGGATCGTCGTTACCCGACACCAACTCCGCCGCCAGCACGGTCTCGGTCTCGGCCCACGTCGCGACATGCGGACGCCCGACCCGCTGGCCCTGGTGGTTGTAGGCGACACCACGCTTGCGCCGCCCGTACACCTCGACGTCGGTAGCGTCCAGATCGATCGTCACCGTGGCGCACAGCCGCGCCCGCCGCGCGACGGGCACCCGCGCCACCATCCGCTCGGTAACTCGCGCTACCCCGGTCTCCACCGCCGTCCACTGTGGACCTGTGATCCGCCGCGCCAGCCCCGCAGCGGTCGTCGAGCACAAGCCGGGCACAGGCGCGATCACCTGCCCTGCCACATCCGCGCGCTGCCGGTCCAGCCCGACCAGGAAGTCCTCCCCCGCCCACTGCGCCGCCGCCAAGCCGACCAGCAGTTCACCGGCGCCACACCCGCGATCACGCTGCTTGATCGGCCCCACCGCCGCGTCCAGCGCCTCGATCACACCCAACCGATCACACAACTCGCTGACCGCGGCCATCCCCGACACCGCCGTCAGGCTCGGGTCCGGCGCGCCGATGCGCACCTTCGGTCGCCCACCACGTACGCTACCCACCAGATAGGTGTCCTCACCATGAGATCGATATGGTCTTCGCAACCCACATCATCCCAGGCCAGAGCGGCACCTATCGCTATCTCCAGGCACGTGTCACCGCACTACTCACGGAAACGGGTCAGAGGTCTGCGCGGCTATTTGGCCGCGGTGGCAACCGGTCTCGGCGTCGGGTTGGAGTCCTGCGCGATCGACTCGCTGTCGCCCGCGGCCGCCTATGTCGCACTAGAGGGGCGGGCGCTGCGCTTCCCCGAACGTGACCTGGCGCTACTGTGGGAGGAGCGTTTCGGCTGGTCGGCGGCCGTGGAGGTGCCCTCAGGTGGCGACCTGATCGTGTTGACCTACCACGGCGGCGACCTGGTGCCCCCACCATCGGAGGTAGACGCCTTCGTAGCAGCCGTCCGCCGCGGCTCCCACCCGGTCGGGCAACCGACCCCGCCAACCCCCACCGCCCCCGTCCCACGACACGAACTAACCGTGCGGCTGCGAATCTACGAACCACACCAGTAGGTTGAAATGCTCTCAGGACGGTTTTGTCCTATTTAGAAGATTTGTCTTGTTGAGGCTGGGTACCCGTTCACCATGAGTCATCCGACCAGCGCCAACCCAATCCACGCCGCCGACCCCATGCAGACCAGCACGGACACCATCCGGGCGACCACGGCCTCCATGCACGCCAGCGCAGACCCCACAGGCCCCACCACCGATCCCACGCGCGCCAGCGCAGATCCCACAGGGCTGACCACGGATTCCCTGCGCGCCAGCGCAGATCCCACGGGGCCGGCCACCGATCCCACGCGCGCCAGCGCAGACCGCACGGGCCCGACCACGGATTCCGTGCGCGCCAGCACAGGCCGCACAGGCCGGACGATCCCAGGCGCCAAGAGGCCAGGGGCCGGCCACCGATCCCACGCGCGCCAACGCAGGCCGCACCGGGCCGGCCACCGGCACAGGCCCCACGGGCCTGACCACCGATCCCGCGTCGGCCTCCGATCCCGCGCCGGTCAGCGCGGACGTCGCGCGAGCCGAAGGTCCGAGCGTGGTCCGGAAGGGTCCGCGCGGGGCCGTCGCCGTCGTGGTGCTCGATCCCGCGGGCCACGCCAAGCACGGCGAACTGCCGGCGACCTGGCGGCCGCTGACCGAGGACGTCGAGGTGGTCTGGTGCCGGCTGCCGGCCGCGCCGCGCACCGGCCTGGACCCCCACCAACTGCTCCGCGAGCTCGCCGCGGACGGACGCCGACTGGTGTTGGTGTCGTACGGCGCCGCGGCGTTGTTGACGCTGTCGCTCGCGGTGTCGGAGCCCGATCACGTGCGCGGGGCCGTGCTGGTGAATCCGCCGTGGCCGGCCGGGGACCTGCCGGCGCTGCGGCTCGTGGTGAACCATCCGGACCTGATCCTTGGCCAGGTCGACGCGGAGTCGGCGACCTGGGCCGGGCCGGATCCGCTGCCGATCGGCCATCCCGAGGTGGTGGGTGCGGTGGTGCGGATGCTGCTGACCATCGGTGTCGGCCTCGACGAGCCACCGCCTGCGCTGCCTGGTGCCGGCTCGCTGCCTGGTGCCGGCTCGCTGCCTGGTGCCGGCTCGTTGCCTGGTGCCGGCTCGCTGGCGCAGCATGCTTGGGATGCGGTGCGGGCGCGGCTGGTCGGGTTGCTGGAAACGCTGAGTGGTGGTCGGGACGGCTGAGTGGAGTGGTGGTCGGGGAGGGCTGAGTGGTCGTCGGGAGGGGTTGCGTGGCGGTTGGGTGAGGTGCTGCGTGGCGGTGCGGAGAGCTGTGGTCGCAAGGGCATGGTGGCGGTCGCGAGCGGGGGGCTGTTTTGTTTTTTTCGCTCAACGAACGGGACCGGGTGGTTTGATCCCGGGTTCGGGGATGATCACCCGGTCGAGTGATCATTGGGTGGTCGTGCCGGGGACCGGGCGGTCCGACGGTACGGGTTGATCATATGCCGGCGCCGGCGAGTTGGCATGTCCTGCAACGGTTTGCTCGCTACGAGCGCGCTGGTGGGTGCGATGCTGATTGTCGTCGCGATCCGGGTCGGGCTGGTCGCGTTGGCTGCGGCGATCGTGATCGGGTTCGCTGTTCGTGTTGTCCGGCCTGCTGAATCTGATCGTGCAACGCACGGGACGATCGACTACCTGGCCTTCGCGATCCGGACGTCATCTGAGCCTGGTGGTTGGGATCGCCTTGCTGTTCATCGGATTCTACGGGTGCCGGTCAGACTGGGGTGGGCTGGGATGGCGCCGGTTCGGCGTAGGCCTTGGCCACGGTCGCGCGGTCGAATACGCGCCATGTTGTTGCTGTCACGATGATCGCGACCACGAAACCGACCCAGTAGGGCGCGGTCAGGCCGAAGCGGGCGGCCAGCGCGCCACCGAGTAACGCGCCGACGCAGTTGCCGCTGGCCGCGACGAACAGGATGCTGCTGCCGATCCGGCCCAGCATCTCCGGCGGCGCAAGGCGCTGGCGCAGCGAACTGCCGACCATGCCCCACAACGCGCCGTGTACGCCGAAGGCGAACAACGCGAACCCGATCAGGTACGGGCTGCGCGAGGCCGCCAGGGCCAGGTGCATGCCGGCCTCGATCAACAGGCCGACGCGGATTGTCCAGGTCGCGGTGAACCACCTGATCAGCCGGTCACCGATGACCGAGCCCAGGATGCCGCCGACCGCCATGCAGGTGAACAGCAGGCCGTAGCCGACCGAGTTCAGGCCGAGTCGCTGCTTCGCGAGCAGCACGAGTACCGACGTTGCCGCGATGAGCGTCACGTTCAACAGTCCGATGAGGACTGCCATGGTGCGCAACAGCCGTTGGTGCGCAAGCCAACGGAGCCCGTCGACCACCTCCTTGCGCACCGATCTCCGCGGGCCCTGCATGCTGGTCGCCTTGTAGGCGCCCGCGACAACGCCCAGCAGCACCGCGCTGGCCGCGTAGGTGCCCGCGTTGGCGAAGAACGGGATGCACGCCGCGACGACGAACAGGAAGCCGCCCAACGGTCCGGCGATCATGCCCTGCATCAGGGTGGCGCCGCCGGCCAGCCAGCCGTTGGCCCGCTCCAACTGGTCCCGCGCCACGACCGACGGAATCATCGCCTGGCTCGCACTGCGGAAGACGACCTCGCCGGTGTTGACGAGGAACAGCACCACGTACAACAACGCGATATCGGCCCGGTCGGCAAGGATCGCGACGGCCAGCACGCCGACCGCACCGACCCGAACACAGTCGATGACGATCATCAGTCGGCGCCGGTCCACCCGATCGACCAGCACGCCGCCCGGCAGCGAGAACAACAGCCACGGCAGCCACGACACCGCGAACGACGCCGACACGACCAGCGGATTGGTGGTGCGCGCGGCGACGAACAGCGGCGCCGCGATCGTGGCCAGTCCACTGCCCAACGCCGATGTCGTGCTTGCCGCCCACAGCTTGGCGTACCGCCCGCCCAGCCGCCCCTCGTCCCCCGCCATTCGCTCGACGCTACCAGGGCGGCAATCGCCTGACCGGCTGCTTCTCTTTCGGCGAACGGTCAGCGAACCGGCATCCAGATTTCGATCTCGTCATGGCGACGGTAGAACTCGACGTCGTGGCGCGTGTCGTCCGCGGTGGCCAACGTGTGCAGGTGGCGCACGGTCGGTCCGATGTGCTCGTAGATCGCCGGCGGTTCGCCCTGTAACAGGGCCCGCAGATACGTGCCGCCGGCCAACTCCCCGGTTTCCAGGCCGAAGTGGTCGGACGGGTCGTCGGACCGGACGGCGGTGCACAGGTGGTACTCGCCCGCCTTGTCGTCGACAACGCCGTAGAACTTCCGGCCACGCAGGCCGACCAGGTTCTCGAAGTGGTCCCAGCCGCGCTGGATCGCTGGCAACTCGTCAGCCACCCG
Organism: Candidatus Melainabacteria bacterium; assembly: GCA_963702275.1. GTDB lineage: Bacteria > Actinomycetota > Actinomycetes > Mycobacteriales > Pseudonocardiaceae > DATEPR01. The sequence goes on from CAVPCF010000184.1 coordinate 82,566, forward strand.
CATCAGCATGATCGGGCTCGGCTCGCGCGTGAAACGTTTGACCTCGAACATGTGTTCGATCATAGCGATACGACGGGCAGTGGTCGAGGCGGGATGAGACCCGCGTGCTCTTGCGGCAACGGGCCGTCAGCCGAGCTGCTCGGCGAGTCCGACGACGATGCCCTCGGGACCGCGGACGTAGCAGAGCCGATAGATGTTCTCGTATCGCACCAGTTCGCCCACGAGTTCGGCGCCGTGGGTGCCCAGGCGGGCAATGACATCCTCGATGTCGTCGACCGCGAACATGATGCGACGAATGCCCAGCGTGTTCGCCGGCGCTTCCTTCGGCTCGGGGGTGATGGCCTTCGGCCGGTGGAACTTCGCCAGCTCTATCCGTCCGTGGCCGTCCGGGATCCGCAGCATGGCGACGTCCTGCCGGACGTCCTCAAGCCCGATGACACGTTCCGCCCCGCGCCAGTCGAGTGGGCCCTTGCCCTCCAGTTCCATGCCCAGCTCGACGAAGAACGCGACAACAGCGTCAAGGTCGTCGACGACGATGAGGACGTTGTCCATCCGCTGGATCGCCACGTTGGACCTCCTTCTTCGATGGCGCACGCGCAAGGTTCGGTGGCACAGCACAATAACGAACGCCCAGGCCGGTCAGTGACCGGCCTGGGCGCATCCGAAGTGGTGTCAGAACACAGGGGTGGGGAACGCGACCGGGCTGTGCTTGCCGGCCGTGTTCACCGCGCGGACGCCGAGGAACACGTTGTCCTTGGCCAGTGGCACGGTGAACGTGGTGACGTTGCCGACCGGGACGGCGTGCGTCCAGTCGGGTTCGGTGCACGGCCGCCACACGATCTCGTATCCGGCGATGTCCGGATCCGTGTTGGCGTCCCAGCGCAACGTGCTGCTGTTGGTCAGCGTCGTGTCGTCGAGCACGGCGTTCTTCGGCGTGCCGGGGCCGTTGGCCAGCGACCACATGGCGGCCGCGTTGACCTTGGCGACCCGCTGGAGGAAGTCGAAGTCGCAGAAGTCGATCAGGTCGCCGAACTGGACGCCGTTCACGAGCCTGGTGTCCTGGTGCTGGTGCGCGAAGTTCTCGTGCGGCTCGGTGAACCTTGCTGCCGGGTAACCATGCTGCAGGAACGGGATGTGGTCGCCGCCGCGCAGGTAGCGGTCCCGCCGGTAGATGACGTGCACGGACATGTCGGTGGCGTCGTTGTTGGCGACGCTGGTGACGAACCGCGCCAGTTGCCGGCTCGGCGAGTCGGCCTCGCTGCCCTCGGCCTGCCGGACCGCGGTCTGCTGCGGGGTTTCCGTTGTCGGCACGCCCTCGGAGAACAGGCGCAGCGCGTGCGGGTCACGGGTGCCGTCGTCGGCGACCGGGCTGCCGACGATGTCGTTGGTGAACATGCCCTGTACATCGGCGTTCGCGGCGCGGAACTGCGTCGCCATGAAGTTCGCGCCGAACAGGCCCTGTTCCTCGCCGGACACCGCGGTGAACACGATCGTGGACTTGGGGCTGCGGGTGGCCATCACCCGTGCCATCTCCATCACCGCGGCCACACCGGAGGCGTCGTCGTCGGCGCCGGGTGCGTCACTGGTGAAGTTCATGATGTCGGTGACTCGGGAGTCGAGGTGCCCGGACACCACGTAGATCCGGTCCGGGGTCACCGAGCCGTGCAGGGTCGCGACCACGTTCGTGATCGTCGTGGGCGTCGGAATCCGGGATACGGGTGGTTGGACGTAGGACTGCAGTGCCACGGTCATCCGGCCGCCCGACGGCGCGGCGATGGCCTGCATCTGCGCGAAGACCCAGTCCCGGGCGGCCCCGATGCCGCGGACGGGGTCGGTCTGGCTGGACAGCGTGTGCCGGGTGCCGAACGTGGTCAGCTTCGCCACGGTGGCACGCATCCGGTCGCGGTCCAGGGATCGCAGGATCTCCATGAGCTCACGGTCGGGCGCTTGTGGGCGGATCGGCTGGCCTGGCCCGGACGGCCAGCCCTTCGTGAAGTCCGCGGTATCCGCGAATGCGGTGCCGGGGGCGGCGATGCTCGCCGCCCCGGCTGCCGCCGCGACCGCGGAAGCGGCGAGAAAACCTCGCCGATTCGGCCGTAACGGTGAGGATTCGTGTCCTGGTCTGTTGGTGGACATGAGGTCGGGTCTACGCCGCGCCCGATGCGCTGTCCATCCTCCCTAAGTACGAACTATTTGCCACGTCATCCCAGGTCCGTTGCCATTCGCCCAAACCCACCCACGATGGGGGGTCCGGCAGGACGCCGGCAAAGTTGGCTTGGCGGTTGTCAAGGCCCTCGCCCACATGTGCACAACTTTTCGAGTTGCCCACAGATTGCCATAGGGCCACCCATTTAGGGCTTGACAGGCATAGGGTTGAAAAGGGCCGAAGCCCCCAGGGTTGGGCGGGGGTCTGTCCGCCCGGTCTGTGGAATCGCGGCTCGGAACTTGGTCGCTTTGCTGGGATTAGTGGTGGGTCGTTGACCTTGCCAGAGACGGGTGCAAGGTCCGGCAAAGTCGCATAACGGCTGGTTGGAGGGCCTCTAAGTGCCTCTTCGTCGAATCGGCTGATCCTCCATTGAGGAGGGTTGGTTGGGCAGGTGCGAGGGATCTCTGCGCCGGGCCTGGTTGGAAGCGGCGCCGATCACCAGGGCAGATCGTGCTCATTAGCCGTCTGATCTGTGGAAGCACGACCTTGCCGAGGCTCTGGAGGCCCGGGGGCGAAGCCCCGCTGGCTAGGGGGCTTGGCTCCCAGAGGGCACGGACAACGAATCCGGGCGAGCCCGCGCCAGCGGGCGAACACGGCTAGCCAATGAGGAGGGGGGTCCGGGGGCGAAGCCCCGCCGGCCGGGGGTCTGGGGGCTTGGCCCCGGGCTTGGCCCCCAGAGGGCACCGGCGACGAATCTCGGCGAGCCCGCGCCAGCGGGTGAGCAGGGGTCGCCCAATGAGGAGTGACGCTATTCCGGGCGTGGGTCCCACCGGAAGCGGCGGATTCCGACTGCTGCGCCGCCGACGCCCCACGCCAGGAGTACGGCGAGGTGGGACCAGTCGAAGCCGGTGTGTTGGGCGAACGGCCCCAGCAGTGCCTCGTTGAACGGTCTTACCGGCAGGACGTCGGCGATGCGGTTGAGCACTGCGGAGTGGATCGGGAAGTAGGTGCCGGAGATGAACACCAGTGGGAAAAGAATGAACTGCACGACCGCCGGTGCGGCCTCGGAGTTGCGCACCAGCGAGGCGACGGCGACGCCCAGTGCGCAGAAGCTGGCGGCGCCGAGCACCAGCGTGACCAGGATCGCCGTCCAGTGCGTCGGCATCGGCACGCCGTAGAGCCGGCCGACGCCGATGATCAGTGCGACCTCGATGACGCTGATCACGACGCAGTGTGCCAGCAGCCCGATGAAATAGATCCACGTCGGCAGGGGAGTGGCCCGCAGCCGTTTGAGAATGCCATCCTGGCGTCGCACGGCGAGCACGATGGCCAGATTGCTGTAGCAGGCGCCGAGCACGGACAGCGCGGCGATCGTCGGAATGTAGTACTGGAGACCCGACAGGCCGTAGAAGAACGAGTCGTTGGAGCCGCCGTTGAACACCGCGCCGAAGATGATGATGATGACGACGGGGAACACGAACGTGAAGAACGCGCTCTGCGGATTGCGCCAGAACGACAACTGCTCGTAGCGGACCTGGTGGACGAGCAACGCAAGGTCGTTGCGCCGCGCGGCGGGTGTGGTCTCGGTCGCGGTGGTCATCGTCCACTCCTCGCCATGCTGCGGCGGCGACGCGGTTTCGCCGGTGCGGCCTCTTCGGTCTCGGCGCCGCTGCCGGTGAGCCGCAGGTAGATGTCCTCAAGGCTGGGCCGCTCCACGGACAGCCGGGCGAGCGTCGTGCCGCGGTCCAGCGCCCAGCCGGTGAGCTGGTGCAGCAGGCCGGTCGGCTCGTCGGCCTCGATGGTGACCAGGCCGTCGGCGCCGGTTGTCATGGCGGCGCTCGCGGGGACCGGCAGGTCGGCGACGGTGGTGTCGGCCGGCAGCGCGAACCGGATCCGGGTCAGTGCCGAGTCCCGACCGCCGATGGTGGCCGGGGTGCCCTCCGCCACGATCTCGCCGTTGGCGATCACGGCGACCCGGTCGGCCAGTACCTGCGCCTCGTCCATGTAGTGCGTGGTCAGGACGATCGTGGTGCCCGCCGTCCGCAGGTTCTCCACCACCTGCCAGGCACCGCGGCGGGCGTTCGGGTCGAACCCGGTCGTCGGCTCGTCCAGGAAGAGCAGCTTCGGGTTCCCGACCATGCCCAGCGCCAGGTCGAGGCGGCGCTTCTGGCCGCCGGAGAGCTGCTTGACCTTCTGCTTCTGCTGCGGGCCAAGGTCGACGAGGCCGATCACCTCGTCGATCCCGCGTGGATTCGGGTAGTAGCCGGCATTGCGCGCGATCGTCTCGCGCACCGTGAGGTACGGCTCGACCGCGATGTCCTGCAGCACCAGCCCGATCTGTTCGCGCAGTACTCGGCCCGACGCCCGGTGACCGGGATCGTGGCCGAGCACCCGCACGTCCCCGGCGTCGCGCTGCCGGAACCCCTCCAGGATCTCCAGCGTGGTCGTCTTGCCCGCACCATTGGGCCCGAGCAGCGCGAAGATCTCGCCCTCCTCGACGGTGAAGCTCACCCCTCGGACAGCTTCGACCTGGCCGTAGGTCTTACGTAGGTCCGTCACGACCACAGCACTCACCGGGCACCCCCTCCTCGACCGACTGCTCAAGCATTCACCTGGAACCCGGTTGGTGCCTAGTACATCTGTCACTCATGTGGACAGTGGGGACAGCCCCGCGCGAGGGGCTGTCCCCACTGCTAGCTCGCCTGCCGGTACCGGTCCAGGATGCCGGCCCGCAACTCCGGGACCGACACGTCGAGTGTCGACAGGATGTGCGCCGCCGCGCTGGACTTCGTGTTGAGCAGCGCGAGGGCGAGGTGCTCGACGCCCAGGTAGCCGCTGTGCAGCTCGGTTGCCTCGTGCAGGGACTGGGCAAGGCACTTCTTGGCCCGCTGCGTGAACGGGAAGTGCCCAGAGCGTTGCCTCGGCCTGCGGCCGGCCCTCGGCCTGCGCCACCAGCGCCGGTCGGGTTGGCGTGGCGGCCGCAGCGCGTTCGGGCCGAACATCTCCTCCACCTTGCCGCGCACCACGTCCAGGTCGATGCCGATGGCGGCGAGGGCGTCCCGGTCCAGCGTGTCGAACAGGCTGGCCGGCACGTCCCGTGCCGGGCCGATCATGCGCAGGATCTCGGCCCTGATGAGTTCCGGTCGGACACCCGCCTCGCGCAGGGCGGCACCGGTCGGTTCCTCGGCCGACGCGACGGCGAGCAGCAGGTGTTCGCAGCCGATCCAGCGGTGGCCGAGCAGTCGCGCGTGGTGTTGCGCGGCCACGACGGTGGCGCGGGCATCGGGCGTGAATCGCTCGAACATCAGCGCCTCCCGTGCTTGCGGTGCACGGTCTGCTTCGTGACGCCGAGCCTGGCCGCGATGTCAGCCCATGACCAGCCCAGTTTCCGTGCGTTGTCGACCTGGAGGATCTCCAGTTGTTCGGTCAGTGTGCGTAGTGCCGCGACCGCCCGGAGCCCGATGTCCGGGTCGTTGCTCGCGGCACCCTGGGTAAGTTCGAGTGTCGTCTCCATGTCCGTCAGCATATGCTGACGGAGGCCGGTTCGTCAACATATGCTGACGGTCGACCGCGGGCCGGTCGAGGAGTATCGTTACGTTTGAAGGTTCAACTATTAGGGAGAACGGACATGCCGATCCAGCGCCTGAACCACGCCGTACTCTACGTCCGCGATGTGGCGGAGAGTGGTGCCTTCTACCACGATGTGCTCGGCTTCCGCACGGTGATGGAGATCCCCGGTCGCGCGCTGTTCCTCCAGGCCGCCGGTTCGACGAACGACCACGACCTCGGCCTGTTCGCGATCGGCACCAACGCCGGCGACTCGCCTGCCGGCCAGAGCACGGTCGGGCTCTACCACCTGGCCTGGGAGGTCGACACGCTGACCGAACTCAGCCGGGTCGCCGAGCGGCTGACCGCGGCCGGCGCACTGGTCGGCGCGTCCGACCACGGCACCACCAAGGCCCTGTACGCCAAGGACCCCAACGGCCTTGAGTTCGAGGTCTGCTGGCTGGTGCCGGCCGACCGGCTGCCCGATGAGCGGCCCTCGACCCGCGAACCGCTGGACATCGACGCCGAGATCGCGCGGTACGGCGCGGAAACCCGCGGTGGCGTCGGCGTGTCAACGCCCGCACTGGCCTGACACCGATGGGCCGGCCCCGCGTGGCCGGCCCAACCGGTGTCTAGGTCCTGGCGCGAACGCCAAGCGGAATCCGTCTTGCCAGCGGTACGGCCAGCAACAGCAGGACGGCGATCTCGACCACCAGGCTGAGCAACGCCTGCGGTGCCGGTTGCAGGCCGTGCTCCACGAACCCGTACAGGCCAACGGTTCTGGACAACACGAAGCCGCCCAACGCGCCAGCGACCAGACCGGCCGCCAGCACCCGCAGCACCGGCGAGTTGCTGACGACCAGGAGCACCGCGACCGCGAACGAACCGCTCGCCTGCACCAGGAACGCCGGGCCGATCACCGGAATCGCCTGGTAGCCGTGCACATACAGGTCGGCGTGCAGGTAGCCGGCCACGGCGAGACAGGCCGCGGCGGGCAGCCGGAGCAGGACGCGCCTCATGCCAGCCTCCGGTCCTTGACGGCCAGCCGCTGCCCGCCGCCGACGTAGCCGACCTCGCGGATGCCCAGCGCGGCATGCAACTGGCCGGCCGGCAGCGTGACCGGGCTCGGCGCGGGGCCGTCGCCCGGCTTGGGCAGCGGATAGGCCGTCGTGGTGGCGCTGAAGAACGTCACGTTGCCCTCGGTCTTGGTGAACAGCTGGTGCACGTGGCCGTTCAGGCACGTCACCGACGCGAACCGGCGCAGGTAGCTCAGCGCCTGGACCGAGTCGTCGGTGGCCCAGCCCCATTTCGGATACATGGCGAACAGCGGAATGTGGCTGAACACCACGATCGGCGTGTCGTTGGACAGCCCTGCGACGTCCTTGCGCAGCCAGTCGAGCTGGTCATTCCCCAGGTGCCCCAACGTTTCCAGGCCGAGCGTGTTGACAAGTGCGACGAAGTGCACGCCGTGCGTGTCGAAGCTGTACCAGCCGTCGCCGATGGTGCCGGCGCCGAAGAACTGCCGGTACTGCTTGCCGTTGTCGCCGATGCCGTCGTGCTCGCCGGGCACCGCGAACACGTGCCCGGTGTGCAGCCCGTCCAGCATCTGCTTGACCTGGTCGAACTGGCCCGGCATGGACAGGTGGGTGAGATCGCCGGTGTGGATCACGAAGTCCGGGCGGTAGGGCAGCGCGTTGACCTGCCCGATCGCCTCGCCGAACGACTCGGTGACCATCGTGTTCGCAGGGCCGGTGAAACCGATGTGGCTGTCGCTGATCTGCACGAACCGCAACGCCTTCGGGTCGGCGGCCGCCGCGGCCGTGTCGATGGGCTGCTGCGCGACGTGGCTGAGCACCTCGCCGCCGGTGACGGTGAGCACCACCGCCGCGCCGAACCACGCGGTGTGCCGCAACAGTTGGCGCCGGGTCATGCCATGCGGGTCCTGTTCGGTCATGGGGTCACCACCACCGTCGCGGTCATGAAGGGATGGATGGTGCACAGGTAGTTGTACGTGCCAGGCTTGGTGAACGTGTACTGGTATGTCGAGCCGGAGTTCAGGGGCGATGAGTTGAACGTGCCGTTCTTCGCGGTCACCGTGTGCGCCTCCTGGTCGGTGTTGGTCCACGTGACCGTGGTGCCGACCTTGACCGTCACGGCGGCCGGCACGAACGCGAAGTTCTTGATGCTCACGGTGTTCGCGGCAACCGGCGCACCGGCGGCGGAGGTGGCCGTCGGCATGGCGGCCATCGAGTCGCTTGTGGACGGTGCGCCGGGCGCGACCGCCTGGGTCGTGCCGCCGCAGGCGGCCAGTCCGACCAGGCCCGCGACGGTCGCCAGCGCGGCCACCAGGCCGGCCGTCCGTTGGTGCAGTGGCATAGTGCTCGTCTCCGTGCGCGGCCGCCGCCCGATGCGGGGGCCCTCACCCCTCAGATAGGGGGGTGGGTTACACGGGTCAGATGCTGTCGCGGACCTTGACGAAACCGGCGACCGCGCGGCGCACCTCGTCCTCGGAGTGGGCCGCCGAGAGTTGCACGCGGATGCGGGCCTTGTCCTTGGGCACCACCGGATACGAGAACGCGATGACGTAGATGCCCAGCGCCAGCAGGGCCTGCGCCATCCGGTCGGCCGTGGCCGCGTCGCCGATCATGACCGGCGTGATCGGATGGCTGCCGGGCAGGATGTCGAAGCCGGCGGCCGTCATCTCGGCGCGGAACAGTTCCGTGTTCCGCCGCAGCCGGTCCCGCGCGTCGTCCGAAGTGGACAGCAGTTCCAGCACCCGCAGCGACGCCACCGCGATCGACGGGGCGAGTGAGTTCGAGAAGAGGTAGGGTCGGGAGCGCTGGCGCAGCAGGGCCACGATCTCCGCCCGCGCGCTCACGTAGCCGCCGCTGGCGCCGCCGAGGGCCTTGCCGAGCGTGCCGGTGATGATGTCGATCTTGTCCATGACACCGTGCAGTTCCGGGGTGCCGCGGCCGCTGGCGCCGATGAAGCCGACCGCGTGCGAGTCGTCGACCATGACGAGGGCGTCGTGGCGCTCGGCGAGCGCGCAGATCTCGGCCAGCGGCGCGAAGTAGCCGTCCATGGAGAACACGCCGTCGGTGACGATCAGGCGGTAGCGGGCGCCCGCCGACTCCTCGAGGCATCGCTGGAGGTCGGCCATGTCGCGGTTGCGGTACCGGAAGCGCCGCGCCTTGCACAGGCGGATGCCGTCGATGATGCTGGCGTGGTTGAGCTCGTCGGAGATGACCGCGTCCGCGTCGGTCAGCAGCGTCTCGAACACACCGCCGTTCGCGTCGAAGCACGAGCTGTAGAGGATCGTGTCCTCCTGGCCGAGGAACGCCGACAGCCGGGCTTCGAGTTCCTTGTGCGGCTCCTGGGTGCCGCAGATGAAGCGCACCGACGCCATGCCGAAGCCCCACTCGTCCAGCGCGCGCTGCGCCGCGGCGATCACGTCGGGGTGGTCGGCGAGACCCAGATAGTTGTTCGCGCAGAAGTTGACGACGTCCGCGCCGCCGACCCGGATGCCGGCCGCCTGCGGGCTTGCGATGACGCGTTCGCCCTTCCACAACCCGGCCGCCCTGATGTCCGCAAGGGTGGTGCGCAGGTCCTCACGCATGCGGTCGAACACCGCGATCCTCCTCAGTGGACGATGGCCCTTGTCCAGTCGATGATGATCTTGCCACACTGCCCGGACCGGGCCGCGGCGAACGCCTCCGCGTGCTGGGCGTAGCCGAACCGGTCGGTGATCACCGGCGAGATGTCCAGGCCTGCCTGCAACAGCACGGACATCGCGTACCACGTGTCGTACATCTCGCGCCCGTAGATGCCCTTGATGGTCAGCATGTGCGTGACGACCCTGGCCATGTCGATCGTGATGTCCTCGGACGGCAGGCCGAGCACCGCGATCCGGCCGCCGTGCGTCATGTTGGCGATCATGTCGCGCAGCGGCGCAGGCTGTCCGGACATCTCGAGGCCGACGTCGAAGCCCTCCTTCATGCCAAGCCGCTGCTGCGCCGCCGCGACGGTCTCCGTCAGCGCGTCCAGCGCCAGGCTCACGCCCACCTTCCGCGCCAGTTCCAGCCGGTAGGGGCTGACGTCGGTGATGACGACATGCCGCGCACCCGCGTGCCGGGCAACGGCCGCGGCCATGATGCCGATCGGACCCGCGCCGGTGACCAGCACGTCCTCGCCGAGCACCGGGAACGCCAGCGCGGTGTGCACCGCGTTGCCGAAGGGGTCGAAGATCGCCGCCACGTCCAGGTCGACCTCGTGCCGGTGCACCCACACGTTGCTCTCCGGCAGCACCACGAACTCGGCGAACGCGCCGTCGGTGTGCACGCCGAGGCCGACGGTCCGGATACACAGGTGGCGCCGGCCCGCCATGCAGTTGCGACACGTGCCGCACACCAGGTGCCCCTCGCCGCTGACCACGTCACCCGACCGCACGCCGACCACGCCCGCGCCGATCTCGGCGACCTCGCCGACGAACTCGTGGCCGAGCACGAGCGGCGGCGTTATCGCGCCGGCCGCCCAGGAATCCCACGCGTCGATGTGCAGGTCGGTGCCGCAGATCCCGGTCCGCAGCACCCTGATCAGCACCTGCCCCGCGCCGAGCGCCGGGATCGGCACGTCGACCAGTTCGAGCCCCGGTCGTGCCGCGGTCTTGACGAGCGCCTGCATGGCGGTACCCCTCACGAACGGACACTCTCCTGCGGCCCGATAGTACAGTCCATCTAGATTTTCTGGCGTCTTCTGTGTAGCTGAGCTTCACAGTCGTGTCAGACTGACAGCGTGATCGACCCCCGCAGGCTGCGTGTGTTGCGCGCACTGGCCGACCACGGCACGGTGACCGCGGCCGCGCGGGCGCTGTACCTGAGCCCGTCCGCGGTGTCCCAGCAACTGGCGGCGCTGGAGGCCGAGGCGGGCCAGTCGCTGCTGGAGCGGCGGGGCCGCGCGGTGCGGCTGACCGCCGCCGGTCACGTGCTTGCCGCGCACGCGAGCGTGATCGCGGCGCAGTTGGAGCGGGCCGCCGCGGACCTGGCGGCGTGCTCGGCGGGCAGCGTGGGGGAGGTGACGGTCGCGGCGTTCGCGACCGCGATCACCGAGGTCGTGGCGCCTGCCATCGCGTCGCTGCGGACCAGTTCGCCCTCGCTGCGGGTGCGCGTGCGGGACGCCGAGGGCAACGCCAGCGTGCCCTTGTTGATCGAGCGCAAGGTCGACGTGGCCGTCGCCGTGGAGTATCGAGGCGCACCGGCAGCGGACGACCAGCGGATCCTGCGCGAACCCCTGTACGCGGAACCGTTCGACGTGGTCCTGCCGCCCGGCCACCCGTTCGCGGACACGCCGGAGATCAGCCTGGCGGAGCTGGCGCCGGAGCCGTGGATCATCCCGTGGCCGGACAACCCGTGCCACGACGTGGTCCTGCTGGCCTGCGAACGAGCGGGTTTCCAGCCACGCGTCGACTGCCTGTCCGACGACTTCCGAGCCGTGGCCGCACTGGCCGCGGCAGGCGCGGGGGTCGGGCTGGTGCCCAGGTCGGCGTTGCGCGGGGTCGACCTGGGCGGCGCGGTCGTGCGACCGATGGCGGGGGAGCGACCAACCCGACGCGTGTTCACCGCGGTACGACGCGGCGGCGAGTCGCACCCCCTGTGGGCCGTGGTCCTGGCGGCCCTACGCCAACACGTCCCCGCTTGACCACTTCTCGAACAGAGACGGCATCCGAATTTGGAACCACCGCTCAGGTCATCCCATCTTTTGTGCATATCGGCGTGAACAGTGCGACTGAACGGGTTAGCCGCGGGTTGACCGGTCCGATGTCTCGCTCGTAGTCTGGCCGGCGCTTGAAAACGTTTACAGTCCAAACGGAGCGTTGGAGGACGAATGAGGGGTCGGGGTCTCACGGTGCTGGCGTGCGCGACGGTCGTCGCCGCGGCACTGATGACGACGGCGGTCGCCGGCGGGCACGCGGCGCCGCTCGCGGATCCGCTGCTGTCCCAGGGCAAACCCGTGACGGCATCGTCGGCTGGCGGCTGTTGTCCCGCGGCGGCTGCGGTGGACGGCAACTCGGCGACCCGCTGGGCCAGCGTCGCCGGCACCGATCCACAGTGGCTCTACGTCGACCTCGGCGCGGTCGCCCACGTGAGCCGGGTGCGGTTGCAGTGGGACACGTCGTGCGCCACCGCCTACGAGATCGACGTCTCGAACGACCACGCCACCTGGTCGAAGATCTTCTCGACCACCGCGGGGAAGGGTGGCGTCGAGGACCTGACCACGCTGGACGGCGTCGGCAGGTTCGTCCGGATGTTCGGCACGAAGCGCTGCCGCGCCGACGCGACCCACGGCTACTCGCTGCAGGAGTTCGGCGTCTTCGGCACGATCGGCGGCGACACGACACCCCCGACACCGCCCGGCACCCCGACCCTGGTCGGCGACACGTCCAACAGCATCACCGTCTCGTGGACCGCGTCCACCGACAACGTCGGCGTGACCGGCTACGAGGTCCTGCACGACGGGCAGCTCTGCCAGACCGTCAGCGGCACGACCCTGACCGGCACCTGCGACAACCTGAGCCCGAACACCCAGTACGGGATGTTCGTCAATGCCATCGACGCGGCCGGCAACGTGTCCCAGGCCAGCGGCACGCTCAACGTGACGACACCGCCGTCCACCGACCACACGCCGCCAACGGTGCCGACGAACGTGCACACGACCGCGGTGACCAACGACAGCATCAGCCTCGCGTGGACCGCGTCCACAGACAACGTCGGTGTTACCCGCTACACAGTCTTCAACGTTGTGAACGGTGTCCCCACCAAAGTCGGCGAGTCAACGGGCAACAGTCCCGCCGCCACGGTCGCCAACCTCACGCCGAGCACGGCCTTCCACCTGGACGTCACCGCGTCGGACGCCAACGGCAACGCGAGTGCCGCCAGCACACCGATCCTCGACGTGACCACGTTGGCCGGCGCGTCGTGCACGCCGTCGCAGGGCGTCTGCACGGCCACCCAGGTCGGCACGGACGACGACGTCGTGTGGGGCCTTGTCACGCTGCCGGACGGCACGATCCTGTTCAACGAGCGCGACGCGCACGACATCGTCCACCTGAACCCGAAGACCGGCGCGAAGAACACGATCGGCACGGTTCCCAACGTGCAGAGCACCGACGGCGAGGGCGGCCTGACCGGCCTGGAGATCAACCCGGCCAGTTTCGCCACCGACCACTGGCTCTACATCATGCACACCTCGCCGACGGACAACCGGATCGTCCGCATCAAGTACGACCCGACCGGCGACACGCTGCAGACGAGCACCGAGCAGATCCTGCTGACCGGCATCGCGCGCAACAAGTTCCACAACGGCGGCCGGCTGCGCTTCAGCCCGGACGGCAAGTTCCTGTTCGCCGGCACCGGTGACGCGGAGAACGGCGCCAACGCGCAGAACACCAGCAGCCCCAACGGAAAGGTGCTGCGCATCAACCCGGACGGCTCGATCCCGCCGGACAACCCGTTCCACAACGCGGTGTGGAGCATCGGCCACCGCAACGTGCAGGGGCTGGCGTTCGACTCGCAGGGCCGGCTGTGGGAGCAGGAGTTCGGCAACAACATCATGGACGAGACCAACCTCATCGTGAAGGGCGGCAACTACGGCTGGCCCTCCTGCGAGGGCACCTCCGGCACCTGTGGCACGGCGGGCTTCATCGCGCCCAAGCAGACCTACCCGGTGGCCCAGGGCTCGTGCAGCGGCATCACGATCATCCGTGACTTCCTCTACGTGGCATGCGAACGCGGCACACGGCTGTACCGGGAGCAGATCAGCGGCAGCAGCCTGACCAAGGTCCGGCAGTTCTTCGTCGGCACGTTCGGCCGGCTGCGCACCGTCGAGCCGGCACCGGACGGCGGCATGTGGATGGCCACGTCCAACGGCGGTGACAAGGACAGCATCCCGCACAACAGCAACAACATCATCTTCCACGTGACGGTGTCGTAGCCCCGGTCCACCTTGACACTGTCACATTGACAGTGTCAGTATCGAGGCATGGACGAACTGTGGACGATCGATGAGCTGTCGGCGCTGGTCGCCGAGGCACTGGTCGTCGACTACCCGGGTCCGCCCAACGGGCGGGCCCGGGTCGTGCCTGACCAACGCACCATCCGCTGGTACACCACCATCGGCCTGCTCGACCGGCCGACCGCGATGCGCGGCCGCACCGCGCTCTACGACCGCCGCCACCTGCTGCAACTCGTGGCCATCAAGCGTTTGCAGGCCGACGGCCACACCCTTGCCGATGTCCAACAGCGGTTGGTCGGCGCGACCGACCCGGTCCTCACCGACATCGCGCGCCTGCCCGTCCAGTCGCCGCCCAACGGCAAAGCGGCTCGGCCCGCGCCGCCTCATCGGGACAGATTCTGGGCGGCCCCGCCCACCAGTGCGCTCGTGCACGGTGTGCGCCTCGCCGACGGTGTCACCGTCATGCTCGCCGCCGCTCGTGTCCCGACAAGGGACGACCTCGCCGCGATCGAGGAAGCGGCAGGCCCACTGCTCGACGTGCTGCGCCAACGCGGCCTGAATCCCGAAGGGAATGCCCATGACAACGCACGTTGACCCGATGACCGCGGACGAACTCGCCCGGCACGCGAACCCGCTCGACGACGCGGGCTGCGGCACGCTCGGCACCGCGCGCGGCAACCTGCCACTGGACGAACTGGACCTGCGGGCCAGCATCGCGGGCCTGGCCACGGACATGGAGCTGACCCAGAGCTTCCACAACCCGTACGACGAGCCGCTCGAGGCGACCTACATCTTCCCGCTGCCCGACCGCGCGGCCGTGACCCGGCTGCGGATGACGGCGGGCGACCGGGTGGTCGAAGGGGTGCTGAAGGAACGCGGCGCCGCGCGCGCCGACTACGACCAGGCACTGGACGCCGGGCAGCGAGCCTCGATCGCCGAAGAGGAACGGCCCGGCGTGTTCACCATGCGGGTCGGGAACATCCTGCCCGGCGAGCGGGTGACCGTCGCCCTCACACTGGCCGGGCGCCTGCCGTTCGAGGACGGCGAGGCCACCTTCCGGTTCCCGCTCGTGGTCGCGCCCCGGTACATTCCCGGCTCGGTGTTGCCCGGCGGTTCGGTCGGCGACGGCGTCAGTCCGGACACCGACGCCGTGCCGGACGCGTCGCGGATCAGTCCGCCGGTGCTGCTGCCGCATTTCCCCAACCCGGTGCGGCTGTCCGTCTCGGTGGACATCGACCCGGCCGGATTGCCGTTGGGGCGGGTCAGTTCCAGCCTGCACGTGACCACTGTGGACACATCCGGTGATCGTTGCCTGGTCAGCCTGGCAGTGGGGGACCGAGTGAACCGGGACTTCGTGCTGCGGCTGCGCCTAGGTGCCGATGACGCCGTTGCCAGTTCGCTGGCCGTGGTGCCGGACGAGCAGGGCGGCACGTTCGCCTGCACCGTGTTGCCGCCCGCGATCGCCGCGCCCGACCGGCCGCGTGACGTCGTGTTGGTGCTGGACCGGTCCGGCAGTATGGACGGCTGGAAGATGGTGGCCGCTCGGCGTGCCGCCGCTCGGATCGTGGACACTTTCGGTTCTGCTGACCGGTTCGCGGTGCTGGCCTTCGACCACGGCGTGGAGTCGCCGCCCGGGTTGCCGGGCGCGCTGGTGGCCGGGACCGATCGCAATCGGTTCCGTGCCATCGAACATCTGGCCGGGTTGGCCGCTCGCGGTGGCACCGAGATGCTGGCGCCGTTGCGTCAGGCCGCTGCGCTGCTGTCCGCTTCCGGTGCGCGGGAATCGGTGATCGTGCTGGTCACCGATGGCCAGGTCGGCAACGAGGACCAGATCCTGCAGTCACTCGCGCCCGTCGTGGCGGGTATCCGCATTCATACCGTCGGCGTCGACACGGCGGTCAACAAGGCGTTTCTGCAGCGGCTGGCCGGTCTCGGCGGCGGCCGGTGTGAGTTGGTGGAGTCCGAGGACCGGTTGGACGAGGCCATGCGGCACATCCACCGGCGGATCGGCAGGCCGCTCGTCACCGATCTGCGGCTGGTGGCGGACGGCCTGTCGGTTGACACGTCGACCATCGCGCCCGCCGTGCTGCCGGACCTGTATCCGGGGGCGCCGGTGGTGATCACCGGTCGCTACCATGGTGCGCCTTCTGGCGGTGTCACGGTGACCGGTCGGGCCGCCGACAGCGACTGGCGGACTTCGGCGGTCGCGTCGCCGAGTGGCCACCATGGGTTGCGGGCCATCTGGGCCAGGGCGCACGTGCGGGACCTTGAGGATCGTTACGTCACCGCGTCGTTCGCCGATCATGACGCGCTGGAGCGGCGGATCGTCGCTGTGTCGTTGGAGTTCGGTGTGCTGTGCCGGTTCACCGCGTTCGTCGCCGTCGACGATCGGGTGGTGAACGCGGGCGGCACGCTGCATCGGGTGACGCAGCCGGTGGAACTGCCGCAGGGATGGTCGATGCCGGCCGCGCCGTCGGCCGCCGCGTTCACCGCGATGTCCGCGTCCTCGGCACCGATGCCTCGGCCGGCCGGCAAGACACGTGCCCGGCGTACCGCGGGGGCAATGGACGCAGGGGCTATGGCAGTGCCGTTGAGCGCGATCATTCCGGCGCTTCCGGTTACGCTGCACGCCTTTGCCAGGCAGGCACTGGACCGCCTGCGCGCGGCCGCTGACCAGCCGTTGGACGAGCGGATTCGGCTGCTGGTCGAGTTGGGCGTCGAACTCGTTGCCGTGTTGGACCGCGTTCCCGGCCTGCCAGCGGAGACTCTGGCGCAGTTGCGTGAGCTGGCGGCCAGGTTGTCGGGTCCGGCGACCGATGTTGACACCGACTGGCAGGCCGCGGTTGACATCTTCGAGCCGCTCGCGGGGGAGACGACGCGTCGCGGGCGGCCGTTCTGGAAGCGGTAACAGATGTCACCACCGTCCATGATCATCACATTCTTTCACGCCCCGCTGAACCGGTAGGCGCGTTTCGCGTTTTCGTGGCCGATCATGCGACAGATGCGGTCCGCGTCGTCGGATGTCCAGGTGTCCTCGGCGAGTCCTTCGCTGAGGACACCGGACAGTCCGCGACGGAACAACAGGGCACCCAAATGGTAGTGTTCGGCGAGACCGAAGGCGTCGCTTGAGTAAAGGACCTTGCCGAATGGCGCTATTTCCAACAGTTCCGCGATGAGGGCCTGACTTCGGAAACCAGCATGGTGCATGGCCAGGCCGACATCGACGAACACATGGCGGAATACCTGGGCGAGATAGCCCGCGTTCCGGTGGAACGGGTAATTGTGCAAAAGCATGATCGGCACGCCGGTGTGCTGAGTCGCGCGCAGCAAGTCCGTGAGCAGCAACGAATCGCATTCGCGGAGGTTCAGGTCGGCGTCGCCGTAACCCACGTGGAACTGGACCGGTAGGCCGTTGTCGATGGCCAGCCAAATGAGATATCTGTGCAGGGTCTCGTTGGCCAATCTTGGCTTGCCGGACTGTCGCCAGCGGTCGGCTGCCGTGCGTACTTCCGCGTCTGTTGGGCGGGTGCCGGACAGGCGTAGGCCGACTCGGTAGGCGGCGATCGACTTGCAGCCGATCGCGTCGCGTTTGGCCAGTGCTTCCGCGCAGTTCGTGGCGAAGTCGCCGTCGTTGTGTAGGACGGACTCCGCCAGGGTTTCCAGGCGGACTATCTCGTGGGTTCGGATGCCGGCAAGTGTGGCCAGTTCGTCCGGCGTGGTCAGTTGTTCTTGGCGGAAACCGCTGTCTACCAACAGGTCGGTGCTCCCTGTGGTGGCCAGCATGCGGTGGTTTACTTCCGTTGCGCCGAGTTCTGCTCTGCGGGCCAGGTAGTCCTCGGGGGATGCGTGTGGCGGTAGGTCCAGTACGGGGGCGCACCAGCGTCTTACCGCAAGGCCGATCGCGGAGTCGAACAGCGTCGTGCCCAGTGGGCTGATCGTGTCGGCTTCGGTGAGCAGCTCCTCGAAGGACGTGCGGTCCAGGTCGGTGCGTATCAGGCCGTGGCAGTGGTGGTCGATCAGCGGCAGGTCCGCGATGCACGACAGGATGGTCATGTTGCGTTCGCGTCGGTGAGTCGGGTGGCCATGCGGCGCGCCAACCGTGGCGCTGCCAGCACCAACACGACGGCCAGTACCAGGATGCCGCCCGCGGCCACCGGGAACCATTGCGCCGGGCCGGTTGTCGGGTACGGCACGACGTTGACATACACGGTATATCCCAATAGCCCGATAGCGCCGATCGGGAAGATCACCTGCCACAGTGGTACCGACATCTTGCGCTGCACGAACACCAGACGGATCGCGCCGACCGTGGTCAGCAGATAGACAACCAGGATGATCAACGTGCCGATGGTGCCGGACCAGGCAAAGGTATCGGTCGCCGTGGCACCGAACGCCAACGCGCACAGGAGGATGATCCCGGCCGCGATGCCGGCGACCGTGGTCACCGCGCCGGCCGGCGTGCCACGCCGGGAGAGCCGGCCGATGCCGCGTTCGCCGATCGTGTCCCGGCCCAGCGCGTAGAGCAGTCGGGAACCGCCGACCACGCAGGCCAGGCAGCAGCCGAACGCGCTGATCGCGGCGCCGAGACTGATGATGTCGCCGACCCACGACCCGAGGTAGCCGGTACTCAGATCACCGAGCAGCGACGACGACTTCGTGAACCGGCCGACCGACGCCGAGTCGGTGCCGAAGGCCATCATCTCGACGGCAGTGACCACCACGAAGTACACGCCGCCGAAGATCGCCGTGCCGAGGATGGCGCGTGGAATGTTGCGCTTCGCGTCGTTCGTCTCCTCGCCGAGCGTGGCGGCCGCCTCGAAACCGGCGAACGACAGGAAACCGAACACGGCGCCGAGGAACACACCCGACAGGCCGACGTTCGAGGTGAACGTGAACACGCTGGTGGTGAAGTGTTGACCTGCCGGCGCGGTGCCGCTGATCAACCGGACCCCGATGATCACCGTGACCAGCAGGATCAGCGCGACCGTCGCGCCTTCCAGACCGAGCAGGATGCTGGTGCCACGCTTGGCAGGCGTGACCGCCAACAGCCACGCCCCGACCAGCGCGACCGCGACCAGCACGAACGGCCCCCACGTCGGTGGGTTCGGCCAGATGCCGGTCTCGGTCAGGAACGCCGTGCCCAGATTGCCCGCCGCCGACGACGTGACGACCGCGTAGAAGGTGTACGTGCCGAGCAGGCCGATGCCGGACACCACGCCGGTCCGCAAGCCGAGCGTCGCGCCGACGAACGCGTAGACCGAACCGGCGTGCTGATAGTACTGGCACAGCCGGACAAAACCGTACGCGACGAGCAGGACACCGATGGCGGACAGGAAGAACGCCAGCGGCACGGCCCGCCCCGCGGCCACGCCGGTCTGCTGGGGGTTGATGTTGGCGGCCATGCTCGGCGCCATCAGGGCGACGGACAGGCCGACGGCCTGCCAGACCGACAGGTTGCGCCGCAGCCCGGTCGTGGTCGGCGTGTCGACTCGCGCCTGAACTTGTTCGGACATAGTCACCCCCGGTGATCCCGCTGCCGTCTGCGGTAGCCTGCGCGCTGTCCTGCGAGTGTGCAAGTGTGAGGTGGCCATGGACGAACGGGAACGTCGAGAGGCCAGGGAGCGCGCACGTGGCGTGGTCGCCGACCTGGCGACGCGCGGGGTGCACGCGGTCGCGGTCACCTGGGTGGACAACAGTGGGATCACCCGGATGAAGGCGGTGCCGAGGACCAGGGTCGCCGCGGCAGCGGCGTGGGGGATCGGTGCGTCGCCGTGTTTCGATACGTTCCTGTTCAACGACGTGCCGGTCACGTCGGGCGCCGTCGGCGACCTGCGGCTGCACCCGGACCTGGCCCGCGTGACGGTCCTGGCAGGCCAACCCGGCTGGGCGTGGGCCCCCGCCGACCGCTACGACCTCGACGGCCGCCCACACCCGGTCGACCAGCGCATCCTCGCGCGCACCGCGACGGACCGCCTGGCGGCACAGGGTTTCACGGCCAAGGTCGCGTTCGAGGTGGAGTGGGTGATCGGCGAGGACACCGATGCCTTCCATCCGGCCGTGCGCGGCCCCGGCTACGGTTTCGCCCGGCTGGTCGAGCGCTCGGACTACGTGCGGGACCTGGTCGTGGCGTTCGCCGAGCAGGGTGTCGAGGTCGACCAGATCCACCCGGAGTACAGCCCCGGCCAGTTCGAGGTGTCGGTTGCCGCGGCCGACCCGGTGCGCGCGGCTGACGACTACGTCCTGGTGCGGGAGACGATCAGGGCGATCAGCGCGCGGCACGGGCTGCGACCGTCGTTCTCCCCGAAGGTCCTCGCCGAAGGTGTCGGCAACGGTGGCCACGTGCACCTGAGCCTGTGGCGCGACGACACCAACCTGTTCGCCGGCGGCGACGGCCCGTGTGCCATGACGACGACGGCCTCGTCGTTCACGGCCGGCATCCTCGATCGATTGCCGGCGCTGCTGGCGATCGGGGCGCCGTCGGTGGTCAGTTACCTGAGGCTGGTTCCGCAGCACTGGGCCGGCGCGTTCGCCGTGTGGGGCCCGGAAAATCGCGAAGCGGCCTTGCGTCTGGTGACCGGTCCGGCCGGCAACCGTTCGTCGTCGGCGAATCTCGAGGTGAAGTGCTTCGATCAGACGGCGAATCCGTATCTGGTGGTCGCCGCTCTGATCTTCGCCGGTCTGGCCGGCATCGCCGAACGGGCACAGCTACCCGAACCGGTCGACGTCGACCCGGCGTTGTTGGCCGAGGACGAGCGAAATCGGCGTGGCATTCGCCGGCTGCCTACTTCCCTGGCGTTGTCGACCGACGCGTTCGAGGCCGATTCGGTCCTGACAGCCGACTTCGGGCCCGAACGCACGGCGGCGATCGTCGCGGTGCGGCGCGGCGAGATCGCGCATTTTGCCGACGCCACACCGGAAGAGATCACCGAGCAACTCAGGTGGGTGCACTGAGGCGTCGTGTTGTTCACGCCGCCGCAGGCTCCTCAGGGCTGTCTCCGAATTCCCTGGGCTGGGTCTGTCCCTTTGGTGTGGTGGGCGTCTTGCTGTTCGGTGTTTGGCTGGTCCGCACGCTGTGGGCTTCTGCATCACCCCGATACTCGATTGTCGTGACGGTTGGTGGGGTTTGTCAAGGCGGGAAAGAGTACCTTGACAAACCCCACCAACCGCTTTAACAGAGGGCCCGTATCGGGGTGATGCAGAAGGACTGGGCAAACAACGGAATGCCGCGTTGTTGAGGCCGGTCCCATCGAAGCTAAATGACGCCCCGGTGGGGGAGGCCACTCTGGTTCGTCCGGCGAGCCCGGTCTGTGGGTGGTCGCCAGCGCCTCGGTGGGGAGCCTGCCCTTGTTGGTCCGGCGGGTCGCGTTCGCTCGGCGAGTCGTGGCAGGCCTGGCCTGGGCACCAGCACCAGTAATCACTGCCGGGGGACCACCTCCGAACGGAACCCGCCGGACGAACACCAGCGGACTCCCCACCGAGGCGTCAGCGACCACCACCGACAACGCGACCCGCCGGATGAACGACAGTAGGCTCCCACCGAGGCGCCAGCGACCACGACCACAACGGGACCCGCCGGACGAACAAGAGCAGCTCCCAACCGAGGCGCTCTCTCCGTTTCCGGCCCTAGCCTCAACAACGCGGCATTCCGTTGTTTGCCCAGTCCTTCTGCATCACCCCGATACGGGCCCTCTTTGAAAGCGGTTGGTGGGGTTTGTCAAGGTACTCTTTCCCGCCTTGACAAACCCCACCAACCGTCACGACAATCGAGTATCGGGGTGATGCAGAAGCCCACAGCGTGCGGACCAGCCAAACACCGAACAGCAAGACGCCCACCCCCAAAGAACAGACCCCCGCCCAACCCAGGGGGGCTACGGCCCTTTTCCAATCTACCGTTGTCAAGCCCCGAATGGGGGACCTACTGGCAAGTTGTGGATTGAACGGCCGTTATCCACAGATGTGGCGGACGGGGTTGACAGCCGGAGTCAGCTGGGCCACGTCCACGTGCCGTCGCCCATGACGACCACGTTCTTCTGCTGCCGCCACGAGACGGCCTGCCCGAACATGTAGTCCAGCGTGATCGACATGGTGAGCGGCATGCCGGCGATCACGTCGTCGTCCGTGCCGAACTTGTTGCCGTGGGTGGGGAAGTTGGCCTGAACGTCCACCGTGAAGTCGATCGGCAGGTAGCCGACCTCGAGTGTCGCGGTGATCTGGTCGATGTAGTGGCCGTGGCCGTCCTTGTGGACGCCCCACAGCCAGCTCACGCCGACGGTGAAATCGAAGTCCGCGTTGAGGAAGTCGTACCAGTCGCTGCTCTGCTTCCACTTCTTGCTGACCTGCTTGAAGGTGCCGCCGGACGAGCCGTTTCCGTCGTAACCCATCGGGAAACCGTTGGCGTAGCCGCCTTGTACGGTCTGCACACCCGCATGGTTGGCCAGCAGGTGGATGATTGCCACACCGCTGTTGACGATGTCCGCTACCTCACCCATGTCACGCCTCCACCACGTCGGTCTCGGCGGCCTGCAGCATGTTCGCGAACAGGTCGTCGGTCAGCGGATGTTGTTGGGCGGCCTGCTGGCCGCTGTGCTCCGCGCTGTGCTGCGCCTGGTCGACGAGCTGCCACTGGGCGCCGTCCCACCAGTAGTGGCCGTCCTCGGATCTCGGTGCGTCCGCGGGAATGTCTGCCATGGTGACCCCTTACCTCGTGCTACGACGCCAAGATGACACCGGGACGGCCGCTGCGACATGGCCGAACGGGCGCCCATTGGGGCACCCGTCCGTACACCTGAGGGAGCCACGTTGACGCCCTTGAGGTTCCATGGTTGGCTGGCCCGAGTCTTTGAATGACTGTTCATTTGGGAGCGCACGTGACCGCACCGACCGCAGACCTCACCGGCTGGCGTGTTGCGCCGTTCACCGGCGCCGGTCGTACCCACGACTGCTACGAGAAGGGCGATGGCCCCGGCGTGATCCTCGTGCCGGAGGTTCCCGGCATCACGCCGCAGGTGCTCGGCCTGGCAGAGCACCTGGTCGAAGAGGGATTCACCGTGGTGATGCCGTCGCCGTTCGGGACGCCGGGCAGGCCGGTGACCGGCGGCTACACCGCCGGTGTGGTCGCTCGGCTGTGCGTGTCGGCCGAGTTCCGGGCGTTCGCGACCAACGCGCACCGGCCGATCGCCGACTACCTGCGGGCGTTGGCCCGCGAGCTGAACGCGCGCACGCCCGGCCCGGGTGTCGGGGTCATCGGCATGTGCTTCACCGGCGGGTTCGCGCTGGCGGCCGCCGTGGACGACGCCGTGATCGCGCCGGTGCTGAGCCAGCCGTCCGTGCCGATGCCGCTTGGCGCGGCCCGCCGTCGTGACCCCGGACTGTCCGAGGCGGAACTGGCCACGGTGGTGGCGCGCACGACCGACGCGAACCTCTGCGTGCTCGGGCTGCGGTTCAGCGAGGACGGCGTGGCGGCCCGGGAACGTTTCGCCACCCTGCGCGCGCGTCTCGGCGACGCGTTCGAGGTGATCGAACTGGACTCGTCGCCGGGCAACATCGGCGGCTTCAAGAAGGGCGCGCACTCGGTGCTCACCGCCGAGGTGCGCGAGACACCGGGCAACCCGGCGCTGGCCGCGCGCGAGCGGGTCGTGGCGTTCCTGCGCGAACGGCTGATGCCCGCCCAATAGGGTTGCGCGCAAAGACGGCGTCAAAGTTTCGGGCGGGAGCGTTGGCGATGCGTCAGTGCCCTGGTCCGGCCAACGGCGGACGGCTTCGCTTGATGTGTGACTCTGGTTCGCACGGTACCGACCCGACGCCAGGCCCTGCCGACGCCGGGGCGGATGTCGGCCGCGGTGGGAATCTCGGCCGGCTTCGGCGTCTATCTGGTAGTGGCGGCGCTGCTCACGGCCGTGTCGTTCGGTCACACCGCGGGCATCGTGCTGCTGTTGGCGATCGCCGGGACGCTGAGCTGGTGGGCGACGATCCCGGGCGCGGTCGGCATCGGCGCGTTGGGCTGGTTGTTCTACTCCGGCTTCGTCGCGCACACCCACGGCCAACTCGGCATCACCGGGCCGACGGACGCCGTGGTACTCGGCGTGTTGGTCGGGGGAGCGCTGCTCAGCGCGGCGGTGCGGAGTCTGCTGTCGCGGGGCGCCGCGCCGTCGATTCCGTCGCCTCGATCTACTGTGGACTGATTGTCAACTGAACGTTCACTCACTTACAGTGGGTCCATGGCGGTACGAGATCCCGAGGCCAAACGGCGGCGACTCCTGGACGCCGGCCTGGCCGAGTTCGCCACCTACGGCATCGCGGGCGCGCGGATCGACCGCATCGCCAAGCTCGCCGGGTGCAGCGCGGGCCTCGTCTACACGTACTTCGGCAGCAAGGACGAACTGTTCGAGGCGGTCTTCGAGGCGATCGTCCAACGGGCCATCGCCGACATCCCCATCACGCCGGACGACCTCCCTGGCTACGCGGGCCGCCTGTTCGACAGCCACGACTCCTACCCGGAGGTGGTGCGACTGATCACATGGCACCAATTGGAACGGGTCGGCCCACCGTTGAAGGCGGTGTGCGAGGCCGTCACAGCCAAGACAGCGGCGATCAGCGCCGCGCAGCGGACCGGCGCCGTGTCCGACCGGTTCCAACCCGAACAGATCGTGGCCCTGGTGCTGAGCCTGTCCGCGATGTGGTCGTCACCTGGGCCGGAAACCGGCGCGATGACCGATCGCGCCTTCCGCCGCGCGACCGTGGTCGACGCGGTCCGACGCCTGGTCGAACCCTAGCCGTCGGCCCGCAGCAGTGCCGCGTACAGCGTCAGGCCGGGGCCGAATGCCATCACCACGGCGGGCCTGCCGTCGGCGAGGCGCCCTGCGCGGCGGAGTTCGTCCAGGATCACCAGGACCGTCGCCGACGAGCAGTTGCCGCGTTCCCGCAACACCGCGCGGGAGACGTCCAGCGCGTCGGCCGGTAATCGGAGTTCGCGTTCGACGGTCTCCAGGATGCGCGGCCCGCCGGGATGCACGGCCCACGCGCCGACGTCAGCGATCGTCAGGCCGTGTCGGTCCAGCAGGTCGTCCATCATCGGGCCGACCTGTTCGGCGAGTACGGCCGGCACCTCGGGGGACAGGCCCATTCGGAAGCCCAGATCCGTGATGTCCCAACGCATGTGGTCGGCGGTGGTGTTGTCGGTGCGGGCTGCTATGTCCACAATCGACAGACCATTGCCGGACGGCCGGACCACCACGGCGGCCGCCGCGTCGGCGAACAGCGCGTGCGTGACGACCTGCCCGAGATCGTCGGTGGGCGGCTGGACGTGCAGCGACGTCAGCTCGATGCACAGCAGGACAGCGGGCCTGCCACGGGCCACCACGAAGTCCGACACCGTGCCGAGCCCGGGAATGGCGGCGTAGCAACCCATGTGCCCGATCATCAGGCGCAGCACGTCGGCCGGCATGCCCAGGTCCGCGGCCAGTCGGATGTCCAGGCCAGGCGTCGTGTAACCCGTGCAGGACACCACCGCGAACAGGCCGATCTCGTCCGCGCCCATGCCGGCGTCCGCCAGCGCCGCGCTGACCGCCTCCTTGCCAAGCGGCATCGCCTCGGCCGCGTAGCGACGCATCCGTTGGCCCGTCGACCATCCCGACACGTCCTCCACCAACGGGTCGGCAACCGCGTGTCGGTGGCTGACCCCGGCGGACCGGAAGATCCGGCCCGCGACGCGGGAGTTGCCGTTCATGCGTGGCTCGAAGAAACCCGACCAGAGCGTGTCCTGGTCCACCTGACCGGGGAAGGCGCAGCCGCCGCCGGTGATCGCGGCGGTCACCAACGGGGCACCGCGGCATCCGCGTCCGGGTCGCCGCCCGCCGCCGCCGCGCCGAGCCAGTCGGCGCACACGTCGGACGTGGCCGGCTGCAGCGCGCCGCAGCGCGCGTCCCGGTAGAGGCGTTCCAACGGGTGGCCGCGCCGGCTGGCCGACGTGCCGGCCGCCTCCAGCATGGACGACGCCACGTCCGCCGCCGCGTCCCCGGCCAGCAGTTTCGCCCGCCACACCCAGCGGTTCGTGTCCGGCTCGCCCGGCGCGCTGTCCACCCGGCGCGCTGCCTCGGCGACCGCGAGCCGCGCCGCGGCCACGGTGGCGTCCGCGCGGCCGATGCGAGCCCGAACCGCCGGCAGCGTGTGCAGGCCGCGTTCGCGCAGATGTGCCGCTGCCGCGTCGATGGCGGCCTGCGCGACACCGACGTACACCGCGGCGTACGAGGCGACCAGCCACTGCGGCATCACCTGCGCCAGCAGCAGGGCAAGGCCTTCGACGCCGCCGAGCAGCGCGTCCGGCCCGACCGTCACGTCGAAGTGGACGTCGTGGCTGCCGGTGGCCCGCATGCCGAGCGAGTCCCACGTGGGCTCCACCTTGACGCCGTCGCCTGCCGGGATCAGGAAGTGGGACACGACAGGGGCCGCGTCGGGGGCCGTCGCGGCGGCGCGTGCGGCGACCAGGTAGCCGTCGACGTGGCCCGCGCCGGAGACGAACGCCTTGCTGCCGCTGATGTGGAAGCCGCCGTCGGTCTTCGTGTAGGCGGTGGTGATCGCGGACAGCCGCGAGCCGACGCCGCGTTCGCTCATCGCCACGCCGTAGAGCCGGCCCGCCAGCGCGTCGGTCAGGACCTTGTCACGGGCGGCGAAGAACGAGTCCGGCACGCCGAACGCGCGGATCAGCTCGTCCGGCGTGTGCGCGAGGGCACCGGTGACGGAGGCGTGCATGTTGAACACCAGCGCGGTGGCACCGGCGCCTGCTGCCAGTTCGCTTGCCACCTCGGTGTAGTCGGCGAAGGTGGCGCCCGGTCCGCCCAGTCGGGCCGGGACCATCAGGCCGAGCAGGCCCGCGGCTCTCAGGTCGGCGAAGTCGGCGGCCGGGAACTCCCCCCGCTCGTCGTGCTTTGCCGCGCGCGCGGCGAACTCGGGGGCCAGCGCCCGCGCCGCGGCGACGGCTGCCGCCGGATCCGCGAGGGTGTCCGTCATGCGTGCTCCTTCCGGCCGATGCCCTGGAACAGCACCGACGTCGTCGCGACCGGAACCATCCTGACCAGTTCGGCACGGCCGGCGAGCCAGCGGGCCGTGCCGATCATCGACGGCCGAATACCCCGCAGCGCCAGACGCACACCGTGCCGTGCGCACTCGGCGACGAGCTCTTTCCTGTTTACGAACAACGCGGGGTCATGGATTCCCGGCGGCGGCCCGCCCGGCAGCCGTTCGGCCAGTGTGACGGCGACGAACCGGCTCAGCGGCGTGTCGGCGAGGGTGTCCACGACCAGCAGCCCGCCCGGCCGCAGCAGCCGGCAGGCCTGTGCGATCGCGGCCGGCAGATCGGTCACGTGCTCCAGGATCTCGCCCGCGGTGACCACGTCGGCGCAGGCATCGGCCAGCGGCGCGGCCCGCACGTCACCCCGGACCGCGGCCACGCCGTGCGCCAGCGCCTGGGGGAGTGCCGTGGCGGACAGGTCGACGCCGACGTGCCGGTAGCCAAGCCGCGCGACGTGCGGCGCCATCAGGCCGCCGCCGCAGCCGAGGTCGACCAGCACCGCACCGGGCCGGGCGGCAGGCGGGACCAACGCGGCCCTGGCAGCGGCGAGCCAGTGCAACATCGCGAACATCCCGCGCGGCCGCCACCACTCTGGCGCGAGCGCGTCGTACTGCGCCGGGTCGTTGCGGACGATGGTCACGACTCCACATTGGCACATCCGAAGTTGCGCTCGGGTAACCCCAGGTCAACGGCTTGTGCGCAACCAGAGCTGGCTTAAGGTGTCGTCGGTGGTGGCGAGCAGGAGGCCGTCCGGTAATTCGCCGATCCGGACCTCATTGGATGTGATCGGGAGTGGGACGTCCCGCCATCCGGAGCAGTCGCGGGCCGTTGATTCGAGGCGGGCCTTGTCATTGACGCGCAGCGCGATGAGTGTGTCGGCGCCGTGCACGAGCACCTGGGACACCTGCACGGTCGTGCCGGCGGGCCCGGTGGTGCCGGCGCCGACCGTGCTGCCGTCGACCGGCCAGCACATCGCGTGCCACGGGCTGCCAAGGGCGATGCCGGCCACCGCGCAACCGGCGTCGTCACACGCGGCGCGGTTCGCGGTCGCGCCGTCGGTGGTGGTCGGGATGGTGATCCGGTGCCACGCGCCGCCATCGGGCGAGGTCCAGACCACTGGGGTGAGCTGGGCTCCGTGCAGGGTGTCGCCGACGGCAAGGAAACTCCTCGGGCCCGCGGCGGCGCCCAGTGCGCTGGTCTGTTCGCCGACGGCCGAGGCCAGGGCGGGGTCGTCGGCGTCCCGGTGCCAGGTCACGCCGTCGGCCGAGGTCCAGACCGCGGCGCCGTACCGGCCGGTCGGACCGTCCCACTGGCCGACCAGCAGCGCGGTGCCGGGCAGGGCGGCCGCGTCGTTGGTGGCGATCGCGTGCGGGCCGCCGAACATCTCGAATGGCTGCTCGTGCTCGACAAGGCCCGCGCTGTCGCCGGTCCACACTGTCAACCGTGGATTGCTGTGTGCCCCACCGAATGCCTGCCCGAGGACGGTGAGCCTGCCGGCCGCGGAACCGACGGCGACGAGCTCGGCCTGGGCCGCGTATACGGTATGCGGTATGAGGGGTACCGGATGCCATGACTGACCGTCCGTGGTGGTCCACGCGGCGGGGGCACGTCCGGTCGGGCCGGGCACCGAACCCACGACCAGCAGTCCCGTGCCGTCCGGCACGACGGCCAGCACCCGCGCGTCCAACGCCGGCATCGGCATCGGCCGCCAGCCGTTGACCGTAGCCCCAGCAGCGCTCCCGCTCGCGGTGCAGCCGGCCGCCATGACCAGCGCCAGGGCCGCCACCAGCCACTTCGCTCGACGAGCCATGCCGTAACAGTGCCACAGACGAGACGGCAAGTGCGGCCGCGGTTTCACCGCGACCGCACTTGACGCCAACGACCAGGGGCGGGGCAGAGGAGGACCCGCTCCCTGGTCGTTGCCGGCTTCCGGCTCCCCGGTCACCTCCCCAGGGTGTGCCTCCCTAGGGCGTGACCGACTCAGAGCCGGCCGAGGGCTGCCGGCGCAGGTTGAGCCGGATTCCGCCGAGGCGGATGGACGACGTGGTCGCGGTCGCGCCGAGCAGCACCACCGCGCCGCTGATCAGCACCAGGTTCTTCAGCACGAACTCGCCGTCCATGTTGAGCAGCAGCAGGTTCCCGTTGTGCATCATCCAACTCGGCGCGTCGATGAAGGTCAGGAACGTGCCGGCCAGGTGCGCCACAACGCCGATCAACGCGAAGCGTCGCGCCTGGGGGATGACAAGACCGATGGCGATCATGATCTCGATCGACCCGAGCAGCGGCACGAACCAGTGCGCGTCGAACCACGGGATCGTGACCTGTACCAGGCCGAACACGTCGGAGTGGCCGATCACCTTGAGCACGCCGAACCACACGTAAACAAGCGCTAGTACGGTCCGCAGCAGCGGCATGCCCAATTTGCCGGCCACACCGGTCAGCCAGTCAAGCGGATTGTTCGCCAGTCGGGCCAACAAATGTTCGGGCGCCGGAATTGGATCCATTCCAGACTCGGACGAGGTGGTGGCGGATCCGGTGATTTTTTCACCAGATGGTTCTGTAGTGGTCGATTTGCGATTAACACCCTGCGTGGTGCTCATGTTGGCATCCCCAAAATATGGTCGAATGGAAACGGCCTCGACACACGCCGGAAACAGTCCTCGACGCGTCCGGATCCAGATCGCACGCCACCACGAACACTGGGGTGGCGCAGGCTCGCGCTTCGTTGCTACGAGACGAATCAGCGAGCGTAAGACGCACGTCCCCGATCGGGCCGGCAGCGAACGCCGCACCGCCTGTCGCTGGTGTCAGGCAACGGTTCGCTACTGGTCAGCCGCTGTATCGGAGCGGCGCGGGCGTGCGGTGCGACTAGTGTGACCGCACGACAATGGGTGGTCTCTGGAACCAGAAACTGCTGTCGGCCCACGGGCCGACGCGATTCGAGCAGGGCATGACGCCTCGCCTCCCGGTTGTTGTGCCTGCAATCGAACGGTAAGGCCTTCCCCACGGATCGGCCAATGACGAACCGTACTTAGGTGCCGGCCACCAGAATTGGATCGACGGCGTGGGAGACCGTTTCGGCGGCGGGCCGGGCGACAGTTCTGGCGTATACCCGCCGATGACAAGCCGTCTGCCGGCCTAATCCACCGGCAACGACTTGATCTGCGCACGAGCCGAAATCCGGATCGGCGGCATGGTCACGTCATACGCCAAATGGACTCAGGTACCCGCCATGCCGTTGCGCACGGCGTGCAGGGCTGCCTGGGTACGGTCCTGCACCCCAAGTTTGCTCAAGATTGCACTGACATGGCTTTTAACAGTTTTCTCGGATACCGCGAATACCCGGGCGATCTCACGGTTGGATCTGCCGTGCGCGAGTTCGGCCAGCACCTCGCGTTCCCGCGCGGTCAGCCGCACGCCCGCGGACCGGTCGTCGCCGGTGGACAGCAGTCGCGCCACATCTGGATGCAGCAACACATGTCCGGCATGCACGGCGCGGATGGCGGCGACCAGCGCCGGTGGATCGATGTCCTTGTAGACGTAGCCCGCGGCCCCGGCCCGTACCGCCGGCAGCACGGCGGCGGGCTCGGTGAAACTGGTGATGACCAGCACCCGCGCCGGATTCCCGGTGCGCCGCAACTCCCGCAGGGCCGCCACGCCGTCGCTGCCGGGCATTCGCAGGTCGAGTAGTATGACGTCGGGCCGGTACTCCTGCGCGGCTACGACACAGGAGGCGCCGTCCGCGGCCTCGCCCACCACGGTGAGGTCGTCCTGCAGGTCGAGGAACGTGCGGATTCCTTGCCGCACAACGGGGTGGTCATCCACCACGAGTACCCGGATCGGCTCAGTCATTCGTCGGCACCACCAGTCGCACCGTGGCGCCCCTGCCGGGCCGGGAGTCGACGGACAGTCGCCCGCCAACGGCGTGCGCCCGTTCGCGCATCGACAGCAGGCCAAGGCGTTGCGACGCGGTGGCATGCGGGGCCGCGTCGGCGTCGAAGCCGTCGCCGTCGTCGGTGATCTCCAGCAGCGCCGTGCCGTCCTGGCCGGCCAACGAGATCCGCACCAGGGTCGGGTTGGCGTGGCGCAGCGCGTTGTGCAGCGCCTCCTGCGCGATCCGGTACGCCGCCTCCTGCCGGGCGGCGCTCAGCCCGGCCACCGGCTCGCCCGTGAACCGCACCGACGCGCGATGCACCCGGTCGAGCAGGTCGGCCTGCTTGCGCAGCGCCACGTCGAGGCCGTCGCCGGCGAGGTCCACCGGCCGCAGCCCGACCATGACGGCCCGCAGTTCGCCGGTGGCCTCCGCCGCCAGTTGCCGCACCGTGGCCAGTTCCGCGGCGGCGCGGGCCGGGTCGCGCGCCAGCAGGGTGGCCGCGGCGTCGGCGGTCAGGCGCAGGCTGAACAGCTTCTGGGTGACCGCGTCGTGCAGCTCGCGCGCGATCCGGTTGCGTTCCTCCATAATGGACAGTTCCCTGCTGCGCTCGTAGAGCCGGGCGTTCACCAGCGCGATCGCGGCGTGCGTGGCGAGCAGTCGCAGCAGCTCCTGGTCCTGCGCGGTGAAACCACCCGGGGTTTGCTTGTTCGCCAGGAACAGCTCACCCAGGATCTCGTCGCCGTCGGTGATCGGCATCCCGATGAAGTCGGTCAGCACCGGATGCGCGGCAGGCCACCAGCCGAACCGGGGATGCGCCCTGATGTCTTCCAGCCGCACCGGGTTCGGGTCGCGCAGCAGCACGCCGAGCAGTCCGTGCTGGCGCGGCACCGGGCCGATCGCGCGCCACTGCTCGTCGGTGAGCCCGTCGGCGAGGAACTCGGCGAACGAGCCGTTGTCGTCCGGCACGCCGAGCGCGGCGTAGCGGGCGTCGAGCAGCTTCCGGGCCGAGACGAGGATCGTGCCGAGCACCTCGCGCACGGACACGCGCGACGCCACCGCGAGTACCGCGGCGCTCACCTCGCGCAACTCCGTGCCGTCGAAGCCGGCCATACCCCGAACGGTACCCACGTTCGCGCTGTTCGGCGGCCTGTACGACAGTCGTAGGTCCAAAGGCCCATACGACGAGCGCCCTGCGCCCGATGAGCCGCCTGCCGGCCGCGCCTAGCGTCGAGATCGTCGATCAACTCAGGGAACGGAGGTGGCGGGATGTCCGTCGCCATCATCACCGGGGCGTCCCGCGGCCTCGGCCGCGCGCTGGCCACCGGATTGGCCGGCGCAGGCTGGCGGCTGGTCATCGACGGCCGCGACCAGGGGGCACTGGCCGAAGTGGGCGTGGCGACCGGTGCCGTGGCCGTGCCCGGCGACGTCACCGACCCGGTCCACCGGGCCGACCTCGTCGCCGCTGCGGAGCGACTCGGCGGCGTCGACCTGCTGGTGAACAACGCCGGCATCCTCGGCCCGAGCCCGCAGCCGGTCTTGGCCGACTATCCGCTGGGCGCGCTGCGATCGGTCTACGAGGTGAACGTGTTCGCACCGCTGGCATTGGCCCAACTGGTGTTGGGCCAAGCAGGCGCGATCGTCAACATCACGTCGGACGCGGCGGTCGAACCGTATCCCGGCTGGGGTGGATACGGCTCGGCCAAGGCGGCGATCGAGCAGGTCAGCCGGGTTCTCGCGGCCGAGCACCCCGCGGTGCGGGTGTGGGCGGTGGACCCGGGGGACCTGCGGACCCGGATGCACCAGGAGGCGTTTCCCGGCGAGGACATCACCGACCGGCCGCTGCCGGAGACCGTGGTACCGGCCTTCCTGCGGCTACTGGCCAACCGGCCCGAGTCCGGCCGGATCCGGCTGGCGGACCTGCTGGTGTCGACATGACGGCGCTGGACTTCGAACTGCCGAGCCGGCTGGAGGCGCACGAGCCGGCCGAAGTACGCGGCCGGTCCCGGTCCGACGTGCGGCTGCTGGTCGGTGCGGGCGACGAGGTGAGCCATCACCGGTTCACCGCGCTGCCCGGCCTGCTGCGTGCCGGTGACGTGTTGGTGGTGAACACGTCCGCGACCGTGCCGGCCGCCGTGCCGATCCCCGGCACCGGCCTGACGCTGCACCTGTCCACCCAACAGCCCGACGGCGACTGGCTCGTCGAACTGCGGCGTGACGCGAACAAGGCGACCGTGCCATATCCCGGCGGCACGCCCGGCCAGCGTTACGCGCTGCCCGGTGGCGCGGAACTTGTTCTGCGGCAACGGTATTCGCGGGAGCGGCTGTGGATCGCCGGATTACGGACCGGTGGCTCGGTGCCGGACTTCCTGCACCGGCACGGCATGCCTATCCGGTACGGGTACGTGCCGCGCCGGTGGCCGCTGTCGGCCTACCAGACCGTGTTCGCGACGCAGCAGGGCAGCGCCGAGATGCCCAGCGCGGGCCGGCCGTTCACCGACCGGCTCGTCACCCTGCTGGTCGCGGCTGGTGTGCAGGTCGCGCCGCTGCTGCTGCACACCGGCGTGGCATCGCCGGAGGCACACGAACGGCCCTACCCGGAACGGTTCGCGGTGCCGGCGACGACGGCCCGGCTCGTCAACCAGGCCAGGGCGGCGGGCGGCCGGGTGATCGCGGTCGGCACGACCGTGGTGCGCGCGTTGGAAAGTGCCGTCGACGGGAACGTCGTGCGGGCGGCGGAGGGCTGGACGGAACTGATCGTGACCCCGGAACGCGGAGTGCGGGCGGTGGACGGGCTGCTCACGGGGTTCCACGAGCCGCGCGCGTCGCACCTGGACCTGCTCGCCGCGATCGCGCCACCGGCACTGTTGGACCGCTGCTACGCCGCGGCCATCGACGGCGGCTACCTGTGGCACGAGTTCGGCGACGTCAACCTGCTGCTGCCCGGATAAACCCGTTGCCCGGCCGTTTCGGCGACCGCTACCGCGCACCGCGCCGCTGCGGTCGGAGTACTCGATCCCGGTGCCGGCCCGAGCCGTCAATGCGCCAAGGTGGTCTAGACCTTGACAGGTTTAGTGGTCTAGTCCACTGTCAAGATAACGAAAGTACCGGGAGGTTCGCATGACGGTACGGGCCCGCCGGCTGGCTGCCGGCGCCATCGCCATCGCACTGACGTGGGCCGGCGCGGCGACCGCCACCGCCGCGACCACCAACCTGCTCGCCAATCCGGGCTTCGAGTCCGGGCTCGCCGGCTGGACGTGCACATCGGGCACGGCTGCCGTCACCACCCCCGTGCACGCCGGGTCCACCGCCCTGTCCGGCACACCGGCCGGTCAGGACTTCGCGCAGTGCTCGCAGGTCGTGTCGGTGGCGCCGAGTTCGTCGTACACGCTGACCGATTTCGTGCAGGGCGGCTACGTCTTCCTCGGCGACATCGGCACCGGCACGTCCGACACCAGCACGTTCTCCCAGGGGGCGTCGACCTGGCAGCAGTTGTCCACGTCGTTCACCACCGGCGCGTCGACCAAGACCGTGACGATCTTCGTGCACGGCTGGTACGGCCAGCCCACGTACTTCGCGGACGACCTGTCGCTGTCCGGCCCGCCCGGAAGTGGCGGCGGTGGCACCACGGTGCCGGCGGCGCCGGCCGGTCTCGGCGTGACCGGCACGACGTCCTCGTCCGCGTCGCTGTCCTGGAGCGCGTCGACCGGCGCGACCGGCTACAACGTCTACCAGAACGGCACCAAGGTCAGCTCGGTGACCGGCACGTCGGCGACCGTCGCCGGACTCGCCGCGTCGACCTCGTTCACGTTCGCCGTGACCGCGACCAACAGCGCGGGTGAGTCGGCCAAGTCGGCTTCGGTCACCGGGACCACGCAAGCTGCTGGCAGCGGGGCGGCACCGCCGGTCCGGAGCCCGGTTTCGGGCCGTACATCGACATCACCCGGGGCACACCGCTGCTGCAGGACGTGGCAAGGGCGACCGGGCAGAAGTACTTCACGCTCGCGTTCGTCCTCGGCGACAGCACCGGCTGCGACCCGTCCTGGGGCGGCACGATCGCGTTGACCGATCCCGGCATCATGAGCCAGATCGGCGCTCTGAGGGCGATGGGCGGCGACGTCGCGGTGTCGTTCGGCGGCGCGCAGGGCCCGTACCTGAACCAGACCTGTGCCAGCCAGGCCGCGCTCACGTCCGCGATCGAGAAGGTCATGGACACGCTCGGCGTGCACCACCTCGACTTCGACATCGAGGCGTCGGTGCCGATCGACACCATGAACAAGGCCATCGCGCAGGTGCAGCACGACCGCCCCGGCACGACGGTGCGCTACACGCTGGAGATCCAGGCGGACAGCTTCGGCCTGACCCCGGCGCTTGGCACGGACGTGCTGAGCAACGCGGTCGCCGACGGCGTCCAGATCGGCATCGTGAACCCGATGCTGATGGACTTCGGGACCAGCGGCGAGGAGTTCGGCCAGGCCGTCATCCTGGCCGCGCAGAGCACCCTGAAGCAGATGGCCGCGATCTGGCCGAGCCTGAGCACCGCGCAGCTGGACAAGATGTTCGGCGGCACG
Organism: Candidatus Melainabacteria bacterium; assembly: GCA_963702275.1. Taxonomy (GTDB): domain Bacteria; phylum Actinomycetota; class Actinomycetes; order Mycobacteriales; family Pseudonocardiaceae; genus DATEPR01. The sequence goes on from CAVPCF010000184.1 coordinate 117,773, forward strand.
GTGATGATCGGCGACAACGACACCGGCCCGGTGTTCAGTCTCGCCGACGCCAGCACGTTCATCAGCTGGGCGAACAGCAACCACATCGCGTTCGTGTCGTTCTGGTCGGTCGGCCGGGACAACGGCGGCTGCTCCGGCGGCGTCAGCCCGGCATGCAGCGGGCTGTCCCAGTCGCAGTACCAGTTCACGTCGATCTTCCGCGGTTTCACCGGATGACCTGACCGGGGTGGGTGGCTCGCCGGCAGCCAACCGGCGGGCCACCGCCGAACTGAAGCGTCCTCAGTGGACGAACAGGAAGCGTTGCCCGGCCCGGGTTACCGCGCGGCGACCCTCAGCCGCTTTCTTCCCCGGCCGCTTCCCTGGTCTTCTTCGCCGCCGTGACGCTGGCCATCAGCGCGGACATCAGGTCGGCGGGCTGCTCTTCCGGCTCTGCCGGCTTCGGGGTGAGCTCCCGGCCCTCGATCTTCGCGTCGATCAGTTCCTGCAGGGCTTCCTGGTAGTGGTCGTGGTACTTGTCGGGGTCGAACACCGTGTCCGACATCGAGTCGATCAGCGACCCCGCCATGTTCAGTTCCTGCGGCTTCACCTGCGGTGCCGCGTCGCGCAGGAACGCGAAGTCCGGCTTGCGGACCTCGTCGGGCCACAGCGTGGTGGTCAGCACCAGCACGTCCTGGTACACCCGCAGGATCGCGAGGGTCTCCCGCTGCCGCAGCACGACCTGGGCGATCGCGACCTGCCCGGACTTGTGCAGCGCGTCGCGCAGCAGCATGTACGGCTTGACGGCGATCTTCTGCGGCTCGATGTAGTAGCTGCGGTCGTACACGATCGGGTCGATCGCCTCCAGCGGCACGAACTCGACCACCTCGATGCCGCGCTGCGATGGCAGCGGCAGGTCGGCGAGGTCGTCGTCGGTGAGGACGATCATCTCGCCCTCCTCGGTCTCGTAGCCCTTGGCGATGTCGGCGTACGGGACCTCCTCGCCGTCGATCGAGCACACCCGCCGGTACTGGACGCGGCCGCCGTCCTCTCGATGGACCTGCCGGAAGCTGACGTTGTGGCTCTCCGTGGCGGAATACAGGTGCACCGGGATGGACACCAGCCCGAAGGCAACCGTGCCCTTCCACATCGACCGCATCACCATTACCGCACCTCCGGCCCCGTCACAGCACCCCGACCATGGGTATTCTCCTATGATCGACGGTACGCTGCGTCGCAGGTCAGCGGCAGTGCCAAGTTTGCTCTCTGCCGGTGGGGCACGTGCGGCGCGAAAGGGTCGGCGGTGGCGACGGTTTCGGTGTCGGTGGACGGCCGGGTACTGCGGCTGTCCAACCTCGACAAGGACCTGTATCCGCAGGTCGGGTTCACCAAGGGCGAGGTCATCGACTACTACGTCGCGGTCGCCCCCTACCTGCTGCCACGACTGGCCGGCCGGCCGCTCACGTTGCGTCGCTACCCGAACGGCGCTGACGGCGACGGCTTCTACGAGAAGCACGCCGCCCGGCACGCGCCCAGTTGGATTCGCAGCGTCATGCTGCCCACCCGGCACGCCCAGAGCGACCCGACCGGGCCGACCGAGACCGAGTACGTGCTGCTGGAGGACCTGCCAGGGCTCGTGTGGGCCGCCAACCTGGCCGCCCTCGAACTGCACGTGCCGCAGTGGACCATGGCCGAGGACGGTGGCCGCGGCCTGCCCGACCTGCTGGTGTTCGACCTGGACCCCGGTCCGCCCGCGGACATCGTGGCCTGCTGCCGGGTGGCCGAACTGCTGCACGACGCGCTGGCCGAGGACGGCCTGCCGGCCTGGGCCAAGACCAGCGGGTCGAAAGGCATGCAGCTCTACGTGCCGGTGACCGTCGACGCCGTGCCGGACACCTCCGAGTACGCCAAACAGATGTGCCTGCGCCTCGCGCGCAGCCACCCCGACCTGGTCGTCGGGACGATGGCCAAACAGGCCCGCCCCGGCCGCGTCTACATCGACTGGTCCCAGAACCACCAGGCCAAGACCACGATCGCGGCCTACTCGCTGCGCGCCCGGCAGGAGCCCACCGTGTCAACGCCGCTGACCTGGGCCGAGGTACACGCCTGCCGGCAGGCCGACGAACTGGTGTTCACGGCCGCCGACGTCCGCAGGCGCCTTGACGAACACGGTGACCTGCTGGCCGACCTGGACGCCGAACGCTATCGACTGCCGTAGTCGCCCTACGACTGCACGCGCCACACGTCCACGTTGTCGTAAGTGGTCGCGTGCCCGATCAGGCTGTCGAGCTCGTCCCTGAGGGCGCTGTACTTGTTCGCGCTGTGGATGAGCAGCAGGCAACCGGCGTGCCAGTACTGGAGGTCGCTGTGCACGGCGGCACGCAGTTCGTCGGTGACCGGGACCTGGGCGCCGGTGCTCTGCACCTGTCCGAGCACCGCGAAGATCTGCCGGCCCGACGAGCCGAAGACCGCCTTCTTGTCGGGGGCGCCGTCGGGGTAGACGAAGGGGGACTGGGCCAGTGGCACGTCGTCGGTCAGCGACGCCGTCCACAGCAGCGGCGTCCAGTCGTCCGATGGCACGGTCACCAGGGACCGGCCGCCGCTGACGCAGTTCTTGTATTCGCCCTGGGTGAAGAACGAGGGCGTCGGCTCCGCTGCCTGTGCGACGATCGGGCGGGGCGTGAGCGGGATCAGGACGGCGGCGATGACCGCGTAACAGGGCATGCGCCACGCCGCCCGTGGCAACCGGGTCGCCTGTTCGACGACGATCACCAGCAGGTAGCCGGCGAACGGCGTGATCGCCATCGCCAGGCGCACCGGCAGCGAGTCCTGGAACACCGGCAGGTTCTGCAGGCCCGCCCACAGCGCGGGCAGCGTGGACGGATTGCCGCTGACGTGCACACTCGGGCCGAGCGACAGGGCGACCAGCACGAACACGCACAGCAGGCTGGCCCGGACCGCGATCCGGTCCGCGAAGGCGAAGCAGGCCAGGAGAACCAGCACGACCAGCGGGCCACCGAAGAGCGCGGCCTGTTCGGTGGCACCGGGCGCGAACACGGCGGCCGTCAGGTCCCCGCCAAGACTCTGGTTGGGGAACTGCAGGTAACCGGCCAGGTCCTGGGAGAAGTAGGGCACGCTGAACGGCACGCCAACCGACGAAAGTGGCCCGTTGAACTGGAAGTAGAGCGGATAGGCCAGCAGGACGACGCAGGTGCCCAGCGCGGCAAGGCCGCCGGTCGCCATGCCACGCCAGTGCAGCCGGACCAGACGCGGCGAGAAGACGGCGCAGCCGAGCAGGAAGACGACGAGCGAGATGCCGAGCAGCAGCAGCGGCTCTTCCGCCATGAAGAACTGGGCGAAGACCAGGACGCCGAGGATCACCCCGTCGCGTACGCGGTGCTCGCTGCGGTGCAGGCTCAGGATGATGTGCAGCATGATCGGGATCAGCCACTGCGCGGTCAGGTTCGGGTGGCCGAGCGAGTGGCTCATCATCGCCGGGGAGAACCCGAGGAAAAGGCCCCCGATGAAGGCGGCGGGCTCCGAGGTGGTGACATGGCGGCGGAAGAACCAGCGCCACGCCACCGCCGTCGCCACGATGTTCCCGGCGATGATCAGCAGGTAGCTCAGTCCGGCGCCGAAGAGCAGCGTGATCGGGGAGAACAGGTAGCCGAACAGCAGGATCGAGGTGTTCGCGATCAGGTTCGTGCCGCCGCCGACGGCGCCCACTCCCATGGTGGTGGAGAAGAACGGGTTGTGCGGATGCAGGAGGCTGCGGGCGGCCTCGCCGAGCATCCACTCGAACTTCATCTGGTCGCCCGCGTTCGCCGCATTGAGCAGACTGCCCGGGTGCGGCCACAGATGCCGCGTGACGATGAGCGAGCCGGCCAGGTACACGACCGCGGCGGCGAGCGCGTTCTGCCGAGCCGCGGCCCAGTCCTGGATCCGGCGCCAACGGCCTGGCCGATCGGTGTCCGGATCGTCTGCGTCGGGCTCGGGGGCTTCCGGCAGTTCGGCCTCGGCCTCTGCGTCGGTCGCGGACTTGGCGCCGGCGGGGTCGGCTGCGGGGCGCGGCACCGGGTTCTCGCCGACGTTGATGAGGTGTTCGCTGGTATCGATAGTTCGTGGTCCTTGTCGTGAGTTAAGCGTGAGCTATCCAAGCACACCGTGCTGCGCGCCTGTGCGCCATGGTTCCGGACATCGGCCCGAACCCGATCCGGATACCAGGGCAGCTCCCGCCGACGCCGGGCAGCCCCACCCGGCCCACCGGCATCCTCGCGATGAGCTCGGGCACCTCAACCAGTGGTCCACTGTGGACTGTCCGTGTCGGATGCAGCGACTTCTGCTACGACACAACGGCATCACCGACACCACGATGCCGTTTGACGGCACCGCGGTCGACGTCAACGATCTCGCATCAGGACGTCACGAGGGCGCAGATACTGCGGCACATCACGCGTTTTCGGCCGGCAGCACCAAAGGACCGATGGACTCGGTGAACCTGCCGATGAGCGCGAACCGCTTCTGGCACAACCTCAAAGAGCGCATCGGTCAGGAGCGCTTTCTTTCGTGCGGCGTATCACGTTCGCTTGGCGAGGCTGCCCAGGTTGGGAGCCCGCTCCCATTCTCCCGGCGACTCGCGTCCGGCTCGGCCCGGCTTGGGCAGATGCTAGTCTGCCATCGACGCCACTAGAGCAGCCCCCGCCACTCGGCGGTTTCTAGCGGTCGTTGCAACACCGCTGCTAGTTCGTGGTGGTGAGTAGCCGTGTTATCCGCTCGGCTGGACTGTCCCACCCCAGCGTCTCACGCGGACGGTCGTTGAGCTGGGCTGCGACCGCGTCCAGGTGCTCGGCGGTGTGCACGGCCAGGTCGGTGCCTTTGGGGAAGTACTGGCGCAACAGGCCGTTGGTGTTCTCGTTGCTGCCGCGTTGCCAGGGGGCGTGCGGGTCGCAGAAGTAGACCGGCATCCCGGTGGCCTGGCTGAACTGGCCGTGCAGGTGCATCTCGCTGCCCTGGTCCCAGGTCAACGATCGCCGTAACTGCGCCGGCAGTGTCGCGATCTGCGCGACGAGTGCGTCCCGCACCGCGGTGGGGTGTGCCCGTGCGGTAGGTACAGCAGCAGCACGAACCGGGTGGCCCGCTCGACCAGGGTCCCGATCGCGGACCGGTTGAACCCGCCCATGATCAGATCGCCTTCCCCGTGCCCGGGCACCGCCCGATCCGCCACCTCCGCCGGCCGGTCACTGATCATCACCATCTCGGTCGCCATCCGGGATCGGCGCGCATCCGGCCGGGTGTGCGGGCGCCGCTGGACGCGGCCGGTCCGCAACCAGGACGCGACCTCACGCCGCAGACCACCTTTGGCCTGCACGTAGAGGGCTTGGTAGATCGTCTCGTGGGTCACGTGCCACTCCAGCCGGTCGGGGTGGTCGCGGCGCAGCCGGCGGGTGATCTGTGGTGGGCTCCACCGCTGGTCCAACCCATCCTGAACGACCGCCCGCAGGGCCGGGTCGGCGGCGATCTTCCCGGTCCTGGGGCGCAGCAGCCGGGCCGCGGCCCTCTCGTGCGCGTGGTGGGGCTGGTAGGTGCCGTCGGGTTGCTGGTTACGGTCCAGCTCCCGGCTGATCGTGGACACCGGGCGCCCCAACCGGTGGTGATGTCCCGCAGCGACACACCGGGTTGGTGGATCCGGTCGGCGATCACGATCCGCTCGTCCAGGCTGAGGTACCGGCTGGAGATCGTCACCGGCTGCGCCGATGCCACCACTGTGGCGGCCTTCGCGGCGGCTTTCGCGGTGGCGCGCCAGTACTTCGTGGTCCGGTAGTTGATCCCGACCCGCCGGGCCGCGTCCCGACTGCCTACACCCTGGTTCACCAACGCAAAGTAGACCGCGCGTTCTTCTACCAGGCGTTTGCCACGCCGGGCCGGGTCTCGGCCTGTCCGAAGGGGAGCGCGGTCTCGATCTTGCTTGGTCATGGGGGGCAACTCCTGATCACTCAGGTGTTGCAACGACCCCTAGAACCCAAGCTCCACGGGGGACGTCCCATTTCCAAATCTACCGTTGTCAAGCCCCAAGTGGGGGGTTACTGGTGAGTTGTGGATCGATTGATAGTTGTCCACAGATTGGCTGAACCGCCGGGCGTGACACCGTGCGTGGACCCATCATGGCGGCGGCCAGGCGGTGGGCTGATGTCGGCGCTTTCGGGTAGGCCCGGCGGGCCCGTTCATCGCGGAGCGCGATTTCGGTGGCTGCCATGCTCTGCGGTTGCCATGGAGCGCTGCGCCGCAGAGTCCGGCGGACCCCAGTCGCGGTGGAACGAGTTCCGCAGTTGACATTCGCGCGCTTCGCGCCCGGGGCCGGTCGCGTTCGCGGCGGTTCCTGCCTGCTGGCTTCGCGGCACCGGGAGTCGGTGCCCACGGACTCGACATCACTTTACTTCCAAGGGATCTGGCCTCAGTCTCGCGGCATTCCGTTGTGTGGCCAGTTCTTCTGTGTTCTGGGTCGGCGTCTCCGTTCCGGGTCAGGGATCTGCTGGATCGCGGGCGGTAGGGGGGTCGCGAGCCGGGGCTGTTTTCTTCGCTCAACGAACGGGACCGGGTGGTTTGCTCCCGCTTCCGTTCATGATCACCCGGTCGAGTGATCGCGGGGTACGCGGGCATCGATTCGCCGGCCCGGTCAGCGGACTCGATCCAGCAACGTATACACGATCTTGGTTGTCGCCGCCGGGATCGGACCACCATCGATACCCGACTTGTCGCGCCGGCGCGCGGCCCTGCCGCGTAAAGGCGGCAGGGCCGCGTCACAGCGTCACTTCATGATGTTCGCCTTCGGACCGAGCAGGTACCAGACGCCGCCGACGCCCTGGCCCTTGATGTCGCCGGCAGCGGAGTCGGCCGCGAAGTAGTACAGCGGCTTGCCGCCGTACGTCACCTGCGTCGTGCCGTCGGTCCTCTTGGTCGAGCCGACGAGGCTCGCGTCGAGGAACTGGCCGTTCACGGTCACCGAACCGGTGGCGGTGAACGGCGGCCAGTTCGTCGCACATGCGGCGTAGCACGTGGATGTCGTGCCCGTGTCCTTGGTGTAGATGTACAGCGTCTTACCGGTCTGGTCGGTGAGCCAGATGCCGGCGGTGCCGCTGGCTGTCTTGATGACCGTCCCGGCGCCCGTTGCGGCCGAGGTCGCCGGCGCCGACGTTGTCGTCGGCGCGGCGGCGGTGGTCGTCGTGCCGCCACTGGCCGCCGGTGTCGTGCTGCCGCCACATGCGGCCGCGACCAACGCGACAGCGGCGAGCGAGACGCCGAATCCCAGTGTTCGCACCGAAATCCTACGTAGCATGGTGTTCCTTCCTGCCGACCTGGATCAGTCGCGGATCTGCCCATCACGGGCACATGTTCCGTACGGCCCAAGTCGCCGAAAGGTTTGATCTAGTCGCCGAGAGGACGGTCCGCACGGACGAACGGCAGCCGCCGAGGCGACTGCCGTGGTCCTGAGCTGCGGTTACCAAACCGTTAGGCGAACGACCGGTCCAGCCAGTACTGCCATGCCTTCTCGACCTCGGCGCCGTCGACGTCCGGCGCGAAGCCGTGGTACTCGACGATCACGGTGTCGCGGTAGCCGTGGATGAACAGGTGCATGCCCTCGTCGGTGCGCACGCTCAGCCAGCCGGGCGCGTCGGCGAACGCCACCACGCCGTCGGCAGGCGGCAGGCCGTCCACCGCGATCCGGGCCGGCGCGTCCGCCTCGACCGTGCCGGACAGGCCGGCCACCGCCGTGAACGCCGCCCATACCCGCTCGTGGTCGGTAACCTGGGGACCGGGTAGGAACATGCTGTACGTCGCCGTCCGGCCGGGGAAGTACGCCAGGTAGGTGGCCAACTGGCGCAGGTACATTCTGTCGCCCTTGCGCACCGCGTCGTACTGGGCATCCCAGTCGTCGCCGAGCATGCCGTTGTGGACCATGCGCAGCAGCGTGCTGCCTTGGTCGCGGGCCTCGATCAGGTACTCCAACGCCGTGAACCCGCCGCCAGGCCCCTCGTCGTCACGGCGCGCGCACCGGCGGCCCGGTTCCCACGCGGTGAGGGCGGCATCCTCGGCGAAGCAGCCCAGCTCGCACTTGGCGGCCGCACCCGATTCGGACCCGGAGTTCCCCATGCACCACGAGTCGACGCCAGGGCCGGTCGTGATCGCCTGCCGCCGTCAATTCCATATCGTAAGGCCGGCCAGGTCGACGCGAGTCGCGTGTCGAGCGCCCCGTGATGGACCAATATCGAACGCCTTGATATTCGGAATCGCATCCTTCGGCGGCACGGCGCCGTAGTACGGCACCGCCGCTCCCAAATCCGTTCCCATCCCGCGTGGCCAGCGTGTTGGAAACCCCGCCGCCGTAGCAGAATCCGGTGACGCCGATCATGCCCGTGGAATGGGGATGCGCTTTCAGCCACATCGCGGCTGCCAGGAAATCTTCGCCCATTTTCTTGCCGTCCAACCTTGGCGAACATCAGCCCGCCTTTGTAGTCATCGCCGGGATAGCCGCCCAGAGAGGTGAGTCCGTCCGGAGCGAACGCCATGAAGTTGGCGAGGTCGATTCGCCGTGCGATGTCTTCGATATGAGGATTCAGTCCTCGATTTTCGTGAACCACGATAATTCCCGGTAATTTCGCGGGCTTCTCGCTGCGCGTATCCGCGCTGAAAGGCCTCACGAAATATCCTTTGATGCTTCCGTTTCCCTGTGGCGAAGCGACGGTTTCATACGATGCCTTGAGGCGGTCATCGTTCTTGGCTACTCGCTGCGCCTGTGCGTAGTTCGGCATCAGTGCTTCGGCAAGCGCCGCCACGGCAAGCCGCCGATCGTAAACTGGCTCAAGCCGTCCATAAAATCGCGCCGAGTGATCTCCCCATGGATAAAAAGGTTATAGAGTTCTACGGCCTCTTTCGGTACTTCAGGCTTCTTTGGCTCCATCGATTAGCTCCTCTCAAGAAAATCAAGCGTTCCCGATTTTGCTGGACAAGCCGCCGGATTCCGCAGTGGGACTCCGCGCTCGTCTTCGGCTGAGACTGTACAGCAGTTGGCGAATCACGCAAAACAAAAAAGCGGCGTTCAAGCCTGCCGCTCATACGCGAATTTCGGCAATGCTATGCTCAAGCATTTTCTCGAAAACATTTCGTCGGGATCGCTCAGTGAGGCTGAGTCTTGGTCCACTCCGGAAATACTCCGGTGCCGGTCGCGCAGCTTTCGATTTAAGCCTCGCTGTGAATGCCCGGAAGCGGTCCATATAGAGGTAAACCACCGGCGTGGTAAACAGCGTCAGCATCTGGCTCACGATCAGGCCGCCGACGATGGTGATGCCCAGCGGCTGGCGCAATTCCGAACCCGGCCGCTGCCGAAGCCAAGCGGCAGCGCCGCCGAGCAAGCGCGGCCATGGTGGTCATCATGATGGGCCGGAAGCGCAGCAGGCAGGCCTGGATAAATCGCCTCCGCCGGGGTCTTCCCTCGTTGCGTTCGGCCGCGAGAGCGAAATCGATCATCAGGATGGCATTCTTTTTCACGATGCCGATCAGCAGGATGTATGCCGATCACCGCGATAATGCTCAGGTCGATGTGAAAAGCATCAGCGCCAGAAGTGCGCCAACCCCGGCCGAGGGAAGCGTGGAAAGAATGGTGACTGGGTGAATGTAGCTCTCGTAAAGAATGCCCGAGGACGATATAAACGGCTGCGAGCGCCGCCAGAATCAAAGTCGGTTGATTGTCCAGCGCGTCTTGAAACGCTTGGGCTGTCCCCGCGAAGCTGGCGCTGATCGTAGAAGGTATTCCCAGTTGAAGCGCCGCTGTTTC
>CAVPCF010000185.1:0-10290 GCA_963702275.1 Candidatus Melainabacteria bacterium
CGCCAATTGCCGTTCGCCAAGGGCGGCCCGACGACGCTGGGTTACCTCAACCGCAACGACATCCCGTTCCACTACGCCCTCGCCGACGCCTACACGGTCGGCGACGCGTACCACTGCTCCGTGCTCAGCGCGACCGGCCCGAACCGCACCTACCTGTGGAGCGGCACGATCGACGCCCAGCAGAAGTTCAGCAGCTTCGTCGCCTTCAACGGCGGTGACGAACTGGGCAAGAACCTGCTCTGGCAGACGTACGCGGAGACGCTCCAGCAGGCAGGCGTCACGTGGAAGCTCTACCAGGGCGCGGACAACTTCGGCGACAACGGGCTGGCGTACTTCGCCACGTTCGCCCGGTTCGACCCCGACCAGGGCGGCACGCCAGCGCCGGGCAACGTCCTCTACGACAACGGCATCGCCGACGTCCCGGAGCCGCTGACCGGCGTGCGAGCGAACGCGGACAACCTGGCCAACGCGATCAAGGCCGACGTGCTGGCGGGCACGCTGCCGAGGGTCTCCTGGGTGGTCACCAACCAGGCGTTCTCCGAGCACCCGGACGGCGCGCCGGACGACGGCGCCTATTACCTGAACGGCGTACTGAACGCGCTCAACGCGGACCAGGACGTCTTCAACTCGACCGTGGTGATCATCGACTACGACGAGAACGACGGCCAGTTCGACCACGTGCCGCCGCCGGTACCCTCGGCCGGCACGACGGACGAGTTCTTCCTGGAGACCGCCGGCACGCTCGCCGGCAACGGCGTCACGCAGCCACTGCCGGTCGGCCTCGGCTTCCGTGTGCCGCTGATCCTGATCTCGCCGTGGACCCGTGGCGGCTGGGTGACCTCGGAAGTCTCCGACCACACCTCGGTGATCCAGTTCCTGGAGAAGTGGACCGACGCGCTCGGCGCGCCCGCGATCTGCCCGAACATCAGCGCATGGCGCCGCAGCGTCTGCGGTGACCTGACCGGTGCCTTCGACTTCACCGCACCGGTCTTCGGCCTGCCGACACTGCCGGCCACCACCGTCATCGGCGATCCCGCAGGCGGCGCGTACCACCCGCCCGCCACGACAAACGCGCCGCCCCAACAGGAACCGGGCACCAAACGGGCACGGCCACTCCCCTACCAGCCCAACGCGAACCTCGACGGCCTCACCTCGGGCGGCGAGGCCACGCTGTCCCTCAGCAACAACGGGCCACATGTCCGCAAGGCCAGCCACTTCGCCGTCTACGACAACGTCGCACCGGACCAGACGCTGGTCAACTACCCGTCGAGCTACCCGGGACAGTTCACGGTCCACCCGTCGCAGACGATCCGGCACCGGACCCAGATCGGCACCGGCACGTACGACCTGACGGTCGTCGGCCCGAACCGCTTCCTACGGCGCTTCACCGGCGACACCAACGCGGCCGGCAAGAGCGCGCAGGTGACGGCGACGTACCGCCAGCCGGGACTTGCGCTGGAACTGACCAACAACGGTGCGGCGGCCGTCACGTTCACGGTCACTCCGAACAACTACACCACCAGCCACCCGAAGACGTACCGCGTGCACGCGCACGGCCGCGCGATCCACGCGGTGAACCCGATCGCGTCCAGCAACGGCTGGTACGACCTGACGGTCACGATCAGCGGCGATCCGTCCTGGTCCCGGCGCTACGTCGGCCACCTGGAGAACGGCACGAACAGCATCACGGGCTGACCGACACGGCACCGATCGCCCATCAGCTGGCCAAGGCAAGCGACGAGGTTGCCAACCTGATCGCCGGCGGGCTCTACATCCCGCGCGGGTAAGAGCACCTGTTCTCAACAGAGAGCACTGCTCTCAATGGAGATCACCTGCAAGAGCACTGCTCTCAACTAAGATCACATGTTCTCTATTGAGAGCAGTGCTCTCTAATAAGAGCATGTGTTCTCAACTGGGAGCACTGCTCTGAGTTGAGAACACGTGACCACGACTGGGGCTGATCGGGCCGCTGCTCAGTTGGCCAGAGTCAGACCGAACGGCTGATGGCCTTGCCGGGAGCCAACTTCCGCCTGATGGTGTCTGGCCTTGCCGCGAGCCAACTTCCGCCTCATGGTGTCGTCCAGGAGGACCGAATCCGCCACGCCTGCGCTGGGCCGGACCCTGAGGTCCGGCCCAGCGGTGTGGCGTAAAACCCCTAGGACGCGGGGTTGAGCGAACCGATGAGCCCGTTGGCCTGGCCGTTGGGACCCGAGCTGAACAGCAGGGTTCCCGTGCCACCCATGGCCGCGGTACCGAAGTCCAGGCTCCAGAGGCCGTCGATGGCGATGGGCTTGCCCTTCTGGTCCAGCAGCGGGCCGGCAGGCTCGCCGGAGAACTGGTGGTACGCGTTGATCCAGCCGTTGCCGAAGTTACCGATCAGTACATCGCCGCCGAAGCGGCCGAAGCCCGCCGGTGCCTGGGCAACGCCCCAAGGCGCGTTGAGCGCGCCGCGGGATGCCAGGCGCGTCACCAGGAGCCCGTTCGTCGTGAAGATGTCGACGAAGCCCTTACCCGGGCCCGCCACGTCGTCGTGCTTCGCGGCATCCTGCTGGGCATAGGTCACGTAGAGCAGCCCGTTCATCTCCTGGATGCCAAATGGGGCGTAGTTCGAGGGGATGCGCGGGTCGCTGAAGCTGCCGAGCAGGTGCGTCAGCTTGAAGGTGCTGTCGAACACGTCAACGGTGCCGGCGTTGAAGTTGGCCGCGTACAGGAACGTGCCCTGGTCCGATGCTGCGATGGCAAGGCCCTTGTAGACCGCGGTCGGCGAACTGACCTCGACTAGGGCATTGGTCGGGTCGGCAGCGGGGCTCCACGCCTGGATCTGTCCCGACTCGGAGTCGAAGATGAAGCGGGCGGGGCCGCTGCCCGTGGCCGTGGTGACCACGAATCCCGTGCCCCCGTTGAACACCTGTCCGGTCGGACTCGAGCCGTCGTTGGTCGAGGTTCTGCCGCCCTGCACGGTTACCACGAGGCCGGCCTTGGTGACCGTCGTGCCGCCCGCGGGTATCGAGTAGAGCGTGGCGAGGCCCGAGTTGTTGTCGGACACCCAGAGCGGACTGGTCGGGCTGAACGCGAAGCCCCACGGGTTGAGCATGGTGGGGTCGGTGAGCACCGCGCCCGCACTGGCCTGGTCGGCCACCAGGTTGGTCTGGTGGAACTCACTGCCCGCGGGTGGGCCGGGGTGCCACGCCGGAGTCGCGCCGGCTACCGCGCTGGCAGCCGTCAAGGCGCCGACGGTGAGCGCGGTGAGTGTGCCCAGCCGGACGAATCGTGGCATGAAGGTCCCCTTCCCGGTCGTTGAAGCCATCGTTGGCTGCTGTCGCACGGTTGCGCCTTCCCTTCCGCGCTCCGGAGCGGATACGCGATCGGTGTGAGAGGTCGACGCACTGACTACGGATGGGATCGGTTGGTGGCTCGATCTTTGGCCGGTCAAATTTGTCTGTCGGGCAGCACGCGGCGGCGGCCGCCGGGCGGGGCGAACGCGGATCATCATCAAGAGGAGCTCGGTTTCCCCAGGTCACCGGGGTTTGTCGAGCGCGCGATCGGTGTTCACGGAAGTCACCGAACGGCGTACACGCGCGCAGAAGCCGCCCAACGCATTGCGCCATTCGCTGAAAGTCTCATGGCGCCAAACGTGTCGCCACCAACTGGCGCCGTACCACGGTGGCGTCCTGGTCAGGTGTAGTGCCGGTAGACGGCCTGGGCGACCAGGGCTGGCTTGTCGCTGCCGTCGATCTCGATCGTGAAGTTCAGCAGCATCTCGACGCCGTCGCCGGGCACGAGCGTGACCGCGTCGACCGCGGCACGCAGGCGGATCTTGGCGCCGACCGGGACCGGGCTGGGGAATCGGACCCTGTTGAGCCCGTAGTTGATGCTCATGCCGAATCCGTTGATGGTCAGCAGTTCCGAGAACAGCGGTATCAACAGCGCCAGGGTCAGGTAGCCGTGCGCGATGGTGCCGCGGAACGGGCCGGTGCGCGCCCTGGCCGCGTCGGTGTGGATCCACTGGTGGTCGTTGGTCGCGTCGGCGAACAGGTTCACCCTGTCCTGGTGGATCTCCCACCATTCGGTGTGACCGAGATCCTTGCCCGCCAACGCGGTCAGTTCGTCGATGCCGTTCGCGACGGTGTTCATGATCGTGTCTCCTGACGGGTGCCGTAGGTGGTGCGGACGACGGTGCGCAGCAGCTTTCCGGTGGCGTTGCGCGGTAGCTGGTCGACGAACACGACCGACTTGGGGATCTTGTACTTCGCCAGCCGGCCGCGCAGGAAGTCGAGCACCTCCGGTTCCGTTGCCACGGCCCCCGGCCTGAGTGCGACGACAGCCCGGCCGACCTCGCCCCAGGTCGGGTGCGGGATGCCGATCACGGCGGACTCGCCGATCGCGGGGTGATCCGCCAGTACGCGCTCGATCTCGGCGGGATAGATGTTCTCGCCACCGGAGATGATCATGTCCTTGAGCCGGTCGACGATCGTGACGTAGCCGTCCTCGTCGGGTGAGCCCACGTCCCCCGTGCGGAGCAGTCGGTCGGCGGCGAACGCCTGCTCTGTCGCGTCGGGACGACCCCAGTAGCCGCGCATGACGTTCGGCCCGGACACGACGATCTCGCCCTTGTCGCCCGGTGCGACGTCGGCCAGGTCCGCGCCGACGACCCGCACGTCGGTGAAGAAGTGCGGCACGCCCGCGGTGCCGGCCTTCGCGGCGGCCATGTCGCGTGCCAGGTACAGCGCGCCCGGCGCGGCCTCCGTGAGCCCATAGCCCTGGCTGAAGGCCAGGCCGCGCTCCAGGTAGGCGGCGATGGTCGCCTCAGGTACCGGCGCGCCGCCGCAGTTGAGCTGTCGCAGGCTGGACAGGTCGGCGTCGGCCCAGCGCGGCGATACCGTCATCGCGTCGTACATCGCGGGCACGCCGAACATGTACGTGATCCGCCGGGTCTCGATCTCCTCGAGCACGGCGGTCGGGTCGAACGCGGGCATCAGCACGACCGTGCCGCCCTTGAGCAGGGTCGGCAGGCAGGTCATGTTCAGCCCGGCGGTGTGGAACAGCGGGGCGACGACCAGCGTGATCTCGTCACCGGCCAGGTCGATGTCCACCAGCACGTTCACGCTGTTCCAGATGATGTTGCCGTGGGTGAGCACCACGCCCTTGGGCCGTCCGGTGGTGCCGGACGTGTACATGATCAGGCACACGTCGTCCAGGCCAACGGGTTCGTCCATTTGGTCCACGGCCGACGTGGCGATCAGTCGTTCGTAGTCCGCGAGTGCGATGTGGTGGCGCACCGGGTTCTCGTCGCGGATCCGGTCCACCGTGTCGGTTTGTTCCGGCGCGTGGATCAGCACGGCGCTGCCCGAGTCGGTGAGCTGGTAGGCGATCTCGGGCGCGGCCAGCCGCGTGTTCAGCGGTACGAACACCGCGCCGAGCCCACCCGTCGCGAACAGGGTCTCCAGGTAGGCCGGGTGATTGGGGCCGAGGTAGGCCACCCGGTCGCCCCGGCGCACACCGTGGCGGCGCAGTACGGCAGCCAGCCGCAGCACACGGTCGTGCAACTCCCGGTAGGTCTGCTCCCGGCCATTGTGGACTATCGCGATCCGGTCCGGTGTCCTGCGGGCCCGGCGTGCGGTCCACGAGCCGATGCCCTGGTTGCGCATACCCGTGTCCCTTCAGCTCTTGTCCAGCCCCAGCAGCCGCGCGGCGTTGTCCTTGAGGATCTTCGGCACCACTTCGGGCTTCATGTCCAGCTTCGCGAAGTCGGCGAGCCACCGGTCCGGTGTGATGACCGGATAGTCGGAGCCGAACAGCACCTTGTCCTGCAGGAGGCTGTTCGCGTAGCGGACCAGTTGGGGCGGGAAGTACTTCGGCGACCAGCCGGACAGGTCGATGTACACGTAGGGCTTGTGGGTCGCGACCGCCAGCGCCTCGTCCTGCCAGGGAAAGGACGGATGGGCCAGGATGATCCGCAGTTCTGGGAAGTCCACGGCCACGTCGTCGACCAGCATGGGGTTGGAGTACTTCAGCCGGATGCCACCGCCACCGGGCACACCCGCGCCGATGCCTGTCTGTCCGGTGTGGAACAGAGCGGGCAGGCCGGCCGCCTCGATCAGTTCGTACAGCGGGTAGGCCATCCGGTCGTTGGGCGCGAAGCCCTGGATGCTGGGGTGGAACTTGAAGCCGCGCACCCCGTACTCGTCGATCAACCGGCGGGCCTGTCGCACGCCCGCCCCACCGCGCCACGGGTCGATGCTGGCGAACGGGATCAGCACGTCCGCGTGTTCGGCGCAGCTTGCCGCGACCTCCTCGTTGCGGATCGGCGGATGGCCGGTCGCGGTTTCCGCGTCGACGGTGAACACCACCGCCGCCATCCGCCGTTCCCGGTAGTACGAGGCGATCTGCGCGATGGTGGGCTGGCGGTGTGCCCCGAAGTAGGTCTCTGAGGCGGCGAGCAGTTCCGGTGACAGCGTGGTTTGCCCGTCGGCGGCGACCTCGGCGTGGGTGTGCACGTCGATCGCGACCAACCCGTCCAGGTCCATGGTCCCGGTCATGACGCGGGTACCTGAGGTGCCGGGATGCCGTAGGTCTGCGGGTCTCGCCCCAGGGAGGTCGCCCAGGTCGCGGCGATCGCGTCGGCGGACCAGCCGGACTCGGCGTAGGCGATGGCGACCTCGCCGGGATGCGACCACAGGGACAGCCGGTCCCCGCCGATGCCGATCGCCTGTCCGGTGATGCCGGCCGCCGCGTCCGACGCGAGGAACACCACAAGTCCCGCCGCGTCGGCCGGTGTGCCGAACCCCTCGCCCCTGCGCAGCCAGTACGGCAGTGCCGCACCACGCTCCTCCAGTGCGCTCACGTACGGCGCGAACGCCGGGATGGTCCTGGTCATCGCCGTGGCCGCGACCGGCACGACGGCGTTGACGGTGATCTCCGCCTTCGCGCACTCCAGCGCCCACGTGCGGACCATGCCGACGACGGCGGCCTTCGCGGCGGAGTAGTTGGTCTGGCCGAAGTTGCCGCGCTGGCCGGCGGGCGAGCCGATCACCACGACACGACCGCCGCCGCCCTGGTCCCGAAACTGCCGCACGGCGGCCCGTACGCAGGTGAACGTGCCACGCAGGTGCACGGCGACGACGGAGTCGAAGTCGTCGTCGGTCATCTTCCACAGCACCCGGTCGCGCAGGATGCCCGCGTTGGTGACCAGCGTGTCCAGCCGGCCGAACTCGCCGACCGCGCGCCGCACCAGACGTTCCGCGACCTCGGTGGTGCCGACCGCGCCGACCTCCGCGACCGCGGCGCCGCCCGCGCCCGTGATCGTCTCGACCGCCTCCTTGGCGGCCTCGTCGTCGGCATCGTTGACCACCACGGCGGCGCCAGCAGCAGCCAGCGCCCGCGCGTAGGCCAGGCCGAGCCCCCGCCCGCCACCGGTCACGACGGCCACCTTGTCCGTGAGCTCCATCCTCATTCCCTTCCTGCGTCTGTTCGGCGGGATTCCAGTCGTACCAAGGCATCCAGGCAGAGCTCGCCAGGGCCGGCGACGACGATCAGCACGAACACCGCGAGATACAGGAAGTCCAACTCCGCGCCGCCCACGCCGTGCGGACCGAGCACGCCGGTATGGAACCCGGCCAGCTTCACCAGGAAACCTGTAAACAACATCTCGACGCCGAGGACGACGGCCGCCACGCGCGTGAACAGGCCGAGGACCAGCAGCGTGCCGGCGAGCAGTTCGATCACCGGGACCACCGGAGCGAGCAGCCCGGCCAGCGGAACGTGCGCGGGTGTCAGCAGCGTGGCCTCGAACGCGGCGCTGCCGAGCTGGAACTTCATGATCGCGTGCAGGATGAACAACCAGCCGACCACGACTCTCAGCACGAGCAGGCCCGCGCCGCGCATTCGGGTCAGCCGCTCCGTGACCATCCGATATGGACTGAACATGCGTTTCTCCCGTGCGAACAGCCTAGTCGGCCAGGGACTCTTCGGTAATCAACGACTCGTGCGTCCGGCCACCCAGCGCGACCGCCGCGAGCAGCGCGGCGGCCACGGCCGACGCGCCGCACACCACGTAGCCCAACGCGTACGCGTGATCCAGCGCGTGGAACGCGACGTCCTTGAGCGGATTGAACGGCGCGGTCCCGCCGGTGGGCAGGGTGATCGTCGACGGTACGGCGTTGGCGCCCAGCGGGCCGGAGTTGACCGCGCCGACGGCGGCCGCCACCGCCGGTTTCTGGGCGGCAGGCGCGGTGGCCACGGCACCGTTGAACGCGGCCAATGCCTTGGCCAGTGCGGGATTCGCGCTCACCTTGGCGGAGATCTCGGCAGCGGCCCTGCTCAGCGCGACGGCACCGATCACAGCGGGGCCCAGCGTGAAGCCGAAGTCCCGCAGCAGGCTGGTCGATCCGCTGGCCATGCCCGCGAGTTGGTTGGGCACGGTGTTCACCGCGACGGCCGTGACCGCCGACAGGGCCAGCGCGAAGCCGGCACCGGCGATCAGCAGTGGCACCACGATCGGCCCGATCGACAGATCAGTAGCTGACAGCGCGGACAGCCAGAAGTCGGCGACGCCGATCAACGCGAACCCGACGCCCAGCGTCCACCTCGGGTTGTAGCGCTCCAGGATGTGCGAGGTCAACGGTGCCAGCAGCAACGTCATGGCGTTGAGCAGCACGAACGCGATCGACGTCTTCAGCGGCGTGAAGCCCTGAATGGCGGACAGCCGGATGCTGGTGGTGTAGGCGGTGCCAAGGTAGGCGAACATGCCGACCACGGTCGCGATCGCCGCCACCGCGAACGGGCGGTTGGCGAACAGGTCCAACCGCAGCAGTGGCGCCGAGGACCGTCGCTCGACCACGACGAACAGCACGAGGAACACCACGGACAGCGCGAACCCGCCGACCACCTGGACACTGCCCCAACCGCTGGTCGGGCCCTGGATCACCGCGAACAGCAACGAGAACAGCGCGATCGCGATCGTGACCTGACCTGGCCAGTCCAGCGATCGGCCAACGGGCGCCGACGAATTGCGGGCGAACAACACCGACACGACGGTGGACAGGGCCGCCAGCCCGATGACCGCGACAAAGGCCCACCGCCAACTCGCGAACGGCGCCCCGCCGAACGGGTACCGCGCCAGCCACCCGCCCAGCACCGGCGAGACGAAGCCGCCGGACGCCAGCGCGGCGGCCCAGACCGAGATGGCCCTGGACCGTTCGCGCGCGGTGTGGGTGCCGGCGGCGACCATCGCCAGGGTGGTCGGGAAGATCGCGGCGGCGCCGAGCCCGGATACGATCTGGCCGGACCAGAGCACGAGCGCGCGCGTCGCGGTCGAACTGGCCGCGCCGGGTGTGAGCACGCCGATCAGCTGGCCGACCACGAGCAGGCTGGAACCGATCACCAGCAGCCGTTTGCGCCCGAACAGGTCACCGAGCACGCCGAAGGTCAGTTCCAGCAGCGTGACCGGCACCAGGAACGCGTCCGAGATCCAGGTCAGCTGTGCCGAGCTGGTACCGAGATCCTGCTGGAACAGTCCGTTGAGCACGGCCGGAATCGCTAGCGCGACCTGCGCGACACACACCGCGAGCGCGGCGGCGACGAGTGTTCCCCTGCTCAGCCGGTGGGTACGCGCCTGCGCCGCGCCGATGTCGGGCCGGGCGTGTGAGGTGGACATCGTGGCCTCCCGTGTCTTGACACTCACACGGTGACACATCCGACGTCAGAAGTACAGGAATCCTGATGATTGAGCTTCTATATGCGCTCCACTCAAGGGAAGAACCGTTCACACCATTGACAGATATCCTGCCCTTCCAGCGGGCTACACTGTGCGCATGACGAACATCGACCGCGTGCGCAGGTCCGGGCTTCGGACACGCCGGCAGGCGCGGCCAACGCTGCTGTACGCGATCAAACAGGTCGAGTTGGCCTCGCGCGCCCACCTCGACGACCTGCTCCGGCCATCGGGAGTGACCGCGCTGCAGTACACCGCCCTGACCGTGCTGCGACGGCGCGACGGGCTGTCCTCGGCGCAGCTGGCCAGAAACTCGTTCGTGACCCCGCAGGCCATGGCCGACCTCGTCACCGCGCTCGAACGGCGCGGCCTGATCACCCGCGACCGCGATCCGGACAACCGCCGGCAGTTGCTGATCAGCCTGACCGACGCGGGCCACGTCCTGTTCGCCCGGTAAGAAGCCCGCGGTCCGGGCACTGGAGGAGCAGATGCTGGCCGACCTGGACCAGACGGAACGCGAGGCGCTGGCCGACTACCTCAATCGCTGCCGCGCCGCGCTGGCCGCCGAACCAGCACAC
>CAVPCF010000186.1:0-8739 GCA_963702275.1 Candidatus Melainabacteria bacterium
AACTATGTGGACGCTCTTACCCGGCGAAGACAGGAACTAGAGAACTAGGCAGCTTCGAAAATAGCCCTACAGACACAAGCACTACTCCGGACTGAAAACTTGGATCCCCAGATCTTAGAGGAGTTGTCTATAGACCACCCTGACGTGAAATTATGCCCTATTAAAGTGTTAGATCTTGACCTAATCGATGAGCTACTATAGGCAAACTATAGGCCTACATCACTATAGGAATTCCGCGAAGATGTAGAATAGAATGTAGGATAATGGACTCTCGAAAATGGACTCCTAAAACATAGCGACCACCCGACGCCCGTACCGGGATGCCCTCCCTGGTGAACCGGGTGTACCTGGGGTCACGTTGGTCACCTGCGTCATGTAGAGGAAGCCCATCTCCGGTGGGCCATAGGTGAACGTGACGACGGGCAGACTCGACAGCAGGTTGACCTTCCCGCCGGTGACCGCCGAGATCGCACCGCCGATCAGGGCGCCGAGCATGCCCCCGCCGGGGCTCATCCAGTCCAGCATCGTGTCGACGCGCGGCTTGGTCGTCAGGCCGGTGAGCAGCGCGTTGCGGATCTGGATGTTGCAGCCGGCGGAGCCCTGGAAGATGCTCGCGCTGGCACCGCCGGGCTTGCCGCCGTTCGCGCTGGCGGAGGGGCGGTAGGACGTCTGCGCCTGGCGGCTGATCGTGATGGCGTCCGGGTGGAAGTCGAACCACACGGTGCCCAGCGCGCTGGGCACCAGGCAGACCAGTTTCGCGCCGGTCATCGCGCCTTCGAGGCTGGTCACATGAACCCCTGGTGGGCCAGCACGAGCGTTTCCAGCGCGATCCCGCCGCCACCGGCGTCCAGCTCAGGCCCGTGCCACTGCTTCGGGTACACATTGGACAGCGTCCAGCCGGTGACCAGCTGGTACTGCGCGTCGAACAGCTGGATCACCGCGGTCTTGTCCGACCAGTCCCCCGGTTCCGGGCCGTACCACTGCTTGCGGCAGTCGGCCAGCCACTTCCACACGGCGGTGGAGTCCTTCGAGTTCATGGCGCGCACCAGCGTCACGTCCGAGTAGTCGACGCGCTCAGGCAGGTAGTCGTAGGAGTCGTAGACGTTGCCGTCGACCCTGGTTGCCTTGAACGTCATGGAAAGGCCCTTGCAGGAGGACCAGTAGCCGAGCGACAGCCCGTCCACGGTCACCTTGAAGCGCATCTGGAGCCCGAGGTTCTCCACCTGTGGTGCCGTCATCGTGGTACCCCTCACACCTGCGGTGACTTGTGGTCGTCGAGGAAACCCAGGTGCACCAGTTCCAACGTCTCAACGGCGACACTGCTCGCGCCCGCGTCGAAACCGGAGATCGACCACTTCACCGGGTAGGCGCCCTCGATGGTCCAGTCGATGACCGGGTTGTGGCCTGAGTCGTTCAGGGTGATCTTGCCGGTGCCCAGCTTGTGCCCGAACGAGTTGCTCTTCAGCCAGTCCTTGACGCTCTTGGAGTCCTGGCAGGCGGCCCTGGCCAGCTTGATGTTGGAGTACTTGGTGTTGCCGGGGAAGTACCAGCGGTAGTTGCCGCCGTCCCCGGCGCGGTACTCCGCGATGTCCCATGACACGTCGAGCCCGTCGACCTTCGCCCAACTGCCCAGGTCGTGACTGTCGATCGTGACGTGGAACCGGTTGGACAAGCCGAGTTTCGACTGGTCGTTCAGCGCTGGCACTCCTCCAGCCTCCCTATCGGAAATCCATCAGGGTCCCGGCCCGCTCGCGACCGACGAGCAGTTCGCGCAACAGCCGGGTGTGGATGCGGTCGTAGAGTCGGGCCAGTTCGGTCCCGGTCGGCTCGGCGGTCGCCTGGTCCGGGTGCGCGCCGGGGGTCGCGCCCTGTTGGGTCGCGCCGGGCGCGCCGGCACCGCCGGTGGCCGTCGGGGTTTGCTGGTGTGCCTTGGCTTCCGCCTCGTGTTTCTGGTGTTCTGCCGCGTCGACGGGGTTGTAGCCGATGAAGGCGCCGAGTAGTTCGCCGCCGCCGAGCCGGAGCTGTTCCTTGAGTTCCGCCGCGTTGTGGATCACTGGCAGCGCGCTGTTCTGGCCGCCGCTGCCCTGCTCTGCGTCCAACTGCATCTCGATGGCCGCGAGTTCGGTCGCCGGCAGCTCGCTGGTCGCCGGTTCGCCCTGTTGGGCGCGGACCAGGTTGATGCGCTGCAGGGCGTCCTGGGTCAGCTGTTCGCGGCGGGCGTCCCGGTTGCCGCCCGCACCGGTGGCCGGTTGGCTGACCTGGCCGCCCGGCGTGCGCGGCGTGTTCGACGTGGTGGGCCTTGGCGGGTCCTGGTGGTGGAGCAGGCTGCCCATGCCGAACATGTCAAGGCCGAGGTTGGCGAAGGAGTCCTTCACCAGTGCGCCGTATTCGTGGCGGTCGCGTGGGTTGAGCGGGTCGTGGTCAGCCGGCCTTGTGGCCGTCGGCTGGGCCGGGTGGACGAGATTCGCGGCTGGGGTGGCGGTCGTGGTGGCCGCCGACGTGCTGGTGACGACGCGGGCCGTTGGGCGTGCTGGCGTTGCCGGATCGGTCGCGACGCCGGTCGGCACGCGCTGCGGCGCGCCAGCGTTGGAGGGGGGGCCAGCGTTGGCGCGCCGCCGGACCGGCGGTGGGCCGGACCGTTCGGAAGATCGTGGTGGTGGCCCTGCCGGCACCACTGGTGGCGGCGGGCCTGCCGCCCCGGCGCGCACCCACTGCTCGACCGCGCGGGCCGCCGCTTCCAGGTGCTGTCCGTCCGATCCGGACTCGGTGGGCACCGAGCCGATGGTGCGCTGCTGCACGACGTGGGCCAGTTCGTGGCCGAGCAGCGCGCGTGCCTCAACGGCCTCGACCGGGCCGGCCTCCTCCGGCAGCACGATCAGGTCGTGGTGCGCGAACGCCTTGGCACCGATGGCCCTGGCTTGAGTGGCCGCTGCCGGGGACCGGTCGATCGCGACATCGGCCACTTCGACGCCGTAGGCGCGTTCGAAGGTCTCGGCCAGGTCGGCCGGTACGCGCGCGGAGAACCGGCCGGGCACCACCGTGGGATGCACCAGCTCGGGGGCCTCCGGAGCGGTGGGCGCAGGCGCATCCACGACCATGTGCGGCCGCGGTTGCGGTTGTTGTTTGCTTGGCTGCTCGATCGCCTGTTGTCTTGGCTGCTCGATCGGCTGCTGCCGCGGCGTTGGTGGGCGTTCGCCGGGCGGTAGCGGCAGGCCGAGGCCTGGGCGGCGGCGCCGGATCGGGGGCAGGGGCCGCGGCACGACCGGTGCTTCTGCTGCTTCCGGTGCCTCGTGGTCGAAGGCCGGGGGTTTCGTCGTCCACGAGTCGAGCAGGGTCATCTCGGGGACCGACGGTGCCGGCGACGTGAACGCGTCCAGCGGCGTGAGCACCCCCTGCGGTGGCGCGTTGCGCAGCCAGGCAGGCGCGCGGTGCGGCACGGCGGGCACGCGCGCCTCGCCGACATACGCGGCCACGGCATGCGTCAACGTCGGCCGAAACGGCCGGGCCGCCACCGTGGCCCGCACCGGCGCCGCCACGATCGGCACCGGATCTGGTTGCGCCACAGGGGAAACGCGGGCCAGACCAGTCACCCGGCCAGCCGGGGCCGCTGGTGATCCGGTGCGTTCGCGGTGCAGTAGGGAGCGGGTGCTGGCCAGGACCGGCAGGCCGGTGGGCACCAGGGTCGGCGCGTGCACGTCGGCCGTTGGCCGCAACGTGCCGACCCGACGCCAGTCGGACCGCGGGCGGGCGGGCACGGGCGTGCGGACCGGCGCCGTCCTGCGTTGCCACGGCCACCGCATCGCCGTCACCCCCCTTCAGCCGGCCGGTGGATGCGCCCGACCTCGTCGATCAGCCGGTGCCGAACCCAGTGTTCGAGCCCCAACACGTCCGAAAAGGACCAGTGCAGGTAGTAGGAGACGTACGCGACCTCGGTCCAGAGCTGGTCGGCCGCGTACGTCAGGATTCCCCCTCGGCATCACCGGACACGTCCACCGTGAAGCCGTGCCCGCAGCTCGGGCAGGCCACGTCCACCTCGGTGTGGCCGGCCTGGTTGATCCGCCGGTAGAGGTCCTGCAGGAAGGCCAGGTCCGACGCGAACAGGTTCTCGATCACGAACGAGTCCACATCAGACAGCGCGCCCAGCTTGGTCACCGTGCGGGACAACAACAACACGGTCAGGTACGCCGGATTCTGCCGCACCCGACTGTCGGTCTGCGGGCTGATCTCGTCGCGTGCGGTGGCAAGGCGCATCACGCCGGACCGGTGCAGCGTGCCGTGCTCGTCCACGTAGCCGCGCGGCAGCATGAACGGGAACTCGGTGCGCAGTTCGGTGTCGGCATCCGGTACCGCCGCGACCGACGCCGTCACGGCGACACCCGCTGGATGTTCTCGCACACGATGGTCACCGTCTCCATCAGCACCTCGCTCGCGCCCGCCTTCAGCGCGCCCACCTCCAGCTTGCTCGGCCACGCGTTCTCGCAGTGGTAGCGGGCGACGGGCTTGCCGTCGAACCCGTACATCACCAGCGAGCAGCTCTTGCGGGCCTGCGCGATGTCGCCGGTGAGCACGGCCTCGTGCCACGACCACAGTTCGGTCGACGTGTTCTTGCCGCGTTTGAGGGTGATGTGCGGCGGCTTGCGACGGCCGGGCAGCTTCTTGAAGATGATCTCCTTGTCGCTGGACTCCAGGAAGTCCACCGGCTCGACCTCGGTCGTGATGCCGGACAGCTCGGAGAACTGGGCGATCTCCACACCGTCGATGACGATGGCGAACCGCGCCGCGGTGAGGGCGTCGTTGGGCTGGCTCTGGCCGAGTCCCGTTGGCATGGCGTGTTCTCCCTAGACCTGGTTATTCTTCGACCCCGGAGCCTTCGTTGAACTGCGAGATGCGGAACACGACGAACTCGGCCGGCTTGACCGGCGCGATGCCGATCTCCACGGTGAGGATGCCGGCATCCCGGTTCTCCGGCGGGTTGTTCTCCTCGTCGCACTTGACGAAGAACGCCTCGCCCGGCGTGCGGCCGAACAGCGCGCCGTCGCGCCAGACCCGGCGCAGGAACATCGTGATGGTGCGCTTGACCGAGTCCCACAGCTTCATGTCGTTGGGCTCGAACACGACCCAGTTGGTGCCCTGGAGGATGGACTCCTCAACGTAGTTGAACAGCCGCCGCACGTTGAGGTAACGCCATTCCGGGTCGCTGGACAGCGTCCGCGCGCCCCACACCCGGATGCCCTGGCCGGGGAACGCGCGGATGCAGTTGACGGCGACCGGGTTGAGCTGGTCGTGCTCGCCCTTGGTGATGTTCAGCTCCGGCGCGATCGCACCGCGCACCACCTCGTTCGCGGGCGCCTTGTGCACGCCGCGGGTGGCGTCGTTGCGGGCCCAGATGCCGGCCACGTGCCCGGTCGGCGGCACCATCGTCGGGCGGCCGGTCACCGGGTCCATCACCTTGATCCACGGCCAGTACATCGTCGCGTACTTCGAGTCGTAGCCGGTGGTGTTGACCCGCCATTCCTTGACCTGCTGGGCGTTCATCCCGGACGGTGTGTCCAGAATGGCCACTCGGTCGGCCATCAGCTCGCAGTGCGCGATCATGGCCAGCTGCACGGCCTGCACGCCGTCGGTGTCGATGATGCCCTGCTGGAAGGCGGACATCAGGTCCGGCACGCACAGCATGGTGACCTCGTCGACGGCCTCCAGGCCGGCGAAACCGGTGCGGTCGCTCGAATCGCCGACGTAGTCGGTGGCGCGCACCCGGACCGGCAGCGGGCTCACCCCGGCCAGCGCGATCTCGACACCCTTGACCGGCACGGCCAGCCCGCGGCCGCGGGTCTCCTCGACGGTGATCAGCCGCGACTGCTCGCGCACCACGGTGGCCACGCTGTTCTGCGCGCCGCGCCGCGCGGTGACGTTGTCGAACTCCTCGACCGGGTTGCCCGGCGCGCTTGACCACCAGCTTGAACGTCTCGTCGGTCGGTTCGGACGCGTCGACCACCTCGACCGAGATATCGTCGGCGGTCGCGGCCGGCAGCGCCCGCACGGTGAACACCACCCGGCCCGACTCGCCGGCCGCCGAGATCTCGGCCTGCCCGTTCCCGGTGACGGCGTTGCTGTCGCCGCCACCGATGCGGACCACGTAGGCGACACCGCCGCCGTTGAGGAAGTAGCCGTAGACCGCGTGCGCCAGATAGGAACCGGCGATGAAGTCGCCGAAGTTCGCGGTGTACTGGGTCCAGTTGGTGACGAGGACCGGCTCGTTCAACGGCCCCTTGGCGGCGAAGCCGACGAACGCGGCGACCGCCGTGCCGACGGCCTCGATCGGCTTGGAACCGGACGAGACCTCCTCCATGTACACACCGGGAGAGAGGTACGTGGGCATAGCGCCTCCTGCGAGCGATCGGCCGGACCCCGCCAGCATGGTGGCCGGCACGTCGACCACCTACCGGCCACAGGGCGACACCCCGGGCGGCACAACCTGCCCGAACGGGCGGACGCATGGACGTGGCCCCGCTGCCGTCGCGGCCCGCACACTGACCGGGTGATCTGCGAAGTGGACGAGTCGCTACGCGCGCTCCTGACCGCCGCCGTGCCGTCGGGCGCCGACGTGCAGGCCACGCTGACCGCGATCCACGAGGACGTCACGGCCCTGCCCGCCAACTGGTCGGACATCCGCGACGAGCGTGGCACGGTCATCGCCCGCCGCCCGCCGATCCACCGCTACGAACTGCGCTACACCGTGACCGTCCAGGCCACGTCGGAACACGCCCTGCTGGACGCGGTGTTGACAGCCATCAGCGGCACCAACCAGATCGAACCGCCGCACCTGCACGAGCACTTCGTGGACTGCGGCGTCCCGGTCCTGATCCGCCTTGACGCGTGGCGCCCGGACATCACACCCCGCCCGCTCGGCCTCGACCTGGTGATCACGGCGCCACTGCTGACCAACTGGACCGACGAGGTGGCCCCGCCCCCCGACGAGTTCAACCTGGACGCCGGCAGCGGCCGTCCGCCCAGGTTGGCCGCGGTCCGGCCACCGCACCCACTGCGCGCGCGCCGAATCCGCGAGGACACCTGACGTGGGCCAGCCAGCCGCCAAACAGGGCGACCTGGTCACCGGAACCGACACCCACATCATCATGGTGCCAACGCCCGGCGGCCCGGTCCCGACGCCGATGCCGTTGCCCTTCGCCGGCACGATCACCGGAAACTGCAGCCCCGACGTCCTGATCGGCGGCATGCCGGCGGCCACCGTCGGCTCGATGGCCACGAACAACCCCCCGCACATCCCGCCCGGCGGCCCGTTCCAGGTGCCGCCGACCAACCAGGGCACCGTCATGCAGGGCAGCGCGCTGGTCCTGATCGACGGCAAGCCAGCGGCCCGCTCCGGCGACCCTGTCCAGACCTGCAACGACCCGGTCCCCGCCCCCACCAGCACAATCACCGCCGTCGGCATGGTGCTGTTCGGCTGACTGGCAGAATGCGCTGCCATGGACGCCGCTGATCTTGCCGTGTTGGGCAACCGGGCGCTGGCTGCCGCCGGTCATGAGGACATGGTGTGGGGGCATCTCGCGGTGCGTGATCCGCTCGGGCGGGGTGTGTGGATCAAGGCATCCGGTTGGGGCATGGCGGAAATCACCCGCGATCGGGTGATGTTGGTGTCCTGGGACGGCGAGGTGCTGGCGGGCGATGGGCGGCGGCACCTCGAGTATCCGATCCACACCGAGATCATGCGGGCGCGGCCCGAGGTCACCGTGACCGTGCACACGCACGTGGACACGGTGAACGCATTCAGCGCCCTGAACGTGCCACTGCGCCCCATCAGCCACGACGCGACGGCATTCGCCGAGCACGGTGTCCCCCGCTACACGGCGACCGCGAACCTGGTGCGCACCGCGGCACTGGGGCAAGCCCTCGCCGCCGATCTCGGCGCCGCCAACGCCTGCCTGATGCCACAACACGGCCTGGCCGCCGCCGGCGTCGACCTCGCGCACGCCGTGATGCACGCGGTGCTGTTGCCACGCGCCTGCGCCACCCAGTTGACCGCGATGGCCGCCGGCCCGCTGCGCGCGTGGACGTCGGAGGCGGAGAGCAGGGAGAAGGCCGCACTGGTCTGGTCCGCCGGCCAGATCGAGGCAGGCTGGCAGTACTGGGTCCGCCGGGTCGCCGCGCTACCGCTGCCGGACTGACGCCGTTGCAACGCGCGTTGGCAGGATCGTTGGCACGAGGGCCGCGGCCAGGAGGATCGCGGCCGCGCTCACGGTGAGTACCAGCGGCAGGCGGGCCGTGGTGCCGCAGGTCGCGCCGATGAGGGCGCCGACCAGTTCGGCGAGTGCGTCGCCTGCGAAGAATGTGGCGCCGACCCGGCCGCGTAGTGGGTCGGGGGTGGCGCGCTGCATCGTGGTTTGGATGGTGACCAGCAGTACGGATCCGGGCAGGCCGGCCACGCCGCCGGCGAGCACGGCCACGGCGGCGGTCGGGGCGTTGGCCAGCGCCATGAAACACAGGCCGACGCCAGCCTGTCCGTGTACCAGCAACGCGCCGGCCGAGCGGTGCCGCACGAGGCGCGCGGCCAGCGGTGCGCCAACCAGGTAACCGACGCCGAGTGCGGACAGCAGGTAGCCGATCACCTCGGGGTGGTTGCCGAACCGGGTGGTCATGAACGGGATGAGCAACGCGGTGAAAACGGCGTTGGCGGTGAAGAACGTGACGCTGACCAGCAGTAGCCCACGCAGGGTGGCG
>CAVPCF010000187.1:0-6942 GCA_963702275.1 Candidatus Melainabacteria bacterium
CGTCCGGCACGATCCGGGCCACGGCCGGGTTGCCGCGTAACCGGGCCACCTCGCCGGCGGACAGGTGCGCCGCGACGGCGTTGACGCTCACCAGCTGCGTGATGTTGGTGCCGCCGTTGGCTTTCATGTCCGACACGATCGACTGCTGGTCCGACCGCGTCGCCATTGTCCGCTGCGCGCCCTGCGCCTTCAGCGGCACGGTGGCGTGTTGGTCGGCGAGCACGACGATCACCGCGCCACCGGACGCGGCACCGTCCACGGCGGGTGCTACGACGGCGGCGGCGGCCGAGCCGTTCCCGAGCACCGCCAGTGCGGAACCGACGGTCAGTGCGACAGCCACGGTGAGCAGACGAGGTCGATGCACGAGCCCTACTTTCATCGTGACGACGCACAGGGGGCGGAGCTTCCCGAGCGTGGCCCGCCACCACCCGCCGGCACAAGCCGGCAAAAGTAGTCTCGGTGCCCGACCAAAGTCGGATTTCGCGACGCGTGGTCCAGACCATTGCCTGATCAGCGCAGGTAAGAGCGCTTTCACACAGTCTCAAATGGGTTTTTCGGCCACTTGACAACTCTTGACATCAACTGTGAGCGTAGCCACGCTTGCGACTTGGGAGCGCTTCCAGGCCCACTCCGGCGTGCTGGGCACGATCCGAGCCACGCATGCGACATCAGTCAGCCCAACGCTCACCAGGAGCGCATATGCGTTTACCCACCAGAATCATGGCCGGCGTCGCGGTCGCGGCCAGCGTCGTGGCCGCGATGGCGACCCCGGCCGCCGCAGCGAGCCAGCACGAGGATGCCGCTCTGCCGGCACACGTGTTCGCCCCGTACTTCGAGTCCTTCAACGGTGACAACCCAGCCATGCTGTCGCAGGCGTCCGGCGCCAAGTTCCTGAGCATGGCGTTCCTCCAGACGGCCGCCGTCGGCTCGTGCACGGTCGAATGGAACGGCAACCTGACCACGCCGGTCGCACCGACGACGTTCGGCGCCGAGATCAAGGCCATCCGGGCCACCGGTGGCGACGTCATCCCGTCGTTCGGCGGTTTCGGCGCCGACGACACCAGTACCGAGATCGCCGACAGCTGCACCAGCGTGCCCATGATCGCGGCCGCCTACGAGAACGTGATCACCACCTACCACGTGACCCGGTTGGACCTGGACACCGAGGACAAGTCCCTGACCAACACCGCCGGCATCGACCGGCGCAACAAGGCGATCAAGATGGTCGAGGACTGGGCCGCCGCACACGACCGGACGGTGCAGTTCACCTACACGCTGCCGACCTTCGCGACCGGCCTCTCCGCCACCGGCGTGGCCGTGCTGCAGAACGCGGTCGCCAACCACGCGCGCGTCGACTTCGTCAACATCATGACGTTCGACTACTTCGACGGCCTGACCCACGAAATGGCCACCGACACCATGACCGCGGCGGCCGGCACCATCAGCCAGCTGCACGCGCTGTTCCCGAACCGGTCCACCGCACGGTTGTGGTCCATGATCGGCGTCACCGAGATGCCCGGCATCGACGACTTCGGCGCCGCCGAGACGTTCACCACGGCCGACGCCACCGCCGTCGAGCACTGGGCGATCGCCAAGAACATCAGCTTCCTGTCGTTCTGGGCCATCGAGCGCGACAACGGCAGCTGCCCGGGTCTCAAGGGCCAGGGCGTCTGCTCCGGCGTCGCCCAGACGACGTGGCAGTTCAGCCACACCTTCGAGCCGTTCACCCGCGGCAGCCACCGAGGTGACTGACCGCACCGCATGAGCACCCGACGGGCCGCCGGATTCCGATCCGGCGGCCCGTCGATTCACCGGGGTCCCTGAAAGTTTCAGCAGCAGAGCGGGCGAAGAGGACATTCACAAGTAACTGGACATCGGCCAGGAGAAAACGCCATGCGTGAGGACGATGGTCGCAGGCTGGATCACGCCACATTGCAGACGATCCGCATTCAGGCGGTGCGGCGGATCGTGGCCGGTGAAAATCCCGAAACGGTGGCGAAGGCGCTGGGCTTCAATCGGTCGACCGTGTTCGCGTGGGTCGCCAAGTACCGGGCGGGCGGGCTGTCCGCACTGGTGGCCCGGCCGGTCACCGGCCGTCCGGCGCGGTTGTCCGACGCGCAGCACAATCGGCTGTACTCGCTGCTCGTCGGGGCCCGCCCGCACGAGCTGCGGCTCGGTTCGCCGCTGTGGACAAGGGAACTCGTGCGCAGGCTGATCATGCGGGACTTCCGGGTGACCCTGTCCGAGGTGAGTGTCGGCCGCCTGCTGCACCGGCTCGGGCTGGCCCCGTTGCGCCCGCTTGACCAGGCGATGCGCGCCAACCCGGCGGCCGTGCTCCGGTGGAAGGCCACCGAACTGCCGCTGATCCGCGACCGCGCCGCCATGGCGGACACCGCGGTGTACTTCGGTGCGGCGACCGAGGTCCGGCAGGCCGACACGATGCTCTACGCCGGCACGGCAGCGGGCCCACTGCGTTTCGCGGTCTACCCCGGCCCGGCCGACGGGGCGATGTGCCATGACTTCCTCGACCGGCTGCGCAAGGAGACCGGCGGCGCCGTGTTCCTGGTCATGCGGGAATGCCACATTGTCGACCAGCCATCGTGGCTGAACATTTTCCGACTGCCCAGTTGATCGGTCTGTTTACTTACGAACGGCCATTGCGACAAACGCCTTCGCATAGGTGGTGACACTGCGTGTTGCCTACGATTCGCACAGCCACAGTGAGGTGGCAATCAGCGAAGGGACATGACTGTGCGAGCAAGCAGCACACGCTGGCGGACCTGGCTGGCCGTTGCCGCGCTGGCGATCGGGGGTGCCGCGATCGGGGTGCCCACGGCCCACGCCGCCACGACGCTCTGCGGGCAGTTCGACGAGGCGCGGGTCAGCGGCGGCCAGTTCATCGTGAACAACAACGAGTGGAACGACACGATCCAACAGTGCATCAGTGTCGGCAACGACGGGTTCACGGTCACCACGGGCAACCACAACAAGGCGACCAACGGCGCGCCGTCCGGCTATCCGTCGATCTTCGCCGGCTGTCACTACACCGCCTGCAGCGCCAACAGCGGCCTGCCGAAGCAGGTCAGCGCGTTCAACAATCCCCGGTCCAGCGTCAACTTCAACACCGCGGCCGGGCAGTGGGACGCCGCATACGACATCTGGTTCGACACCAACCCGAACCCGAGCGGCCAGAACAACGGCGAAGAACTGATGATCTGGGCCAACCACGCCGGCGCGCCGCAACCGGCGGGCAGCCAGCGCGCCACGGTCAGCATCGAGGGCGCGACCTGGCAGGTCTGGGAAGGCCGGGGAGCAACGGCGGCGATCGGCTGGAACGTCGTGTCCTACGTCCGCCAGCCGACGACCAACTCGATCTCGGTCAACATCAAGGACTTCACCAACGACTCGCAGTCATCGCGGCTTCATGCAGTCCTCGTGGTTCCTGACGAGTGTGCAGTTCGGCTTCGAACCGTGGACCGGCGGTCCCGGGCTGGGCGTGAACTCGTTCTCCTTCACCGCCAACTAGGCAGGGCGGTGCGGGCGACGGCCGGTCCCGGGGCGCTCCGGGGCCGGCCTTCGTCATCGCGCTGCCCTGACCGCCCTTGACACAGCACGCTCGTCACACTCGCCATGACAAACTTGCTATAGCATGTCTCGTGCTCACCACAACGCGTTCGCTATAGCATGCTCGCTATAGCACGTTTGCTATGCGGAGGCGCGTAGTGCCAGTGTGGTGTCGAGGACGGCGTGGCGGGGTGCCTGGCCGGTGTGCTCGATCAGCGTGAGCAGTTCGTGGGCCATTCTGGCGCCCATCGCCTCGATCGGTTGGCGCACGGTGGTCAGCGGTGGGTCGGTGTGCCGAGCCATCGGCGAGTCGTCGAAGCCGATCACCGCAACGTCGTCGGGGACCTGGCGGCCGGCGCGTCGCAGGGCCCGCAGCACGCCGATGGCCATCAGGTCCGATCCGGCGAACACCGCGTCGATGTCCGGCCTGCGCTCCAGCAGCCGGGCCATCCCGTGCTCCCCCGACGCCTGGCCGAAGTCGCCGTAGGCGATCAGCCCGTCGTCGGACAGGCCGTTCTCGGCCAGCACCGCGCGGTAGCCGGCGAGCCGGTCAACACCCGGCGCCATGTCCAGCGGCCCGGCAACGGTGGCGATCACGGTCCGCCCGCTCGCCACGAGATGCCGCACGGCAAGCTCAGCGCCGCCGCGGTTGTCGACGTCCACATAGGACAGACTGGGCGCGTGCTCGTCCAACGGCCGCCCGCCGACGACTATCGGGATGCCCAGCGCCTCCAGATCCATCGGGTGGCGCCGGTGCATGCTGACGAACAGCGCGCCGTCCACGTGGCCGCTGCGCAGGTAGCGGGCGGCGCTGGTCCGGAAGAGCCGCGCGGACTGCACCATCAGCAGCACGAGCTGCATGTTGCCGAGCATCAGCGTGCGGGTGGCGCCGGACATGAGCCGCGCGAAGAACGAGTCCGCGAACAGCCGCGGCCCGTCCTCGCACACCACGAAGGCGACCGTGCCGGTCTGCCGCTGGTGGTCACCCCATGGCGCCCGGTTGCGGACGTAGCCCAGCTGTGAGATGGCCTCCTCGACCTGTTTCCTGGTCTCCGGCCGCACCTGCGGATGTCCGTTCAGCACCCGGGACGCCGTCGCGGACGAGACACCTGCCGTCTGGGCGACATCTGCCAGGGTAGGACGGGACGGGAGTAAGTGATCGATCGACACAGGGACCTCCTCGTCGCGCGTCCTTCGGCCGGACATACAGGAGCCACCGGGCGCGACGGCACCTTTGCTGTGCCTCTTCAGGATCGAAACAGAAGGCCCGGCTGTCAAGCCACCTGCGCCGAACGACAGGTCTCAGGAAGACGCCGACCGGCCAAGACAGGCCGCCAACTGGTCGATGAGCGGAGCGTCGTCGGCCACCGGTTGCGGTGGCCCGAACGGGCGCCGGTCGGGCGGTAGGTCCGCCAGCGCGGCGCGCGTGAACTCCAACTCCTGCGCCACGAGGTCGTCCGGGAACGCGGTCCGACCGCCGATCGCCCGAGCCAGGTCCCAACCGTGCACGAGCACCTCGGTGATCCGCAGGTGCAGCGCCACCACACCCGGCACCGTCCCGAACGGCACCGTGACCAGTTGCTCCAACGCGCCCGGCCGGCCGAATGCCGCGACAACAGCCCTGGCCGCGGCATGGTAGGCGGCCGTCGGATCGTCGCCGAGATGATCAGCAGGCGACCGGTCCACGGGCAAGCCGTCCACTATCGCGGCGAACAGCAGATTGCCACCGACAAGGTGGTTGACCAGCTCACGAACGGTCCAGTCGGTGCACGGCGTCGGCCCGGCCCACTGCTCCCCGTCCACGGCCGTGACCAGGGCCCCTGCGTCATCGAGTACCTGGGCGAGCTGGTCGACGGTCGGCGCTGCCATGGCACCGGACAATGCCACGAACCGGTGCGCCGGGGCCAGCCCGACGCACCGGTTCGATCAAGAAATCACAATATGCAGAGCAGTGAACACGCCACCGCGGACGAGGTTGCCGTGGTGGTCGGCGGGGTTCCGGCCGGTGAGTTGGCCGGCGTGTAGGTCGCGGATGCCGTGTTGGTCAACGGCAGCAGCGACAGCAGGATCGACGACGAGCAGAAGATCTGCTTGCTCGCGCCGGCAGCGAGGCTGAACGTGCCGGCCGCGGTCGCGCAGAACGGTTGCACACCGTCGTTGATCGTGGCGCCGGTGATGGCCACCGGGCCCGCGTTCGTCACCGTGATCCGCCAGTGTGGATTGGCGAACAACAGTCCGAGCAGGCCGACCGGTGCCTGTTTCACCCACGGTCCTGCGCCGCCCGGCCCGCAGTCGGCGTTGTTGTGCGACGCGCAGATCTCCTTGTTGATCGTGACAACGGGCTGGCAACTCGGGCCTGGCGCGACCCCGAGCGACACGGTGTTCGACGTCAGCGTGCCGGTGGCGTCGACTCCGTTCGCGGTGTCGGACACGCCGCTCACCGTGCACGTCGGGCTGACCGTGGTGTGGAAGCAGAGTTGCGGCGGGTCGCCGTTGAACGACACCACCAGGTGCGGCTGGTTGCCGCCGGTGAAGTCGTTGGTGTTGTTCAGCACCAGGTGTGCCGTGACGACGATGCCGGGATGTGCGGTCGCGGAGATGCCGGACAGGTCGAAGGAGCCGTCCGGTGCGAGCGCAGGCCTGGCGATCACCGCGCCGCCCGGATCGGTCACGTCGACGGTGGACGCGGCCAGGTTGACGTTGGCCGGGTTCATGCCCTCCAGCTTGCCGTTCGTGTAGCCGTGGATGTGGCCGGCCAGGCCGTCGCAGTAGAAGCCGGACGGTGTCAGGCTGACGGTCGCTCCACTGTGGACGCACGGCGAGCCGCCGGTGGTCGGGTCCTCCGAGAACAGGACGCCGGCGTCACCGAGGCCGAACAGGCACTGCGTGACCGGATCGTACGAGTAGCCGTAGTCCCGTGTGAGGTTCGGATGCGTCTGTGGCAACGCGATCCCGCCGGGGCAGGCGGTGGCCCTGGTCCAGTCGTAGCAGACGGTGGCGCCCGGGACCGAGCCGCCCCAGATGCCGAAGTAGCCCTGCAAGTCCCCGTCCGGCGCGATGGCCGTCTCGGGGTTGAATACGTCCTGGTTGCTCGGTATTGCGCTGAAGACGCTCGGGGCGGCCAGCGGCGCACCTGCCTCGGTGTAGCAGGTGGTGATGGAATTCGGGCGACCTACCGTGGTGGAACACGCGCCGACCTGGTTGCCCGAGGTGTCGTACGCGGTGTAAGCGCTGAAGGTGAACGAACCGAACGGCGCGACGGCCTTCGGCGCGGCCCAACCGGTGCACACGGTGTTCGTGGCCGGGTCGAAGCAGGCCAGTACCGGCGTGCCGCCAACCGGCCCCGACGACGCGAACACCTTGCCGTTCACGAGCGTC
>CAVPCF010000188.1:0-10306 GCA_963702275.1 Candidatus Melainabacteria bacterium
CTCGTCCAGCCCGACCGGATCGTGGTGCGCGGCCGGGCCCATGCCGATCACCCGCCGCACGTCCGCCGCGGACAGCGCCATCGGATAGCTGAGGACCTCGCTGCGTACCCGCTCGAACCGAGCCAGCGTCTCGGCCAGTCGGGCGGCCTTGTGCGGATCCACGCTCAGCAGCCCGGCCGCGCCCAGTTCGGCCAGGTGTGCCCGGGTCGGCGTGACCACCAGCAGCGTGCCGTCCGGTCGCAGCACCCGGTGGAACTCCGGCCCGTTGCGCGGTGCGAACACGTTCAGCACGACCGCCGCCACGCCGTCGCGCACCGGCCACTGCCGCCACACGTCCCACACCGCGGCGCCGATCCGCTCGTGCGCCCTGGCCGCCCGGCGCAGTGCCAACGGTGACGCGTCCAGCGCCAGCCCGAACCCGCCCCGCGCCAGCACGGCCGCCAGGTAGTAGCCCGTGCCCGCCCCCGCGTCCACGACCAGCCCGGGAGCCGCGTCGGCGGCCCACCGCGCGACCAACGACGCCAACGGCGTGTAGTGCCCTGCGGCGAGGAACGCGGCCCGGTCGGCGACCATCGCCGCGGTGTCGCCGTCGGACCGGCCGAGCAGGTTCACGTAGCCCTGCCGCGCGATGTCGAACGTGTGCCCGGCCGGGCAGCGCAGCGTGCCGCCGGCACCTGTCAACATCTCCCGGCAGACCGGACACAACAACACGTCCACCACCGGCTCCGGCGGGCTGACCTGGGTCATTGTCGATTACCATCCCGATCGCGCAACGTGGTCGACCGATCACGGAAACGTGGTCGTAACACGAGGCACCTCACAGTTCACCGCGACGAAACCTTTGACGCATTCGAGTGAAACAGCGTGTCCCGATGCTTGCCGCCAACCTGGTCTTGACAGGAGGACACTTGTGAACCCTGGAGATACCGCCTGGGTGCTGGCCAGTGCCGCGCTGGTCATGCTGATGACCCCCGGGCTCGCGTTCTTCTACGGCGGCATGGTGAGTTCCAAGAGCGTGCTCAACATGCTCATGATGAACTTCATCACGCTCGGCGTGGTGGGCGTGCTGTGGCTGCTGTACGGCTACAGCGAGTCTTTCGGCAACGACGCGTTCGGCCGGTTCGTCGGCGGACTGCACAACGCGTTGCTCTCGCACACTCAGGGCACCCTGGCCGGCCCCAAGGGCGACCAGATCCCGACATTGGCCTTCGTGATGTTCCAACTCATGTTCGCGGTCATCACGCCCGCCCTGATCTCCGGTTCCATCGCCGACCGGACCAAGTTCTGGGCCTGGGTACTGTTCGTGGTCTTCTGGGTCACGATCGTGTACTTCCCGGTCGCCCACTGGGTGTTCTCCTTCGACGGCTTCACCAGCCCCGGCAGCCTCGGCGGCTGGATCGCCAACAAGCTGAAAGCGTTCGACTTCGCGGGCGGCACAGCGGTCCATATCAACGCGGGCGCCGCCGGCCTCGCGTTGGCGATCGTGCTCGGCAGGCGCAAGGGCTGGCCGCGCACCGTGTCCCGGCCGCACAACGTGCCGCACGTGCTGCTCGGCGCCGCACTGCTGTGGTTCGGCTGGTACGGCTTCAACGCGGGCTCCGCGCTGGCAGCGGGCGACCTGGCATCGGTCGCCTTCACCACCACCACCATCGCCACCGGCGCCGCGCTGCTTGGCTGGATCATCGTCGAGCAGTTCCGGGACGGCAAGCCGACAACACTGGGCGCCGCGTCCGGTGCCGTCGCCGGCCTGGTCGCGATCACCCCGGCCTGCGGCTACGTGGACCCGATGGGCGCATTGGTGATCGGCATCGCGGCGGGCGTGATCTGTGCCATCGCGGTCGGCCTGAAGTACCGGCTCGGGTTCGACGACTCGCTCGACGTGGTCGGGGTGCACCTGTTCGGCGGCATCGTCGGCACCCTGCTGATCGGCTTCTTCGCCGACGCGTCCGTCAACCCCTCGGGTGGCGGCAACGGGTTGTTCCACGGCGGCGGATGGAACCAGATGTGGCGACAGGCGGTCGCCGCAGGCGCGGTTCTGGGGTATTCGTTCGTCGGTGCGTTCGTGATCGGGTGGATCATCAACAAGACCATCGGATTCCGGGTCAGCGCGGAAGCGGAGGCCGTTGGCATCGACGAGTCCGAGCACGCCGAGACCGCCTACGAGTTCGCGGGCCCCACCGGCACCAGGACCTCGTTCGACTCGACGCCGACGCCAGTGCCCGCCGCCGCGGCGCCTGCTGGGAAGGGAAGCGCGTCATGAAACTGGTCACCGCGATCGTCAAGCCGTTCACGCTGGACGACGTCAAGACCGCGCTGGAGAAGCTCGGCCTGCTCGGCATGACCGTGAGCGAGGTCCGCGGCTACGGCCGGCAGAAGGGCCACACCGAGGTCTACCGCGGCGCCGAGTACCAGGTCGACTTCGTGGCCAAGCTGCGCGTCGAGGTACTCGTCGAGGACGAGGCGGCGGACCGGGCGGTGGACGCGGTGATCAGCGCCGCGCGCACCGGCCGGATCGGTGACGGCAAGGTCTGGGTCACCCCGGTCGACACGGTGGTGCGGGTCCGCACCGGAGAGCGAGGCGTGGACGCCCTATGAGTGGACAATCGCGCGACAAGCCGACTCCGCCGACTTCGCCGACCCGGAGGCAGCCCCCACCACTCCACCGGGGGGCGTCCCACTTCCAACCTACCGTTTGTCAAGCCCCTGAAGGGTGAACCGCCGGCAATCTGTGGACAACCGAAAGTGTTGTGCACATGTGGGTGAAGGGCTTGACAAACCCTGTGGTCAGCCAAAAAGGACGGTTTCGTGACGGGTTCCGTGACCGAGGACCTGATCCTGGCACGAGACGTGCTGATCAACCCGCCCGCGGGTCGACGCCGACTGACCGGCGCCGACCTGCGGGCGGCATTGGTCGACCTGCACGATTTCTGGCTCGCCGGCCACGCCACCGAGGCGGGCCTCACCGACCGGGGTGCCGCGCTGGTCGCCGTCGGCGCGCTGGGCAGGCGCGACCTGGTGCCGTACTCCGATCTGGACCTGGTGCTGGTGCACGAGGGCACCGACACCGACCGGATCGGCGCGATCGCCGACCGGCTGTGGTATCCGCTGTGGGACGCCGGCATCGGCCTGGACCACTCGGTCCGTACCGGCCGTGAATCGCTGCGGGTGGCCGCGGACGACCTGCGGGCCGCGCTGGGCCTGCTGGAACTGCGGTTCCTGGCCGGCGATCCGGCGGTGGCAGAACGATTGGGCAACGCGGCGCGGCAGGCGTGGCGCGCATCGGCCCGCAACCGGCTGGACGCCCTGGTCACGGCCGCCACCGAACGCTGGAGCCGCAGCGGCGAGGTGGCGCAGCGCGCCGAGCCGGACATCAAGCACGGCCGGGGCGGGCTGCGTGACCTGCACCTGCTGGACGCCCTCGCCACGGCCCAACTCGTCGACCGGCCAGGCCCGGACCTCCTCAAGGCCCGCGACCTGCTGCTGGACGTGCGCACGGAGCTGCGCAGGGCGGTCGGCAGGGCCCGGGACGTGCTGCGCGCCCAGGAGGGCGACGAGGTGGCCAAGGCGCTGGGCATGGCCGACCGGTTCGCATTGGCGGGCGCGCTGTCGTCGGCAGGCCGGTCCGTCACGTACGCGCTGGA
This sequence comes from Candidatus Melainabacteria bacterium, assembly GCA_963702275.1. Taxonomy (GTDB): domain Bacteria; phylum Actinomycetota; class Actinomycetes; order Mycobacteriales; family Pseudonocardiaceae; genus DATEPR01. The sequence continues at coordinate 3,642 of CAVPCF010000188.1, forward strand.
CGTGGCCATTCGCACCGTCCGCGCGGACACGCCTCGTCGCGCGCTGATGCCCGGCCTGCGCCGCGGCCCGGTCCGGCGGCCGCTGGCCGAGGGTGTCGTCCTGCACGGCACCGAGGTCACCCTGGCCCGCGACGCCGACCCGGCCCGCGACCCCGCCCTGCTGCTCCGGCTGGCCGCGGCCGCCGCCCGAGCCAACGCGCCGGTCGCCGCCGGCACCATGGCCCGACTGGCCGACCGGGCACCCGAACTGCGCAAACCCTGGCCGCCCACGGCCCTGTCCGCGCTGTTCAGCCTGCTGGCCGCCGGTCCGGGCCTGATCGACGTCGTCGAGGCGTTCGACCGCACCGGCCTGTGGGGACGCCTGTTCCCGGAGTGGGGCGTGGTGCGCGACCTGCCCCCGCGCGACCCGATCCACGTGTGGACCGTGGACCGGCACCTCGTGCAGACCACCGTGCGCGCCGCCACCCTGGCCACCACCGTGTCCCGCCCGGACCTGCTGCTGCTCGGCGCCCTGTTGCACGACATCGGCAAGGGCCGCGACACCGACCACTCCGTCGTCGGCGCCACCATCGCCGCGCACATCGGCGAACGCATCGGCCTGCCGGAGGCCGACGTCGCGACGCTGTCCGCGATGGTCCGCCACCACCTCCTGCTGCCGCACACCGCGACCCGCAGGGACGTGGCCGACCCGGCCACGATCTCGCGTCTTGTGGACACGCTGGGCGGCGATCGGGTCCTGCTCGACCTGCTCGCCGCGCTCACCGAGGCGGACAGCCGCTCCACCGGGCCCGGCGTGTGGACGCCGTGGAAGGCGTCGCTGGTGGCGCAGCTCGTCGAAGGTGTCCGCGCGGTGATGGCCGGCGAACCGGCGCCCGGCCCGGTGCCCCTGAACGCCGAGCAGCGCACCCTGGCCGAGTCCGTTGCCGCGTCCGGCAGGCCCGGGGTGCTGGTGTCCGGGAGCGCGCCGGACGCCACCGTGACCATGGTCGCGCCTGACCGCGCCGGCCTGCTGGCACGGGCCGCGGGCGTGTTGGCGCTCAACTCGCTCGACGTGCACGCCGCCACCATGGGCAGCCACGGCGGCGTCGCGGTGGACGTGTTCCGGGTGTCACCACGATTCGGTGAACTGCCCGACCCGGCGCTGCTGCGCGAACAGCTCGGCCGGGCCGTGGACGGCTCCCTGCCGCTGGCCGCGAAGCTCGACGCCAAGGAACGCGACTACGCGTCCACCACCGGTGAACCGGCCCGGCCGCGCGTGCTGTGGTTCGACGACGAGGCGGCCGGCGCCGTGGTGCTCGAACTGCGCGCCAGCGACCGGATCGGCCTGCTGCACCGGGTCGCGTCCGCGCTTGAGGCGGGCGCGGTCGACGTCCGGTGGGCCCGCCTCGCCACGCCCGGCGCCACCGTGGTCGCGTCGTTCTGCCTGACCACAGCCGGCGGCCTCGCGCCCGAGCAGCGCAAACGCGTCGAGTCAGCGGTGCTCGCCGCGGCGGGCTGAAGTCACGTCCCCGATGACGTCATGGCGGGGTGTGCGCCACGTCACCACCCTGGCACCGCACTGCGAAATCCGTAGCACTACGCAGTGCTGACCAGGGGCGTTCACGCTGCCCCGAAGCACGGCCGGCAGGCAGGCTCAACCCTGCGACAACAGCGGAGAACAACGGTCGGGCCGCGATTTGGCGGCTCGGACGTCTGGGGGATCCCTGGTCGCCGCACGCGCTGTCCGGGGCGACCTTGAGAGGGGTAGGCCGCCCCGCGACAGCGGGTGCCAGGGGATCTGGGCAGTTGCCGGTCGACGACGACCGGCCCGGCGGGATGCGGGTTCAAGGGGGATTCGCATCCCGTCGGCTGCTGCCCGGCGCATCGACCCGACACCAACGACTAGCCTGGTATGAGGCTGGTCTCGTGGTCTTAGACCAGTCGGACCATCGACCCGCTGGAGCGCCGCACCCGTGTTCGACACCCTTTCCGACCGGCTGACAACCGTTCTGCAGAACTTGCGTGGCAAGGGACGGCTGACCGACGCGGACATCGACGCGACCGCGCGCGAGATCCGGATCGCCCTGCTCGAGGCCGATGTCGCGCTGCCCGTGGTGCGCACGTTCATCGCGAACATCAAGGAACGCGCCAAAGGTGTCGAGGTCTCGCAGGCGCTGAACCCGGCCCAGCAGGTCCTCAAGATCGTCAACGAGGCGCTGGTCGAGTTGCTCGGCGGCGAGACGCGCCGGCTGAATCTGGCGAAGAATCCGCCGACCGTGATCATGCTGGCCGGCCTGCAGGGCTCCGGTAAGACCACGCTGGCCGGCAAGCTGGCCAAGTGGCTCGGCGACCAGGGCCACACGCCGCTCCTGATCGCGGCCGACCTGCAGCGTCCCAATGCCGTGACGCAGCTGCAGGTGGTCGGCGAGCGGGCTGGCGTGACCGTGTTCGCGCCGGAGCCGGGCAACGGCGTCGGCGACCCGGTGGACGTGTCCCGGCGTGGCATCGAGGAGGCCAAGCGGGCCCACCACGACATCGTGGTGGTCGACACCGCGGGCCGCCTCGGCGTGGACGAGGTCCTGATGCGGCAGGCCGCCGACATCCGCGACGCGGCAAAGCCGGACGAGATCCTGTTCGTCGTCGACGCGATGACCGGCCAGGACGCGGTGAACACCGCGGAGGCGTTCCGCGACGGCGTCGGCTTCACCGGCGTGGTGCTCACGAAGCTGGACGGCGACGCCCGCGGTGGTGCCGCGCTCAGCGTCCGCGAGATCACCGGCCAGCCGATCATGTTCGCGTCCAACGGCGAGAAGCTGGCCGACTTCGACGTCTTCCACCCCGACCGGATGGCCAGCCGCATCCTCGGCATGGGTGACGTGCTCACCCTGATCGAGCAGGCCGAGGCCGCGATGGACGCCAAGGAGGCCGAGGCCACTGCGGCCAAGATCGGCTCCGGCGACCTGACGCTGGAGGACTTCCTGCAGCAGATGCTGGCCGTGCGCAAGATGGGCCCGATCGCCAACCTGCTGGGCATGCTGCCCGGCGCTGGTCAGCTGAAGGACCAGTTGTCCCAGTTCGACGAGAAGCACCTGGACCGGGTGCAGGCCATCATCCGCGGCATGACCCCCGCGGAGCGGGCCGATCCCAAGATCATCAACGCGTCCCGTCGGCTGCGCATCGCCCGTGGCTCCGGCGTCGAGGTGCGGGAGATCAACGACCTGGTCAGCCGTTTCTTCGACGCCCGCAAGATGATGCAGCAGATGGCGGGCCGCTTCGGCCTGCCCGGCGGAGGCGCCGGACGCGGCAAGGCGACCGCGCGCAAGGGCAAGAAGGGCAAGAAGGGCAAGGGCCGCCCGACCCAGTCGAAGGTGCGCGGCGGGATGCCCGGCTTCCCCGGCATGCCGGACCTGTCGATGATGCCGCCCGGCCTGAACGAGCTGCCGCCGGGTCTGGCCGGCCTTGACCAGTTGCCGCCCGGCTTCGACCCGTCGAAGCTGAAGTTCGGCGGCAACGGCAAAAACGGCGACAAGAAGAAGTGACCGCCCTACACCTGCACGGTGTCGTCCTACCGGATGACGAGCCACGCGATCTATGGGTCGTCAACGGCCGGGTGCGCACCGCGCGGGTCGCCAACGCGCGAACCGTCTTCGACGGCGGCTACCTGCTGCCCGGTTTGGTGGACGCGCACTGCCACATCGGCATCGGCCCGGAAGGCCCGGTAGACCTGGCGGAAGCGGCCCGGCAGGCGGAAACCGACCGGGACGCCGGAGCCCTGCTGATCCGCGACTGCGGCTCGCCGATAGACACCAGCCCACTCCAGGAACGCCTCGACCTGCCCAGAATCGTCCGCGCCGGCCGGCACCTGTCCCGACCGAAGCGCTACATACCGCACCTCGGTGTCGAGATAGCGGACCCCGCCGACCTGCCGGCCGCGGTGGTCGAACAGGCGGCCCAGGGCGACGGCTGGGTGAAACTGGTCGGCGACTGGATCGACAGAACAGCAGGCGACCTGGCCCCACTCTGGCCGGACGATGTGCTGGTCACCGCGATCGACGCCGCGCACAAGGCAGGCGCGAGGGTGACCGCCCACGTCTTCGGCGAGGACGCCCTACCCGGTCTGATCAACGCCGGCATCGACTGCATAGAGCACGGCACGGGCCTGGACTCGGACACGATCGAGGAGATGGCCCGCCGCGGCACCGCGCTCGTGCCAACCCTGATCAACATCGAGACCTTCCCCGGCATCGCGGACGCGGCGACCAAATATCCCGTCTACGCCAAGCACATACGGGCCCTGCACGCCCGCGTCCGGTCCACCGTCGCGGCCGCGGTCGAGGCAGGCGTGCCGGTCTACGCGGGCACCGATGCCGGCGGCGGCGTCAACCACGGCCAACTCGCCGAGGAGATCATCGCGCTGACCGGCGTCGGCCTCGATCCGGTGACGGCTGTTGGCGTGGCGTCCTGGCAGGCCCGGCAGTGGCTGGGCTGGCCGTCGTTGACCGAAGGCGCACCGGCGGATCTGGTCGGCTACGCCACCGATCCACGGCGCGACCTGACCGTGTTGCGGGATCCCGCCCGAATTCTGTTGCGCGGCAGGGTGATCCGGTAGCACGCTGACCGGTCGCGATATCTGTTCGACTACCGCGAAGACCCAGTTCGGCGTCGCAGCCGAGCAGGCAGGAGCTCTGCTCTGCCTCCACCTGCCGACTGGGCTGGTCGCAATTCGGTGCGGTGTGCTGGCCGCCGGTCGCGGCTGGGCTGGCTGTACTTGAGCCGGGCGGTCGTCGTCCGGTAATCACCTGAGCCGGGCGGTCGTCGTCCGGTAATCGTCGCGCTTCTGACGCGTGCGGAACGTGGCGAGCCGCGCCCACTCCGATCATCCTATTGTCGGACAGCACCGAAACCCGGCGACCGGAGGCACCCAGTGACACCGCTGCACCAGCCGGACGAACCACCGGGGGTCACCGCCGACCCGCCCGGCGCGGCCGAGCTGCGGACGGTGCCACCCGGCCCCGACGACGACCGACCGTTGGCCCACCGGTGGGGTTTCGGCGCGTTCCTGCTGGTGGAAGCCGTGTTGCTGCTGTCGGCGGTGTTCCTTGCCGCGATCATCGACCCGCACCCGGCCCACACCACGATCACCGTGGCCGATGAATTGGTCGGCACCATCGTGCCCACGGTCCTGGCCGCTGCGGTCGCCGTGCTGGCCACGGTCGTCCGAGGCAACGGCCCCATCATCGACCTGCGGCTGACCTTCCGATGGCCGGACATCAAGGTCGGCATGAAGATCGGCATGGCCGGCGTCGTGCTCACCGTCGTGGCCGCGGTGATCTGGACCAGAATCGTCGGGGCGAACGACGCCAGTTCGGCGATCAACACGGTGCTGGACGGCGGCCGGATGCCGATCACCGCCGCCGCGGTGATGTTCCTCTACGTCTGGCTGATCGGGCCGATCTGTGAGGAGATCATCTTCCGGGGCCTGTTGTGGGGCGCGATCGAGCGCCAGCAGTGGGGCAGGTGGGCCGCGTTCGGCCTGAGCACCGCGATCTTCGCGGTCAGCCACCTCGAGCCGATCAGGACCACGCTGCTGCTGGTCATCGCGATCCCGATCGGCCTGGCACGGCTGATCACCGGGCGCCTGCCGGCCAGCATCATCGCGCACATGATGAACAACTTCCTGCCCGCGCTCGCAATGCTGCTGGTCGCCATGGGAGTGATGGCACAGTGACCTCGTCGCACCGGACTCCCGCGAACAAGACCTCGTCGCCCGGCACGCCTCCGCCCGGCACCTCTCCGCGCAGGATCTCCTCGCCCGGGATCGCCGAGCACGCGACCCCTGAGCACGCGACCCCCGGACACTGGACCCCCGGGCACGGGACCCATGCGCCCGGAACCCCTGCGTCCGGGACCTCTCAGGCTCAGCCCGGGACCTCTCAATACGGCACCTCCTCGGATGGAATCGACCTGAACAGTGACCTCGGCGAGGGCTTCGGCACCTGGCGGTTGGGTGACGACGACGCCCTGCTGGAGGTCGTCACCAGCGCCAACGTGGCCTGCGGCTTCCACGCGGGCGACCCGCCCACCATGCGCCGCGTGTGCGCGACGGCCGCCGCGCGCGGCGTGGTGATCGGCGCCCAGGTGTCCTACCGCGACCTGGCCGGCTTCGGCCGCCGGTTCATCGACGTCGCCCCCGCCGAACTCGCCGACGACGTCCTCTACCAGATCGGCGCCCTCGACGCCTTCGCCCGAGCCGCCGGCACCCGCGTCGGCTACGTCAAGCCCCACGGCGCCCTCTACAACACGGCCGTCCACCACGAGGCCCAGGCCAGGGCCGTGGTCGCCGGCGTGCGCGCGTTCGGCACGCTGCCGGTCCTCGGCCTACCGGGCTCCCGCCTGCTCGACGAGGCGGACGCCGCGGGCCTGCCCTGCGTCCAGGAGGCCTTCGCGGACCGCGGCTACACCCCGGCAGGCACCCTCGTGCCCCGATCGTCGCCCGGCGCACTGCTCACCGACACCGACGCGGTGGTCGAACGCGCCACCAGGCTTGCCGAACGAGGCGAGATCGTCGCCATCGACGGCACCGTGCTGCCCAGTTCGGCGAGATCGCTGTGCCTGCACGGCGACACCCCGGGCGCGGTGCACCACGCCCGAGCCGTGCGCGCGGCCCTGGAATCAGCTGGTATCCC
>CAVPCF010000189.1:0-8061 GCA_963702275.1 Candidatus Melainabacteria bacterium
GGGCGTGGTCACCGGGCTGGTGCAGGAGTTCCAGTTCGGCATGAACTGGAGCGCGTACTCGAGGTTCGTCGGCAACGTGTTCGGGCCGCCGCTGGCGATGGAGGGCCTGCTCGCGTTCTTCGTCGAGTCGACGTTCCTCGGACTGTGGATCTTCGGCTGGGACCGGTTGCCGCGCCGGGTGCATCTGGCCTGCGTGTGGGCGTTCTCGTTGGCCAGCATGGTGTCCGCGTACTTCATCCTGGCGGCGAACTCCTGGATGCAGCACCCGGTCGGCGTCGCGTATGGTCGACGGCAGGCCGCGGTTGACGTCGATCTGGGCCGTGCTGAGAAATCCGACCCTGCAGGCCGCGCTGCCGCACACGGTGGCCGGCTGTTTCGCCGTCGCGGCAACGTTCCTGGTCGGCATCGCGGCATGGCAGATCGCGCGCAAGCGGCGACCGGCACGAGCGCGATGTGGCGGGCGTCGCTGAAGCTCGGCGCGTGGGTCGGGCGTCGATCGCGTTCGCCGCGCTCGCGACCTACAGCGGCGACACAGCAGGGCAAGCTGATGTTCCAGCAGCAGCCGATGAAGATGGCCGCGGCGGAAGCGCTGTGCCACACCGAACAGCCTGCCGCGTTCTCCGTGTTCGCCGTACGGCGACGTGGCCAGGCCGAACTGCGAGAGCGTGAAGTCGCTCGACGTGCCCGACCTGCTGTCGTTCCTGGCCACCGGCAGTTTCACCAGCAAGGTCAGGGTGTGCAGGACCTGATTCCGCAGTACCAGGCCAAGTACGGCACCAACTACCCGAACGATCCGGCGCTCGGCGCGCTGGCCGGCAAGCCGATCGACTACGTGCCCGACCTGCCGGTCACCTACTGGGGCTTCCGGCTGATGATCGGGTTCGGCGCGCTGGCCGCCCTGGCTGCGCTCGGCGCGCTGTGGCTGATCCGCCGCGGCCGGTTCCCGAAGACCAGGTGGTTCCCAGGGCGGCGGTGCTCGCCATCGCAACGCCGTACCTGGCCAACGCGTTCGGCTGGATCTTCACCGAGATGGGCCGCCAGCCTTGGGTCGTCGCGCCCAACCCGACCGGCATCGACGGAGTCTGGCTGTACACCGCGCGAAGCCGTGTCGCCCGGCGTGACCACCGGTGAGGCACTGACCTCGGTCATCACGCTGACCGCCGTGTACGCGGTGCTCGCCGTGATCGAGATCGTGCTGATGGCGCGTTACGTCCGGTCCGGTGTGGACGCCGTGCTGCCGGACGACGACCAACCCGCCGACGACGTGCTGACCTTTGCTTACTAAGGAGGAGATCGTGGATCTCCCGACGTTCTGGTTCAGCGTGGTGGCCCTGTTCTGGGTCGGCTTTCTCTTCCTGGAGGGCTTCGACTTCGGCGTCGGCATGCTGCTGCCGATCCTGGGCCGCGACGAGGTCGGCCGCCGGGTGCTGATCAACACCATCGGGCCGGTGTGGGACGGCAACGAGGTGTGGCTGGTCGTCGCGGCAGGCGCCACGTTCGCCGCGTTCCCGGCCTGGTACGCGGGCCTGTTCAGCGGTGCCTACGTACCGCTGCTGGCGCTGCTGCTCGCCCTGATCGGCCGGGGGGTCGCGTTCGAGTACCGGGGCAAGATCGACACCGACCGATGGCGCCGCACGTGGGACCGGGTGATCACCACGGCGTCCTGGGCGGCCGCGCTGATGGTCGGGATCGTCGTCACCACAACGGTTCTCGGCCTGCCGCTGGACGCTGCCGGCGACCGGGTCGGCGGTGTGTTCTCGTCGCTGCGTCCCGCGGTGCTGCTCGGCGGGCTGGCCGTGGCCGGTTTCGCGCTGCTGCACGGCTCGGTGTTCGTGACGCTGAAGACCGAGGGCGACGTGCGTGACCGGGCCCGCCGGTTCGGCCTGCGCGTCGCGCCGGTCGCCGCCGCGCCGGTCGTGGCGCTGCTGCTGGTGGTCCAGTTGAGGGAGGGCCATGCCTGGACGTGGGTGCCGCTCGCGGTGGCCGTCGTGGCCATCGGCGGTGCGGTGGCCAGGCTGCGGGCCGATCGGGACGGCCAGGCGTTCGCGCTGCTCGGTGTGGCCGTCGTCGCGCTGGGCACGACGCTGTTCGGCGCGCTGTATCCGGACGTCCTGCCCTCCACGCTGGGCGCGGCCAATTCGCTGACCGTGCACGGTGCCGCGTCGGCGAACTACACGCTGGTCGTGATGACCTGGGTGGCCGGCTTCGGCGCGCCCGCCGTGCTGATCTACCAGTCGTGGACGTACTGGGTGTTCCGCCGCCGGATCAGTACCCGCCACATCCCGTCGGCCCACTGATGGCCGGCCCACTCGGCGCGCTGCCCGCCCTGTCACCGGCTGCTCGGCGGGCCCTGGCCGGCAGTGTCGCGCTGGCCGTGGCCGACACGCTCGCCCTTGTCGTGGCGGCGTGGTCGCTGGCCGGCGCGCTGGCGGCGATCATCGACGACACCCGGCTGGGCGCCCAACTCGCGATCTTCGCGGGCGCGATCGCCGCGCGGGCGCTGCTGTCCTGGGCAGGCCGCACGGTCGCGGCCGCCGGTGCCGCCGGTGCCAAGGAGGACCTGCGCGGCCACCTGCTCGACGCGGCCACCCGGCTTGGCCCGGAATGGATCGACCGACGCCACCCTGCCGAACTGACCGCACTGGCCACCACCGGACTGGACGCGCTGGACGATTACTGCACGCGGTTCCTGCCCGCGCTGGTCGGCGCGGCCGTCGTGGTGCCGCTGGTCGGGCTCGCGATCCTGGTGGCGGACTGGCGCGCCGCGGTGGTCGTCGCGGTCACCGTGCCGCTGATCCCGCTGTTCGCCGCGCTGATCGGCCGGTTCGCCCAGAGCCGGGTGGCACGTGCCGGCGACGCGGCCGGGCGCCTGGCCGGGCAGTTGCTGGAACTGGTCCGCGCGCTGCCGGTGCTCACCGCGTTCGGCCGGGCGGCGGCGCAGGAGGCGGCCGTGCGTGACGCGTCCGAGCGCCACCGCGTGGCCACCCGCGCGACGCTGCGGGTCGCGTTCCTGTCCGCGTTCGCGCTCGACGTGCTGGCCACGCTGTCCGTGGCGTTGGTCGCCGTGGACATCGGTCTGCGCCTGCTCGGCGCCGAAATGGGCCTGGCCACGGCCCTGTTCGTGCTGATACTCGCGCCAGAGTGCTATCTGCCGCTGCGTGCCGCCGGCGCGGCCTACCACGCCAGCGAGGACGGCCTGGAAGCCGTGCGTCGGGTGGCCGACATCGTTGGTGCCGAAGGAGATCCGGTCCCGCAAGGGGTGCGACCGGATCATCTCCGGCACCAGCTCGACATCACCGAACTGGCCGTCCACAACCGGATCTCCGACGGCCTGTCGATCCGGCTCACCCCCGGCCGAATCGTCCGCATCGACTCGCCGAGCGGCGCCGGCAAGTCCACCGCGATCGCCGCGATACTCGGCTTCGTCCGCCCGACGTCCGGCGACATCACACTCGACGGCGTCCCACTGTCCACACTGGATCCGGACGCGTGGCGCCGCCAGGTCGCCTGGGTACCGCAACATCCCCGCCTCACCGGGCCACTGGTCGTCGACGAACTGCGCATGGCGGCCGACGACGTCACAGAAGCAGCGGAAGCGGCGGTAATCGGCCACCTGCTGCACCGCCCGGTCCACGAACTGTCCGCGGGCGAACGCCAACGAGTCGCCCTGGCCAGAGCCCTGCTGCGGCTGCGCGATGGCGCCTGGCTGCTGCTGGCCGACGAGCCGACCGCACACGTCGATCCCGCAATGGCAGCCCACCTGACCGCCGCGATCGAAACCGCCGCGGCCCGTGGCGCAGCGGTCCTCCTGTCCACCCACACCACCCACGGCGCGAACCTCGAACCGGCACCGACAGCAGAGCCGATCGCCACGGCCGCGCCGACCGGACACCACACCCGGATCGCCCTGCGCCGGCTCGTCGACCGGCGCCTGCTGGGCGGCGCGGTACTGGGTGCGTTGGCGTTGGCCAGTGCCGTCGCGCTGACCGCAACGGCGGCCTGGCTGATCGCCAGGGCGTCGCAGCACCCGTCGATCGTCGTGCTGTCCGTCGCGGTGATCGCGGTGCGTGCCTTCGGTTTGGCCAAGGGCACCCTGCGCTACGCGGAACGCCTTGTCACCCATGACAGCGCGTTCCGACTGGCCACCCGCTTACGGGTGGACCTGTGGCGGGCACTGGTCCGCATCGGTCCGGCGTGTATCCCGCGGGACGCGGAAGGGATGCGCCGGTTGGTCAACGACGTCGACACCGTCCGCGACCTGGTCCCCAGGGTGTTGCCGCCGCCGATCGTCGCGGCCGTCGTCGCCATGGGCGCGGTCACCCTCCAGACGGTCCTGCTCCCGTCCGCCGGTCTGCTGCTGGCCGGCGCGCTGCTGGTGGCCGGGCTGGCCGGCCCGTTGCTCGGCCTGCTCGCCGAACGCCGGGCCAGCAGCACGCTCGCGACCGGCAGGCGCCGCATGGCCGAGGACGTGTTCGCATTGTTCGACGCGGCAGCCGACCTGATCGCGTTCGGCGCCCACCACCAACGCCGGGCAACCCTGGCCAGGCTGGACGCCGACCTGGCCGCGACAGCCCGCCGCCAGGCCTGGGGCGCCGGCCTGGCCGGCGGCATCGCGACCGCCGCACTCGGGTGCGCCGCGCTGGGCAGCACCTGGCTGGCCATCGGCCACGTGAACCCGGTCCTGACCGCGGTACTCGCTTTGCTGCCACTGGCCATGGCCGAAACGATCGACGGCCTGGCCCCGGCCCTGCGCCTGCTGGACCCGTTGCGCGCCGCCTACGCCCGCGTCGTCGAACCGACCACCCTGCCGGCGTCCCCGCGGCCGCCACACGGCGCCATCAGCCTGACCAAGGCGACGGTCTCCTGGCCGGACGCGACAGCCCCGGCCCTGCGGGACGTCACGCTGCACATCCCGACCGGCGCCGAGGTGGCCGTGCTCGGCCCGTCCGGCGCCGGCAAATCCACGTTGTTGGCCCTGCTACTGGGTTTCCTGACCCCGGAGACGGGCTCGGCGACGGTCCCGGCCACGGTCGCGTGGTGCCCGTCCGACCCGTACCTCGCCGCGACCACCGTCCGCGAGAACCTCCGACTCGGCGACCACACCGCCACCGACGACACCCTCCGCGCCGCGCTGCGCACGGTGGCACTGGACGACTGGACCGACCGACTCGACACCCGGCTCGGCCCGAACGGCGCAGGCGCGTCCGGCGGCGAAGCACGCAGGCTCGCCCTGGCCAGGGCGCTGCTCCGCGCCCCGCACGCCGACCTGGTCCTGCTCGACGAACCAACCGCCCACCTGGACGAACCCACCGCGGCACGCGTGTTGGCCAACCTGCGGAGCGCACTCGCCGGCCGGACCGTCGTCCTGGTCACCCACCGCCCGAGCGAGGCCAACGACGCCGCTCTGGTGGTATCCGTGGACAACGGCCAGGTCAGTGTGCTGACGCCGGTGGCATAGCCTTGGGCGAGCCCATGGACCTCACACTGGCGACGAGAACCCTCGCGGCGTCGACCGAGATCGCGCGCGCCGCGCTGACCGAGGACGACCCGGACCAGGTGCTGCGCCTTGTCGTGCGCGCCGCCGCCGAACTCGCCGAGGCAGGTCTCGGCCTGGTGATGACCCGTGGCGCGGACGGCCGCGTCACCGTCGAGGCCGCGCACGGCGACCATGACGACGATCCGGTCGGCCTTGTGCTGTCGGCCCGGTCGTCGGCCGCCCGGGTGGCCCGCGGCGGCGTGCCGATCGTGGTCGACGACGTCACCACCGATCCGCGCACGGCCCCGTTCGTGCCGCGCGCCCTGCGTGGCTACGGCCCGTTCGCCGCCGCCCCGTTCGGCACCGCGGAACGGCGGCTCGGCGTGCTCACGGTGTACCGGCGGCGTGGCGCGCCACCGTTCACGCCGGTGGCCGTCGAGGTGCTCACCGCGTTCGCCACCCAGGCCGGGCTCGTCGTGCTGTTGGCGGAGGGATCGACCGCCCGCCAACGGGTCGCCGTCTACCAGGAACGCGAACGCATCGCGCGCGACCTGCACGACGTGATCGTGCAACGCCTCTACGCGGCAGGCGTCCAACTCGACCTGCTCGGCAGGCGTCTGTCCCGCCGCCTCGCCCGCCGCGACGCGGCCCGCCTCGCCGACGCCGTCGACCAACTGGACGAGACGATCACCGAGGTCCGCGCCACCGTCGGCCGCCTGCGCAGCGCCGACCCCAGCCCGCCAACGGCGACCGACCTGGCCGACTCGGCCCGCGCCGAAGTGGCCATCGCGGGCGAACTCCTCGGCTACCCACCGACCCTGACGGTGACCGGCGACCCGGCCGACCTCCCGGTCGCCATCGCCGACCACGCCCGCGCCGCCCTGCGCGAAGCACTGTCCAATGTGGTCCGCCATGCCGGCGCGACCTCGGTCGACGTGCGCGTCGACCGCGATGCGTCGGGCCTGCGGCTCTCCGTGCGGGACAACGGCTGCGGCATCCCGGCCGACGTCACCCGCCGCGGCCTGCGCAACATCGCCGACCGAGCCACCGCCGTCGGCGGTCGCTGCGACGTCGACTCGACACCGAGCACCGGCACCCAGGTCACGTGGTGGGTACCGGCCTGATCAGGGCAGCAGGGCCGACGCCGTGATCGTCCTGCACGACGGCCTCGGGCTACTTGTGTTCTCGGCGGGCGATCAGGGCGATTGCTTGGGCTCGGCGTTGCATGCCGAGCTTGGCCAGTACCGCCGTCACGTAGTTCTTGACCGTCTTCTCGGCCAGGAACAGCCGCTGCCCGATCTCCCGGTTGCTCAGGCCCTCGCCGATCAGGTCGAGCACTTCCCGCTCCCGCTCGGTCAGCGCGTCCAACTCATCGGGCTCGGTGCCGCGCCGAATGCGGGCCAGTACGCGGGCCGTGGTCACCGGGTCCAGCAACGACCGGCCGGCCGCCACCTCGCGTACCGCGGTGACCAGGTCCTGGCCGCGTACCTGCTTGAGCAGGTAGCCGGACACGCCTGCCTCGATGGCGGCGATCAGGGCCTGTTCGTCGTCGAATGCCGTCAGTACCAGGCAGCGCGGACCGTGTAGTTGGCGGCACAGTGCCACGCCGTCGCCGTCCGGTAGCCGGATGTCCACGACGGCCACGTCCGGTTTGGTCGCTTCGGCCTGCACCAGTGCCTCCGCGACCGTGCCGGCTTCGGCCACCACCTGGATGTCGCGCTCGTTGTCGAGCATGTCGCGCAGTCCCCGGCGGACGACCTCGTGGTCGTCGACGAGCAGTACCCGAACCGCCACGTGACCACCGTACGGCGGCCGAGCGGGTGAACGCCGATGGGGTGAATGGGCCACCGGCTTGTCCCCAGGCGTCGTAGTGCGCCGGTCCACAACCGGGCCAGCGATCGACCTGCCGCTACTCGAAGGCATGCACCGATGTTGATCCACTGCCCACAAGTTGTCCCCAGGGTTATCCACAGCGGTGGACACATTTGCGTGACCTGGATCACACACCAGGTAGTGATGGCGGCTCAGTCGATCAGGGTAATGCCGTCCCGATGCCGTCGCGCCAGCTCCTGATAGGTCGCCGGATTGGTGTCCACCCACCACCGTGCGCCGTCGGTCAGCGGCCGTTGGCGTTTCGCCGGCTCGCCCAGCACCAGCAGTTCGCCGTCGATCCGGGTGTCCGGCGCCACCGTCGCGCCCGCCGCGACCAGCGTGCGCGGGCCGATCCAGGCGCCGTCCTGCACCGTCACGCCGTTGCCGATCACCGCGTCCGCGCCGATCGTGCAGCCGTGCACCACGCACACGTGGCCGATGGTGGCGCCCGGCCCGACCACGCAGCCATCCGGGCCGCCGTGCAGCACCGAGTTGTCCTGCACGTTCGCGCCCGCGCCGATCACGATCGGGCCGAAGTCGGCGCGCAGGACCACGCCGTACCAGACCGAGGCGTCCGCCCCGACCGTCACGTCGCCGACCAGGGTCGCGGTGGGCGCGATCCACGCCGTCGGATGCACCTTCGGGCTGACGCCCTCGAACGAGAACAGTGGCATGCGGTCACAGTAGGACGCGCCGGGCGTCGGCCATGTCGC
>CAVPCF010000190.1:0-8060 GCA_963702275.1 Candidatus Melainabacteria bacterium
CCGGCAGTTCGGCCGCACGCGGAAGTTCGGCCCCGTCGATCAGCACCGGGATCACCCGCACGCCAGCAGCGAAGGCTTCCGCCAATTCTCGGCGAATCCAATCGGCCGGGTCATCAATCCGTCGCCGGCCAGTGGGATCGGTGGCGGTCAGCCACCGCGGCCCGATCACCGCCAGCAGCACCCGGGCCGACCGCACCCGGCCCAACAGTTCCTCGACGAAGTCGGCGCCGGCCGGGATCGACTCGCAGTCCAGAAACACCTGGTCCTCGTCGAACAGCCGAACCAGTTCGGTGTAGAGCAGGGCACCGTAGCTGACGCTGTCCGAGCCCCTGTAGTTGATAAAAACGCCCACGATCGACATCCCCCTGCGAGCACGTTCCCACAAGCAGCGGAGCGTAGTAGCCATGCGTAGAGTGACCGACCGGCATCCCGGTATGTCCTTGGTTTGACCAGTTAGTGTCCATCGCGCCGTCCGTGGGCGGCGCTGCGGACCGCCGGAACAAGATCGAAGTTGGTTCTCCGATCGGTGACCAGATGCGCGCTGCGGGCCCGCGTGCGGTCATTACGGTTGGGATAGCTCGGCGACGGTGCGAGCAGTGTCGGTGGTTGAGGCGTGCCGTTTCGCGGGCATCTACCGTCGGACCGGCAAGGCGTGGCGCAACGGTCGGAACCCTTCGGCCGGACCGCTTCCCGGGATTTCGCCGGCCGTCCGGCCGGACCTCAAGTCGATGCGTGCTGACACTTGCGACGACGCTGACACAAGCCATGCGCTCAACCTTGGCCCGCACGGGCCAGCAACACGAACCCGGCGTTTCATTGGCACAATCTCGACGCGTTACGGGCAGCGCGTTACGGGCAGCGCGTTACGGGCAGCGCGTTACGGGCAGCGCGTTACGGGCAGCGCGTTACGGGCAGCACGTTAGAAATCAGGTCACCCGATCCGGTGAACCGGCCCGCGACAGTGTCACACGCTGCGTGACGGAAGCCCGTCACGTACCGTGGTGACGACCAGTGGGCGCGCGAAGGGTGCGTCCGCGTGACGCTCCGGGGGGAGCGCGTCATGCCAGATCACGGCGTGCGGCGGCAGCGGCGGGTCGAGGGTGGCTCACCGATGCGCATCAACGTCCGCACCACAATGCATACCTACGCCGCGCTGGTGGCCGCCTCGAAGGTCGCCGGTCTGTCGGTGCCGCGCTACCTGATCGAGTCGGCGCTGCGCGAGTCGACTGGTGGGTGGAGTCTGCGCCAGCAACGCTGGTGGGCCGAGCGGCTCGACGTGGTCGAAACCCGTCTCATCCGGATCGGCACGAACCTCAACCAGATGGCCGCGGTCACCAACACAACCGGCCAGCCGCCTGATGGGCTCGCGGCCGCGTTGACGTATCTCGCTGCGACCTTGGACCGGCATCGGGCAGTGGTGGACGCGATCGATCCGGCGGACCGCACGCGCCAGCCCCGATCGTGATTGCGAAGGCGCCGGAGAACGGCAAGCGCGGCGCCGACACGTACGGACTACTCGGCTACCTGTTCGGCCCGGGCCGCGCGAACGAACACAGCGATCCTCATCTGGTGGCGGCGTGGGATCCGGACTGGCTGGCCGGTGGCGCGTTCGCCCAGCAGCACCGTGGTTGGCTGGCCCGCCTGGGCCGGGAGGTCGACGCGGCGATGACCGGCCACTCTGTGTCGGTTCCGGGTGGACACGTCTATCACGTTGTGTTGTCCATCCCGCGGCAGGACGGCGCGCTGGGCGACGCCGTCTGGCGGGAGTTGGTCGACGAGGCGGTCGAGCGGATGGGGTTCGGCCCGGATGCCGAAGGGCGCGGCGGGTGTCGTTGGGTGGCGGTGCATCACGGCCCCAGCAAGGAAGGTAACGATCACGTTCACCTGGTGGTGAACCTGGTGCGCGGCGACGGTCGAATCGCGGACACCTACCGCGACTGGCCCCGGTGGCGGCAGTGGTGCCTGGACGTCGAACGCCGACTCGGGCTCACCGCGACCTCGCCGTCGAACAAGACCGCACCGCTACGCCCGACCCGTACCGAAACCGAGAAGGCCACACGGATGCGCCGTGGCCAGACCAGTCGGGAGTACCTGCGTGGTTTGGTGCGTGCTGCGGCCATCCGCGCCAGTACGGCCGAGGAGTTCGTCGCGCTGGTGAACGCCGAGTCGCTCGTGTCCATCGAGTCGCGCTGGACGGCGGAGGGCAGGCTGAGCGGCTATCGGGTGGCGCTGTCCGCCGACTACAGCCGATCCTCCCCGGATGGGCGGGTGTGGTTCGGCGGGAGCCAGCTCGCTCGTGATCTGTCCGCACCGAAACTGGAGCACCGCTGGGCGAGCACGTCGACTCTGCCGGAGGGCAACGACGATCGCCACGGCACCAGCAGCCAAGCTGAGCGGAAAGCCGCCCTGGAGGACGCGACTGGAGCGGTTGACCGCGCCCGCGCAGTGCTGGTGTCCGTGGGCAGCGGGACTCTTGGCGACGACGTCATCGGCGCCGACTTGGCTGACGACGATGTAGGCGATGGGATCGCCCACACGACTCTCGATCTGATGTCCGCTACGGCCAGGATCGTGGAGGGGTACGACCAGGGTCCACTCACCGACGCGACCAGGGTGTACGAGCGGGCCGCCGCGACGCCCTATCGGGTTCAGCCTGCCCAGGTGGGCACCGGTCGCGGCCGAACTACGGACCGCCGCCCGGCGCCTGGCCCGGATCGGCGTCCTGACTCGGCGGGAGACCAGCGGTATCGCGACTGTCGCACTGATCGTGGCCCTGGCCGGGCTGCTCGCCGAAATCGCCGCATGGCGAGAGCAAACCCAGCAGCCGCGGCAGGCTGATGCTTCGCGCCAGGCAGCCACTCTGCTGGCAGCGTCGGGCTATCCGGGCCGTCGGCCAACGGCGCCGTACTCGCGCCCTGAAAAGTCAGCGCGTCAGTCACCACCGGCCGCCGACCAGCGACCAAGCCAACGAGACACTACGTCGCGGCTGTCACGGCCCGGCACATCTCTGAGGCCGCTGGACCCCCCGCGGCGCGGTCGGGCACGCTGACTACTTGGCCGTCAGGGCTTCGTTCAGACGATCGAGTGCCGCGCGGCCATCGGAGGCCACATCGTCGAGCCGACCGGTTTCGGCGGCCCGGATGGTGCGCTGGATCTGATGTGGCAGTCGGCCTGTCTCCGCGGCGGCGAGGGCCGTCCGCAACGCTTCTTCGGCTTCGTCGGGTTGCCCGCCGGCGAGCAGGACTTGACCGGCGGTGACTCGTTCGATGATGTGCCACTGTGGGGCGACCGGAGCGGCGTCGGGCAGACCGGTGTGAATGATCCGCATGGCCTGCGGTGCGCGGCCGGTGTTGACCAGGCCGCGCAGCTCGATCTCCCGGAAGGTGAATGGGTTGAACAGCATGGACCGGCCGCGACCGGTGTCCAGTAGACCGCGGTAACCGGCCAGTGCTTGGTCGAATAACTCCGCGTTGCCTTGTTCCCCAGCCGCACGCGCCAGCAGGGCCAGCGCGGTGCCACGATCTTCCGCGCCGACCGAGAGATGAGCCGCGCGTTGGAGTCGTGCGACACCGGCGGGCACCCGGTCGGCTTTGCGTAGTTCGTTGCCGTGCATCCGTAGGGCGTGGGCAAGGAATGGTGGATCGCCCAGGCGTTCGGCCACGAGCAGGGCTTTGCTCGTCCAGTGCGCGGCGGTGACCAGACGTTCTTCCGGGAGCACGGTGCCAAGCGACACTCCGAGAGCCAGTCGGGCTTGGCCAAGCAGCACCAGGGTTTCGCGTTCGAGATGCCCTTCGGCCGCGCGGGCCTCCAGTCGCGCGGCCAGGGGCCACAGTTCGTTGACTGCCTCGACGGCTCGGCCGGCTTGGCGGGCGATCTCAGCAAGCCGGATGGTGGAGTCGGCGAATTGGACCATCGCGGCGAAGTCCGCGTCACTGGTGTCGGTGACACCCAGCGCGTGGGCGGGCAGCACCAGCGTGTTCGCGATGTGGCGGCGTGTGGCGACATCGTTGATCACCCGGCGGCCGGTCTCGATCATGGACACGTACGTCTTGTCGTAGCCGAGCAAGGCCGCGAGTTTCTCCTGGCTGAGATTGTTGAGCCGGCGGTAAGTCCGCAGAATCACGCCCAGGTCGCGGGTGGCCAGCGCACCGGCGGCCTCGGGGCCTGACCACAGCCAGATGGCCGGTGGCAGGCCGCGTTGGGGCATGGTCGGTGGCCGGCGGTGGGCGGTGGCGTAGCAGGTCGGGCACAGCGGCTCGGTGGCGTACCGACTCACCTCGGCTCGACATCCCTGGCACCGACGCGGCATGGCGTGTTCCTAGCCGACCGTGGTGCGGTCGTCGTCGCGCAGCAGGGCGAACCACGCGGCGACGCTGCGCTTGTAGCCAGCCGGCATGGTGAGGGCGGGCACCTCGGTTTCGGTGAACAGCCCGACCTCCTTGTGCTCGTGGGACAACACCGGCGGGATGTCGTCGATCGGGTGGCAGCCATAGGTCACGATGAACACGTCCTTGCCGGCCACGGCGATGTGGTACATCCAGCTATCCAGGATCGGCCCCGTCGTGACCGTCCACCCGGTCTCTTCGCTGATCTCGCGTGCCACGCACTCTTCGGGGCTCTCGCCCGACTCGATCCGCCCGCCAGGCAGCTCCCACTCGTCGCGCTCGTTCTTCAGCAGCAGCACCCGACCGTCACGCACCACCACGCCTTTGATCGAGACCGGAAACGCGACGAGCTGAGGCTGAGCCATACGAGATCCGTTCGACAGGTGTCCAGGCTGACTACCCGACCGTAACACCAGCACGGGCCAGCGCCATCGACCCGCTGCTCATGCACGTTGACAGGTTGTCACTGGACTACTCGGACCGATGGCGCTGTGCTGGATGCGTTGGCGATCGTTGCCGAGGACGACGAGAGGTACGCACCGTGGGTGGACTGTCCGAACCGGAGCGAGTCGACATGAGTCGGCCGGGGGCCACGTCGAGCCTTGTCCATGCCCTGTCCCACATCGGACTCGCACTGCTCGACGGAGTGCCCGACGCGGACAGCCTGCTGGACGTCGCGCGCTCGATTGCCTCGGTGGTGCCGCATCGGGACAGCCGGCCCGATGGAGTGACGGTGCTGGCTGACCGGGGAGCGCCAGCCAACTACGGAGGGTTCGCTGGTTTCGGTCGGCAGGAGCTGATTCCGCACACCGACCGGTCCAGTATCGAATGCCCGCCGGGACTGCTGATGATGGCCTGCGGCGAGCCGGCCGAGTTGGGCGGTGAGTGCGTTGTCGTCGATGGTGCCGCCGTATTCGCCGATCTCGTGGAGAACGAGCCAGAAGCGGCGGAGGCGCTGTCGGCACCGCGCTCGGCATTGTTCGGTGGCGCGGCCGGCTATCTCGGCTCCGTGTTCACACCTGAGCCCCACGGCCGGGTGACCGTCCGGCTGCGCCTGGATGAACTGGCGCGGTTCTCGCCGGGCGCCGCCCGATGGCGTGCCGCGCTGCGGTCAACGATCGACCGCCACCTGACCACGGTCGCACTCCGCGCCGGTCAGGGCTACATCTTGGACAACCGCCGCTGGCTGCACGGAAGACGTGCGTTTACCGGCAACCGCGTTCTCTACCGCATCACGGCCAACCCGCTGCCACACCTGGCCATTCCGTTCGGGTTCCCATTCATCCAGTTACCGGCTCGCGCGGCCTACGCCTAACCGAACACTGTCTCGCTGCGTGGCGCGACATATCGCAGTGTATTTGCAATCGCACATTCACCTCGGGAGTCGATGATGAATGCCATTCGTGCTGACGCCCGGCCCATGTGGATCACATCGAACGTCGAACGTGTCGATCACGCGGTCTGGGACCACGATCTCGGCGAGCACATCACGGAAGGCCAGGGACGGTTCCCGACCGTGTGCGGCGCCCAGGTTGTGCCTGCGGCCCTGGCCGCGCCACCGAAGCCGCCCTGCCCGCACTGCATGGCGGTCCTGCGGGCACAGGCGAGCTTGCGTGATCTTCCCGATCGGATGACCGAACGACGCCCTGGCCTGTTGGCGGCGCTGTTTCGTCGTCGCAGACCTCGACACCGAGTTCGGGCAGGCATGAGCAGCGCGAATTCCAAATCTGCCGGGCACTCCCGCAGTCCCCAACCGCTGGTAGCCGAGACGAAATCCGTGCCCACCGTGCCACCGCAGTCCCCGGCGCCTGTCCCACTCGACCCGCCGGGGACCGCGGGACCATGCCCGCGCCGCACGAGCGCTCGACTCGGCGGTGGAAATGACGTCCGACCTCGACCACTTGCGGACGTTGGGCCACAGCGCTCTGCGCCGCGTTGGCCGAGGCCAGATCGTCGCCGAGAACGGTGTGCTGCGCCATCACAGCGATGTGTTGCCACCGGACGTGATCACGACGCTTCAGGAAATGCACCACCACGGGCTCATCACGCTGACGACTGCCCACCCTGATCATCCAGCCTGGCTGGTCGCGGAGCTGACCGTCAGCGGGATCCAGCTACTGGACTGGTGGAACAAACAGCCGCCGCTCGTGGCCGCGCCGGCACCTGCCAACGGAGACACGTTCGTTGAGGTGGTCGCTCATGACCAGTCGTCGTGAGGAGAGGCGGCCAACAGGCGGGCGACATAGGGCCGATGCCGATGCGGTGGTGGTGGGGCACCAACCGGCCAGGTGGCACCTACTACGCCGGCCGCGTCCACATCGTGGCGCCGGAGGACCCGGCGACGGGCGTGTGCGGCCTGCCAGTCACCGACCTGTGGGAGCGACGCCCACCAACACCCGAGCACCTGTGCCCGGACTGCTGCGTGCGCGCGGTAGCCGCGTCGTGTCCGCCATCCCCGACCGCATCAGCACCACTCCGGCCAACGATCGGTCGACACCAACTCGCCGACGACGACTGGTTCTCAACGCCGGCCCACAACCCGGCCGAGCAGACCGCTGTGCTGCCTGTCCTCCGTGACGACGGCACCTGAACCGCCTTGCCGCCTGTGACCGATCCCGCCACTCCGGAGGTCGGTGCTGCCCTGCGGCCGCCAGTTCGATCCGCCACAACCTCACTTGGAGACTGGAATGAGTGAGCCAACATTGTCCGCTCACGACCGATTGCTGCACGCCGTGGCACATGCCACTGGAACCGTTCCCGCGCTCTGGCCCCGCCTGTCGTCAGTGCCGCTCACCGAACCCAACCGCGTGCGCCTCGCGCTCACCGAGCGCGTCGGCGAGAACCGAACCATCATCGTCACCGGCACCCTCGAACGGCGTCTCGTGCTGATCGAACACGACACACCTGGGCAATGGACAGCCGTGGACCTGGCCGGACAGCCACACAGTTCCCGCAAATGGCCAGCCTGGACGACCAGCAATCTCGCCTTCGCCTACCCAAACAATTGGCTCTCGTCCGCAACGATCACAGCGGAAGGCCAACACCGGCTGCTTCGGCCGCGGCTCCTGCTGGCTTCGCTCTACCACCAGGAACACTTCCCGTTACCGCGGTTCCCGCTGGCGATCTCCGACCTGGCTCGTGCAGCACGGGCGACCTTGTTGGGCAACGTCGAGTTGATGGACATGCAGCTCGGCGTGTCACTGGACGACATCCAGCGGCACGCGACGAGCGGCGACATCGACATCGTGGGCGTGTCGGCTACCTTCGGCCAACACGATCTGATGGTCCGCCTACTCGACGAGATCATGGCCAGCAAACACCCGCCGCTTGTGGTGGCCGGCGGCAGTTTGACCGCACGTAACGAGCGCATCCTGTTGGACCGCTATCCGAACCTGATCATCAGCAGGGGCGCTGGCGAACCGACCGTCGCCGACGTGGTCGCCCACTGGCATGGTGACCTCGCAGTCGAGCAGATCCGGGGCGTCGGGTATCGAGGAGCGTCCCGAGGACGCGGCACGTTGTCATTCGGTACAACTGGCCAGGCAAGGCGTACCGCGACGGTAGCCAACCGCCTGCAAACCGATATGTGGCCCGAATTGGACCTGCTGGAGACCACCTTCGCGCACAACGGAGTTGCCCAGCTCGAAGCATCCCGGGGGTGCACCAACTTCTGCT
>CAVPCF010000191.1:0-51572 GCA_963702275.1 Candidatus Melainabacteria bacterium
GTCACCGCGTCCCTGGTACTGCACTACCTTGAGGACTGGCGGCCGCCACTCGCCGAGCTGCGCCGCGTACTCAAGCCCGGCGGGCGGCTGATCGTGTCCGTCGACCATCCCTTCGCGGTCAACATCATGCACCGCGAGGCCGGCCGCGAGCCCGACTATTTCGCAACCTACAACCACACCGCGGAGTGGACCATGGGCGGCCAGACCGCCCTGATGAGTTTCTGGCACCGGCCGCTGCACGCGATGACCGACGCCTTCACCGCGGCCGGCTTCCGGATAGCGGTCATCAGTGAGCCGGCGCCCGCGCCTGCCGCTCGCGAGTTGTTTCCCGACGACATCGCGGCCGCCCCGCGCTTCCTGTGTTTCCTGTTCTTCGTACTGCACGCCGACTAACGACCGCGGCGATCCTTCGTATACAGGCTAAATGAAAACGGATGTCGTTATCAATAAGCGAGAAACCTGTTGGCTCGCAACGAGATCCGGCGAAGCCGAACAGCAGGTCTGAGCACCACGACAGGACCGACGAAACCTGGTCAGGTCGATGTCGAGTCCGGGACGAAAGATAAGAACCTTCCCTTAATAAATTCGTAGCTACACGACAAGCCGAATGTCAAGACGGTGCAATCCATTGCCAGCTGTTTCGCCGTGTAGGAACGCGCCATGGATCCGGCGCCGCTAATGGATCGGACTCCTTGACCGGCTCTCGTCCGTCGATCCAGGATTGGTCGACTCCGAGCTGTCGAACATTCATCGGTTGTCGCCATGACACGCGGAAAGGATTTCTTATGTTGGCCGGCAAACTTGAGAGCGGCGACTATCGGTCCGGATTCGATAATTGGGACGACCGGGCCAGTGTGCGCACCAAACCAAGGCGGATACTCGACGAACAGATCGACGGGAAGGTGTTCTTCCCGCCGGAACTGGTCGGGGTCCTACGGCACCCGGTGGTGCGCGCGGTCGCGGACGACGACATGGTGCGCCAGATGCTGCTGCGCAGGCTGCACCTCTATCTCGACTTCACCAGCGACCTCGAGCAACTGGTGGTCAACCCGGTCACGCAGCTCATCAGCCGCCGGCGACTGGGCTTTGACCTGCCCCGGCCGATGCTGCGTGACGCATACATGATCTGCACCGACGAGTCGTGGCACGCGCTGTTCTGTGACGACCTGCAAGAGCAGATCGTGGCGGCCACCGGCCCGCGCCCGGCCGGTCCTCGGCCGCGGTTCCTGTCCGAACTGGACCGGTTGGCGGTGGGTGAGGACAGCGACACCCGCGGCCTCACCAGCGTCTTCTTCACCGTGGTGTCCGAGACGCTGATCTCGGCGATCCTGTCGGACATACCTCGCGACGGGCGGGTCATCACGTCGGTACGGGAGATGGTCGCCGACCACGCCGAGGACGAGCGGCGCCACCACGCCTACTTCACCCAGTTCTTCCGGCACGCGTGGTTCCAACTCGGCCCTCGCCAGCGCGCGGTGGTGGGGCCGATGCTGGCCCACTTCGTCACTGCTTTCCTCGGCCCAGACCCGGCCGCCGACGCCCACCTGCTGGCCGTCACCGGGCTGGGCGCCGACGACGTCCGCGGCGTGATCGAGGAGACCACCGGGCCCGCCGCGCGCCGGGCGGTCCGCCAGGCCGCGTCGGCCACCCTGCGGTTGTTCGAGCGCAACGGTGTCATGGACGACACCCGCACCTACGACACCTTTGCCGCCTGTGGCCTGGTGGACTGAACAGGCGCGGCGCGTGCGGATTTCCGGTACCACATTGTCGCAGTCGCAGCAGAGAGGGTCAGGTTCAGATGAGCGAACCCAGTTCGCCGGGGTGGAATCGCGGTGGCGCCGAACGGCGCGGTCGGAGAATTCTTCTTCTGCAGCACGCGGAATGGGAGGTTCCCGGCGTTTACGGTGAGCTACTGGAAAAGGGGAGCTGGCGAGTGGTGACGTGTCGGCCGGACCTGGGTGAAAGGCTGCCGGACTGGACACAGTTCGACGGGATTCTCGCCATGGGTGGGCCGATGAGCGTCAACGACCACGCCAGCCTCCCGTGGCTGGCCGATGAGCGGGCGCTGGTGGCGGCCGCGGTCCGGGCGGGCCTGCCGTTCTTCGGCGTCTGCCTCGGAGCGCAGGTCCTGGCCGCCGCGGTGGGCGCGCGGGTGTACCCCGGACCGCGGCGGGAGTTCGGGTTGGGGCGGGTGCGCATGGACGATGCGGCGTTCGACGACCCGGTGTTCGGTGGCGTGCCAGGGGAACTGTCGGTGTTCCAGTGGCACGGCGAGACCTTCGACCTGCCTGCCGGCGCGGTGCTGCTGGCCACCGGCGACGAGGTACCCAACCAGGCGATGCGAGTGGGTCACGCCGCCTACGGGGTGCAGTTCCACATGGAGGTCTCGGCGGAACTGCTCACGACGTGGCTGGCGGTCGAGTCGTGTCACCAGGAGCTCGTGGCCGCGCACGGCCCCGGCGGACCCGCGGCGCTGCTGACCGAACTGCGCGCCGCGGAGGTCCAGATGCTGCGCCACGCCACCCGCGTGTTCGGCCGCTGGCTGGACCTGGTGGCCTGGCTGGCCCCAGTCCTCATGCCGACGGGCCCGAGCACGTCGTAGTCGTGCTCAGCCGTTGGATCGTGGCAGATCTCGGGTTTCCTGGCCGGTGCGTGGGGACGACTCGCCGGACAAGCCGCGGTCGGCGGGTGCGCTCCACCCGGCCGCCTGATCGAGGGTTTCCACGATCCAGTCGTCGACGGCGCGGTTCAGCTGCGTGGCGGCGGCGCGCCAGCGATCGTGCTGCTGGATGGAGATCTCCAGCTTCACCAACCTGGTCAGCGTCGGCCGGGCGGGAACCGTGCGCCGGACCGCCTGCCGTGCCGCCGCTCGCAGCCGCCTGCGCAGCTCGTTGCGGGACCAGCCGAACCGTTCGGCCCTGGCCAGCCAGGTGTCCTGTTCGGCTTCGGTGAGCGCGGCGACCTCGCAGTGGTGCGCGAGGCTGAGCTTGTCCCGCCGGCGGGACAACGGGAACTTCTTCGCCACCCAGGCGTAGTTCCGCAAGGTCTGGTAGCAGAGCGACGTCTGCACGATGGCTTCCTGGTAGCGGTCCCCGAACGAGTCCTGGCCGAACAACAGCCAGTCACCCGCCCACCAGGCGAGCGATTCGGTGGCCAGCAGCACATGGCTGCCGACTCGCCGCCACATGTCGAAGGACAGCTCGCTCGACAGCAGCAGACCGTTGGCCCGCGCCCGCACTCCCTCGAACACCTCCAGGTCCGTGAGCACGGTGGTGGGCCAGCCGCTCTCGCCGCTTCCGCTCAGCTGCACCGGGATCGCGGGGACGCGGACCGCCGCGTCGGGTCCCGGGTGGGCAACTTGCGCCACCTGTGGCCATTCGTGCGCGTTCATTCGACGGTGTGCGTGGCCGGTGCCGCGTTGGGCGGATACGTGATGAGGCAACACGCGATGGCGCGCGGAATGATCAGGCGCCGGGCGGTGTGCGCGGGGCGAGCCTGCATGGCGGCTCCAACTTCATCGGCAGAGCGCTCTCAGAGGCTCTCGGAGTGTTGTCCGCCCCCTACGCTCTGTCAAGCAGGTAGCGCTCTCTGATGGTCCTGAAGGTGCCCGAACCGGGCCCAACGTCGTCTTTTAGGTTTTTACCAATTATTGACCGGGTCGAAGCCGTGGCCTCGTCGTCGGCGTCCGACAGGGAGCGCTCTCGGCCCGCCCCGACGCCGCCCGGCAGTGGCAGTGGCAACTGCCCTGTGGACCGAAAACGGGTTGCGCGTTCTTCGCGACGATCATTGTTCACGCTCTGAATTCATGCTTAAAGTAAGCGCTTGCGAGCGGCTCCCACCAACTGATCCGAGGAGTCCCTGTGTCACCTAATCCACCCCATTTCCGCTTACGCATCAGGAGAAGCAGGGCCTGGGCCGCGGTCGTCACCGCCGTCACGGCGGTCGCCATCGCGGTGCCGGCCCTTGCGGGCAGCGGCAACGCGGTCGCCACCACGTCCGCGACCCCGTGGCTGGACCAGCAGCGACCGGTCGCCGAGCGGGTCGAGTCCCTCCTGCGGGCCATGACGCTGCCGGAGAAGGTCGGCCAGATGGACCAGCAACTGGTCGGCAACCTGACAAGCACCGCAACCGGGGCGTGTGGCGCCAACGGCTGGGCCACGACCAATCCCACCTGCATGCAACAGACTCTGATCACCGATCACACCGGCTCGATCTCGGCCGGTGCCACCGACATGCCGCCCGATGTCACCGGTAACGGCGGTACCGGCAACACCGGTTTCGACTGGGCCAGCGTGTACAACACCGTCCAGCAGTTCGCGATCAAGAATTCCCGGCTGCACCTCCCGGTGATCTTCGGTGTGGACGCCATGCACGGCTTCGGTCACCCCTGGCAGGCACCGCTGTTCCCGCAGTCGATCGGCATGGGCGCCACCTGGGACCCCACCGCCACCCAACTGGAAGGCCGGACCACCGCCAACGCCGTGCGCGCGACGGGATGGAACTGGGACTTCGCGCCGGTGCAGGACCTCGCCAGGGACAACCGGTGGGGCCGCTTCTACGAGACGTGGGCAGAGGAACCCGCGCTGTCGGCCGCACTGGGCGGTGCCGAAATCAAGGGCATGCAGGCCCCCGCCGGCAAGGGCGCGCTGAACGTCAGCTCGACCGTCAAGCACTTCGCCGGCTACTCGGAGTCGGTCAACGGCCACGACCGAAACCCCGCGCTGCTGCCGCTGAACTACCTGCAGAACACCATTCTGCCCTCCTACGCGGGCGGCATCGACGCGGGCTCTGACACGGTGATGGTCGACTCCGGCTCGATCAACGGCATGCCGGCCACCGCGTCGCACTATCTGCTCACCACCATCCTGCGCGACCAGATGGGCTTCAACGGCGTCGTGATCAGCGACTTCCAGGACGTGCCGGCGCTGCAGACGACCTACCACATCACCACCGACCTGGCGGGCGCGATCGCCGCAGCGGTCAACGCGGGCGTCGACATGAGTCTTGAGGTCAACGCGCCCGACCAGTGGCAGCAGGCGATCCTGCACGACGTGGCCACCGGCGCGATCTCCCAGGCCCGCATCGACCAGGCCGTGCGCCGAATCCTGACGCTGAAGTTCAAACTCGGCCTGTTCGACCAGGCCTGTGTCACCGACCCGGCGCGGGCGTGCGTCAACGCCGACGCCGCGGACGCCGCCGTCACCGCGGGCCGCGGCCAGGCGCTGCAGGCGACCCGGGAATCGATCACGTTGCTGCGTAACCAGAACAACCTGCTGCCGCTGCCGGCGGACAGCAAGGTCGTGGTCACCGGCCCGAGCGCCGACTCGATGACCAACCAGCTCGGTGGCTGGAGCGTGAGCTGGCAGGGCGTGTTCGGCTCCGGTCATTCCTGTTGTGTCGGCCCACCGGACCAGATCCCGCCCGGCACCACGTTCCAGGCCGGCATCACCGCCGCCGACCCCAACGCGGTGTTCGCGCCGGACCAGGCCACCGCACTCGCCGACGCGCCAGGCGCCAGCGCGTTCGTGGTCGCGGTGGGCGAGAAGGCCTACGCGGAAGGACTGGGGGACAACCCGGCACCGGCGCTCCCGCCCGACCAGCAGGCCATGATCACCGCGCTGGAAGCGACCGGCAAGCCGGTGATCGTGGTGGTCGCCGCGGGCCGTCCGCTGGGGCTCGGGCCGGCCGAGCAGGCCACCGCGGTGCTGATGGCCTACCAGGGCAGCACCGAGGCCGGCCAGGCAATGGCCGACGTGCTGTTCGGCAAGGTCGACCCGAGCGGCAAACTGTCGGTGAGCTGGCCGTCGGACGCGCCCACCGTCGGTGCCGATTTCAACGGTGGCGCGCCATCGCCACTGGGTGACCAACCCAAGGTCTTCGACCAGCTGTCCGGCACCGCCAGTGGTGCGGGCCACGCCTACAACCCGTTGTACCCGTTCGGGTTCGGGCTGTCGTACACCACGTTCACCACCAGCGCGCTGACCGTGACCCCGACCGTGCGCCGGCACGGCACCGCCGACGTGACCTTCACCGTGACCAACACCGGACCCAGGGCGGGTGTGGACATCGTGCCGGTGTACGTGGCCCAGCCGGTCAGCCCGGTGCTGGTACCCCGCCAACGACTGGTGACCTGGGCACGAGTGTCCTTGGCCGCGGGCGGATCAACGGTGGTGCACCTGTCCTTCCCGACCACCGCGCTTGCCGTCAGCCAGGGCGACATCAACACCGCCGCGGCACCCACCGTCGCACCGGGCAGTTACCTGCTGCAACTCGACAAGAACGACACCACGCCGTACGACGTGGCCCAGTCCGCACCGTTCAGCATTTCGTAGCCGCCACCGAACCGCTGGGCGCCGCACCGCAGATCCGGTGCGGCGCCGCACGCGGGCCGCGATCCGGTCCACTATGGATTCCGTGGTGGACCGGATCGCGGGGTGTTCAGTGGGATTCGGTTCCGGGTGCGTCGGCGATGCGGAGCAGGTCGGCGATGCCGAACTCGCCGTGGGCGTTGCGCAGGGTGGGCCGCCATTTCGGATAGGCGCAGCGGTAGGAGTTCGGGTCGGCGTCCAGCAGGCCGATCAGTGTCTCGGCGACGATTCGGGTACCCACCGGGCC
This sequence comes from Candidatus Melainabacteria bacterium, assembly GCA_963702275.1. GTDB lineage: Bacteria > Actinomycetota > Actinomycetes > Mycobacteriales > Pseudonocardiaceae > DATEPR01. Next base: position 6,616 of record CAVPCF010000191.1, read on the forward strand.
GAGGCGTTCGCCGTGGCCGAGGAGCTGGGCCTCCTTGAGCAGGTAGTAGAACAGGTAGATCGGGCCGGTGGAGTCCAGTTGCTCGTCGCGCAGCGGTTGCTCGCCGACCTTGCGGGCGACGTCCTGGCCGGATGGCAGCCCAAGGGCTTCGCTGCGCAGCAGGTTGCGGACCGCCAGCGAGGCCAGCGGTCGGGCGAGCGCGCCTGCCTTGGCGCCGGGTACCGCGCTGACCGGCAGGTCCAGCAGTTGGGTGTTCAGTGTGGCGTCGAAGCGTTTCGCGTGCTGCGGGCGCCGGGTCGGGCCGGTGGCGAAGAAGAACGAGAAGTCGACGGCGTGTGCCGCATCCACCGCTCCGCCGCGCAGGTCGGTGCGCGGCGTGGCGGGCGCGTCCGGGTTGTCCGGGAAGATCTTGGCGGTGAACGTGGAATTGACCTGGTAGCTGGCGCGGATGCTGGGGTGGCCCAGTGCGCGGAATCCGGCGACGGCGAATTCCACCGGCATGAACGCGTGCGCACCGGGCTGGTAGTACGTTGGCCCGTTGCGCTCGACGTCGGCCACCACGTCCTGGTCGCCGATCAGTGGCAGGAATTCGTGCACGATGAGCCACTGATAGTGCCAGCGGGCCACCTGCTGTGCCTTGGCGAACACGGTGTCGTAGTAGTTTGCGACGTCCAGCAACTGGTCAAGGGTGGCGCCCGGCTGCTCGGTCGGCGGCTCGTCCGGCGGCTTGGGCCCGATCACGTCGCCGAATACGTCGGTCACCTTTCCGTTGCGCAGACCCTCGACCAACGCATTGTGGAATTTGATGATCGCGAGGTGCAGTTGGGCCAGCAGCAGGTTCTCGTCGTTGCGCGGGTCACCGATCAGCGCGACACCGCCGCTGGTCCTGGCCAGATCGACACCATCCGCCGAGGTGGCCAGTTCGGTGCCGTGCGAGTTCGGGTCGTAAAGATACGGATGCACTGTCGGGCCGGCACCGTAGACATGGGCCAGGTCCAGCCGAGGCGGCCGGAAGTCGGTGACCGCGGCCGCCTCGGTGACCTGGCCCAGCACCGTGGTCGGGTCGAACGTGATGTTGTGATCGATGAACTGGCCGAGGAAGGTGAAACCGGATGGCAGATTCGGGTTCTCCTGCGCCGGGGTGGTCTGGCCGCCGTCCAGTTTGCCGCCGGGCAGGCCGAACTCCTCCGCCATCGGCAGTCCGGTCGGCGTCCGTGCGGCCAGCGTGGGAAACATCCGGCCGAATCGGCCTACCGGTAGGTCGAAGCCGTGCGGGACCTCGACGCCGGACGTTGACGTGCCGTGTAACGCGGTCATTTTTCCTCCGTGCTGCGACGACGATGTGAAACAGCAGGCAGGGTCGTCAAAGCACGTCGAATTGGGTGCTCGCGATGCAAGATCCCCCGCCCCCCTACGGATACGAAAGGCGCTCCCCAGCACCTGCCACCGCATCCGTCCCGCCAGGCTAGCCAATCGGCGCCGCGCTGGCCAACAATGCATACATCGGAGCGCCGGCAGTCAACTACCGCCGATGAAAGTATGGCGGGACGGCACGATGTGTCCGCACCTATTCGGGCGCCGGCAGGTCAACCCCGGCCAGTTCCGAGTACACGATGAACTTGAACGGGTTGAGTCCCTGGTGGCGTTCCATCAGACGGTGCAGCGCCTCCTGCCGCAGTGCCGCCAGCCTGGTGCTGGCCGGGTGGACCAACAGGGCGTGGTCGGCGAGCTTGAGCGCCAGCACGTGTTCCCCGCGCGTGTTGAGTTCGCCGACGGCGTCGGTGAACGCCTGCTCGCGGCCGCCGGCCAGGATGTCCAGCGCGGCGGCCCATTCGGCTGGCAGGACGTGCTCGACACCGTCGCCGTCGGGCTGCCAGTAGCCGGTGCGCTGCCGGTGCACGCGCTTGATCAGGTTGTCGCGCGTGACGAGGTACGGGATCACCGCGCCCGGTGCGTCCGCTAGTGAACCGGGCAGGTGGTTGCGGCGCAGCAGTTCGCCGAGGGTCGCGCCGGCACCCAGTCCCGCGACGACGACCCGGTGCAGGTCTGCCAGCGCCGTTCGGAGCGCGGGCAGCACGTCGATGGTGTAGATCGCAGTCAGGCCGGGATGACCGTGGATCACCAGCTGTGGCGCGAGATCCTCGATGAGCCGCATCGCGTCGAACAACCCGTCCGCCGATCCTTCCGGCAGGAACGGCGCACCGAGATACGGCATCATCACGTCGCCCGCGAACACCACGCCGCGGTCGGGCACGTGGACGACCAGCGCGTCCTCGGTCTCCCCGCCGCGCACCGGATACAGGTCGAACTCGGTGCCACCGACGGTCAGGCGGTGGCGTGCGTCGACCAGTAGGTCAGGGGTGACGTCCTGACGCCTGATGACGTCGACCGGAGCGAATCGGTGGTAGGCCAGCGGTATCGAGTTCTGTGTCGCCAGCTCGGCTGGGAAGTCGGCCTGCGCGATCACCTGGGTGTCCGGCCCGCGCAGCGCGTCGAGTCCGCCGATGTGGTCCCAGTGCGCGTGGGTGAGGATGATGTGCGTGATCGGCCGGTCCGACACCTCGCGGAACGCGGCAAGGGCGGCCCGCGCGTTGGCCGGCGTGCTGCCGGCGTCGATGGCCACGACCCCCTCGTCGGTCTGGACGAACGCGATGTCGGCGAAGTCATAGCCCTGGGCTACCCACACGCGGTCCGCCATCGCCGCGATACGTGCTGGTACGAAACGGAATCCGTGCTGGTCGTCGACCGAGTAGTCGGCGACCAGCTGGGGTGTCGCGTCGGTCGTGCCCGACTTGGCCAGGGCATCGGCGGCGAGGTCGGGCCGGTCCAGAGCGATGTACGCGGTGGCAAGGCCACGGAACACCGCGCGGCGAAGGCCGACGGGAAACCGGTCACCCAATGACAGCACCAGTTGGAGATCGGCAACGGCGTCCGCGGCGCGTGCCGGCAGTTCGGCCAGCACGAGGCCACGGAAGTAGTGCGGCAGACCGGCCTGCGCCGCCACCGCTTTGTCCAATGCGGACAGCGTGTCTTCGGTTCCGTGGCCGCCGACGGCCTGGAAGAAGCAGGCGATCGCGAGGAAGACCGGCTGGTCGGGGTGCTCGGACGCCAGGGCCGCGAAATGGGCGTGGCCATCATCGTGCCGATTGGCGGCCAGCAACTGACTGACGAGGGCGAGCACGGTCGCCGGGACGGGGTCCGGCCAGCGGGTGGCCGTCATCAGCGCGTCGATCTCGACATGCGGGGTGATGCGCTGGTGCTCGTCGGTGGGCATGCGGAACTCCTTTTCGTGGCGTGCCACGGGTTTCCTCGGTGGGACGCCGGACATCGAGTGTGAGTTGCTTCAAGCAACTCACACAGTAGAGCAGTCCATTTCATGAAGCAACCCACTAGGGTAGGCTGGGGACATGTTGGGTCGGACCTACGAGGAACAGAACTGCTCGATCGCCAGGGCCCTGGAGATCGTCGGCGAGCGGTGGACACTGCTGATCATTCGGGACGCGCTGCTGGGTGTGCGGCACTTCGAGGAGTTCACCGCGAGCCTCGGCATTCCCCGCAATGTGCTGACGCTGCGGCTCAACCACCTCGTCGAGGAAAGCGTGTTCGAACGTGTCCGCTACCAGGACCGGCCGCCGCGCCACGAGTACCGACTCACCGACGCCGGACGCGAACTGGGCGTCGCGGTCATCGCGCTGATGCACTGGGGTGACCGCCACCGCCCCGCCCCGGCCGGACCACCGCGGGTGGCAGAACACGCCGGCTGCGGTGGCGCCACGGCCATCCAACTCGTCTGCACCCGCTGCGGCCGTCCGGTCGGCTCGGAGGGCGTCGACCTGCTGCCAGGACCAGGCATGATCGCCCCGAGCCAGGATCAGGCACTCTAATGGTGCTTATGGTGGAACCGGACCGCCGAGATACTCGGCTGTATGGACCAAGCCCTGCTGGAGTCGTTGAAGTTCGAGGGTGACCCGCTGGCCGACGCGGTGATCACCGAGATGGTCGCCACCGGTGAGGTCGACGCGGTCAATCTCGTGCTGGACGAACTGCGCGCCAATGACCAGCCCATTCCCGAGAACCTGCCGCCCAGGGTCCGGCAGTATTTGCTGGAAACGGACAGGCCACCCGACTGGACGAACATCCAACGGCTCGCCCGTGCCCACGAGTTCTTTCTCGATGACGGCATGTACGTCGCGTCGGTGCTCTCGTTCGGGGCGATGGTGAACTGTTACGCCCAGCCCCGACCCTCCCGGGTATTGTGCCTCACTCACCGACTGGAACACCCGCAGCGGCGACTGTCGGAAACCTCGCAGTTCGTGCTGAGCATGATGGCCGCCAACCCGTTCAGCGGCGGTGGTGGTTTCATTCCGGCGATCCAGAAAACCCGGCTGATCCACGCCGCGGTCCGCCACTTCATCACCGAGTCCGGCCAGTGGGACGTCAAGGCCGACGGTGTGCCGATCTGCCAGCAGGACCTCCTGGGCGCCCTGCTGATCTTCTCGGTCCAGGTGGTGAAGGGCCTGCGCCGCATCGGTATCGAGGTCACCGAGCAGCAGGCCGAGGACTACTACCACGTGTGGCGGGTGGCCGGGGCGCTGCTCGGGATCCGCGCCGACACCATGCCCGACACCTACGACGAGGCCCTGGCGCTGAACGACTCCCTGGTCGAGGCCAGCTACGCCGCGTCCCCCGAGGGGATCCTGCTGACCAGCGGCCTTGTCGCGCTGTACCGGCAGCTCATGCCGGGCACGGCATTCGACGCGATCGTTCCGGCCATGGTCCGCACCGTGGTCAATCCGGAGGTCGCCGCCTACCTCCAGGTGCCCAACTCCCGCGGCTGGGGACGTGTCGCCGCGACGGGCGTGAAGCTGATGCGGGTGTTCGCACGCGCCGAGGACGACAGCGTGGTGGCCCGCAAGGTCCTGGACAAAGCCGCCCACCTCCTGCTCAACGTCAACGTCCGCCAGCTCTCCAACGGGCAGTCCACCGCGTTGGACATCCCGAAGGAACTCGCGGACAGCTGGTCGATCCCACACCGGAAAGGCGACAACGCGGCCACGTAGATCGGCCGGATTCAATGGTGGTCGGCCGCGCTGGATAGGGTGCGCCATGTGACAAGCGAGTTCAGCGTGCTGCTTCGGAAGTTGCGGCAGGACACCGCGTTGACACAGGAGGATCTGGCGGCACGCACCGGCCTGGCGGTGCGAACCATTCGCCGGTTGGAGACCGACGAGAACGTCAATCCGCGGTTGGAGACCGTGCGGCTGCTCGCCGACGCGCTGGGACTCAAGCCGGACGAGCTGGCCAGGATGCTGGCCGCCGCCGACGGCCAGGTGTTGCCGGATTCGTCCGGTGTCAACGAAATCCCACCCGAGTCGGCGTTCGCGGGCCGGCTGGCGGAGGCCGCCGACGATCTCGCGCACGCGGTCGGCGCGCGCTGGGGCCGGGAGGAGGAGCTGCGGCGGATCCAGGATCCGTTCCCGCTGCCGGTGGGCTGGCAGTTGGCGCCGGACGACGTGATGGATCACTGGGAGAACATCCGCCGCGTCTCGCCGGGCGAATCCGCGACACCGTTGGACCTGGCCGGTCACCTGCCCGAGATCACCGACATCTACCGGCGGATACCGTCCGGGCGGCTGGTCGTGCTCGGCAGAGCGGGATCGGGCAAGTCCGTGTTGGCCGTGCGGTTCGTCCTCGACCTGCTGAAGACGCGCGCCCGCGCCGGTGCCGTCCCCGTGGTGTTCAGCCTCGGGTCCTGGAATCCGGCCACCACCGGATTCCGTGACTGGCTGGCCGGCCAGCTGGTGCGCGATCACCCGGGACTGGCGGCGAGCAACCAACATGGAGGTTCGAACCTGGCCACCCTGCTGGTCGACGCAGATCGAATCCTGCCGGTGCTGGACGGGTTCGACGAGCTCGCCGAAGGGCTGCACCGGGCCGCCCTGGACGCGCTCAACGCCACCACCCTGCCGCTGCTGCTGACCAGCCGCCCCGGCGAGTACCTGAGCGTCGCCGGAACCGACGCGCTGACCGCCGCCGCGGCCCTCCGCTTGACCGACCTCACCGTGTCCGACCTGGTCAACTACCTGCCGAGAACCACATCCGGGCCCAGCGGCGCCACCGTGTGGGACCCGGTCCTGACCGAGTTGCGTGACCACCCGGAGCGCCCGGCCGGCGTCAATCTCCGCGCGGTGCTGACCACACCGCTGATGGTCGGGCTGGCCCGCGCCATCTACAGCGACCCCGCCGGCCGCGACCCGGCGGAACTGCTGGACACCGACCGGTTCGGCAGCCAGCACGACCTTGAGGATCATCTGCTCGGTAGCTTCATCCCCACGGTCTACCGGGACCAACACTCGCGCTGGGATCCCGAGCGGGTGCGGCACTGGCTCGAATACCTCGCGCAGCACCTGGACCGGCTCGGCACCCACGATCTCGCCTGGTGGCAGCTGGGCAACGTGATGCGCCGCACCTCGCGCATGCTCGTCGTCGGGCTCGTGTCGGGGCTGGCCTTCGGGCTGCTCAGCGGGCTGATGGTCTGGCTGGTGGACACCCCGGAAGCCGGGCTCGGGCTGGGGAACGCGCTCGTGATCGCGCTGCAGGACTGGCTCGGGTTCGGGTTGGCCCTCGGGCTCGCGCACGGTGCCGGGCTCGTCTTCGGCGGCGGGGCCTTCGAGCCGTCACGCGTCCGGCTGCGCACCCGTGGCTGGGCTCGGCAGCTGCGGGCGAAGTTCGGCCCGAGGCTCATGGTCGGGTTCGTCGGCGGGCTCGGCCTCGGGCTGGTGCTGGGGCTGGTGAGTGCGGCCGGGCTCAACCCCATCGGCCTTGCCGGGGTCGGGTTCCCCGGCGGGCTCGCGATCGGTGTCGGCCTCGGGACGCTGTCCGGCCTCGGGTGGGGCCTGACGGCCGGGCTCGAGGCCCCGATCGACATCAGATCCGCGGTGAGCCCCACCGGCCTGCTGCGCACCAACCGGACGACCGTGGCCGTCCAGTTCCTCGGCTGGGGGCTCGTGCTCGGGCTCGCCCACCTGCTGGTGATCAAGCTGGCCGACGGGCACGTTGACCCGGCCGGATTCCTGCTGGACCTCGTGCTCGGCCCGGTGACCGGGCTCGCGATCGGCACCAGCCTGACCGCGTGGGGTCGGTGGCTGGTCTTCGCGCGGGTCTGGCTGCCACTGACCGGGCGGCTGCCGTGGTCCGTGGCAAGCTTCCTCGATGACGGCTGTCGGCGTGGCGTGCTGCGCCAGGTCGGCGCGGTCTACCAGTTCCGGCACGCCCGCCTCCAGGCGCACCTGACCGATCGCGGCTGACCTGCGGAATTCCGCCGGCGGACATAGATGGCCGGTTCGCTGGCCTGGCCCGGCACCGCGGACCGGTCCACGGTCGGCGACGTGATCGAAGGTGTTGACGAGCTGGCGAGCGCGGTCACCACGGCGCTGAGCCCGGACGGGTCGCTCGCGTCGCTGACCGGAACCCTGACCGACGGCCTGGACAGCGTGTGGGCGGCCTTCTTCGGTGCGGCCACCCCGCCGGGCGGCACGAACTGGAATGCCTACAGCCACAAGCAGCTGTACGACATGCTGTGGCAGGGCGCGGACGTGGGGGACGTCAGCGCGGTCGCCGCGGAGTGGGGCCGGCACGGCACCGCGCTGACCGGGTTCGCGGATGCGCTGCGCGGCCAGGGGGCGGCGCTGCGGTCGAACTGGCAGGGCGGTGCGGCTGAGTCGGCCGCGAACCGGCTCGCCGAGCTCAGCGACCGGATCTGGAACGTCGGTGCGCGGGCGGGCGCGGTCGGCAAGGCGGTCGGCGGTGCCGGCGACGCGCTGGCCCTCGCGCGGCACACCATGCCACCGCCGCCACCGGACCCGCTCACGCTGATGACGAGCGCGGTCGGCGCCGGACCGCTGCCGCCGCTGGAGGCGGTGGCGGTCGGCGCCGCACGGCTGTTCACCGGCGACGCCACCGCGGGCGCGGCCAAGGCCGAGGCGGTGCGGGTGATGCAGCGCTACGAAGCCAGCCTGAGCAACAGCGGCCACCAGGTCGTGCCGGCCAAGGCCGACGCCACCAAGTCCAGGACATTCCAGGTGGACGGGGCGACGACCAGCCCGGCGGCAACGACCAGCGTGTCCGGATTCTCCGGCGGTGGGCTGTCCGGGGGTGGGGGCATGGCCGGCGGGGTGCCATGGGCCCAGTTGGTCGGGGCCGCCCCGCCCGGTTCGGGCGGGGCGGCCGGCATCGGTCCGGGCCCGGTGCAGAGCGTGCTGGCCGCGGAGAACGCCGTGCAGTCCGAACTGGCCGCGGAGCGCGCCATGGGTGCCGGTGGCTTCTACCCGCCGATGATGGGCGCGCGGCGCGCGAACGGCGACGAGGACCGGCCGCACAGCAACAGCCTGCCCAACATGAACGACAAGGGGTTCTTCGCGCCGGACGAGCGGCCCACCGTGGCGGTCATCGGCGACGATACGGACAGGGGACACGATGTCGGCCGCTAAAAAATCACCTCACAACTTTCAGCTCCTCCCAGACGAGCTGATCGCGCAGGTCAAGGCATTGGTCGACATCGGTGACCAGACCGGTGGCCTCGTGTCGTCGGCGCAACGGCTGGCCGAGCACCAGCCGTTGCTCGGCACCGCGCCGCCCGCGATGCACCTGTCGGCGCGGCTGCGCGACGCGGCAGGCCCGGCCGGGCTCACCGGCGAGGTCAGCGCGGCCGATACCGAACTGGCCAGCTACCACCAGGCGCTGCGGGACACCGTGCACCGGTACCAGGACGGCGACAGCGAGGTCACCTGGCGGCTCAACGGCGGGGAGACGCAGGGATGACCGCCGCGCTGGAGACGCGTACCGAGGACCATGGCGTCCACTTCGGACTCGTCGAGCTGGACCTGCTCGCCGCGCACGCCGGTACGCGGTTCCCGTTCCCGTTGCGGGTGCCCGAGTTCGGCCGGATCGCGGGGGAGCGGGAGGTGCTGCTGGCCGCGGCAGGCGTGACCCTGCGGGTGCGTGGGTTGGCAGGCCGGCGTCGGCCGCTCGGCGTGGCGGCCGAACTGGTCACGGCGTTGCGCGAGCACCGGGGCACGGTCGATCTGGTACTGGCCGGCCCGGACTCGGTGGTCGGCGTCCTGGCCATGGTCTACCGGACCTGGGCGCTGATCTGCTGCCAGCCGTTGACCGGCGCGCAGGCGGGCACCGGAGTGTGGCTCCGGCGGGTCGGGCAGAACGAGCTGGCCGACCGGCTGATCGGCATGGTGCCGGCGGTCGCGCCGGTCCGGGCCATGCCGATCACGTTCCCGCCCGACGGTGCCGATCCCGGCGTGCTCGACGATCTCGGCGGGTTGCTCGCCGAGCTGACCGGCAGCGGGCAGCTCGGGGCAACCCGCCGCGGCACCAGGTCCGGCACCGAACTGTCCTGGTTGGACGGTCCGCGCGGCCGGGTGCGGGTGAACCGCGCGGCAGACGGGTGGCTGTCCGTCAACCCGTTGCGACAGAACGAAATACGCCTCGCGCTCGACGAGATGGCCATGACCGCCAGAAGGGAACATAATGGAACCTGAACAGTGGCTCGCGCAGTATGACAAGCGGCTCAACGACATCGCGACGCGCGCAGACGAGGCAGGCGCCCGCCTCAGGCAGGTCGGCAAGACGGCGACATCGCCCCACGGCGAGGTCACGGTGACCGTCGGCGCGGGCGGCGCGTTGACGGACCTCACCCTCACCCCCGCCGCCCGCAGGCTCGAATCCGACGAGCTGGCGCGGCTCATCCTGGACACCACGCGCCGTGCGCGGTACGCGGTCGGTGCCCAACTGGCCGGCATCGCGACCGAGTACTTCGGTGCGGGCCCCACGCTGGACGTGATCAAGCAGTACCTGCCGACCGGCGCGCCGGTGCGCGACCACCGCGACGACGACTACACACCGGAGATCACCCATGACGCAGTTTGACGTCGACCCGGCGCAGCTCCACCAGCACGCCGCCAGTGTCGGCGACGTCGCCGACCAGCTGTCCGCCATCGGCGGGCAACTGCCAAGCGGCCTCGCTGACCTCGCGCTCGGCCCGTTCACCCAGTTCCTCACGTCCGGCCTGCAGAACGGCATGACGCACGTCGCGAACACGATCACGAACGCGTCGTCCTCCGTGGCCGAGATGAGCACCGGCATCAGCCGCACCGCCGCCCGCTATCAGAACGTCGATGCGAGCAACGCCACCAACCTGAACCGGGAGTCTCCTCGATGACCGACACGAACACCGCCCAGCTGACCGCGGACCTGACGTCGACGAACGCTGCCGTACAAGGCAACGGCTGGGTGTCGCCGGGGCTCGGCGGGGCCGGCGGATCGCTCGACCTGCTCGGTTCGACGATGGACCCGCTGTCCGGGCTCGCATCGGCGGGCCTCGGCTGGTTCACGCCGCTCGTGTCGTTCCTCAGCGATGGTCTGAGCCAGCTACAGGGCGGCAACGCGGCCTCGGTCACGTCGGGATCGCAGGACTTCGGCAGCGGCGGGCAGAACATCACCTACCTGGCAGGCTCGTTCGGGAACTCGGTCAACACGCAGACCTCAAGCTGGACGGGTACCGCAGCGACGGACTACCGGAACACCGGCGCGCAGGCCGCGACCGGCGTCGCCGGACTCGGCGCGGCGAGCACGACGACGGGCAGCGCGATCATCGGCGCGGGTCAGGTGGTGGCGCAGGCCATCTCGCAGATCACCGAGCTGATCGGCGAGGCGGTCGCGCAGATCGTGCCGATCATGACCCAGGCCGTGGCGAGGGCCCAGCAGACCTTCGGCGAGAGCATCGTGGAGGCCATCCCGCCGTGCGTGGGGATCGCCGTGAACTACGCGATGCAGATCGCGTCGAAACTGGCGGCGCTGCTGGCCAGCGGGCAGAACCTGCTCAAGCTCGTGCAGGGCGCGCTCGGCGTCGTCGACCTGATCCAGCAGGCGCTCTCGAGCATCAGCCAGCAGAGCACCCAGCCAACGCCCGGCACCGACCAGTCACAAGCAGCCGGCCCCGCGAGCACAGCGGGCTCCGGAAACACCTTGGGCGCTGCGGATTCCGGCAACACCGGACCAACGGCCCCGATGTCGACGGACAGCGGCGCAACCACGCCGAGCAGCCCGGCGGACTCTGGCGGGTCGACGGATTCGAGTGCCCCGGTAGATCCAGCTGCTATGGCGAACCTGGGCGGCTCGACGAACCTGAGCAACTCGGCGAACCTTGGTGGCTCCACGGACCTGGGCGCGTCCGCGGTCTCGGGTGCCGACCCGGGAGTCGCCATCCAATCCGCCGCTGTGGCCCAACCGGTCCAGAGCACCATGCCGGCCGCGTCCCCGGTCCAGACCGGCGGGGGACAGCTGTCCACCGGCGGCGCGGTCCCGATCGGCGCTGCCGGCATGGGCCTCGCAGCCGGCGCCCGCAGCGGTGCCGCGCGTGGCGCCGACACCGTCCGCCAGGACCGCGGGCTGCCGCCGCCCACCTCGACCGAGCCGGAGCCGGACGGCGTGCCGCTCGGCGGCATGGGCGGCGCCCGCCCGACCGGCGGCACGGACAAGGAGCACAAGCGGAAGTACACCGTGGTCGAGCACCACGACGAGGTCATCAAGGTCGTGCCGGCCGTCATCACCAGGGACCGGTAACGTCCCCGGCGCCCGCCGTCAGGGTCGCGCGACCCGCTGGGCGAAGCGGGTCAGGGCGGCGGCGCCGTTCCGGTCGCTCAACGGGCGTGCCAGCGGGGTCAACAATCGCAGCGGGCCGCGGAAACCGCCGAGAAACGCGAAGCGGGTGGCGCCGTTCTCGTCGGTTGCGGCCATGCCGCCGATGAGGAACCTGCTCCGCATCAGGCACCACTGCGGCCGCAGGACCACGTCGAACCGGGCCCGCAGGCCGGAATGTCCCAGTATCCGCGCGACGAGCCGGTCGCCGTCGACGGCGGTGACCCGCACCGAACGGATGTCGGGGAACAGCCACCTCGGCAGTTCCCGTTCCAGATCGGCGGCCACCGTCCAGACCGAGCCGACCGACGCGTCCAGCACGGTCTCGTGGATCGACGCGCCGGGCGTCGTCGCCGCGATGACACGCAGCCGACGGACCGGGTCGAACTCCGCGACGGGCCAACCGGATTCGGTCATGACCGCCACTCCTTCCGGAAGCTGAGCCGGGCACGGGCCAGCCGGGACTTCACGGTGCCGACGGGCACCGCGAGCAGGTCGGCGGCCCGCTGCTCGTCAAGGCCCTCCACGTCCCGCAACAGCAGGATCGCCCGGTGCCGCGGCGACAGCCTGCGCAGGACGTCGGCGATGTCGGCGGCCAGTTGCGGGTCGCCGGGGGCGGGCACTTCGGTCAGTTCCGCGTGGCTGCCGCGACGCTGGGCGACCCGGACCGCTTCGCGCACCGCGATCGTCCGCACCCAGCCGAACAACGCCGCCGGGTGCTTGAGTTGGCCGAGGTTGCGGAAGATCACGATCAGCGCCTCCTGGGTCGCGTCGGCGCCCTCGTCCAGCGCGATCGGGCCGCACAGCCGGCGGATGTAGGGCGTGAGCAGGTCGAGCAGGTCGTCGACGGCCAACGGATCGCCGCCCTGAGCCGCTCGGACCAGTTCCCCTACCCGGTCCGGGTCGACACCCATCTGCCACCCCCTTCCACGACTGCCGCACCCATGAAGAGCGCACCGGCCGGCGGAACGTTCCCGTGACGTGGGTCACCGTACGGGCCGGGGAACGTTTCCCGGCGCAGGCCGCTCTCTCCAGGCGTTCATGCCTTCCTGACACAGGAGTCCATATGAAGCGCTACGCGGTCGTCGTTCTCGTTCTTGCCATCGCCGAGCAGGTGGTCTGGGATCTGCTCGACGTCTTCAGCCTGCACCGGGCGCCCGGCCCCGATGCGATCGGGATGCTCATCGTCGCGGTGAGCGCGGTGTTCGCCCTGACCCACCGAAACCCGCGCTGGCGCTGGCTGACCGTCGTCGTCCGCCTCCTGATGGCCACCGAGTTCCTGCTCGCCGTCGCCGACCGCTTCGGGATTCTCGGCCCGGCCGGATCACCGGGGACCTCGTGGGGTGACTTCACCCGTTTCGTCGCCTACACCCGCGCGATGACCACGTTCCTGCCCGCCGACCTTGCGCCGACCCTCGCGGTGCTGGCCACCGTCGCCGAGATCACCCTGGGCCTCGCGCTGCTGCTCGGGGTGCGGCTGCGGCTCGCGGCCCTCGGCGCGGCCCTTCTGCTCGGGACCTACGCGCTCTGCATGACCGTCACTCTGCCGCTGGCGCAACAGTTCCACTACACAGTCTTCGTACTGGCCGCCGGCATGCTCACCCTGGCGACCTTGGACGGCACGCCACTCACCCTGGACACGCTGCGCCACAACAGGCGCCTCGCGTCGGCCCACTGACGTGGCGCGGAGCCGGTACTGTGCTGGCGGTGAACGAGCCGTGGCCCCGTGGCGCGATGATGCCGGACTGGTTGCCGGACGATGTCGATTGGCGCAAGCCCAGTCCGGCCCGGGTGTACGACGCGCAGTTGGGCGGTGCGCACAACTTCGAGGTGGACCGCGAGGCGGCCCAGCGGATCACCCAGGTCATGCCGGAGTTGCCGGCGTTGCTGCGGGCGAACCGGTCCTTCCTGCGGCGGGCCGTGCGGTTCCTGATCGGTCGGGGTGTCACCCAGTTCCTTGATCTGGGTTCCGGCATCCCGACCGTGGGCAACGTGCACGAGGTGGCCCAAGGGATCGACCCGGCGTGCCGGGTGGTGTACGTGGACATCGATCGGGTGGCCGTGGCGCACAGCCGCCGGCTGCTGGCCGGCAATCCGAACGCGGTGGCCGTGCGCGGTGATCTTCGCGCCCCGGACGCCGTCCTGGCCGACCCGGCCGTGCGTGACACGCTGGATTTCACTCAGCCGGTCGCGACGCTCATGGTCGCGGTGCTGCATTTCGTGGCGGACACCGACCGTCCCGACCGCATCGTCAAGCGTTTTCTCGATGCGGTCGTGCCCGACAGTTACCTGGTGCTGTCCCACGCCGAGCAGAGCCGGACCCGCTCGCCGGAACGGACCGTGCAGCAGGCCACCGCGCTGTATTCGCGGACGGTCGAACCGTTCCACCTGCGCGACCACCACGGCGTCGCCCGCCTGTTCGGCAACCTTGAGCTGGTCGATCCGGGCCTGGTGCCGGTCGCGGTGTGGCGGCCGGACGACCCCGGCGAGGCACAAGCCGGCGCGCACCTGCCCCAACTCGGCGGCGTCGCCCGCAAACCCTGACCACCTCGGCCTGCCGGAAATTCGTGGCCCGATGATCCGCGCTCCCGTAGCGTCGGGCCATGCGATCACTCATCGAGTTTCTGATCGTCGCCCTGCTCGTGACCATCACCCCGGGGCCTGGCACCGCGACCATCCTGCGGGTCGCCGCTCGGGACGGCCGTCGAGCGGCGATGTCGGCGATCGTCGGCAACAGCGCCGGTGTGTTGCTCTGGGGGATCCTGTCCGCGGTCGGGGTGTCCTCGCTGATCCTGGCTTCCCAGATCGCCTTCGACACGCTGCGTATCGGCGGCGCGGCGGTGCTGATCGTGATCGGCCTGCGCTCGCTGCTGCACCGTCATCGCGGTGTTGAATCCTCCGATGAGGACAAGCCGCGGCGCCGCGCTGGATGGCGCTCCGGGCTGGTGACCAGCGCGTCCAACCCGAAGCTGGCAGTGTTCTTCGTGGCCCTGTTCCCGCAGTTCCTCACCCGCGGCGCTCCGGTACTGCCCTACGCGCTGGGCATGGCCGCCGTCATAGTGGTGCTCGACGTGCTCTGGTTCGCCGGCCTGGCCTTCGCCGTCGACCGCGCCCGCACCGTGCTCAAACCCCCCGTGCAACGCGGGATGGAGCGATTCACCGGAGCCGTCATGGTCGGGCTCGGCGTGCGCCTGGCCACCGAATCCCGCTGAGCCGGCGATCGACTGGAGTGAGAGGATGTCGCCATGACGGACGGCAGCACCGCGAGCAGTGATTCAACTGGCACACGGACGAGCGAGCGCAGCGGGTTCGCCGACGTCAACGGCCTGCACATGTACTACGAACTGCACGGGCAGGGCACTCCGCTGGTGCTGCTGCACGGCGGGATGCTGACGATCGACCTGAACTTCGCCGGGTTGATCCCGTCGCTCTCCGGCTCGCATCTCGTCGTCGGCGTCGAGATGCAGGGGCACGGCCGGACGGGCAACACCGAGCGACGGATCACACCGGCCGCGCTGGCCGAGGACATCGTCGGCCTGCTGGACCACCTCGACATCGACCGCGCCCACGTCCTCGGGCACAGCATGGGTGCCGCGGTAGCGCTGGAACTGGCAGTCACGCACCCGACGCGGGTCCGGTCCATCGTCCCGATCTCGGCCAGCGTGCGACCCGAGGGGATGCACGAGGACCTGACCGATCCGGCCAAGATGGCCACGTCGACCCGGCTGCCCACACCGCAGGACTTCACCGACTTCCGCGAGGCCTACGTGCGGCTGTCCCCGCACCCTGAGCAGTTCGACGCCTTCCTCGGCACGCTGTCCAGCTCGAACGCCGACCTGCGGGGCTGGTCGGACGAGCAGTTGGCCGGCATCACCGCGCCGACGCTGCTGATCATCGGCGACCACGACTTCGTCACCATCGAACACGCCGCACTGATGAAACAGTTGATCCCCGGCTCCCGCCTGGCCGTGCTCCCGAACACCACGCACATGGACGCCACCAGGCGCACCGACCTCCTGCTCCCCATGCTCGCCGACTTCCTCGACTAGACCAGATCACGATCCGCATGGCGGGTCGTACGGCTCGTCCTGTACGTACCGCGCCCACTGGTCCGGGGTGATCACGTCCCCGATCGAGCCGCACACCGTGGCAGCGCTGGGATTGGTATTCCACAGGACGACACCGTTGACATCGATGGCGAAGTCCTTGCCGTCGGCGCTGAACGCCAGTGAGTCGCCGGCGAGGGTGTCTCCGACACTGAACTGGGCCTGCAAGATGGGTCCGGTCGGATTGGCGACGTCCCAGAACTGGACGTATTTGGCGCCGGTGCTGCCGGGTATGTTCCCGTTGTCGGCCAGCGCAACGGTACGGCTGTCGGGGCTGAAGGCGATTCCGCCGGCAAAGCCCGGCGCCTCGAATGTCGTCGGACTTCCGATCAGTCGATCGCCGTTGACCCGCCACAGCCGGACTCTGCCGCTGTCGCTCCCGGCCGCGAGGATCTGCCCGTCCGGGCTGAATGCGCTGGCCGACACGTTCGCACTGATGTCGAGCTGCTCGGTGGGCAGGGCGACAGGATGGCGTGGGTTGGACACGTTCCAGGACAACAACGCGTCCGGGGTGTTGGCGACCAGCAGATGACCGTCCGGGGAGAACCCGACATGCAATGCGTCGGCCGGCCGAGTGGCGATCAACCGCGGCCGGCTCGGATCGGTGACGTCGAACAGTTTGACCGACGGTTCGTCGGCGCCGTCCGCCATGGCCAGGGTATGGCCGTCCGGGCTGAATGCCAGGCTCTGCACGCCGTTCTGGAGTTGGAGCGCCATCGTGGCCAACATCGGTGCACCGGGCTTGGTCGTGTCGCGGAGCCGAAGTACCAAGCCCTGCCCGTCATCGGTGTTCTCGCCATCGGCGATGACGTTCCCATCCGGTCTGAAGGCGATACCCGCCACCCCCCGCAGCCCGGGCAGAGTGGCGATCACTTCGGGTCGTGGTCCCAGATTCCATATCATGCCGATGTTCGCGCCCACTGCGGCGAACAGCTTGCGCTGTCCGCCGCTGAAGGCCACCGCGGCGTCCGGACCAGTGGCACCCTGGTCGATGTTGGCCGGCGCGCCTGGCAGTTCAGGATTGCTGACATCCCAGTCCTGCAGGCCGGCGTGTGTTGCGTCCAGCATCCTGTATTTGTCGGGGGTGAAGAACGCTGGGCCGCTCTGTTCGTTGATCGGAAAAGTGTACGCAACGGTCACCTTGGATATGTCGTCCGCCTGCCACAACGACGTAGTGGAATTGCAGACAGTGGCAAGCAGTTTGCCGTCCCATGCGAAAGCCACCGAACGGATACTCTGGTCACACCCGCTGTTCGAATTCAGAGTGACGGCGTCGGCGTTGCCAGGGGCGGCGAGCAGTTGGGGACGTGCTGGGTCGTGCACACCCCACAACCGGAGATCGCTGTTGGTGCCGTCGCCGGGCGCGGCCAGCATGGTGCCGTTCGGGCTGAACGCGATGCGGTGGTGCACCAAGGTGTAGTTCGGCACGACGCCATTGGTGTTGTCGTCCCCGCCATGATAACCATCCACTGTGGACAACAATCCCGGCGCGGCCGTGCTCCACAATCGGACCTGGTGATCAGCACCGGAGCTGGCCAGAACGGGGGCGACCGGGTCGAACGCCAGCGAGTCCACCCCGCCGGGATGACCGGACAACGCCGGGAGAGCGCGAGGCGCCGCCGGGTCGACGATGTTCCACAGTCGGATCGCGCCTGTGGCGGTGCCGACCGCCAGCACGGTGGAGGTCGCGCTGACCGCGACCGACTCGGCATCGCCGCCCGCCACCGGAAGTGTCGCCAGCGGTTGGGGACGAGCCGGGTCCGCGACCGACCAGAGCCACACCGCGCTGTTCAGGCCGTCGCGAACCACCGTCGCCAGCACGCGGCCGTTCGGGCTCAATGCCACCGGGCCGACCGCGGTCACCCCCGTAATCCGTGCGTCCGCGTGGCCCGCGGTGCTCCACATGGCGATTCCGCTGCTGGTGGACAGGGCCAGCGTGCGGCCATCGCGGGTCTGGGCCACGTCCAGGATCGAGTCCTGGCTGTCGAACGTGCCTGGGCTTTCTGCGGCGGCCAGCAACACGCCATCACCGGTGTTGCCGGACAACCGGGCCGCGATCAGGGCGAGTTGCTTGGCGAGGCCGGGTTGCGACACGGCAAGGCTCTGCGCCTCGGCGGCCACCAGTCGGGCAACGGCGGTGGCACGCTGCGCGTTGGCCTGGTCGCGCTGGTTGAACGCGTACACGGCGGCGCCCGCGGCCACCAGCGCCAGCACCAGGACCACGGCCGTCGCGGCCTGCCACGCCCTGCGGCGGCGGTTGACCGTGCGTCGGGATGCCGCGAGGAACCGGGCGATCGCCGGGCTGACGTCCTGCGGATGCCGTCGTGCCCACAGTTCGGCGTTGTGCAGGGTGGCCCCTTGGTGCAGGCCGCGCATCCCGGCCTGCCAGGCCAGCACGTGCGCGTCGAGTTCCTGCCGGAACAGGTGACCGGCCCGGTCGGCCTCGATCCAGGCACGCAGGGTGCCCCACGCGCGCAGCAGCGCCTCGTGGGTGATGGTGACCCCGTCCCGGTCCACGGTCAGCAGCCGCTGCGCCGTGTACGCCGCCACCACGGCCCGCGCCGCGGCCGGCTCGGGCAGGTCGTCGACCAGGTCGTCCAGCGCGACCCGGCGGCGCGTGTCCTCTGTGTCCACGCCGATCCGAACCAGGCGCAGGAACACCGACCGGGCGGCTTGCCGCCCCGCATCGCTCAGCTTGCCGAAGGTGCGGTCGGCGGTGGTCGCGATGGCGCCCTGGATGCCGCCGGTGTCCCGATAACCGTCCAGGGTCAGCGTCTTTCCGGTGCGTTTCAACCAGGTCGCGCGAAGGCCGTGCGCGAGCAGCGGCAGGCGACCGGCGCCGTCCTCGCCGGGCAGGGCGGTCGAGCCCATGTCGGCCAACAGCACCTGCACCAGCGCTGGCTGCACCGAAAGGCCGACCTGGGCCGCCGGCCCGAGCACCACGAGTTCCAGTTCCGCGCGGCTGAGCGGGCCCAACTGAATCGGCTCGTCCCGCAAAGCCGCGGCCAGCCACGGGTGGGTGAGGCAGTGGCCGTAGTAGTCCGCCCGCAAGCCCAGCACCACCATGGCCGGTGCGTCCACGCCCGTGCACAGGTGATCGAGCAGGTCCACGAACACCGCGTCGCCGTCGCCGCCGGCGAACAACTCCTCGAACTGGTCCACCACCAGCAGAACCCGTTGAGAGCCAAGAGCGCCGCGCAGCGTCGCGACGCAGTTCGCCGGATCGTCCCGCCATTCCGCTGCCAACCGGTCGGCCGGTGCGCCGACCAGCGGCGCCAGCGCGGCGGCCAGCGCGGCCACCGGCGCGTCGGTCGGTGTGCACACCACATGCGGCCAGGTCCGGGAACCGGCGTCGCCGTATCCGTTGGCCGTCACCGAGTCGATCAGCCCGCACCGCAGCAGGGACGACTTGCCGGCGCCGGACCCACCGATCAGCACAACCGGGCCGCCTTCGGCCCTTGCCCGGTCCAGGCGCACCCGCAGCGCGCCCAGCACCCGGTCCCGGCCGAAGAACCAGCCTGCCTGGTCCGGTCCGAACGAGGCCAAGCCCGGATACGGGCACTCGCCGACCGGATCGTCCTCGAACTGCTCGGTCGGCGGCGAACCGTAGGTGATGATCACGTCCCGGCCGGCCATGATGCTGGTCGAACCACCCGAGACGTCCGCCGTCATCTCGATGCGTGACCGGTCAGTCATGCCGACGATTCAGCGATCCGGTGATGCTGACCGAATTTCCGGCCTGGACGACGGTGCTGTGATCGGTCGCGGTCGCCGAGAGCCGGACCGAACCCGCCGAGTTGGTGGTGACCTGCTCCAACGCGGGCTTCAGCTGGGAGTCCAGCAGCTGGCGCAGGTCGGCCACCAGGCTCGGCTCGACGGTGACCAGCGACGCCAGCCTGCCGCGCCATTCGTCACCCAACGCGGCTTCGATGGCGGCCGTGTCGCCCTTGTCGGCGGCCTCGAGGAGTTGCGCGCGGTTCTCGTCCAGATCGAGTCCCACCCGGTCCGCCGTGTCCGGGCGAACCTTGCGCCACAACGCCACCACGCCGTCCCGGGTCGCCTGCCACGCCTCTGTCACCAGCAACTTGACCATCGCGGCGGATGCCGCCGTCGTCAGCTCCGTCAGCTCGACGTTCATGCCGGTCACTGTATCGACCACGATTGTCACGCCAGGTGCATGTCAAGCCCGTCACCCGAATGCAGTAGCGACACGGCAGGGGGAGCAGTTGATCACGATGGCCGTCCCGGCACCGGAGTACGCCGGGTGTTCTGGAACGAGGTGATCCGCCACGCGTCCGGATCACGCACCAGTACGTAGGTGAGGGTGGACGCGCGCCGCGGGTCGGGCTCGTCGCCGCTGACCGTGGAGCCGCCGCCGACGACGGCGATCGCGACGTCCGGGCGGACGAAGCGGATCTTCGGCGGTTCGGCGCTCCCGGTCAGCTTCGAACCCTTGAGCGGGCCGTCGAACAGGGCCCGGTGGCCGGCCTCGATGGCGTGGCGGCCGGGCATGTTCAGGCCGAAGAACGTGACGTAGTCGGCGTCCTCGGTGAACAGCGCGGCGTACGCGGTGGCGTCCCCGGCGTTCCACGCATCGGCGATGCCGCTCAGGACGGCGCGCACCGCCGCCTCCCGATCCTCGGTCATCCTGGCCCTCCCAGCTTGGACGAACAGTGTTCGATAGACGAACCATGGTCGCTGTCGAACGGTGTTCGTGTCAAGTACGGTGTTCGTATGACTCGTCCGGACCCGCCATGGCGTAACCCGCCCGCCCGGCGCGCCGCCAAGCCGCGCCTGTCGCTGGAGCTGATCGTGCGGACCGGGCTGGACATCCTGCTCGACGAGGGACTGGACGCGGTGAGCATGCGGCGGGTCGCGCAGGCGCTGGACACCGGGCCTGCCTCGCTCTACGCGCACGTCGCCACCAAGGACGAACTGGTCGAACTGATGCTCGACCGGGTGCTGGAGGAGGTCCCACTCCCGGTACCGGACCCGCGGCACTGGCAGGAACAGGTCAAGGAACTGTTGCGCGGCCAGGTTCACGCCATGCATGCCCATCCGGGGATCGCCCGGATCGCCTGGCAGGTGATGGTGCCGGTCGGGCCGAACGCGCTGCGGCACGGCGAGGCGCTGCTCAGCCTGCTGCGCGCGGGCGGCCTGTCCCTCACCCAGGCCGCTTACGCGGGCGACGCGCTGTCGTTGTACACCAAGGCCTTCGCCTATGAGGGCAGCATCTGGAGCTCGGGCGCGATCGACCCCGACGATGCCGCGGCCAGAGGCAGGCGGATGGTCGAGTACATGAACTCGCTGCCGCCGGACGCGTTCGCCAACATGCTGCGGATCGGCGAGCTGTTCAGCGCGGAGACCGCGGCCGAGCGGTTCGAGTTCGGTCTGGACATGCTGCTGGGTGGGCTCACCGCGCTGAAGCGACCACCTCGGGCACCTCGTCGAACCGAACCGCACTGATCCCGGGTCAGGCCGGTATCGGCGTAGCCCAGTCGAGTTGGCTGAGCAGCTCGTCGTCCTGGCCGGCCGGCGCGGGTTGCGGGGTCGGCGGGACCTGGCCGGCGGTCAGCCGGGCGCTGTTGGCGATGTTGCGTTCCACCCTGGGCCTGCGCAGCCGGTCGTACACCCGCAGGGCGGTATCCAGGGTTGCGTTGTCACGCAAGGCTTTGCCCAGCACCACCGCGTCCTCAAGGGCCATCGAGGCGCCCTGCCCGGTCGCCGGCGACGCGGCGTGCGCGGCGTCCCCGATCAGCAGCGTCCGGCCACCGTGCCACCGTATGCCCGCCGGCAGGTCGCGCGCGTTGGTCACCATCAGCCGCTCGCCGCTGGCCGCGACGATGTCCGCGGCGGGCGTGGAATCCTTGCGCAGCAAGGAGACCAGCATCCGGCGCCAGTATTCCGCGGTGCCCTCGGCAAGTTGCGCCGCCGAGAGTTCCTCGTCCGGCACCCTGGCGAACCAGAACGTCTCACCGCCGGGCGAGACCGCGTAGCCGAACGCGGCGGTGCTGCCACGCAGCATCTCGATCCGGGCCGACACGCGGGGTGGGCGGGCATCGGTGCTGTAGCCGTAGAACACGCGCTGGCCCGCGTAGCGTGGCGCGGGCGCGGCGGGGTCGAGGAGGGTGCGCACGGTGGAGTTCAGGCCGTCCGCGCCGATCAGCAGGTCACCACGGGCGATGTCGCCGTCGGTGAAGTGGGCGGTGATGCCGGCGCCGTCCTCGGTGCGGGCGGCCAGGCGCTTGCCGTGCCGCACTGTGATGCCGCGCCGGGCCGCCTCGGCGCGCAGCGTGGCGCTCAACTCGGCACGACGCAGGCAGCGGTAGCGGGCCAGTGGGTCGTGGTGTTCGCCGAGTGGCACGGTGGCCAGTTCGGCGCCGGTGCCGTCGAGCAGGCGCATCGCGGTCAGGTCGAAGCCGACGCGGGCGACCGGCTCCGCCGCGTCGATCTGGGCAAGGGCCAGCATTCCGTTGCTGGCCAAGGTGAGGAACGCGCCGATGTCCGTGTCGGTGCGCGGATGTGCCTCATAGACCGTCGCGTCGAAGCCGGCCTTCGTGGCGGCCATGGCGGTCGCGATGCCGGCGATGCCACCACCGATGATCAGTATCCGGGTCACCGGGTCAGCGTGTCACACCGCGCTGTTTGGTCGCGGTGGCGGCCGGTGCCGCATCCAACATCGAGGATGCGGCGCGAGCTTCGCCCTACTGGGCTGGCGTTAGGCGGACGGATCGATACGGTAGCGCGATGCGCGTGCTGTTCACCTTCGCCGGCGGGCTCGGCCATTTCCAGCCGCTGATCCCACTGGCCCGGGCCGTGGCCGCCGCCGGCCACACGGTGGCGTTCGCGGCCGGCGCTGCCCGGCGGGAGGCGATCGAGACGGCCGGGTTCACCGCGTTCGCGGTGGGCAAGGCGGGCGGTGGTCACGTCCCGGAGCGCCAGCCGCTGCTGGTGCCCGACCGGGACCGGGAGGACCGTGACCTGCGCGATGGTTTCGTGCGGCGCGGTGGCGCTCGCCGGCTGCCGCACTACCTCGACCTGTTCGGCCGGTGGCCACTCCGCGGGACGTGCGGGCCGCGGTGGCCGAGGTGTTCGCGGATTCGAGATACCGGCGGGCGGCCGAACGGATCCGGGCGGAGCTCCTCGGGTTGCCCGCGCCGGCTCTGGCGGTGCCGCTGCTCGAGCAACTGGCCACGACTCCGGTCGCCGGCGCCCGAGAATGATCACGGCGCCGACGCGACCACCAGGCGGACCGCAGCTCAGAGGTCGGGCAGTGGATCCGGTGGCATGAAGTCGGCTGAGGCTTCCGCGTCCGCTGTGTTGATCACCGACACGTACTCCTCGTCCACCTCGTACCGGATGCCCTGCAAGGTGAACTCCGGGACCAGATAGATGTCGACGGGGCCGATGCGGACGTTGCGCGGATAGGTGGCCACCAGGGACTTCGGCGTATCCCGCCCCCAGATCCCGGTCGACAGCACAGTGACTGCCCGGTCACTCACCACGATCATCACGTAGGGCGAGACGCTCAGCACGAGTTGGGCCGGGAACACATAGCGAATCGTGTCGCCCGGCTCGAGGAACGCGCGGATGCGTGCGCGCACTGCTGATGACATCGGCACCGCACCAGGATAGCCACTGTGTCGGGGTTACAGGCGGGCGTGCAGCTCCACGCAGCATTCGCCGGGCCGCGGGGCCAGGACGGCTTCGACCGACGGTGCGGGCAGTCCGTCGAGAACCCCGGTGAGGAAGGCGTGATTGATGCCGCACACCAGTTGCGGCGCCTTGGCGGCCAGCGGGTGGAACGGGCAGTTGCGCAGCCGCACGCAGGTCGGGGCCTCTCGGTTGGGTTCGAAGCCGTGCCGCTGCAGCATCGTCGTGGTCAGGGTGAGTGCGCGTTCAACGCCAAGCCGTCCGGGTCGGGTCAGTGCGCGTTCGGTGGCCGCCAATGCTTGGCCGCGGTCGTGGGCGGTCCGCAGCGCCGCGTCGCGGGCGGTCTCGTTGTCGTGTTGCGCGAGCACGGCGTCGAGCAGGATGTCGGCGAGGATGTCGTGCTGGCGTTGCGGGATGCTGATCCGGATGTCGGTGTCGGACGGTTCGTACACCTTCGGTGCGCGGCCGACCCGACCGCCCGCCGACCCGTGGTGCGCCCGCAGCACACCGGCGTCGACGAGCTTGTCCAGGTGGAACGCGGCCAGTTTCCGGGATATCCCGACCGCGGCCGCCGCCTCGTCCCTGGTCACCGGGCGGCGCGCGGCGCGGATGAACGCGTACATGCCCCGCCGCGACTGGTCCTCCAGCGCGGCAACCGCCCTGATCGCCGGGTCCACCGCCACTCCGCCACGATAACACCAACAGGTATGTCCACAGGTGTTCCGTTCTGGCTGGGCGTGACCTAGTAGACAGATAAGACCAAGCTTCGTTGGTGTTATCGTGACACAGCTGGCACCACTGATCGGAAGGACGCCGTCATGGGCGCTGCTGCCGCCTTACGGGTGGTCTACGAACCGGACAACGGCATCGACCTGGCCGCCGCCGAGCTGGCGGCAGCGCGGTTCCTGCAGGCGTTGGGCATCGAGTTGACGTCGGAGAGCATGCGCGGCACACCGGGGCGGATGGCCCGCGCCTATGCCGAACTGTTCACCCCACGCCCGTTCGACCTGACCACGTTCCCCAACGACGAGGGCTACGACGAACTCGTCCTGGCCCGCTCGATCCCGGTGACGTCGGTCTGCGAGCACCACCTCCTGCCGATCGTCGGCGTCGCGCATGTCGGCTACCTGCCAGGGGATCGCATCCTTGGACTGTCCAAACTGGCCCGTGTCGTCGAGCACTTCGCGCGTCGGCCCCAGGTCCAGGAACGGCTGACCAAGCAGATCGCCGACTGGCTGGCCGAACAACTGCACCCGCAGGGTGTCGGCGTCGTGATCGAGGCAGAGCACAGCTGCATGACGCTGCGCGGCGTGCGGGCCACCGGCTCCAGCACGGTCACCTCGACCCTGCTGGGCACGCTGCGCGAGGATGCCCGTTCCCGGCAGGAGTTCTTCGCCCTCACCGGCGTCCGCGCCTGACACTGTCGGATATCGACAGTGGCGGTCACCGAGATTTGTCGCGACCACATGTCGGGAACAATTGACTCGGCCACACCGGCTCCTGACGATGTAATCACATCGCACGGATAACCGGAGGAGCGCAATCATGACCGCGACAACCACCAGGCTGGAAGTCCGCAAGGTCACCGCGCGGATCGGCGCCGAGGTCGCCGGAGTCGACCCGGCGGGCGACCTCGACGCCGACACCGTCGCCGCGATCCGCGCGGCACTCAACGAGCACAAGGCCCTGGTGTTCCCGGACGTGCGACTGGACGACGCGGGCCAACAGCGCTTCGCCCGGTACTTCGGCGACCTGACCACCGCGCACCCGACCGTGCCGGCGGTGGCGGGCGCACCCAACGTGCTGCCGGTGGACGAGCAGAGCAAGGCCAACCACTGGCACACCGACGTGACGTTCATCCTGAACCCGCCACAGGCCAGCACGCTGCGCAGCATCGTGGTCCCGCCCTACGGCGGCGAGACCCTGATCGCCAACGCCGCCACCGCCTACCGCGACCTGCCAGGGCCGCTGCGCGACTTCGCCGACACGCTGTGGGCGGTACACACCAACGACTACGACTACGCGGTCCCACCGGAGAGCCTCGACCAGGCAGAGCGCGACCGCCGCGCGGAGTTCGTCTCGATCAAGTACCAGACCGTGCACCCCGTGGTCCGAGTCCACCCGCTGACCGGCGAGCGCGGCCTGTTCATCGGCGGTTTCGCCCAGCGCATCGTCGGCCTGTCCCGCGCGGAGTCCGTGGACATCCTGCGACTGCTCCAGCACTACGTGACCCGGCCGGAGAACGTGTTGCGCTGGCGTTGGTCGCCAGAACAACTGGTCCTGTTCGACAACCGAATCACGCAGCACAGCGCGGTCGACAACTACGACGACCTGCCGCGCCGCCTGCACCGGGTGACCGTGGCGGGCGACGTGCCGGTCGGCATCGACGGCCGCGCAAGCCATTCGATCATCGGCGACGCCTCGCACTACACGCCGGTCGTCCGGATACCGGCGGCCTGATCTGATCCCTGCCGTCCAGGTGAATGGGTCATGCTTCGTTGAGCGGTATTGACCGGGGTCGCCCGCGCTGTTGTCATCGGCGGGTGGATGCGAATGAACCGATCGCGGCTGGACAGGTCACCATTGCGGCCACGCCGGCCGACGTTTATCGGCTGATCAGTGATCCGCCGTTGATGGCCGGGTTCGCTGAGGAGGTCTATCGCGCCCGTTGGCTGGACGGGGTGACCGAGACGGCTGTCGGGGCGCGGTTTCGCGGCGACAATCGCAACGGGCGGCGGCGTTGGTGGACCGTCTGCCGGATCACCGACGCCGAGCCGGGACGGTGTTTCGCCTACGAGGTGAGCACTCCGTTCAAGGTGCCGATCGCGCGGTGGCAGTTCGATCTGGTGCCGTCCGCCACCGGCTGCACGGTCATCGAGAGCAGTTATCTGCGCGTGCCGCGCTGGTTCGTCCCGTTCGCCATCCGGATCACCGGCCAGCCGGATCGACGGGGCACCAACAGCACCAACATCGCTCTCACGCTGCACCGACTGAAGGACCACCTGGAGTCGAAGCCGGCGTAGTACTCGCACTTGGGTACTCGCGCTTGACTAGCTGACCTACTCGTGTTTGAGTACCGACATGAGTAGCGTCCGGTTGTTCATCCTCGGCGCCCTGGCCCGCGGTGGGCCGATGCACGGTCACCAACTCCGGCGGGACGCGCAGACCGACCGGACCGAACTCTGGACCGACATCAAGGTCGGATCGCTGTACGCGGCGCTGAACCGGATGGCGGCCGAAGGCGTCATCGAGGCCGTACGCACCGAGCGCGCCGGCAACCTGCCGGAGCGCACCGTGTACGCGATCACCACTGAGGGCTACAAGGAACTCTCCGCGCTGCGCGCCGCCGTCCTGCGCGACACCCGCCTGCGGCCCGACCCGGTGGACCTCGCCCTCCAGTACAGCCAGGACATGCCCCAGGAAGAACTCCTGGCCGCCATCGCGGACCGGCGGGCGGCCCTGGAAGCCGAGTTGAAATCCTGGCTACACCTACAGGAGTCGGCCGCGCCGTACCTCACCGGCGTCGAGCCGCTCGGCTTCCAGCACCGCCTGATCCGGCTGCAAGCCGAACTCGACTGGCACGACCTTGTGCTGCGGGAACTGCCCAAACTGCTCGGTACGACCAACGAACAGGGGACCACGTGAAACCATTCACCGCTATCGTGATCGGCGGCGGCGTCGGGGGCCTCGCCCTCGGCCAGGCTCTGGTGCGGGCCGGTGTGCACGTCGAGATCTACGAGCGTGACCAGGACGCGCGCGGCTGGGCGGCCGGCTACCGGCTCAACATCAACCAGGTCGGCAGCCGGTCGCTGTACCAGTGCCTGCCCCGGCCGCTGTGGGACGCGTTCGTCGCGACCTCGGTCGATCCCGGTGCCGGCCTGGCCTTCCGTACCGAGCGACTGAAGGATCTGGCGGTGATCGAGCGGGCCGTCATGACCGCGGGCGCGACCGATCCGGCCGACCAGCACTACGCGGTGAGCAGATCGGTCCTGCGCAACCTGCTGCTCGCCGGGATGGACGGGATCGTGCGCTACGGCCGGACCTTCCAGCGATACGAGCGCTGTGCAGATGGCCGGGTGACCGCGTTCTTCGCCGATGGCACCACCGCGACCGGCGACGTGCTCGTAGGTGCCGACGGGGCGAATTCCCTGGTCCGCCAACAGTATCTGCCCGACGCACCGCGCATCGAGACCGACGCCGTCTCGGTTGCCGGCCGGTTGCCGCTGAACCCGACGACCCTGGCCTGGCTGCCCGACGGCCTCAAGTCCGGCATGAACTCGATTCTCCCGTCTGCTGGCAGTTTCCTGTTCACATCGGTATTCGATGGCCGCCGCCGAATGTCCGATGCGATCTCACGCGGCCAGGATCTAGCCGGGCTGGATCCGGAACTGTTGCTGGACAACGTCTCGGACTACATGCTGTGGGCGTTCATCACACACCGCAAGCGATATCCGGCCAACGCGTCCGCTTTGGACGGTAAAGAGCTCAGACTGGTCGCGTCGCGGATGATCAACGACTGGCACCCCGCGCTGCGCCGCGTCATCGCCGACACCGACCCGGCCACCGTCGGCATCCTCCGATTCAAGCGGTCGACAACGGACTACGACTGGACCGCGACACCGGTAACCCTAGTCGGCGATGCGGTGCACAACATGCCACCGGTCCTGGGTCTCGGCGCGAACACCGCCCTGCGCGACGCGGCCGAGTTGTCCGCGACACTCGCTGCGGCCTACCGGGCCGGCACCGACCCGGTGCCGGCGATCGCTCGGTACGAGGCCAAGATGCGCGACTACGGTTTCGGTGCGGTGCGTGAGGCGACCAAGTACACCGAACTGGCGATCTCCGGCAATCCGTTCGCTCGGCAGGGCATGAAGACGTGGCTTCGCCTGTGCCAAGCAGTTCCCTCGGTGAAACGAAAGAGCTTCGGTCAGGTTTGGCGCGACATCGGTGACCGACATGAGGATCTGACGCCCGCCGCCGGACAGCACACCCCCGTCTAACTCCGGATGTTCGCTGATTGGCTGGTCCGCAAGCCCACAGCGTGCGGACCAGCCAATCAGGACAGCCGAGCACGCAAGGCTTCGATGAACCAGTCGAGCGCCGCCGCCATGCTCTCCGGCGCCAACCAGCCATTGATCACCGCAAGCAGCCGCAGATACCGAGCCCACCGCGGGTCATTCGCACTCTCCAACCGCACCAACAACCGACGCCGAAGGTCGACATCATCAGGACGACCAACGATGCCGGCATAACGCGCCATGACGGCCGCAACAACCGGATCCGCCAAAACCGATGCCGGCTCGATGCCAGCCGCGACGGCCGGACCGACCTCGTCGCGCACCGCCGCGATCGGACCCAGGCGGACGCCGACGGTGTTGGCCAACAACCGATCCGCCACATGCTGCCGCGCCACACGCCGCATGTCGGCGCGAAAGGAAGGGTCCTGAGACAGCTCTGCCAGCTCCACCCAAGCCTCGACCTGCTCGGTCTCGGGGTTGTCCGGCAGTTCGGGGGTCATCGAGCGGATGAACCCCACGGATTCCGGATGCGCGTCCAGCTCACCGAACGCGGTGTCGAGGAAGTCGCCGATCAGGCGTCGGCGTTCGTCCTCAGAGAGTTTGGCCAGCTTGTGCATGAGATTCATCTCCTCCGGGGTGGACCCGCGCCTTGCCACCGCCGTCAGCACCGCGCGTCGCAGGCGGAGCGTTCTGATCTGTACCGTCAGTGCTTCCGCGTGCGCTGCGGCGACCTCGGGCAGCGGGATCTTCCTGTCCACGACCTTTCGGATCGTGGGCAGGTCAACGCCAAGGTCACGCAGCGTCCGCACCAGGTCCAGGCGTGCGAGCGCGTCGATGTCGTAGCGGCGGTAGCCGGCCGGGCTGCGGTCGGCGGGCGGCACGATTCCCTGGTCGGAGTAGAACCGGATGGTCTTGACCGTCAGCCCGGTCCGCCTGGCCAGGTCACCGATCGAGTAGCGCGTGCCGTCCATACCTCACCCTCCCGTCTCCCCCAACGGGAGACTCAAGGCCCGCACCAGTCGGTCGGCCAGCGCCCGCACCTCCGCCCGCACCTCGTCCGACCGCAGCACCACGAACGGCAGCTCCGTGGCCGCGAGTTGCGCGGCGTACCAACGGGGGTTGTCCGTACTCCCACACAGCAGGCAGTGCCGCTCGTCGGCCGAAGTAAGGCGACCCAGCGTCCGTGGCACGCACCGTGCCGCCCGGTCGAAGGGCGCGTCAACGCGGACCTCGACCTCGTAGGTCCACCCGTCCGCCAGGTGTTCCTCCACATCACGCGCCGGGTCCAGGTCCGCCGGCACGGCGTACGAGCCCGCCATCGGGTCGACCTGCGTCATCCGGTCCAGCCGCAACACCCTGCGGGCATCGGCGTGGTGCGACCAGCACAACAGGTACCACCGCCCGTGGCGCACCACGACGGCCCACGGATCGACCACCATCTCCCGGGTGCGGTACCGGATCCGCAGCCGCCGACGGCTCTCGCACGCCTGCGCCACGGCCGCCGTGAGCTGCGGGTCCGGGCTCGCCGCCGCGTCGCCGGGGTTCTGCGCACTCACCCGGCGCATCGCCTCGACCGGTGCGGCCGACGCCGTCGGGAGCACCCGCACGATCTTGCCGAGGGCGGTGGCCACCGGGTCGTTGCCGTCGGCCGCGCCGTGCCAGCCCTGCAGGACCGCCATCACCAGCCCCAGCGCCTCTGGCGGGTTGAACATGAGTGGCGCGACGCGCAACCCGCGGCCGATCCGGTAGCCGCCGTACCGTCCGCTGATCGACTCGATGGGTATCCCGGCCTCCCGCAGGATGCCGATGTACCTGCGTGCGGCCCGGTCGGAGATGCCCAGACGCTCGGCCAGCGCTTCGCCGGTGATCCCGGGCTTGTTCTGGATCAGCTCAAGGGCCAGCAGGGCGCGTGCGGTAGGACTCAGATCAGGCGACATCTACACTCCGTTTCAGGAAGCGAATCGTCCGGAAAGGATCGTAGCCTCGTCGCCGTGACTCAGAAACTGCTCGTCGAGCCACCGGTCGCCGGTAGCGAACTGGACACCCTGCTCGGCACGCTGGAACGCAATCGTCGGACCCTCGCCTGGAAGTGCGCCGACCTGGACGCGGCCGCGATGGCCACGACCATCGGAAAGTCCGCCATCACCCTGGGCGGCCTGCTGCGCCACCTGATCCGGTGCGAGGAGTCCTCGTTCGCCCAGAAGCTGCACGGCCACGTGCCGGTGCCGGCCTGGACCCCCGAT
Organism: Candidatus Melainabacteria bacterium; assembly: GCA_963702275.1. Taxonomy (GTDB): domain Bacteria; phylum Actinomycetota; class Actinomycetes; order Mycobacteriales; family Pseudonocardiaceae; genus DATEPR01. The sequence goes on from CAVPCF010000191.1 coordinate 37,345, forward strand.
GACTGGGACCGCGACTGGATCTGGACGGCCGACGGCGACACTGACGCGCTGTGGCGGGACTGGCGCGCGGCCGTCGAACGATCCCGCGAGCTCGTCGACGAGGCCATGGCCGACGGCGGCCTCGATCGCGCGAAGGGGAGGCTGTTTCCCGGCTGGGGCGTGATGAGCCTGCGCAGGGTGCTCACCGACATGATCGAGGAGTACGCCCGCCACACCGGGCACGCCGACCTGATCCGGGAGGCCGTCGACGGGCGCGTCGGCGAGGACGCCCCGCCGGACGCCTGACCGTGCGGCTCGAGTTCAGCGGCGAGCTCTGGTACTGGCGCGGCCCCGCGCCCTGGTACTTCATCACCGTGCCCGACGAACAGTGCCGGGACATCCAGGAACTCGCCGGGCGCGTCAGCTACGGCTGGGGCATGATCCCGGTGACCGTGACCATCGGCACCAGCACGTGGCAGACCTCCCTGTTCCCCAAGGACGGACGCTACATCGTGCCGGTGAAGGCACAGGTGCGCCAGAACGAACAGGTCGACGAGGGCGAAATCCTGACCGTCCACTTGGCCGTCTGAGTAACGGTCGTGCCGCGTTGAGCAGTGCCGGTGTCCGGTGTGCTCGCGACGGTTTGTACTGGCGTCATGCAAGGACCGTTGGACGGCCCCTTCGGGCCACTGTCGAAGAACAACACCATGTCCCCACAGGAGTTCGCGCGGATGCAGCGCGCGGACCAGGCCAGGGCGGTCGCCGGCTACACGGTGGACCCGTCCGGCCTGGCCAGCCGGGTCGGCGAACTGCGGGCGGTGGCCGACGCGGTCGGTTCGGCGGCGGCCACGCTGAACGTGCCAGCCGGTGACCTCGGCCCCGCCGACCTCGGCGCCGCAGTGCGTGACCTGCACGCCCAGTGGCTGGACGGCCTCGCCCACATGCGCGGCAGGATCAACGACATGGCGACCGCGATCAACCAGGCCAACGCCAACTACGTCCAGGTGGAGGACGCGAGCCAACAGTCGTTCACCAACAAGTTCGGGGTGACCGGATGACCGACTACCCGCTCCTCCTGATCAACCTCGCCGGCAGCCCGGGCTCGGTCCAGGCCGCGATCGGGTCGATGCGCAACGCGGCCAGCGAACTGGTGGCGAGCGGGCAGCGGCTGCACAGCGCACTGGATTTCGCCGGCACCTGGGGCGGTGCGGCGGCGGACAGCTATCGCAGCGCCGGCACGGATCTGGTGCCCGCGCTGAACTCCGGCGTGCAGTCACTCGGCATCGCCGGCAGCGCACTGGAGACCTGGGCCACCCAGCTGGCCAACAACCAGCACACAGCCGACCAGTGGGAACGCGAAGCCGCACAGCTGGCCAACCAACTCGCCGTCGCGAGGTCCGCTTACCAGGCCGCGTTCGCCCGAATCCGCCCCGGCATGGACCCCAGCGTGTTCGACCCGGCCCAACTGGGCGGCGACGGCATACAAGGCCAGACCAAGGAACTGAGCATGGCATACGCCAAGTGGGAGCAGCTCGACGCGCGCCTGAACGACCTAAGACTCCAGGCGGAAATGTTGCGGCAGAAGCACATCAGCCAGGCCGACGCGACCGCGGCCCGGATCAGGTCGGCGCGGCCGAACGCGTTCGAGCCGGCAACGCATCCTGGCATCCTGCAGAGCTTCATCAACGGGGTGACCAGCGTCGCGGGCACGATCGCGCAGTGGAGCGCCACGGTGACCGCGATCGCCGCACCGATTCCCGGTGTCGACCTGCTCGACGCGGTCACCGGCCCACTGGCGGCAGGTGCCGGCGCGGTCCACCTCGCGGGCGAGGGCGAACAGCTGCTCACCGGTTCGCCGACCGCGCCATCGGCGCTCGGTTTCGTGCTGGACGCCGTGGACGCGCGCGGCGGCCTGACCGCGGCCAGGGAGGCAACGGCACTGCACGAGGCCGGCACGGGCAGCACGTCGCTGGCCGCCGCGGCACACCGGTACACGGACACAAAGCACATCGCCGCGGCCGGCAATCCGGGGCTCAGCAGGGCCGATCAGCTCGCCGCAGGCCGCGCCGCCGCACGACGACCCGCCATGGCCGCCGCGGCGAAGATACCGTTCCAATTGGACGGTGGCTCGTCCACCATTGCGAAGGACGGCATCGGGTTGCTCATCGACCCGTCCGCGAAATCGGTCCGCACGCTGCTCGAGGACCAGGGCCGGGCGCTGGGCCGATGATGCTCACCCTGCCCGCGAACGCCGTGCTGGTCGACCTGTCCCGGCCGGACCATGCCGTGTCGGAACTCGCCACGTCACTCGACCGGATCAGGAACCGGCCGGGCCTGGCCGCCGAGTCCGAGGTGCTGGCGCGGCAGATGGTCGACGAGGCCATCCGTGGCGGTGGCTACCTGCTCGCGGTGCTGCCGGACGGTGCGGTGCTCACCGGCGCGAGCGCGCCCGGCACGCCGGACTGGGACGCCACGCACGCGAACGCACTGCGCTGGCACCTCGACGACATGGGCCACGAGACTGTCACCATGGACACCCGGCTGGGCCCCGTCGTCGTCGCGGCCCGCCGAACGGCGGAAACGTCGCAACTGCAAGCATTCCTCGTCGAGCCGGGCACGACCGACCTGCTCGTCATGACGCTGACCACCCGGTCGCCACACGACTGGCAAACCCACCGAGCCGCGTTCCTGGACATGATCCACAACGCGAACCGACTTTGCTAATGGTGCAATTCCTGACCGTGACTCATCCGATGCGGTGAGTTACCGGCGGGGACATACGCCGAACATGCCGAGCCGGCATACGTTGCTTGACATGAGCGAACTCCAGACGACCGGACGTCGACGGGAAGTAGGCGCTGAGCTGCGCCGTATCCGGAAGGAACGCGACTGGCCCGCCTACAAGCTGGCGGAGCGGCTTCGCTGGACGGCAAGCCACATCTCCAGATCCGAAGCCGGCAAACGCCGCGTCACGGATGTCGACGTGGGCCACTACCTCGGCATGTGCGGCGCAGGCGACGACGTGCTGCAAGACCTACTCGAGTTGGTCAACGAGCCAGACGATTTCCGGCTCCAACGACACCAGGGCCGAGTCCCAGATCAGTTGCGCTCGCTGATCTTCCACGAGTCAACAGCTACGCAGATCCGTAGCTACCAGCCGATGTACATCCCTGGCGTTGCCCAGACCGCTGATTACGCGCGGGCAGTGTTGCAGGCAAACACTACTTTTGAGCCATCCCAGATCGAAGGTCGGGTTCAGACCCGAATCCGCGAGTATGGTGCGAGTTGATCTGCGATCAGCGGGTTGATCTTCGTTGTGCAGCGTTGCTGGGGTCCGGGCATGGCTGTGGCCCGGGTGTCGGCGCCGGTTCGCGAGTTCCGTCCAGGTCAGGGGCATCGGCCGAATGGGTCAGGGACGTACGGATAGTGCCCGCAGACGAGCGAGGATCTCAGCGAGCAGCTCATGTCCAGGTGGCGGACGCAGGATGAGTTGTCCGGCATGAGAAACCAGCCGAGCAGGGACGCGGATCAGCCGGCGACGCAAGGTCGCGATCATAGCCTTGCCCGCTCGGGTGCCCCACCCGGACAACCGCCCGCCGGGCCCCTCGGTGGCCGTGAGCTGGTGTAACCACCCGGCCATGGTCGCGGCCAGCAGCGCACCCCACATCCAGGCGGTGTTGACCCCCACGTGCCCGCTCGGTAGATGACGCAGCGCGGCACCGTGCTTGCTGTCACGGAAGACGTTCTCGATGCTGGTGCGGTGTCGGTACCAGTGCTCGACCACGGCAGCCTTGTCCGGTGTGAACACATCAAGGTTCGTCAGGATGAACGAATAACCATAGATCGCGTCCGCTTCGGCCAATTCCGCCAACGGCAGGCAGCGTTGATCCGGGTGCAGGGTGCGGCGCCGCCGCGACCGTGGGTCGGCCGAGACCTGCGCGATGTCCAGGCGGACCCGACGGATCAACAGCCAGGTGTTCGCCGGCCACCAGTCCGGCCGGTAGTCGGCGACGGCGACCTGAGCGCCGGCCATGTCGATCGCGTCAGCCCAGACGGTCTCGGCGATGCCGGCCAACAGCCGCCACAGCGGGGCGATCCGTTTGGCGCCGATCGCGAATTCCACCCCCGCGCAGAACGCGACGCGGGCCAGTTCGCCAGCGAAATAGCCCGCGTCGGCCCGCAACCGCACCCGGCCGCCTCGGGCCTGGCCCGGTAGCGCGGCCAACGCCCGCCGCAGCAATCCGGCCGCGCCCGCGCGGGGATCGTCATCGCCCGACACCAACTGTGCTGCCAGCACGGTCTCCGCCTCGGCCCATGTCGCCACATGCGGGCGCCCGACACGCTGGCCGGAATGGTTGTACGCCACCCCGTTCTTCTTACGGCCGTAGACCTCCACGTCGGTGGCGTCCAGATCGACCGTCACCGTGGTACACAACCGGGCCCGCCGCCGCGCGGGCAGTCGGTCGATCATCCGCGCAGTCGCGCACGCCACTCCCACCTCCACCGCCCGCCACTGGGCATCGGTGAACCTGCGCGCCAACCCAGCCGCCGTGGTCGAGACCAAACCGGGCACTGGCGCGATCGCCTGCCCCGCGACATCAGCACGCTGGCGATCCAGCCCCACCAGAAAGTCTTCTCCGGCCAGTTGCGCCGCCGCGACACCCACCAGCAGTTCACCCGCACCGAACCCGCGATCTCGCTGCTTGATCGAGCCTACCGCCGTATCCAGCGCCTCGATGACCCCCAACCGATCGCACAACTCGGTGACCACAGCCATTCCCGACACCGGCGTCAGGCTCGGGTCCGGCGCGCCGATCCGCACCGACACCCGGCCACCACGTTGATCACGTATTCTGCCCACCAGATAGGTGTCCTCTCGCGCTGGGATGGATGTGGCGTCGCAACCAACATCATCCCAGGCCGGAACGGCACCTATCGCCATCTGCGGACCCGTGTTACGCCCTTACTCGCGGATTCGGGTCAGATCAGGACCGGCCGGGTGGAGATGGTGCTGGGTAGGCCGAAGCCGGCGCAGTGCGTCTACTACATCCATGAAGCTGCCTTGCGTGCCCCTATCGGCGGCCCGCGCGTCATGCAGGAACAGATGCTGCACCTACTGTTCCTCGGCAACCGGGTGGAGTGCGCCATTCGGGTGGTTCCGTTGCAGCAGGTGCCAATGGCATGGTCGATGGCTCGTTCCAGATCTTCGGCTACAAGGAGGACCCACCACTGGTCTACCTGCAGCACGAGACCACCAGCGAGTTCCTGGAAAACGACGAAGAGGTGGCCTCGTACCGACGCATCCTGAACCGGGTCGCTAGTGTCGCTCTGGATGGCGCACAATCCAGGGAGTGTGCGCCATGAGGCGCCTTGCTGTATCCCTAACTCAGTTGGGAGGAACTTGGAGGAATGTTCCTGGGTCTAATGGCTTACCTGAATCCGAAAGGTGCAGGGGACAGTAGCATGGTGCGCCACGCGGCGTTCTGTCGTATCCCCGGCGTAGCCGGGAGGAATTCGGAGGTACGTTCCTGGGCCTGATGCCTTACCTGGAGTCGAAAGACGTACGGGGACAGCAGCATGGTAGCAAATCGGTGGTCGTGTCCAGGCGTAGGGAGCGATGCGCCGAGGGGTCCGCGTGATATTGGTGAAAGCTGGATTGCTTGAAGCCTAATCTCCAGAAGATGCAATAGTCCATCCATCGGAAAGACGCCTGAAACCGGTGCCCCGTCCGGCGTTCGCATGACATGCTGGCGGACGCAACCTCTGGGGCGGGGAGCGATATCTAGTGAAGATATTCAAGGAGATGAGTGGGCCACCTAAGTCACGCTAGATACGTACGACAGAAATGAACGTGGGATCATCTACGGGGCGCGAGCCCTATTTGGTGACGGAGTTCCCGTAGTAGTCGTGGGAGTCGCGCCCCACCAAGGAGTCCGGGAGAGCCGGAAACAGGGCGAAGGGGAACAGGTGACTGGACGCCGACAGATCAGAAGGTCTGCGAAATGCAAAACGCCGTAACGGTACTGGGTGTCCTCCGTGAACGCGGTAGGCGTGGCCTGCCGTGCGATGAACTGTATCGACAGTTGTTTAACCCGCAGTTGTATCTACTGGCCTACGGGCGCATCTACTCCAACAAAGGGGCGATGACACCCGGGGTCACCGGCGAAACCGTCGACGGCATGTCACTAGGACAAATCGACCGGATCATCGATGCGATGCGCCACGAGCGCTACCGATTCAGTCCGGTGCGACGTATCTACATCCCGAAAAAGAACGGGAAGCTGCGTCCGCTTGGCTTGCCGACCTGGTCGGACAAGTTGGTCGGTGAAGTAGTGCGTCTGCTCCTTGAGGCGTACTACGAGCCGCGGTTCTCCGATCGTTCATACGGTTTCCGTCCCGGTCGGGGGTGCCATACCGCATTGCGTGATGTGGCCGAAACCTGGACTGGGACGACCTGGTTTATCGAATCGGACATCTCTGACTGTTTCGGGTCGCTTGATCACACGATCATGATGGACACGCTGGCGGAGAACATCCACGATAACAGGTTCCTCAGGCTTCTGCGTAACATGCTTCAAGCCGGATACCTGGAGGATTGGGTTTGGGGTTCCACGCTCAGCGGGGTTCCGCAGGGCGGTGTGACATCCCCGATCTTATCTAACATTTACCTGCATCGGTTGGACACTTTCGTCGAAAAAGTTCTGATACCGCAATACACCCGAGGTAGGCTCCGAGCATCCAACTGGGAGTACAAGCGGGTGGCGTCGGCGATCGCGCGAGCTCGTCAGCGCGATGACCGCACTCAAGTGCGGGAGCTCCGCAAACGACTACACAGCCTGCCCAGTCAAGATCCGCAGGATCCGAGATACCGGCGGCTGCGCTATGCGCGATATGCTGACGATCACTTGCTCGGGTTCGTCGGGCCGAAGGCCGAAGCCGAGGAGATCAAACAACGCCTCGCGGAGTTCCTACGTGACGACCTCAAATTGGAACTCTCGCAGGAGAAAACATTGATCACCCACGCCCGCACAGGCGCGGCTAAATTCCTCGGCTACGAGATCACCGTCCAGCAGAGCAACCACCGGGTCACCCGCGGCCGTCGAGCGGTCAACGGCGTGGTCAGGTTGCGGGTGCCTTTGGAGGTGATCAAGGCTAAATGCGCCCCCTACCTGGAACGCGGCAAGCCCGCAACCAGAGGGCCGCAGGTGAATCGAGGCGCGTTCGATATCGTCTCCACCTACGGTGCCGAATTCAGGGGGATCATCCAGTATTACCTGCTGGCCGGAGACGTCTACCGACTGAACCGGCTGCAAGGGGTTATGACGACCTCGATGCTGAAGACGCTGGCGTGCAAGTACGACTCGACCGTGCGGAAGATGGCGGCACGATATAAAGCCAAGATCGAGACACCGCATGGCCTGCGTACGTGCTTCCAAGTCGTTGTCGAACGCGATGGCAGGAAACCACTGGTCGCACGGTTCGGCGGGATACCGCTGAAGCGGCAGAAGAAAGCGGTCCTCAACGACCGTATTCCGGAACGGGTTACCTATCCTCGCAAAGAGTTGCCTCTGCGGCTGCTCGCGGGGAAATGTGAGATCTGCGAGCAAACGGGCAACGTCGTGGTTCATCATGTCCGTAAGCTCGCCGACCTCGGCCAACCCGGGCCGTCACAACCCGCATGGGTCAAGCTCATGGCCAAACGGCGACGCAAGACCCTCGTGGTCTGCACGCCCTGCCATGAAGCCATCCACGCGGAAAACCTCACCGCGTCACTCACGGCATAGTCGCTGGAGAGCCCGTTACGGGGAAACTCGTACGGCGGGTTCGGGAAGGGGCCGTCGGAAAAGGACTCCATCCAGGAGCACCTCGTCGGCGGCCTACTTCACCCAGAAAAGCGGCGGTCAGGTCCAGGTGTCAGGGATGACGTGCCCGCGGGACCCGCGTGATATGGCGAAAGCTTGATTGCCTGAATCCCAATCTCCAGAAGATGCAAGGATTCATCCACCGGAAAGACATCTGAAACCGGTGCCACACCCTGTCACGGTATCAACTCCCTGCCGAGACAACCTCCGGGGTGCGGAGCGATTCCCAGCGAGGGAATTCAAGGAGATGAGTGGGGCGCCTACGTCACGCTAGAACGTACGGCAAGGACGAACATGGGATCACCTGAACGGCGCGAGCCGTGATGGTGACGGAGGCCTCGTAGTAGTCGTAGGAGTCACGCCCTACCAGGGAGGACGGGAAAGCCGTCCACAGGGCGAAGGAGGCCAGGTGATCGGACATTATAAGGCCAGGAGGTATGCGCAATGCAGAACGCCGAAACGGTGCTGAATGTCCTCCGTGAACGCGGTAGGCGTGGTCTACCGTTACAACGACTGTATCGACAACTGTTCAACCCGGAACTGTATCTACTGGCCTACGGTCGTCTGTACTCCAACAAGGGAGCGATGACCGCCGGGGCCGACGGGGAAACCGTGGACGGTATGTCCCTGGGCAAGATCGAACGCATCATCGATGCGGTGCGTCACGAACGCTACCGATTCTTACCCACCCGTCGGGTCTACATCCCGAAACGCAATGGGAAACGTAGGCCGCTGGGCCTGCCGTCCTGGTCGGACAAACTCGTCGGAGAAGTGATCCGCCTCCTGCTGGAGGCATACTACGAACCGCGATTCTCCGACCACTCGCACGGTTTCCGTTCCGGCCGGGGCTGCCACACCGCGCTGACCGAAGTGGCACAGACCTGGCTGGGAACAACCTGGTTCATCGAGGGAGACATCGCCGACTGCTTCGGGTCGCTTGACCACCGGGTCATGCTCGGAATACTCGGCGAGAAGATCCACGACAACCGGTTTCTCGGGCTGCTGCGTCACATGCTGCAAGCCGGATACCTGGAGGACCGGACGTGGAACGCCACCCACAGCGGGGCACCGCAGGGTGGGGTGGTCTCACCGATCCTGTCCAACATCTACCTGGACCGGTTGGACACGTTCGTCGAGACAGTCCTGATACCGAAATATACCCGAGGGGTACGCAGGGCACGAAACCGTGCCTACCTACACATCGAAGTAGCGATCAAACGCGCCCGCAGACACGGCGACCGAGACATGGTCCGCCAGCTACGGCAACAGCAACGTCGCCTGCCCAGCGTGGATCCCCAGGACCCACACTATCGACGGCTGCGTTACCTACGCTACGCCGACGACCACCTACTCGGGTTCACCGGACCGAAAGCAGAAGCCGAGCAGATCAAACAAGACCTTGCGACGTACCTACGTGAGGACCTCGCGTTGGACCTGTCACAAGACAAGACACTGATCACCCACGCCCGCACAGGCGCGGCACGCTTCCTCGGCTACAAGATCACCGTCCAGCACAACGACCACAAGCTCACCCGAGGTCAACGATCGACCAACGGTGTCATCGGGTTACGCGTGCCTCTGGCGGTGATCAAGACCAAACGTGTCCCTTACATGAGGTACGGAAAACCCGCACCGCGGCCCGCGCTGGTGAACGAGGACGACCTCACGATCATCAACACCTACGGCGCCGAATATCAGGGATTCGCCCAGTATTACCTGCTCGCCGGTGACGTCTACCGACTTCACCAAGGTCCACTGGGCCATGCTGACCTCGCTGCTCAAAACACTGGCCCGTAAGCACGACTCGACGGTGACCAAGATGGCGGCCAAACATCGGCCGCCGTTGATACACCCCACGGTCCACGCCGATGCCTGCAAGCCAGCCGTGAGCGCGGTGAGGGCAAGAAACCATTGGTCGCCCGGTTCGGCGGTATCCCGTTGAAACGACAGAGAAACGCGGTCCTCGCTGACCGTGCGGTGCCCCCGGTCATCATCCGGCGCACAGAGTTGATCAGTCGACTCCTCGCCGGCCGATGAGAGATCTGCACGAACAAGAGGGCGAAGTTCAAGTCCATCACGTCCGGAAACTCGCCGATCTCGACACACCGGGACCGAAACCGGTATGGGCGGAAATCATGGCAACAAGGCGACGCAAGACCCTCATGGTCTGCCAAGAATGCCACGACACCATCCACAACCGGAAACCAACCGCCGCACTCACGGAATAGTCACTGGAGAGCCCGGTGCAGGGAAACCTGCACGCCGGGGTTCGGAGGGAGGCCGTTGGAAAAGGACCCGATTCTGGATACCTCGCCAGCGGCCCACCCTACTCCTTGCCACCATGGCAACCGGTACGAAGCGACGAGGAGATGTCCGAGGTGACACAGGAGGTCTGGCGGAAGAGTAGCTACAGCGGGGACAGCGGCACGAACGACTGCGTCGAGGTCAACTGGCGCAAGAGCAGCTACAGCGGGGACAGCGGCACCAGCAACTGTGTCGAGGTGGCGTTTGTCGCCGATGCTGTTGGTGTGCGTGACTTGAAGAACGCCGGTGGGTCTGCGTTGGCGTTCTCCCCCACTGCGTGGCGCAGCTTTGTCACTCGGCCACGGCACCCCTGAGTTCGGCGGCGGGGGTGCTGGCGGCCAGTGGGAAGTGGCAGGCGGCCTGGTGTCCTTCGGTGCCGAAGGGGCGTAGCTGGGGCTCCTCGTGGCGGAGATCTCCTGCGCGAGGGGCACCTGGTGCGGAAGCGGCAGCCCGAGGGCGGGTCGAGCGGACGGCAGTTCGCCGCGCACGCCGCCTCGTTCTCTTTGGCCGGCCCACGGATCGGCTGACCGGGATGGTGTCGATCAGGCCCCGCGTGTACGGGTGGTGCGGCCGGTTGTAGACGGCTTCGGCCGGCCGACTCGACCAGTTTGCCCAGGTACATCACGCCGATCGTGTTGGCGAGGTAGCGCACCACGGACAGGTCGTGCGAGATGAAGACGTAGGTCAGGCCGTGCCGCTGCTGCAGGTCGCTCATCAGGTTCAGGATCTGCGCCTGGATCGAGACGTCCAATGCGGAACCGGCTCGTCCGCGACGATAAGTTTCGGTTGCAGGGCAAGGGCTCTGGCCAATCCGATGCGCTGCCGCTGACCGCCGGAGAACTCGTGCGGGTAGCGGTCGGCCGCGCGCGCGGCAGGCCGACCTCGGCCGAGCAGGTCGCTGACCCGCTTGGTGCGCAGGCGCGGTTGCCGACGCCGTGGATGACCAGTGGTTCGGCCAGGATCGCGCCGACCCGCATCCTCGGGTTTCGAGCGAGGCATAGGCGTCCTGGAAGATCAGCTGGGTGTCCCGCTGGCTGCTGGCGCAGTTCCTGGCCGTGCAACGAGGTCAGCTCGGTGCCGTCGATGCGGATGGCGCCCGAGTCGGCCTTTTCCATGCCGACGATGGACCCGGCCGATCGTCGTCTTGCCGCAGCCGGACTCGCCGACCAGGCCGACGTCTCGCCGTCGGAGACGGTGAAGCTGACGTCGGCGATCGCCGAGACGCTGCCGACTTGCCGGCGCAGCACCACGCTGCGGTGACCGGGAAGGTCCTTCACCAGGTTGCTCGACTTCGAGCAGTGGCTCGGCCTCCCGACTCGACGTACATCGGTCGGGGTCCTGCGGTGGATCGTGGCGGCGGATCTGGTGCGGTCTTGTCGTCGCTCGGACTGCATCTCCGGGGTCGCCGACCGGGAAGAAGCAGCCGTAGTCGTGGCCCGCGATGTCCCCGCGCAGCGGCGGGTCCTCGGTGCGGCACTGGTCCGTCGCGTAGCGGCAGCGTGGGGCGAAGCGGCAGCCGGTCGGCGGTGTCACCAGGTCCGGCGGCAGGCCGGGGATGCTGTAGAGCTTGTCCCCGGTCCTCGGCCGCGTTCTCCGGCAGCGCCTCGAACAGCGCCTCGGTGTAGGGGATGGCGCGGGTTGCCGAACAGCCGGTTGGTGTGGGTGACCTCGACGATGCGGCCCGCGTACATCACCGCGACCCGGTCCGCGCGGCCGGCGATCACGCCCAGGTCGTGCGTGACCAGGATGACCGCCATGCCCAGCCGGGAGCGCAGGTCGTCGATGAGTTCGAGGATCTGCTGCTGGATGGTGACGTCCAGCGCGGTGGTCGGCTCGTCCGCGATGAGCAGTTCCGGGTCGCAGACCAGCGCGCGGGCGATCATCACCCGCTGCCGCATACCGCCGGAGAGCTCGTGCGGAAACGCGTTGAGGCGCTTGGCCCGGCTGGGGCAGCCCGACCAGTTCCAGCACCTCGATGACGCGGTCGTTGATCTGCTGCGCATTGAACTCGGTATGCAGCTTCAGCGGTCGGCGACCTGCCGTCCGATTTGGATGGTCGGGTTGAGCGAGGTCATCGGGTCCTGGAAGACCATGCCGATGCGCTTGCCGCGCACCTTCCTGATCTCCTTGTCCGACATGGCGGCCAGGTCCTCGCCGCCGAGCAGCACCCGCCCGCCTGGCGATCTCGCCGCCGAGGGCAGCAGTCGCATGATCGACAGCGCGGTCATGGTCTTGCCGCAGCCGGACTCGCCGACGACGCCGAGCAGTTCGCCGCGGTTGACGGTGAAACTGACGCCGTCGACCGCGTGCACCGCGCCGTCGTGACCGCGATCTCGGTACGCAGATCCTGAACGTCAGCACCGGCGGAGCCTCTGACCCCCATGTCGTCTATGGCCCTGTCACCGCTTCCTGAGCCGGACCTCGAAGGCGTCCCGCAGGGCGTCACCGAGGAAGTTGAACGCGACGACGATCAGCACGATGCACAGCCCCGGCCAGATGATCATCCACCAGTAGCCGTTGGGAGGTGAAGTTCGTGCCGTTGGAGAGCATGCCGCCCCAGTCGGCGTGCGGCGGGGCGATGCCGAAACCGAGGAAGGTCAGCGCGGCGAGGGTGAGGATCGCGTCGGCGACCTGGAAGGTCGCGTTCACGACGATGGTGCCGATGGCGTTGGGGCAGGATGTGGCGCAGGATCGCTGCGCCGGTTCCCGCCGCCCATCATCTTCACCGCCTGCACGTAGTCCCTGGTGCGCTAGGCTCAGCGTCTCGCCGCGGACCAGCCTGGCCGGCCCGAGCCAGGCGCTGAACGCGATCACCAGGATCAGCAGCCCCTCGGTCGGGGTGATGATCGAGGCGAGCAGCAGCACCAGGAACAGGCTGGGAATGGCAAGGAAGGTGTCCACGATCCGCATCATGAGCGCGTCGACCCAGCCGCCGAGGTAGCCGGCGACCGCGCCCCACAGCGTCCCGAACACGGTCGCGATGGCGGCCGCCGCGAGGCCGATCTCCAACGCGGACTGGCCGCCGACCATCAGCCTGCCGAGTTCGTCGTAGCCGACGTCGTCGGTGCCGGCGGGAAGCCGGGCGAGCCGGGCGGCAGGTCCGCGGTGCGCAGGTCGACAGCACCTGGTTGGTGTGGTAGATCAGCGGCCCGAGGAAGCAGAACAGCACGAAGAAGACCACGACGCCGAGGCCGATGACGGCGAGCTTGTTCTGCAGGAAGACCTGGAGCACCATCCGCCACATCGGACGGACCGGCTGGTCCTGCTGTTCCAGCGGTTTGGTCGCTGCCGCGCCGGGCACCAGGTCCGGGATCGGCTGGAGCTGTTCTGGTTGCGGTGGTGTTGTCATGAGTACTTCACCCTCGGATCCAGCGCGGCGTAGGCGATGTCCGCGAGCAGCGAGCCGACCACGGTGGCCACCGAGATCACCAGCGCGATGCCCAGAATCGTCGGGTAGTCCCGCACCTCGGCCTCGTTGATGAACGTGTAGCCCATGCCCGGATAGTTGAACACCGACTCGGTGATCGCGGCGCCCGCCACCAGCGCGGGCAGCGAGAGGCCGAGCAGGGTGGCGATCGGGACCAGCGCGTTGCGCAGCACGTGCACCACCATCACCCGGCCGTCGCTGGCGCCGTTGGCCAGCGCGGTGCGCACGTACTCCTGGGTCAGGTTCTCCATCACCGAGGAGCGCATGTACCGGCTGAACGTGGCGATGGTGATCAGCGCCAGGGTCGCTATCGGGTAGGACCAGCGAGTTGAACTGGGACAGGATCTCGGCCGATGTTGCCGGTCTGCGGCGCGGTCGGCGAGAACCAGCCCAGATCGGTGGAGAACACCAGGCACCAGCAGCAGACCCAGCAGGAAGCTGGGCATCGCGTAGAAGATGAACGACAGGGTGGTGACCGTGTAGTCGCCGATGCTGTTGCGCCTGCGCGCCTGGTAGATGCCCAGCGGCACCGCGATGATCAGCGCGACGCCGATGGAGATCGCCATCAGCACGATGGTCTTGGGCAACCGGTCGGCGATCAGGTCGCCGACGCTCTGGTTGAGTTTGACCGAGTAGCCGAAGTTGCCGTGCAGCAG
>CAVPCF010000192.1:0-3316 GCA_963702275.1 Candidatus Melainabacteria bacterium
ATGGTGCAGTACGCCACCGCGAAGCTCGGCGCGATCCTGGTCAACATCAACCCGGCCTACGCACGCACGAACTGGAGTACGTGCTCAACCAGGCCGGCATGCGCGCTGCTGGTCTCGGCGCCCGAGTTCAAGGCGTCGAACTACGCCGGAGATGATCACGCGGTCCGACTGAACTGCCCCGACCTGACCGACGTGGTGCTGCTCGGGATCCGATGGCTGGACCGACCTGGTCGCCACCGGCCGCGGCGGCCGATCCGAACTCGGCTGGCCGAGATCGCCGCGGACCCTCACCGCGGACGACCCGATCAACATCCAGTACACCTCGGGTACCACCGGTTTCCCCAAGGGCGCCACACTGTCCCACCACAACATCCTGAACAACGGCTTCTTCGTCGGCGAGCTGTGCTCGTACACGGAGGCGGACCGGATCTGCATCCCGGTGCCCTTCTACCACTGCTTCGGCATGGTGATGGGCAACCTGGCGGCCACGTCGCACGGCGCCTGCATGGTCATCCCGGCGCCCGCCTTCGAGCCGTCCGCGACGCTGCGCGCGGTCGCCGCCGAGAGTTGCACGTCGCTCTACGGCGTGCCGACGATGTTCATCGCCGAACTTGCCGTGTCGGACTTCGAGTCCTACGACCTGACCAGCCTGCGCACTGGCATCATGGCGGGCTCGCCGTGTCCGGTCGAGGTGATGAAGCAGGTGATCGACCGGATGGGCATGACGGAGGTGTCCATCTGTTACGGCATGACCGAGACGTCGCCGGTGTCCACCCAGACCCGCAGGGACGACTCGCTGGACCGGCGGGTGTCCACGGTCGGCCAGGTCGGCCCGCACCTCGAGGTCAAGATCGTCGACCCTGAATCGGGCTACACCGTGCCGCGCGGCGAACCGGGGGAGCTGTGCACCCGCGGCTACTCGGTGATGCTCGGCTACTGGAACCAGCCGGACAAGACCGCGGAGTCGATCGACCCGGCCCGCTGGATGCACACCGGCGACCTGGCCGTGATGGACGATGCCGGCTACGTGAACATCACCGGCCGGATCAAGGACATGGTGATCCGCGGCGGCGAGAACATCTATCCAAGGGAGATCGAGGAGTTCCTGTACACCCACCCGGATGTGCTGGACGCGCAGGTGATCGGCGTGCCGGACGCGCACTACGGCGAGGAGCTGATGGCCTGGGTCCGGCTGCGCCCCGGCGCTGCTTCGCTGACCGCGGCGGCGTTGCGCGAGTTCTGCACCGGCAAGCTGTCGCACTACAAGATCCCGCGCTACGTGCACGTGGTTGACGAGTTCCCGATGACGGTGACCGGCAAGGTACGCAAGGTGGAGATGCGCGAACGAGCCGTGACCATTCTCGCCGAGCACCCCTGAGTCGGCCTAGACCGGCACGATCTGCTTCCCCAGGGGCATCAACGAGATCGGCATCAGCTTGAAATGCGCCAACCCCAGCGGAATGCCGATCACGGTCGCGCAGAGCGCCACCCCGGCAACGAAATGCCCGATGGTGAGCCACAACCCGGCCAACACCAGCCAGATCAGGTTGCCCACCAACGACGCGGCCCCGGCGGTCCGCGCTTCCGCCACGGTCCGACCAAACGGCCACAACGCGTACGAGGCGATCCGGAACGAGGCGATTCCAAAGGGGATGGTCACGATGAGCAGACAGCACAGAATGCCGGCGACCACGTAGCCGAGCACCAGGACCAGCCCGCCGAAGATCAGCCAGACGACGTTGAGCAGTATCCGCACCACTACACCGTGCCCCTCCCGCCGCTCACGCGCATCAGGGAGAACCCCGAATCCGCCCGCCGTACAGCGAGCGGACCGGGGTCGAGCCGTTACGGGTCGAGCTCCTTCGCCACGGCACGAACCACTTCGCCGATTCGCTTCGTCACCTTGCGATCGGGATACCGACCACGACGCAGATCGGGCTGTACCTTGCTCTCCAACAGCTTGATCATGTCCTCGATCAGCCCGTGCAACTCCTCGGCGGGCCGCCGCCGCGCCTCGACCACGGAAGGCGGCGGGTCGAGCAGTTTCACCGAAAGGGCCTGCGGCCCGCGCCTGCCCTCCGCCATGCCGAACTCGATCCGTTGACCGGCTTTCAGTGTCTGGACACCCGCGGGCAGTGCGGAAGCCCGCACGTAGACGTCCTCGCCACCGTCCTGGGTGACAAAGCCGAACCCCTTCTCCGCGTCGTACCACTTGACCCTGCCGGTCGGCACCGCTCTCACCGTTCTCTCCTGGTAGCAACACGTCGCGCCGGCACCCCACGCTGGGTTCCCTGGCCCGGCACAACGAACGCGCCCCGGGCGTGCCCAGGACGCGTACCCATCAGCCTAGCGAGTGAACGCGACGAAAACACGTCGCTTACGCCCGACACCACGGATCGGACCATCGGGCCGGGGCCACCCGGGTTACCCTCGCGCGAGCCAGTCGGCGAAGCCGGTGAGGTCGGGCAGGATCAGCTCCGCGCCCGCCGCTCTGAGTTGTTCTTCGTCACATGAGCCGGTGAGCACACCCACCGGGTAGACGCCCGCGGTCACCGCGCCGACCATGTCGCCGATGTGGTCGCCGACGTAGATCGTGGCGCCGTGGGTGCGCAGCGCGTCGGCCTTGCCGCCCGCCCACAGCTCGCCGACCAGCCAGTCCACCTGCCAGCCAAGGGCGTTGAGGTGGCGGGCCGCGTTGGGCCGGTACTTGCCGGTCACCACAAGGGTCCGGCCGCCTGCCCTGCGCACCGCGGCCAGCGCGTCGGCGGCGCCGGGCAGCGCCACCGTCGAGGGCACCACGATCTCCGGGTACAGCTCACGGAACCGGTCGACAAGGCCGGGCACCAGCTCCGCGGACACGCCGAAGCCGAGCAGGATCGAGTCGAGCGGCGGCCCAAGGTTGGCCGCGAAGTACTCGCCGTCCAACGGCAGCCCGGTCTCCTCGGCCAGCGCGTCGAGCACCGCGATCATGCCGGGCCGCGGGTCGATCAACGTCATGTCCAGGTCGAACCCGACGGTCAGCGGCACGGTTTCCACCTTACGTTCGAGCCTTCCCGCGTTCCCGGAATGTGGCCGCCTTGACCCGGTTCTGGCAGGCGGTCGAGCAGAACCGGCGGGCGCCGTTGCGGGACGTGTCCACGTAGACACGGTCACACGCGGGTGCCTCGCAGACGCCGAGCCGGTCGTGCGCGGCGCTGCCCAGCACCATGGCCATCGCGGTCGCCATGGCCGCGGCCCAACTGACCGACCAGGACGCCTCCTTGGCGTGGTAGTGCAGCACGAACGGGTACCAGGCGTAGACGACATAGAACATAAC
>CAVPCF010000193.1:0-16376 GCA_963702275.1 Candidatus Melainabacteria bacterium
AGCGTGTGCAGCCGCGCCACCAGGCGTTCCCGGCGCCCAGGTCGAGCCCGGCGGCGGGCTCGTCTAGGAACAACAGGTCCGGCGCAGCCATCAACGCCCGCGTCAGGAGCACCTGCTGGCGCTCACCCTCCGACAGCACGCCGAAGGCGTGGCCCGTCGTGTCGCCGAGCCCCGCGTCCGCCAGCAGTGCGTCGGCGTGGGCGTGGTCGTCGGTGGTGTAGTGGTGCCACCAGGCTTCGAGGGCCGCGTAAGTGGCCGGTCACCACCGCGTCGTGCGCCGTGATGTCCGCACGGAACTGGCGCAGGGTCGATGGGCGACGAAGGCGATGCGTTGGCGGAGGGCGTGGGCGTCGGTCCGGCCGTAGGTCTGCCCGAGGGACTCCACCGTCCCGCGGTCGGCAGCAGGCGCATGCCGGCGACCTGCAGGATGGTCGTCTTGCCGGCGCCGTTCGGGCCGAGCAGCGCCCAGCGCTCGCCGCCGCGGATCTCCCAGTCGACGCCGTCGAGGATGGGGCGGCGGTCGCGGACGACGGCGACGCCGCGGAGCCGGACGACCGGCTCGCTCAAGAAGGCTCGGGCAACCGGCGAGCGACGCGGCCCGCCAGCCCCGTCACGCACTGCTCCCAGGTGCGATCGCCGTTGATCCACAGCCACAGCTCGTGGCCGTAGGCGATCGTCACGTCCACGAACGCCTCGCGGTCCATGCCGGCGGGCTCGAGGCTCCGTCGCCACTGGTCCCACAGCCACACGCCCACCAGGATGTCGTCCGACAGCCCGCCGGGCAGCTCGCGACCGGCCAGGATCTCGGTGCGCAAGCGTGTCCGGATGGTGATGGGCTCCTGCGGCAACGGCAGGCGCAGCCCGGGCCGGCGCTGCATGCCGCCCCAGGGTTCCGTGCGCAGCGGCATGGTGATGACGACCCCTTCTGCGGTCAGCCGGGCCAGTTCGGTGTCGAGGTTGTCGACGACGAAGGCGAGGATCACGCCGTCGGCGTGGTCGTCGCGCTGATCGTCGGGCAGCAAGGCCAGGCCGCGGCGCAGGAA
The DNA here is from genome assembly GCA_963702275.1 of Candidatus Melainabacteria bacterium. Lineage (GTDB taxonomy): Bacteria > Actinomycetota > Actinomycetes > Mycobacteriales > Pseudonocardiaceae > DATEPR01. The sequence goes on from CAVPCF010000193.1 coordinate 1,044, forward strand.
GACGACGTTCATGCCGGCGTCATCGCGGGTCAACGACACGAACCCGTCGGCGGCCATCTCCTGGCGGAACCCGAAATGGCTGGTCAGGAAGGCGGCGGAGGCGTCGATGTCCTCGACGTTGAGCGAAACGGCCGAAGCGGTGATTCTCACAGGACACTCCAGGGTGCGGTCAGCGCAGGCAATCTATCCCGTACAAAGTACAGTGTACAAGGTACAACGAAGAAGGGCGGGAGGATGTTCCCATGCCCACCGAACGCAGCAGCGCCGGCGACCCGGCACGCACCCTCAAGCTGCTCTGGCGCGAGCCTGGCGACCCAACGGACACCCGCCGTGGCCCGCGCCAGGGCCTGACCGTCGAGCAGGTCGCCGCCGCCGCGATCGGCCTGGCGGACACCGACGGCCTGGGCGCCGTAACGATGCGCCAGGTGGCCGGCATCCTGGGCGTGGTGCCGATGTCGCTGTACACCTACGTACCCGGCAAGGCCGAACTACTCGACCTGATGCTCGACACGGTCTACCGCCAGATGCCCCGCGGCGATCTGGCCGGAAAGCCCTGGCGCGAGCGGCTGGCAGCCGTCGCGCAGGAGAACCGGGAACTGTTCGACCTGCACCCCTGGGTCGCCGAGATCGCTACCAGTCGGCCCCCGCTCGGCCCCGGCGTCATGGCCAAATACGAGCACGAACTGGGCGCGTTCGAAGGTCTCGGGCTCGACGACGTCGAGATGGACGCCGCGCTGACTTTTCTGCTCGGCTTCGTGCACGCCGCCGCGCGCTCGGCGGCCGAGGTGGCCGCCATCCGCCAGGACAGCACGATGAGCGAGGAGCAATGGTGGGCGGCCAACGCCCCGCTACTCACCCGCGTCTTCGACCAGGACAAGTACCCCACCGCGTCCCGTGTCGGCGCCGCCGCGGGCGCCGCCCACGGCGCGGCCTACAGCCCCGACCACGCCTATGATTTCGGCCTGCAACGCGTCCTGGACGGCCTCGGCGCCCTCATCGACACCCACGGCACCTGACCCGACTGCTGCCCCTCACAACACACACCGCAACCCGTTAAACGGACGCGAAAGCCGTTGCCTGATCCCGCCCGTGGTCCGCCCATGCCCACAGCCATGGTGATCCGCGCATGCCGATGTGGCCGTGACCGTATTTGCCGTGGCCCCATCGCAATGAACATAGTGGATCGACAGACTGGCTACCGTGGTGGCTTCTGCGGATCGGGAGCACGCATTGAGTGTGAAAGATCCGTACCATAAGCAGATCACCTCCGCGATATGCCCGGTGTCGGTGCGTCCAATAGCGGCGGACCTGTGTGGTGCGCCTGGATACGGTGGCTGGGTTATCGGTTGCCGTGCCTAGTCGAGCACCCTTGGGTGCGTGGTCACCCCAAGATCCACAACCACCACCGTGCGGCGTGTCGTCAGCTGATCGTCATCCACGACCATGAAAAGTGCGAAACACGAGGGGCTGGCCACGAGGGAAGGACCGTGATGACGTTCGACGACTTCGTCCGTTCCGAACCTGAGCGGGCTGACGAGGTTCGCGGGTGCCCTGACCTGCGCACCCTCAGTGGCCCGCCGTTGACCGGCGGCACCGCGTGGGTGGGCAGCGGCAGGGGACCGGCAGGCCCCATTCCCAGCGCGGACGCGGGCACGTTGTGGGGCAACGACGGCCGCCTGTTCGCGATCGCCTGGCAGGCCGGCACGACCGTCGGGCCCGTGCTGCGCATCGCCCCGATAGTGGGCGACCAGGTGATTGACCCACTGATGGCCAAGGATTGGCACGGTGATCGTCGGCGGTCACCGCGCTAGCTGTGGTGGGTGTGACCGCGGCCCTTGGTCGCTGTCACATGCGTGGTGATCGGTTGGTCGTTGGGTGGCGGCAAGGTTGAGCCGTCACGCAGGATTACCGGGCCTGCCGGGCCGGAGGTGGCTGAGGGTGGGGGCGGCACCGGGGTGGGGGTGGGTGTCGGGGACGGTGGGGTCGGTTGGGTGATGGTGCTGCCGAAGCTGGGCGGCGGGGGTGTGGACGCGCTCGCCGCCACCAGGTCGGCCAGGCTGGGGGCATTGTCAAGACGGGGGACACCCAGTGCGGGCAGGCCCAGTAGGTCCAGCGTGGTTTTCCCGATGCTGACGTGGGAGTTCCACCGGCTGTCGACGGTCTGCGCCACCCGGCCGCCGAACATCAGTAACGGTACGCGTGGGCCGTAGGCCAACTGGACGCCGTCGGGGGTGTGTTCCAGGTCCGGCGTGACCACGTGGTCGTCCCAGCCACCCCAGTCGTCCCACGTCAGCATGAAGACCGTGTCGTCCCAGTGTCCTGCTTGGACGATCGCGTCGATCGCCTGCCAGACCTTGCCCTGGCCCAGGGTGACGTCGGCGGGTGGGTGCTCGTCGTTCGGGCTGTCGTGCCACACCATGGCCAGCGCCGGCAGGTTCGCGGCGTCGGCCACGATCTGGTCGCTGCGTACGATATCGGCCGAGCCGGACAGCTGCTGGTAGAACGCGACCGGGTAGTGACCGGAACCGGTGTACGCCTTCCACGTCATGTTGTTGTCGGCGGCGTGACCCAGGATCGATGGCATGTCCCACACCGGTTGCGGCGCACTCCTTGACGGGTTGCGGAGGGTGGGCGTCTGTCCACCGACGATCAGTAGGTGGTTCGGGGTGGAGTTGGTGCCGTAGCCGGCGCAGTGGTTCTCGAGGAATGCACCGGTTGCCGCGAGGTACGCGTAGTAGGGCAGTACGGCGAGGTTGTCGAACTGGGAATGTGTGGCCGGGGTCGGCGTGCCCTGTTGCTGGGCGCGTAACCACCTGGCGTAGGCCGCGCGGTCGTGCGGCTGGTCCTTCGCCGGCGGGTTGGGGGTCACCGGCCAGTCCGTGGCCACGTTGGCGCCCCACGCGCGCATCGACCGGAAGTAGCTTGAGTTCTGTGAAGGATGATCGGCGTGGCAGCAGTGAGCAAGTACCCGGCTGAGCTGAAGGAACGTGCCGTGGCGATGGCGCGTGAGCTGGAGCGGGAGCTCGGGCCGGGGCGTGGGGCGATCGCCCGGGTCGCCGCGCAACTGGGCATTCATGCCGAGGCGCTGCGGTACTGGGTACGGCGTGACGAGGCCGGGCATCCGCCGGCCGGGCCGGCGCAGCCGGCGTCGGTGAGCGCGGAGGGCGAGCGGATCGCCGAGTTGGAGCGCGAGAATCGCGAGTTGCGGCGGGCGAACGAGATCCTGAAGCTGGCTTCCGCTTTTTTCGCGAAGGAAATGGACACTCGACCGCCGCGCTGACCAGCTTCGTGGACACCTGTCGGGACCGGTTCGATGTGGAATCGATCTGTCGGGTGATCGACTTCGCTGTGTCGACTTATTATGCGGCGAGGAAACGAGTGGCGTCTCCGTCGGCTCGGGAGCGTCGGGATGCCGATCTGGTCGGGTTGATTCGTGGTGCCTGGGAGGATTCTCGGCGGCTGTACGGGGCGCGGAAGATTTGGAAGCAGTTGCGGCGGGAGGGTGTCGAGGTGGCGCGGTGCACGGTGGAGCGGTTGATGCGAGCCGAGGGAATGTCCGGTGTCGTGGCCAAGCGTGCCCGGCCGCGGACCACAGTCCCGGGTGATGCGGCATCGCGGCCTCGTGACCTGGTGGAACGGGACTTCACCGCGCCTGCACCGAATCAGTTGTGGGTGACGGACATAACGTATGTCGAATTGGCGGGCGGCGGGTTCTGTTATTCCGCGTTCGTGATCGATGTGTTCTCCCGTGCCATTGTCGGATGGCAGGTGTCTGATAGTTTGAGGGCCGAGTTGGCGTTGGACGCGTTGGAGATGGCGTTGTGGTCGAGGCGTGATACATTGAGTACCGCGTTGGTGCATCATTCCGACCGAGGTGTTCAGTACACCGCGATCCGCTATGGGCAGCGGTTGGCTGAGGCTGGGATCGAGCGTTCCGTCGGCCGGAAAGGTGACTCGTATGACAACGCGCTCGCCGAGTCGGTGAACGCGTTGTACAAGAAGGAGCTGATCACGAGGGACGGGCCGTGGAATGGCGTGTCCGAGGTAGCATTAGCGACCGCCGAGTGGATATTCTGGTATAATAACGTCAGGCTTCATTCGTGGTGCGGGGATGTTCCCCCGCTGGAGTTCGAGCAGTCCTACTGGCAGCGCCCGCCGATGGCGGCCTGACCGGTAGCCCGTGGAAGGTTGAGCCTCCACAAAACTCGGGGCGGTCCAGTCCGTTGTGTGGTTCTCCTGCACGAAGATCACCACGTGCGCTACGCCGTTCGCCATGTGGTACACCGTGACCGAAACGCGGTGAACGATCAACCAACACCAGCTGTGAGAGGGATGTCGTTTCGGCGAATGTTCACGGTGCTGTGGCCCGGGGTGTGCACGTGGCTGTAAGTCTGCTGGGTGGCCTGCTCACGGGCGAGAGGAGTCTCCTTGCGACACAGCATATCCCGGACGCTGGCGGTACTGGCCGGCGTGAGTGTGATCACGCTGCTCGGCGCGCCCACCGGCGCTGCCGCCACCACCACCGGTGTTCCGCACTACGACCACGTCTTCCTTGTGGTGGAGGAGAACAACGGGTTCTCCGACATCATCGGCAATCCGGCGGCGCCGAATTTCAACCGCCTGGCACAGACCTACGGCCTTGCGACGAACTACTTCGGCGTCACCCACCCCAGCGAGCCCAACTACGTCGCGATGCTGGGCGGCGACACGTTCGGCGTCACGACCGACAATCCCTACTTCCTCCAGCGGGTCACCGCGCCCAGCCTGATGACCCAGTTGGACCGGGCCGGCATCAGCTGGAAGGCCTATCTCCAGGGCGTGCCGCACGCCGGCTACCAGGCGATCTGCTACCCGGCCAAGTGCAACGGCGCGCCGGACTCCGATCCGCTGTACGTCTCGAAGCATGACGGCGTCACCAACTTCACCAGCAACGACAACCCGGCGGACTGGGCGCGTCAGGTCCCGGTTCAGCAGCTGGCCGGTGACCTGAGCCGTGGCACGGTGCCGGCGTTCAACTACGTCATTCCGGACGAGTGCCACGATGAGCACGGTGACCCGCCGGAGTGCCTCGACTCCGGCAACATCTTCGATCCGCAGAACCAGCACCTCGTCGCGGTCGGCGACCGGTATCTCGGCGGCCTGGTCAGCCAGATCACCGGCGCGTCCTTCTGGAGCAGGGGCAACAACGCGATCGTCGTCAACTATGACGAGGGCAACGACAACGCGGGCGGCGGCGGCCGGGTCGCCACCGTCGTGATCACCAGCCACGGGCCGCGTGGCGTGCAGGACAACACGTTGTCCAACCACTTCTCGCTGCTGAACACGATCGAGTCGTCGTTCGGCCTGCCGTGCCTTGCCAAGGCGTGTGGCAACACGACGCTGCGCCACCTGCTCACGGTGACCGGCAGCCCGGCCCGGCACTACGTGCCGGTCGCCGTGCCCGACGTCCCGACACCGAGCCCGACACCGGTCGAACCCGTGTCGATGACCGGCATCACGGCCAGCCAGGCCGGGTGGAGCGTGGTGTCCGCGCCGGTCAACGGGACGTCGAACAACAGCCCAGGCGCGGTCGCGGGCAGCGGCCAGAACGACGTCTGGGCGGTCGGCAACTTCCTGCCGGACACGCCGACCAGCAACCAGGACGCCACACTCACCCTCGCCAGTCATTTCGACGGCACGACGTGGCAGCACGTCCCGACGCCGAACGTCGGCACCAACTTCAACACCCTGTTCGGCGTCACGGACTCCGGTGGCACGGCATGGGCCGCTGGTGTCTTCCTGGACGGGAAGTTCAACGACCGCGCGCTGATGGAGATGTGGAACGGTACGAAGTGGACAGTGGTCGACGTGCCACAGCCCGGTTCGAGGCGGGACATCTTCTATAGTGTTTCGGCGGATTCGCGGTCCGATGTCTGGGCCGTCGGCGGGCAGTCCGGTCCCGACGGGAAGTACGCCACCCTGGTCGAGCACTTCGACGGTCAGAAGTGGACGGTCGTACCGAGCCCGAATCCGGGCAGCACCGGCAATATCCTGTACGGCGTGACGGCCGTCGGCCCGAACAACGTGTACGCCGTCGGCCAGCGGCTCGGTTCGACGTCGGACCAGGGGCTGGTCGAACACTGGGACGGCACCGCGTGGCACGTGGTGGCGATCCCGCCGACACCGGGCTCGACCTACCTCGCCAGCGTCGCGGCCGGTGGTGGCGCGGTCTACGCGGTCGGTGAGGACGCGTCCACCCACGCCGTGAAACCAGTGGCGTTCGTCGGTGCGTCCGGCACCTGGCGACAGGTCGCGCTGCCGGCCGTGCCGTCGAACTGGGCCGAACTGTTCGGCGTCACGGTGACCGGCGGCCACGCCATCGCCGCCGGCACCGACGTCCAGGCCAGCGGCAACAACCTGCCACTGCTGCTGACCGGGAGCGGTACGAGCGGCTGGACAGTGGTGGACGGCCCGAATCCGGGCGGCACGGCCGGAAACGACATCCTGGCCGGCGTCGGCACCGCGGGACCGACCACGTGGATCATCGGCACGTTCGACACGGGCGGACCACACCGTCCGCTGTTCCAACACAACTGATGGTCCTCGCGTGAGCGGCGGGTCGAGGCCCGCCGCTCACGCGATATCGTCCAGGATCGGTTCTGCTAGATCAGGCCCTGTCGGATCAGGTAGCCGACGGCGTGCGCTCGGTTGCGCAGCTTGAACCGGGTGATCACCTCGTGCAGCACGTTCTTCACGGTCCGCTCCGAATAGCTGGTCTTGACCGCGATCTCCGCCGTGTCCATCCCCTCGGCGACCAGGCGCACCATGTCGGCCTCGCGCGTGGTCAGCGTGGACAGGGTCAGTCCGTGCGGGTCGAGCACCGTGCGCTGCAACTGGCCGACCTGGTCGAGCAGCCTGCCGAGCAGGTCCGCAGGCAGCACACCCTCACCCCGCGCCAGCGAGGTGATCACCGACACCAACCGGTGCTCACTCGCCTCCGACCGGCGCACCACCGCGGCCACGCCGCACTCCACCGTGGTGCGCAACACGTCGGCCTCGAGATGACCGATCATCAACCCGACCCGTACCGCGGACGAGTGCTGCAGCCGCCGCAGCAGTCGCACCGCATCGTCGTCGAGCCGGTCCACGACGACCAGCGCGACCACGGCGCGATCCTGTTCGTCCTTGCCGAGCAGTTCGACCTCCGGCCGCGGCCGGAGTTGACTTCTGACACCCGCCTCCAGGATCGGGTCCTGCGCGTAAAGGGCCAACGGCACCCTTGTCATTCTCGTGCTCCTCTCGATCTCCCGAATGCCCCCAGGCATTCGGAAACCCGACGGGCAACGCGCGCCGCGCCCCAGTGGGCAGCACTCGTGTCCGCGGCCTGCCCTTCTTCCCCTTCTCGCCGCGTGCGAGCTCGGGCAGGATTTCTGTTGTGACCACTACATTCGTACGCTCAGTGCCTTCACGAACTCTCCATGGCGGCCACGCCGCCATCGTTGAGAAGGTGTGAAGCCGGACACTGGGGAACGGAGGAGGTCATGTGGCCCGAGAGCGGCGACGGGGAACCGGAACCTGACCCGACGGACGACGTCGGCGTCCACTTCGCGGGCGGCCTGTTTCTCGAACTCGCCGCCGACGGCCGCCTGGTGCTCGACCCGGTGCAGGCGGACCGCGTGCTCGCCGAACTGGAGCGCACGATCGAACTGGTGAGCGCGCAGCTGTGCCGGGCGGAACTCGCGCGGCGGCTGCCGCTGGCCGCGGTCCGGGAACTTCTTCCCGCCACCGAACGGATGATCATCGACGCCGCCTTCAACGAGCAGGTGTCCCCTGGCCGGTTCGAGCACATACTCGATGAACTGGCCAAGTACGTCAGGGCGATCAAGATCGCGAAGGCGCGCGGTCTGCCGCCATCAGGACCTTGAGCCCCGTCTGAAGAAATCGTGAAGCCCCGTTGAGGACACTCGGTGGTGTCGGCGGAACAGCGGAGGCGCCCGATGAGATCAGCGGATTCTGGGCGGGTCCGGGTCATGCGCGGCGTGCTCGCCGCCGCGTTCGGGGACGGCGTGCTGCCACCCGATCTGCTGCTCGATCACGTTGACCTGTTGCAACGCGAAATACTCGCGCCACCCTGGCTCGACAACGCCGTGCTGAGCCCGCGCGAGATCGACGTGCTGCGCCTCGCGGCCGATGGTATGGACGCCGTCGAGATCGCCCGTGAGCTGTGCTATTCGGAGCACACGCTCACGAACATTGTCTCCGGCCGGCCGCTTCGCAACCGATCGGACGCTGCGGCCTAGGCCGTCCGGCCGGTATGATCTGACACGGCGCACCGCGTTACGGTGCACCACGGAGATGACCGCCCTATTTGACCGCGTCGGTCCGGGCACTGTGGCGTCCTGGACGCCACATGTCGGAAGCGATGCAGATGCCGGCCAGGGGGAACGTGCCGCTGCGAGTCCAGTTGTTGGGCCCGGTACGCGCCTGGCGTGGGAACGATGAAATCGACCTCGGCAGCCCGCGCCGGCGCTCGGTATTCGCCATTCTGGCGTTGCACGCGAATCAGGCCGTGTCCCGCGAGGAAATCGTCGACGGACTCTGGGGCGATGACCCGCCTGCCAAGGCGGTCGGGGTTCTGTACACCTATATTTCCGGCCTGCGCCGCGTCCTCGAACCGACACCGGGCCGGCGCGGCAGCGACGCCGTACTCGTCTCGGTTGATTCGGGCTACTCGCTGCGACTTGCGGCCGACGAACTCGACGAGCAACGGTTCGGCCGGCAACTGGAGGCAGCGCAACGCCAGTGGGAGAGCGGTGACCTGCCGACCGCGTTGCACGAGCTCAACAACGCCATGTCGCTGTGGCACGACGAGCCACTCGCCGACCTGACCGGGCCCCTCGTCGAACTGCACCGTGCCCGACTCGACGAACTGCGGTTGAGCGCACTGGAATGGCGGAGCGAGCTGTCGCTTGCCATGGACGACAACGCGGGCGCCATCGCGGATCTCACCGGCCTGGTCCGCGAACACCCGCTCCGGGAACGGCCGCGCGCACTGCTCATGGTGGCGCTGTACCGGTCCGGGCGGCGCGCCGAGGCGCTCGACGTGTTCGCCGCCGCCGAACGGGCGCTCGTCACCGAACTGGGCATCGAACCAGGTCCGCTGCTCCAACGCAGCCACCAACGGATCCTGGCCGACGAGCCGGTTTCCGCCGAGGACATCGACACACGTGTTGCGGCGCAACAGGAAAAACCGGCCGCCGTGCCCAGCGGCACCGCGGTGCCGGCCGCGCCGCCCTTCCTGATCGGCCGCGAGCGGGAACTGGCCCTGCTCCGGGCGACCCTGACCGGCCTTGCCGAGGGCCGTGGTGGGTGCGTGTGGGTGGCGGGCGAACCCGGCGTCGGCAAGTCGGCACTGCTGGCGACCGCGCTGGCCAGCGTCGACACGACCGGATACCGGGTGCTGTGGAAGGCGGGCGACGAACTGGTCCGGTCCCTCGCGCTCAGTGCAGACTCGATCGACCCGACGACCGCCACCGTCGATCGCATGTTGCAGTTCATCGCGCGGACCAGCGCCCAATCCCCGCTGGTCGTGGTGGTCGACGACATGCAGTGGGCCGACGACGCGGGCCTGCTTGCCTGGTCCCGCGCGGCCCGCCGCACCCGGCAACTCCCGTTCGTGCTCATCGGCGCGTGCCGGACCGTCCCACGCGCCGCCGAACTCGAGCAGCCGCGCAACGCGGTCAGCGCGGCAGGCGGGCGGATACTGAACCTCGGCCCGTTGGGCTCCGGGGAGACCGTCGAGTTCGCCGCGCGGAGCTTGGCCGCCCCGCCCGGACCGGCGCTCAGCGAGTTGCTCGGTGCCGCCGCTGGCAACCCCGCCGCCATCCGCGCGCTGCTCGACAGTTTGGTCCGGGCGGACGCGCTGCGTCGCGGTGCCGGCGTCGTCGACCTCGACCCCGATTCGTCGTTCGACCGGTGGGCCGCGCTGACCACCGTCGTGCTCCGGCGCCTCGACGTGCTGTCGGTGGCGACGAAGGACATGCTGCACTGGGCGGCGTTGCTCGGCACCGAGTTCGACCTCGGTGACGTGGCCGTCGTCATGCACGTCGTGCCGACCGACCTCGTCGGCGCCATCGACGAGGCCACGGCGGCCCGCGTGCTGGTGGACACCGCGGGTCGACTCGCGTTCCGCGATCCCGCGGTCCGCAGGACCCTGTACGAGCAGCGATCGCTGGCCGTGCGGACGGCACTGCACCGGGAGGCTGCCGAGGCGTTGGCCGCGGCGGGTGTACCCGCCGACCGCGTCGCAGTGCAGTTGCTGGCAGCAGGGACGTACGACGCGTGGAGCGTCCGGTGGCTGCTCGACAACGTCGCCGCGGTCGCCGGCCGGGACCCGGCGACCGCGGTGGACCTGCTGGCGCAGGCCGCGGCCAGCGAGGCGATCGGCGACGACGACCGGGACGCGATCGCGGTGCGGCGCGTGCGGTTGCTGTTCCGGCTCGGCCGCCACCCGGACGCGGAAGCCCGCGCCGTGCTCGCCACGACCCGCGACGTCGAGCGCGCCGCGGAGATGCGGTTGTTGTTGGCACGCCTCACCTATCAGGGCGGGGACGTGGCCGCGGCCATCGCGGACCTGCGGCGGGCCGAGCGGGACCCGTCGGTGTCCGACGTCTGGCAGGCCAGGTACCAGGCGCTGCGGGCCCGGTTCGAACGCACCGGACTGGACGATCTCGACGTCGCGGAACGCACCGCGATGACAGCGCTCGACACGGCGACGAGCGTCGCGGACCCGACCGCGACCGCGGACGCACTGCAGGAACTCTGGTACGCCGCGACCGTTCACCGCGACCACACGGCCGCACTGGCACACGTCGACAGGGCACTCGCAGCTGCCGCAGGTCTTGCCGAGTCGCAACTCGACCTGCTGGACAACCGCACGTTCACGCTGCAGAACCTGGACCGGCTCGCCGAGGCATCCGAGAACCTCGCCAGGATGCGGGTGCTCGCCACCCGCCTTCGTCGCCCGGTCGGACGGCACCACGTCGCGACCGCCGTGCACTACTACTGGCTCGGCCGCTGGGACGACGCGCTCGCCGAACTCGGCCAGGTCCCCCAGGACGGACCGGAAGCGGAGTACTTCGACCTGCGGACCCAGGCACCGCTGTTGCACCACGGCGTCGCGGCCCGCATCGCGGCGCACCGAGGCGACCGCGACGCGTTGCGGTCCCACCTCGACACGGCGGACGACTATCCGCTGACCGGTCCGGGCGCACAGGAGAACAGCGATTTCCTGGTCGTCGCCGGTGCGATCGACGCCGGGCAACGAATGGACGACCACGCCGAACTGCACGCCATGGACCCGTTGCTCGACCCGAACTACGGGCGGATGACCCTGCGGCACCAGTGGTTGCCGGACCTGATCCGGCTCGCGCTGGACGTCGGCGACCATGAGCGGGCACATGCCGCGCTGGCCTTCTGCCGACAGGAGGCGACCCGGGAAACCGCACCGGCCCGCGCGCACGCCGCGCTGGCCCGCTGTCAGGCACTCGTCGACGGCGATCCGGAGCCGCTGCTGGCCACCGCCGACCACTACGGCCGGGTCGACCGGCGGATCGAAATGGCGACGACCCTCGCGGACGCCGCGGTGCTCCTGGCGCGACGCTACGAGACCGAACGGGCGCAGCACGCACTCGACGACGCCATGCGGATCTTCGCCGACCTCGGCGCGGTGTTCGACATCGGCCGGATCGAGGCCCGGTTGCGCCGGTACGACCGTGCGCAGGTGATCACCGTCGGCCAACTACCCGTGGTCGCCGGTTGGGGGTCCCTGTCCGGGGTCGAACGGCTGATCGCCGAACTGGTGGCCGCCGGGAGGACGAACCTGGACATCGGGACCGAGCTGGGACTGCCTCGTCGCACGGTGCAACTGCACCTGTCGCGGATCATGCAGAAATTCGGCGCGAGTTCGCGGGCCGAGTTCGCGGGAATGCTGGCGCCCTCCGTGTCCGGCCGACAGCATACGGTGCCAGGCACCGGCCGGGGCATGGCAGACTGAACCGGATCGCTGGCAACGGTGCGGAAGGAGCGCGGTGGCCGGACCGCGGGACACGCTGCGGGTGCAGGTTCTCGGACCGATCCGAGCCTGGAGCGGCGACACCGAGATCCGGCTGGGGCCAACCCGGCAACGCGCCCTGTTCGCCGTGCTGGCCCTGCGTCGCGACGGTGTGGTCGGCCGGGACGAGTTGATCAACGCGGTGTGGGGCCATGACGCCCCGAACACGGTCGACGGCAGCGTCTACACCTACGTGTCCGGCCTGCGTCGGGCACTGGAGCCGGACCGGTCCCGGCGCACCGCGGCCACCACGCTGGCGTCAGAGGGCACCGGATACCGGCTGCACCTGGCCGAGGAAGCGCTCGACGCGGCCCGTTTCGACACACTGCGCGCGGCGGCCGACGAAGCGCTCGCCAAGGACGTGGCCGACGACGCGATCGAACTCGCGGATCGTGCTCTCGCGTTGTGGCACGGCGAGCCGCTGACCGGATTACCCGGCCCGTTCGCGGCCGCCTGCCGGGATCGACTCGTGGCCGCCCGACTGAGCCTGCTGGAAACCCGTGCCGCGGCGGGCTTGCGCCGCGGCCGGCACATCGAACTCGTCCCGGAACTGGCCACGCTGGTCGCCAAGAACCCGCTCGACGAGGGGGTGCGCGGCCTGTTCATGATCGCGCTGTACCGGAGCGGCCGGCAGGCCGACGCCCTTGACCAGTTCCGGCACGCGCGACAGACCCTCGCGGCCGAACTCGGCACCCAGCCCGGCACCCGGCTGGCCGAGATCCACCAACAGATCCTGGCCAACGACCCCGCGCTGGCGGCGCCCGAGAGCGAACCGGTGCCTGTCCGGTCGGCCATCCGGCCGAGGACCCGCGCCAACGCGTTCGTCAACCGGCGGTCCGAGCTCACCTGCCTGCGCGACGCGATGTCGTCGCTCGTCGACGGCAACGGCCTTGCCGTGTGGATCGAGGGCGAGCCGGGCATCGGCAAGTCCGAGTTGCTGACCACCGGGCTGGCCGACGTCGACAATGGACAGGTCCAGGTCTGCTGGGGATCAGGAGACGAGCTGGCCCAACGGTTCCCGCTGCGCGTCATGCTGGAGTGTCTCGGCGTCGACCCGGAATCACCCGACCCGCGCCGCGCGCGTACCGCCGACCTGGCCCGGCGCGGGTCCATGCGCCCCGACCTGCTCGGCGGCGGCACCAACACGCTCGCCGTGGTGGACGGTCTGGTTGACCTCGTCCGGGAGCTGTGCGCGGACAGCGCGCTGGCCCTGGTCGTCGACGATCTCCAGTGGGCCGACGAGGCCAGCCTGCTGGTGTGGAACCGGCTGGCCCGCGCGACAAGTCGGTTGCCGCTGCTGTTGGTGGGCACCTGCCGCCCGATCCCGCGAACGGCCGCGCTCGACCGCCTGCGGGACACCGTGGTCCAACAGGGCGGTGCCACCCTGCGCCTTGGCGGGCTGGCCCAGCCGGAGGTGGACGAGCTTCTGCACGGCATCGTCGGCGCCACCCCAGGTCCCGGCCTGCGGCGGTTGGCCGGCCGGGCGGGCGGCAACCCGTTGTACGTCCAGGAACTGACGGATGCGCTGGTGCGCGACCAGGTGGTGCGGATCGCGTCGGGTACCGCCGACACGCCCGCGTCGACCGATGTCGCGGCGCCCGCGTCGCTGGCCTCCGCCCTGACCCACCGACTCGGGTTCCTGTCCGCCACAACGGTCGACGTGCTGCGCCGCGCGACGCTGCTGGGTACCGACTTCCGGATCGACGCACTCTCGGTCATCCTGGCCCGGCGGCCGAGCGAACTGCTGCCCGCGATCGACGAGGCGACCACCGCCGGTGCGCTCATCGCCGACGGTGACCGCATGGCGTTCCGCCATCCGTTGGTGCGGCAGGCCCTGTACGAGGGAATGACCCACGCCGTGCGGGTCACGCTGCACCGGCAGGCGGCCGAGCGTCTGGACGGCGCGGGGGCGCCGATCGACGTCGTCGCCCGACAGCTCGCCGCGGTGCCGCCCACGGTCGACCCGTGGACGATCGGCTGGGTGCTGGTCAACGGCGAACTCGTCGCCAACCGGGCGCCGGACATCGGCCTCGAACTGATCCGCCAGGTGATCGCCGGCTGCGACCCGACCGATCCCCGGCTCGAGGCGCTGACGGCGAGCCTCGCCCGGATCAGATACTGGTTGGGCGAGTTACCGGAAGACGAAGTCCGCTCGGTCATGGCGATGACCAGCGATCCCGATCTTGCCGGCGAGATGCGCTGGATTCTCGGCACCGTGTTCTATCGACGCGGCAGGGAACAGCAGGCCGTGAGCACGCTGCGCGAGGCCGTGTCGTCGGCCGCCGTCTCGCCGACCTGGCGCGCGCGGTGCCGAGCGCTGCTGGTGGCACGCGAGGGCATCGGGCTCGGCGAGCGCGAGGCGGCGGAAGCCACCGCGCGGACGGCGATCCAGGAGGCCGAGCAGGCAGGCGACGTGTTCGCCGAGGCGTACACGTTGCAGAACCTGTGGCTGTTCCGGTCGATCGACCGCGATCACGCGGAAGGCCTCCGATTCGTGGACGAGGCGATCCTGCTGTTGGACACCACATGGGCGCTCGACCCGCAGTTGGCCCACGTCCATCTGAGCCTGCTGGACAACCGGGTGTTCAGCCTGCAGAACCTGGACAGGCTGGCCGAAGCGGACGACACGCTGCTGGTCGCCGACGAACTCGTGCGACGCCATCGGCTGCCCGCAGGCCTCCCCGTCCCGACCGCCGTCCAGCACTACTGGACCGGCCGCTGGGACAAGGCCATCACGGAACTGTCCGCCGTGGTCGACGCGCGCGGTCTGGACATGGCATTCCACGGCCTGCGCGAAAGCGGCCCAATGCTCCTGCTGCTACACGGCGTCGCCGCGTTGATCGCCGCACTCCGCGACGACGAGCCCGGCGTGACCGGACACCTCGCCGCAGCCGACGAACTGCCGCCGCGTCTTTGGCAAATTGCTCACGCCGCTCGGCCGCAACGACGGCAAGCCCGGCCTGCGCCGTCAGCGCGGGCGCGACAAAGTCGTGTCCGTCGCGACGGTCGGCGATGGCGAAGAACGCTTCGCCGGCCGCAACCGTGCGACTGTCGATCGAAATCCCGGATACCGATTGCGGCAGCGCGCCTTGCCGTTCAGCGCCCATCGCCGCCGCCATCGCATCGATCGTCCACAGCGGCGGCGCACTCATGCGGCGAGTTCTCCCAGAGCCGAGGCGACCGCCTCGTGATCGCTGAACTCTATGGTTCGGTCGCCGATGATTTGGCCGGTTTCATGACCT
>CAVPCF010000194.1:0-5586 GCA_963702275.1 Candidatus Melainabacteria bacterium
TTCTCAAGAAGCAACTTGGCCACTTCAATGTGGCCGTTATTCGATGCTGAGTGCAATGGTGTCCATCCAGCATTGTTCGTAACTGTCATATCGGCCCCTTTCTCAAGAAGCAACTTGGCCACTTCAATGTGGCCGCTATCCGATGCCGAGTTCAATGGCGTCCATCCGTTATCGCTCGCAACTGCCACATTAGCTCCCTTCTCAAGAAGCAACTTGGCCACTTCAATGTGGCCGTTATTCGATGCCAAGTTCAATGGCGTCCATCCATTATTGTTTGCAACTGCCACATTGGCCCCTTTCTCAAGAAGCAACTTGGCCACTTCAATGTGGCCGCTATCTGATGCTGAGTTCAATGGCGTCCATCCGTTATCGCTCGCAACTGTCACATCAGCTCCCTTCTCAAGCAGCAGCTTGACCACCGCCTCGTGGCCGTTCTGGGCCGCCTCGAGCAGCGCCGTCCATCCACTATCATCCTTTGCCACCACGTCCGCCCCCTTCTCCAGCAGCAGCTTGACGACTGCCTCATGGCCGTTCTAAAACAGAATCAAGCGCTGCATTTCTCTAGACGAGAAACAATGTCCCACCAACCCGACTCAGGATCATCAGATTTAGTAGAGTCAATTGCTTCTTCATCTCCTTCAGACTGAATTGTAGATGTCACTTTCGACAAGATTTCTTCCACCACACTAGAATATGTCTGTACGGTGGGTCGGTCGCGGTGGGCCGACCGGGCGGCCCTGGTCCGCCGGGCTTTGCCTGTTGGTCCTGGTGCTTGGCGGGCTTCTGGTTTGCCCGGCTGATCTGGGGTTTGTCGTGTTGGACCGGCCATCGCTTGCTTCGACGCGGTGGTCGCTGGCTCTTCGCTGATTGGCTGGTCCTCATGCTTTGGGCTTCTGCATCACCCCGATACTCTATTGTGGTGACGGTTGTTGGGGGTTTGTCAAGGCTGGAAAGAGTACCTTGACAAACCCCCAACAACCGCTTTAAAAGATGGCCCGTATCGGGGTGATGCAGAAGGACTGGGTAAACAGCGGAATGCCGCGTGGTTTAGGCAATTTCCGTCGGAGACTCAAAGAGGCGCCTCGGTTGGGAGTCTGCTCTTGTTCGTCCGGCGGGTCCCGTTCGATGGGTCGTTGCCGGCGCCTCAGTTGGGAACCTGCTCCTGTTCGTCCGGCGGGTCCCGTTCGGTCGTGGTTGCGGCGCCTCAGTTGGGAACCCGATCTTGTTCGTCCGGCGGGTTCTGTTCCGTTCGCTCGGCGAGGTCTGCCTCGGTTGGGAGCCTGTTTTGTTCGTCCGGTGGCTCGCGGCTGGTCTGGGGCGCACCGAGTGCAGTAGCCGTTCCGCCTCTGCCGCCCATGCCGTATATTCCGGCTGGAATATACGGCGGCGGAACGATCTGATGGGAGTGATCGATGCGGAGTGTGAGTAGGGGCACACTGACTGCGATGGCGCTCGCCGTCCTTGAGTGTTTGCACGAGTGTCCGCGTCATCCGTATGAGATTCAGCAGGTCATGCGGGAGCGTGAGGTCTGGCGGATGATCAAGGTGACGCCGGGGTCGCTCTACCACACCATTGAGCGGTTGGCGCGGGACGGACTCATCGAGGTTGTCGAGACCAGTCGGGCGGGGCGGCGGCCGGAGCGGACCACCTATCGGATGACCGAGGCCGGGCAGGACGCTTTTGCCGAGCGGTTGCGGGCCATGGTCGCCGAGCCTGCCACCGAATATCCGCAGTATCCGGTGGCTGTCGGCATGGTGCACGAACTCCAACGCGAGGACGCGCTGGTTCAGCTTCGCCGCCGCACCATTGCTCTTGAGGCTCAACTGGCCGCCGACCACGTGGTGGAGAAGCGGCTGGCGGAGTCCGATGTGCACCCCCTGTACTGGGCCGATGTCGAACTTCGGCGGCGGCAGCGGGAGACCGAACTGGAGTTCACCCGCGAACTGATCGACCGGATCGCAGCGGGGCGGGTCACCTGGCCGCGCGAAAAGCCACACGAAACAACACAGCCACTTCGGCTCACCGTGGTGGACAAGGGGAATCAGGAGAACGTCGGATGACTAGACGGCCGGTCAATCCGTGGGCCGCGATGGGCGCGCTGTCCATTGGGTTCTTCATGATCATGTTGGATACCACGATCGTCAACGTTGCTATTCCGGCCATGTTGCGTAGCGGACTGCACGCCACTTTGAATCAAATTGTCTGGGTCAACAGCGTCTACCTGCTTACCTACGCGGTTCCGCTTTTGCTTACCGCGCGCCTTGGCGACCGGCTTGGCCGTAAGCCGATGTTTCTGGTCGGTCTTGCCGTGTTCACTGCCGCCTCCCTTTGGTGCGCGCTGTCCGGTACGCCCGATCTACTGATCACGGCGCGTGCGGTGCAGGGGCTCGGTGCGGCCTGCATGGGTCCGCAGACCATGGCCTTCATCGCCACGCTGTTTCCGCCGGCCAAGCGCGGTGCGCCGATGGGCATGTGGGGGGCGGTGGCCGGTGTCGCCACGATCACCGGGCCGCTGTTGGGCGGCTTGCTGGTGGACAACTTCGGCTGGCAGTGGATCTTCATGGTGAACGTGCCGATCGGTGTGATCGGCCTCGTGCTGGCCGTCGTGCTGGTGCCGGGTGCGCAGCCGCGCAATCGTCACAAGTTCGATGTGCTCGGGACCGTTCTGTTCAGCGTCGGGCTGTTGGCGATCGTGTTCGGGGTGCAGAACGGGCAACAGTACGACTGGGGCCGGGTCTGGGGTGCAGTCGACATTCCGGAGATCATCGGGGTTGGTGTCCTGCTCCTTGTCGCGTTCGTGGTCTGGCAGCGGGTCAACCGGGACGAGCCGTTGTTGCCATTGATGTTGTTCGGCCGACGCACGTTTTCGGCGGCCAATGTGGCCAATGTCTGCATTGGGTTCGCGCTTACCGGGATGTTTCTGCCGATCGTGATCTACATGCAATCTGTGCTCGGGCTGAGTCCGTTGCAGTCCGGGTTGGTCACGTTGCCGATGTCGCTCGTGTCGGGGGTCGTGGCGCCGTTCGCGGGCAAGCTGTCCGACCGGATGCCGGGCAAGTACGTGGCGATGTTCGGGTTCGCCACGCTGGCCGGTGGCGTGGCATGGCTGGCGGCGATCGCGGAGGTCGGCGCCAGTCCGTGGCGGTTCGTGCCGGCGCTCGCGTTGGCGGGGCTCGGTATCGGCTGCGTGTTCTCGCCGTTGGCGAACCTGGCCGTCACCGCGGTCGACCCGCCGATGATGGGCGCGGCTTCGGGGGTGTTCAACACCACACGGCAGGTTGGCGGCGTGCTCGGCAGCGCGGCCATCGGCGTGTTGTTGCAGGCCAGGTTGACCGTGTCCATGCACGCGGCGGCCGTTGCGTCGGCGACGCAGTTGCCGGCCGGGGTTCGGTCGCAGTTCGTCGACAGCATGACGAAGGTCACCACCAGCGCGGGCGGTGCCAGTGGCTGCACTGCGGCCCGCCAAATCTGCGCGCTGGGTACGACCACGTTCCAGCACGGCTTCACCGACGCCGCCCGGACCACCCTCATCCTGCCGGCGGCGGTGCTGGTCCTCGGCGCGCTGGCCTGCGTCGCGATCGCGCACCGCCAGGCCAAACCCGCATACGGCCGGCCGAGCCAGGCACCGGAGTCGGTGCCCGAATCCGTCTGACCTAACCTGCGGGCCGTGCGCCTCGTCCTCGCCTCCGCGTCCCCCGCCCGGCTGTCCGTGTTGCGGGCGGCCGGTGTCGAACCACTCGTCCGGGTGTCCGGTGTGGACGAGGACGCGGTCGCGGCCGGGCTGACCGAGCCGAGCCCGGCGGACCTGGTTGCCGCACTGGCAACGGCCAAGGCTGCCGCCGTCGTAGCGGAGGTGGCACGGGAGCACCCGGACGCCGTGGTGGTCGGCTGCGACTCGATGTTGTCGATGACCGGACCGGACGGCCCGCAGGTCGTCGGCAAGCCGGGTTCGGTCGAGTTGGCGCGGGCACGGTGGTCGGCGATGGCCGGCGGGCGGGGCGACCTGCTGACCGGGCACGCCGTGCTACTGCTGGCCGACGGCCGGGTCACCGCGAGCGCGACCGGGGTACGGACCACGACGGTGCGGTTCGGCCGGCCCAGCGACCGGGAACTGGCCGCCTACCTGGCCACCGGCGAACCGCTCGCGGTGGCAGGCGCGTTCACCCTTGACGGGCTTGGCGGCTGGTTCGTCGAGGGAGTGGACGGCGACCCGTCCAGCGTTATCGGCATCAGCCTGCCGCTGACCAGGCAACTTCTCGCCGAGGTCGGCGTCAGCGTCGTCGACCTGTGGCGCACCGACGGGTCAGCCAGCTGACTGCGGGCAGGCCCGCAGGTCGGCGGCGGGCGGCAGGATCGTGCCGTGGCCGGGCAGCAGGCTGATCGCGCTGACCGGCTTGGTGCAGCTCTTCGGGCTGTCCGTGCCGAGCGAGAACAGCTGCACATACACCAACGGATTGGCACATTTGCCGGTCGAGCAGTCGTTCTGCACGGTGATCACCTGCGGCGCGGTGTCCCCGTCGGCCTCCCACAACGTGAAGTAGCCCGCGCTGGAGTAGAAGAGGCCGGAGCTGGGCCGCGCCCAGTAGCCGCCGCGCTCGACGAACACCTCGCCGAGCGCGCCCGCCTTCTCGTTGTTCTGCGAATACTCGCCGAACACGATGCACGCCGGCACCGGACTGGACAGGCACGACAGCGAACTGTGGGTGAGAACGGCCTCGTCCTGGCTGATGTTGGTTTCGAACACGGCGGTGCCGGTGGCGCCGCGGAACTCCACCCGGCCGCTCTGCGTCTGGTCGCCGGACGGGGCGAGGTTGTCGGCGAGCAGTTGCACCGTGCTGTCGCCCGCCGCTGCGGTGGACAGCAGCTGGCACGGACCGTTGCCGCACTGTTCCCGCAGGTCGGCCTGGGTGACGCCGGGGCTGTGGCCCGTCGCCGTGTGGTCGGCTGCCGGTCGCGGCCGCAGCAGCACCGCACCGGCCAGGGCCGCCACCAGTATCACTCCGGTCACCGCGAGCGTGACGACGAGTGTTCTGGAACCGCCGCGGGACACGAGCCCACCTCTCCCCTCCGCCGAGCGGGGCGCCGACCCGTGACGCCCGTACCCTGCATGAAAGAGACGGCCGGGAGCGCGTGAGGTTGCTCTCGGCCCGGCCTTGAGCTCCGGTCCGTAAACTTCCGGGCACATTCGATGTCGGTCAGCTAGGAGGTAGGCGTGCCAGAGCCGACCGTTGTCGGACAGCGGGTGTCGCTGCGCAAGGTGCTGGTCGCGAACCGTGGTGAGATCGCCGTCCGGGTGATCCGCGCCTGCCGGGACGCGGGCCTGGCCAGCGTCGCCGTCTACGCGGATCCGGACCGCGACGCGCCGTTCGTGCGGCAGGCCGACGAGGCCTTCGCGCTGGACGGCGCGACGCCCGGAGACACCTATCTCGCCGTGGACAAGCTGCTCGACGTGGCGAAGCGGGCCGGGGCCGACTCCGTGCACCCCGGCTACGGCTTCCTGTCCGAGAACGCGGAGTTCGCACAGGCCGTGATCGACGCGGGCCTCGTCTGGATCGGCCCGGACCCGCAGGCCATCCGTGATCTCGG
>CAVPCF010000195.1:0-5651 GCA_963702275.1 Candidatus Melainabacteria bacterium
C
Source organism: Candidatus Melainabacteria bacterium (assembly GCA_963702275.1). Classification (GTDB taxonomy): domain Bacteria; phylum Actinomycetota; class Actinomycetes; order Mycobacteriales; family Pseudonocardiaceae; genus DATEPR01. The sequence goes on from CAVPCF010000195.1 coordinate 2, forward strand.
AGGTCGAGTTGTGGGAGACGATCCTGGCCGCGATGAAGCTGGGCGCGGTCGTCATTCCGGCCAGTACCCTGCTCCAGCCCGCGGACCTGGTCGACCGGGTGGCGCGCGGCAATGCCCGGCACGTGGTGGCGCGCGCCGATGACGCGCCCAAGTTCGCGTCCGTCGCCGGGGACTACACCCGGATCGCGGTCGGTTCGCCGGTGCCCGGCTGGCAGTCCTATGGCGCCGCCTATGACGAGCCCGTCGTGTTCGCGCCGGACGGCGTCACCCTCGCCACCGACACCTTGCTGCTGTACTTCACCAGTGGCACCACGGCCAAGCCCAAGCTGGTCGAGCACACCAACGTGTCCTATCCGGTCGGCCACCTGTCGACCATGTACTGGATCGGCCTGCGGCCCGGTGACGTGCACCTGAACATCTCATCGCCGGGGTGGGCCAAGCACGCCTGGAGCAATGTGTTCGCGCCGTGGAACGCGCAGGCCTGTGTGTTCCTGTACAACTACCAGCGGTTCTCCGCGCCCGCGCTGCTGGCCACGATGGAACGTTGTGGCATCACCAGTTTCTGTGCGCCGCCCACCGTGTGGCGGATGCTCATCCAGGCCGATCTCACCGCGTTGCGGACGCCTCCCCGCGAGGTGGTCGGGGCGGGCGAGCCGTTGAATCCGGAGATCATCGAGCAGGTTCGCCGGGCTTGGGGGGTGACCATCCGGGACGGCTTCGGGCAGACCGAGACGACAGTGCAGATCGCCAACACGCCTGGTCAGGTCGTCAAGCCCGGGTCGATGGGGCGTCCGGTGCCCGGTTTTTCGGTGGCCATGGTCGATCCGGTGTCCGGTGCGGTCGGTGACGAAGGTGAGATCTGTCTTGATCTGCGTTCGCGGCCGACCGGACTGATGGTCGGTTATCGAGACGATGACGAACGGACCTCCGAGGCCATGCGGGACGGCTTTTATCACACCGGGGATGTCGGTTCTCGGGATTCGGACGGCTACATCACCTATGTCGGCCGGTCCGACGACGTGTTCAAGGCCAGCGACTACCGGATCTCGCCGTTCGAGTTGGAGAGTGTGCTGCTGGAGCACGACATGGTGGCCGAGGCCGCCGTCGTGCCGTCGCCCGATCCGCTGCGGCTCGCCGTGCCCAAGGCTTATGTCGTGCTGGCCGCCGACTGTTCGCCGGACCGGGACACCGCGTTGGCCATTTTCCGGTTCGCTCGGTCGAATCTGGCTCCGTACAAGCGGATTCGCCGGTTGGAGTTCGCCGACCTGCCCAAGACCATTTCGGGGAAGATTCGGCGGGTCGAGTTGCGGGGTCGGGAGTCGGCCGTGCACGCCGATCCAGCCGCTTCGGTGGCGGGCGAGTTCCGGGAAGAGGACTTTCCGGAGTTGACGTAGTGACCCCGGCCGGGGTTCACCGGCTTGGATGACAGTCGTTCGGGTTGCCGCACCGGTGCTTCGGGGCGCATGGTTGCATAGGCCAACTACCTGGCAGTGACCTGTTGGAGAAGTGACCTGTTGGAAAGGCGGGGCGATGACCGCCACCGAGGCGCAGCGGACAGCCGCACGGAACGGCGCACCGGGTGCGACGGCGCCCGGAGACGGCTCGCTCACACATCGGCAGATCCTGCTGGTGTTCAGCGGCCTGATGCTGGGCATGTTCCTTGCGGCGCTGGACCAGACGATCGTCAGCACCGCGATCCGCACCATCGCCGACGACCTGCACGGCCTCGACCTGCAGGCATGGGCGACCACCGCCTACCTGATCACCGCGACGATCTCGACGCCCCTGTACGGCAAGGTCTCCGACATCTACGGCCGCAAGCCGTTCTTCATCGCCGCGATCAGCATCTTCCTTGTCGGCTCCGCGGCGTCGACGTTCGCCACGTCGATGTACATGCTGGCCGGGTTCCGCGCGGTCCAGGGCCTCGGCGCTGGCGGTCTGATGTCGCTCGCGCTGGCGATCATCGGCGACATCGTGCCGCCCCGCGAACGCGCCCGCTACCAGGGCTACTTCCTGGCCGTGTTCGGCACCAGCAGTGTGCTCGGCCCGGTCGTCGGCGGGTTCCTGGCAGGCCAGTCGCAGATCCTGCACATCGCGGGCTGGCGCTGGGTGTTCCTGGTGAACGTCCCGATCGGCCTTGCCGCGCTGGTCGTGGTGACCAAGGTGCTGCACATCCCGCACACCCGCCGCGACCACCGGCTGGACTGGTGGGGCGCCATCACGATCACGATCGGCCTGGTGCCGCTGCTGATCATCGCCGAACAGGGCCAGTCCTGGGGCTGGTCCTCACTGCGGGCGTGGGTCTGCTACGGCGTCGGCGCGGCCGGCCTGCTGCTGTTCCTGCTCACCGAACGCCTGATGGGCGACGACGCGCTGATCCCGCTGCGGCTGTTCCGCAACGGCGTCTTCAGCATCTCCTCCAGCGCCAACCTGATCATCGGTATGGGCATGTTCGGCGGCCTCTCGGTGATCCCGCTGTACCTGCAGATCGTGAAGGGCGCGTCGCCGACCAAGGCCGGGCTGTTGCTGCTGCCGCTGGTGCTGGGCATCATGCTGGCGTCGGTCCTGTCCGGCCAGCTCACCGCGAGGACCGGCCGGTACAAGATCTTCCCGGTCGTCGGCACGCTGCTGATGACCGTTGCCCTTGTGCTGCTGAACACGATCAACGCGGACACTCCACTGTGGCGCACCGACATCTGGATGTTCATCTTCGGGCTCGGACTCGGTGGCTGCATGCAGACGCTGGTCATCGCCGTGCAGAACGCGGTGCCGGCGCGGGACATGGGCGTGGCGACGTCGTCGGCCACCTTCTTCCGGCAGATGGGTGGCACGCTGGGCACCGCCGTGTTCCTGTCCATTCTGTTCAGCACGGTCGGCAACAAGATCGCGTCCGCGTTCGCGACCATCTCCCGGACGCCACAGTTCCAGTCCGCGCTCCAGGATCCGGCCGTCACCAACAACCCGAACAACGCGCCGGTGCTGAACCTCATCAGCCATGGCGGCGGCACCGGTGGCGCCGCCAATGCGGCGCTGCAGGACTCGTCGTTCATCCAGCACCTGGATCCCCGGCTGGCCAGGCCGTTCCTGGTCGGCTTCAGCGACTCGATGCACCCGGTGTTCCTCACCGCGGCGGCCGTGGTCGCGGTCGCCTTCGTGCTCGTGTTGTTCATGAAGGAACTGCCGCTGCGCACCCAGTCGGGCATTCAGGCCAGAATGGCCGAAGACGCAGGCCCTGGTGCTCCGGTGCCGGACGCCGCCGAACTCGGCGCACCGTTCGAACCGGACCGCAACGGCCACCAGACCAACGGCGCGGGAGCGACCTTGATGGGAGCGGAGGACTTCGTGCCGCTGTCCGACCACATCGGCGGCGCGGTGCACGGCCGGGTGCGCCGCTCCGACGGCACCGGGATCACCGGCGCCGCGCTGACCCTGATCGACTCGGCCGGCCGGCAGATCGGCCGCAACGTGTCCGGTTCGGACGGCGAGTACCACCTGCCGGCGCCGGAAACCGGCTCGTACGTGCTGATCGCGTCGGCAGGCGCGCACCAGCCACAGGCGACGGTCGTCTCGGTCGGTGACGGTCCGGTCGCGGTCGATGTCGTGCTCACCGGGACGAGCAGCCTGGCCGGCCTGGTGACAGTGGCCGGCTCCGGCACGCCGGTCGCCGCGGCGGTCGCGACGCTGGCCGACGGGGCGGGCGACGTGGTCGGCACGCGGGCCACCGGTTCGGACGGGAGCTACCTGTTCGACGAGCTCGTCGCGGGCCGTGCCCTTGAGTGCCAGAGCCGCCGCAGGACGACCGCGCGGTCGCCGCGGGCGGGGAGCGCGAGCGCTTCTCGACACTCGATGGTCGCGTCCGCGGTGACCCAGCGGCTGCGCCAGATGAGCCTGCCCGGCTCGTAGTAGCGCGCCAGACGAAGTGATCACCCGGCGTGACCGCATAGGAGCCGTTCCCTCCGATCAGCGAGAAGAACACGGCCTCGCTGTCCCAGCCGGGAAAGCACATCCAGGCGAGCTCGCCGTGGGGCCCGACCAGGATCCCTCGCTCGCCGTCTGCGAGGAGCGCGTACTCGCGCAGGACGTAGGGCCCCTCCGGCGAGCTCCGCCGCGCGCGCGCCGGCGCGGCTCACCGGCGGCCTCGGCCCGCCCGCCGCGACGCGGCGGCGCGACCCGCCAGCGGCCGAGCAGCGGACGGTGCGTCGCCGCCCAGAGCTCGGGATGCCCCCGAGCGGGAGCTCGTCGAAGCCGCCGTGCGTGGCGGCCAGATCCGGGAGCGGCTCGAAGAGGTTGTCCGGGCCGCTCGCCCACCGACCGGCATGCCCTGGATCTGCTGGCCGAGCGAACCCGTGCGCGCGAGGTACCAGTCGGCGAACGCGGGTGAGAGCATGTTGCCGACGATCGCTTGAGTGCGCTCGTAGCCGACGATGAGCTCCCGGCGGCGGTGGTGCGCAGCCCAGTAGACGGCCTCCGCGGGGACCTCGGGCTGGTAGATCGGCGCCACCGGCTGGGGGTGTCGGGGAGCTTGTACGGCACCAGTCGAACTGCGGCGTGTTGACCGCCGGGCAGCTGCACCATCGTGATCCAGACCCTCGAGTGATCGTGCATGAGCTCGGTGCGAACCGAGTCGGTGAAGCCCCGCATCGCGAACTTCGCCCCGCAGTAGGCGGACTGGAGCGGGATCGCGCGGTAGGAGAGTGCCGAGCCGACCTGGACGACGACGCCCCGGTCGCGGGCGCACATTCGCACAGGGCGGCCATCGTGCCGTAGACCGCGCCGAGGTAGGTCACCTCCGTGGCGCGCTTGAACTCCTCGGGCTCGGTGTCGAGAAGCGGGCGAAGACGGTGGACATCGCGTCGTTGACCCACACGTCGATCGCTCCGAATCGCGCTTCAACGGCCTTCGCCGCGGCCTCGACCTGCTCGTGCTCGGCGACGTCGGTGGGCACGGCGAGGCCGCTGCCGCCGAGGGCTTCGACCTCGCGCCGGGCGTCCTTGAGGCCCGCGCCGGCCACGCGCGAGCAGGCCGACATGCGCGCCTCGGCGGGCGAAGGCGTGCGCGATCGCGCGTCCCACCCCTGCCGAGGCGCCGGTCACGACGACGACCTCCGGTGCCCGCTCGGCGCTCATCGTCCTCTCCCTGAGGCGCCCAGCAGCGAGCGGGCGGCCCGCCTCCTGCGAGGAGCCGCGCTCGTGGCGGTGGGCGCCCGCAGCCGCTTGGCGGCCAGGCGCTCGGCCAGGCGGGAGGAGAGGGCCATGATCGTGAGCGCCGGGTTGGCCGCGCCCTGGGTCGGGCAGACGCTGCCGTCGGCGATCAGCAGGTTGGGCACCTCCCACACGCGCTGCTCGAAGTCGACCACGCTGTTCTCGGGGGCGCTGCCCATCCGCGCCCCGCCGATCAGGTGCGCGTAGCGCTGGATGGTGAGCATGTCCTGCGCTCCGGCGGCCTGCAGGATCGAGGTGATGATCCTGGTCGAGTACTCCATGTTCGCCCGGTCGTTCTCGCAGCGCGAGTAGGAGAAGTGGGCGACCGGCGTTCCCCTGCGGTCCTTCTCCTGCGCCAGCGTCACGCGGTTCTCGGCTCGCGGGAGCAGCTCGTTGAGCACGCCCAGCGTGCTCCAGTGGTTGTAGTCGCGCATGTACTCGCGCAGCGC
>CAVPCF010000196.1:0-15169 GCA_963702275.1 Candidatus Melainabacteria bacterium
AAATAATCCACCTTGCCATTGATAGCACTCGAATTTCGCTCCGCCGAAGCTAGTTTCGAGTGGGATCAGTATACACAAAAGCGGTTGACGAAATGGACAATCAAAGGGGGAAGAATATTTTCGGCAAGGCGGGCGGGAAGGTGGAGATGTTCGCCCACGTCATTGCCCCCGGCATCGTTATTTTCACCGTTAGTTCCTTCTTGTGCGGCATTGCCCCCACTCTGGCCTTCCTGCTGCTCTTTCGGGTGTTTCAAGGTGTCGGAGGAGGGGGTTTGCAGCCCATGGCCCAGGCCATCATGGCTGACTCGTTTGAGCCTTCCAAGCGCGGTCTCGCATTTGCACTGTACGGGTTAGTCGCGGTGTTGGCGCCGTCGATCGGACCCACCCTTGGCGGTTGGATCACAGACAATTATTCCTGGCACTGGATTTTCTACATCAACATTCCCGTAGGCATCCTTATCCTGCCAATCGCGGCGTTCCAGATCCAGACATCGCCGGACGCCGCCACGTGGACCACGATCTTCTCGACCACCACGGGCACCGGCGGTGTCCAGACGCTGAACGTGTCCGGCTCCGGCCGGTTCATCCGGATGAACGGCACCGCGCGGGGCACCCAGTTCGGCTACTCGTTGTTCGAGTTCGGCGTGTTCACCGGTAGCGGCTCGCCCCCGCCGACCACCACGACCGCGCCGCCGCCCACGACGACGACCGGGACCATTCCCCCGCCGCCGCCCACGTCGGACACGCCGAACTTCGGGCCAAACGTGACGATCTTCAGCCCGTCCCAGTCGGCCGCCAGCATCCAGAGCACGCTCGACTCGGTGTTCAACGCCCAGGCGGGCAACCAGTTCGGCAACCAGCGCAACGCGCTGCTGTTCAAGCCGGGCACCTACAACGTCACCGCGAACGTCGGCTACAACACGGAGATCGAGGGCCTCGGCCAGAACCCGGACGACGTCAGCATCAACGGCGGTGTCACGGCGGACGCGTCAGGCAACAACGCGCTGGTCAACTTCTGGCGTGGGGTGGACAACCTGGCGATCACGCCGAGCAGCGGCACCGACACCTGGGGCGTGTCCCAGGGCGCGTCGATGCGGCGCGTCGACATCCGAGGCAACCTGAAGCTCGACCCGACCGGCGACGGCTTCTCCAGCGGCGGCTTCCTGGCCGACTCCCGGATCAGCGGGCAGGTCACGTCCGGTTCCCAGCAGCAGTGGATGTCCCGCAACAACACGTGGGGCAGCTGGGCGGGCAACGTGTGGAACATGGTGTTCGTCGGTGACGTGAACGCGCCGGCACAGCACTTCCCGAACCCGTCGTTCACCACGATCAACCAGACACCCGTCGAACTCGAGAAGCCGTACGTCTTCATCGACTCGGCTGGTCTGTACCACGTGTTCGTGCCGTCGCTCAGGCAGAACACCACGGGCATCTCGTGGGCCAACGGCCCGACACCCGGCACGTCACTGCCGATGCACACCTTCTACGTCACCCAGCCGGGCGACACGGCGGCGACCATGAACGCGGCGCTGGCCAACGGCCTGAACCTGCTCATCACGCCGGGCTTCTACCAGCTCAGCCAGACGCTCAACGTGACCCACCCGAACACGATCGTCCTGGGCATGGGCCTCGCCACGCTCCAGCCGCAGAACGGCATCACCGCGATCTCCACGGCCGACGTGGGCGGTGTGCAGGTCGACGACCTGCTGATCGACGCGGGTCCGACCAACTCGAACACGCTGGTCCAGATCGGCCCGGCGGGCGCCAGCGCCAACAACGCGGCCAACCCGAACGCCGTCTCGGACCTGCACTTCCGCATCGGCGGCGACGGTGCCAACAAAGCCACCAACAGCCTCGTCGTCAACAGCCCCGACACGATCGGCGACAACACCTGGCTGTGGCGGGCCGACCACGGCAGCGGCGTCGGGTGGACGTCGAACACCGCGGACACCGGCCTGATCGTCAACGGCGCCAACACGACCTGGTACGGGCTGGCCGTCGAGCACTACCAGAAGCTGGAGGTGCAGTGGAACGCCAACGGCGGGCGGACGTACTTCTTCCAGAACGAGAATCCGTACGATCCGCCAACCCAGTCCGCCTGGATGAACGGTGGCACGAACGGCTACGCCGCCTACGAGGTGGCGCCGTCGGTGACCAGCCACCAGGCGTGGGGGGTGGGCAGCTACTGCTTCTTCAACGTCAACAACGCCATCATCAACGATCACGCCTTCGAGGCACCGAACACCGCGGGTGTCCAGTTCCATGACCTACTCACAGTGTCATTGGGCGGCGTCGGCACGATCAGCCACGTGATCAACCAGGTCGGCGCGGCGGTGAACTCGACAACCAACAACGTCTACCTGCCCAGTTTCCCGTAGTCCCAACGCCGATCGCGGGGGCCGGCACAGGCCCCCGCGATCGGCTAGGACAGGTCCTCCGGCTGCCGGACCCGACCCGGCAGCAGCTCACGCATGTTGCGCATCACGACCATCAGCGACTGTTCCAGCACGTCAAGGTCTGACGGCGACAGCCCGGCGATGGCCGCCTTCTCGAACTCGGCCAGTTTCCTGGTGATCTCGTCCTGCACGGCCCGGCCGCGGTCGGTCAGGTAGACGCGGACGAGGCGGCCGTCGTGCTCGTCGCGCTTGCGCGACACCAGGCCGGCGTGCTCCATGCGCTGCGCCATCTTCGCCACGGTCGGCACGGCGATGCCCAGCTTGGCCGCCAACTCCTTGGGGGTGAGCCCCTCCGCGTCCCACAGCGCCCGCAGCACGAAGTCCTGGCCGACGTAGACACCGTGCTCCTGCAGGAGCGACGCCTTGACGATCTTCAGGGCCTTGGTGGTCTTGGTGAACAGGTACACGAAGTCGGTGTCCACGTGATCCTTCCAAGCCCGTAGTTCATCGCCATGGGGGCGATCCTGGCTGGCCCATGGTAGGGCAGGGAACCCACGCGATCAGAGCAGGTCAGCGGTGGCCCGATCAAGGAGGCAAGTTGCAGACTGTTGACAGCGCTCGCGCTTGTCGGATCGGTCATGATCGGCGGGTGAGCTTCGGGCCGTTCTTCGCGATCGAGACGCACCCGGCAGGCGACCGGCCACGGCCGCCGTGGCGGCCGATGCGGGAGTTGGTCGACGACCCGGCCGTCCTGGCCGACCGGGTGCGCGCGGTGCGCACCCACCTGGCCGCGGGCCGGCCCGTCGACGCCGTCGAGCGGCGGGTGGCCGCCTCGGTGACCCACCTCGGTCTGGTGGCCCGGCTCGTCTCACCGGCACTGGCCGCCGCGGTGACCGGTGGCATGGTGCCGGACCTCGACCTGCGCCACACGTGGTGGCAGCCGCTGCTCGGCGGCGCGTTCCCGCTCTCCGTGGCGGACACGGCAGCCAGTCTCGACCAGTTGCTCGACGGTCCGATCAGGACACTCGGGCTGGCGACGCGGCCGTTCGGGGTGTCGGAGCAGATCCTCTGGGGGAACGTGGCTTCCGCACTGCACGGCGCGGCCGGCATGATCGGCGCGCGGGCGGACGCCGTCGTGGGCGGGCTGATGAGCAGGCCGCCGTTGCGCGGTACCGGCGCGACGACCAGCGGCCGGTTCCGTCGCCGCACCTGCTGCCTGATCTACCGCGCCGCCCCTGGTCGGGCCATCTGCGGCGATTGTGTCCTCGTCAGACCATTTTCTTGATCGACCGCACGAGCTCAGGCAGTTCCTCGTCCGGGTCGCGGTAGGCGTGCAGGGCGGCCCGGCCGTCGGCACCGCGCAGGCGGTTGGCGAGCTTGGCCGGCAGGGCGACCATGAAGAGGTACCCGGTGTTGTGGAAACCCTCCACCAGCCAGGAGACCCACGGCAACGCCAGGTTGGTCGCCGGGCTGAAGAACGTGGGTGCCTGCCCGTCGAAGACCACGTCGTACACGCCGAAGCGGCTCCAGTTGGTCACGGTGAACGTCCGCTGCGCCGGGTCGAACCCGATCGGGATGCACTCGCGCAGCCGCGCGCGGCCGACCGACTCCAGCAGCGCCCGGTTGGTGCGGATGTTGAGGCTCGTCGGCCCGTACGCGTTGACGGCGGCACGGATGTCGACGGCCAGCCGGTCGGCCGTGCTCTTGGGCGCGCACGACAGGAAGACCTCGTTCACCAGGTTGCCGAGCGTGCCCGGCGCGATGTCGAGGTAACGCCGGATGTTGATCGGCATGGCCAGCCAGCGGCCCTCCGGGTCGTCGTCGAGGCGCCGGATCGTGCTCACCAGGTGCCCGCACAGCACGTCGTTGGTGGACAGCCGCTCGCCGGCCGCCGCGGTGACCTCGGCCCGGATGCGGCCGACCTCGTCGTCGCTGAAGTAGGCCTGCACGATCCGGTTGGCCCGCACGGCGTTCTCGAGCTCCCGGTTCAGCTCGACGGCATCCTCCGGTGACGGCAGCCGGAAGCCGGCCCGGCCGGAGTCCTCGGCCGGCAGCCGCTTCTCGAGGAACGCGTCCATGTCAGCGACGACGTACGTGTCCGGTACCGGGGTGCCATCGGCGTACGCGGACCACGCCCGCATCAGCAGCATGAAGGTCTGCATGTCGCCGACGGCGTGGTGCCACGAGCAGCCCAGGACCATGCCGCCGTCGGACAGCCTGGTCACGCGGACCGTCAGCAGCGGCAGTTCACCCGCACGGGTGGCAGGCGCGGGAATGTGGTCGACGTAGTCCGAGCCGGGCAGCGCGAGCCTGCCGATCACGTCCGCCACCGTGCCGTCGAGGTCGTAGGACGTCATCGGGACACCCGCGTCGTCGCACACGATCTCCAGCGAGTCCGGTGTCTCCCGCAGCCGGCCCGCGAAGGCCGGCAGCTGGTCCAGCGCGCTGGACAGCCCGGCGGCCATGCGGTTCTCGTCCAGCGCGGTCGCGTAGACGAACACGACGGAGACCGGGATGTCGGCCAGCATCGTGTCCATCAGGCTGCACCTGACGACAGTGCCCGCGGTCCGGCCGGCACGTACCGTCCGTGCCTCGCGCAGTTCCGGCCAGGCGCTCACAACACGCCGATCCCACGGAGCACCATCCGGCCGTCCTTCCCCAGGCAAGTGAATACGTGAACGGTAGCGGCGGCGGGTCGTCCGGCGGGCATTCGCGCACGAGATCGTGCCTGGGTTGTCGGTACCCGCGGTTAGGGTCGCGCCATGTCGGTTTCGCCGGATGAGGTGCGCGCGTTCGCGGCCACGCTGCCGCGCGCGTACGAGGCCGTGGTGCGCGACCGCGTCAAGTTCCGGGTGAAGCAGATCGTGTTCCTGTCGTTGTCCCGGGACGAGACGGTGATGGGCTTCGCCTATCCGAAGGAGGAACGCGAGGCGCTGGTCGCGGGCGAACCGGACAAGTTCCACCTGCCGATCCCGTCGGACATGCGCTACAACTGGGTGCGCGTGTGGCTGGCCGCGATCGACGGGGACGAGATGCGGGAACTCGTCATGGACGCGTGGCGGATGTGCGTGCCGAAGAAGGTATGGCAGGCCTATGTGGACAGTCCAAGTGCCTAGCGGGTTCGCTGCCACCAGCGCCGCCGTGGCGCCCTCGGGGGTGTGACCGGTTCGGGCGACGTTGGCTGTCCCGCCTGCCACCCGGCGACGATCTCCTCGACGTCCGCAAGCCCGACGTGCACCTGCGGCCCGACCGACGACCGCCACCACGCCCGAACCTGGTCGTTGACCTCCGCGACCGCGTCACGCACGGCCTGTTCGGTGCGCAGTCCCCGCACTGTCTCGGGCAGTTGCCCGATCACCTTGCGCAGGCGCAGCGGGGTCGGCAGCAGTTCGTCCATCGGTGCGCCCTCGCGGCGCAGGTAGTCCTTGAGCCACCATTCGCCGTCGTAGGGCTCGTTGTGTCCGGGCAGCGGCTTGCCGGCGCCGGGCAGGTTGTCGAACTCGCCACGCTCGGTCGCTTCACGAACCTGCTTGTCGATCCACGACTCGAAGTTCATGCCAGCTGGTTTGCGTTCCGTCATCTCCCCACCCACTCATCCGTTTCCCGCATAGTAACAAAAGGGACACGGAATCCGATGTGGCGTCGATTGGATACGATCGACCGGTGACAACGCAGAACAGCACGGACGACACCGGCATGACCCGGCAACGCAAGCAGATGCGCGCCGCGCTGCGGGACACGCCGGCCCGGCGGGTGGAGCGGCCGGCGCCGCTGCGCGAGGCCGTGTACGACTCGATCGTCGAGTTGATCATCACACGTGCCCTCCAGCCCGGCCAGCACCTCGTGGAGAGCGAACTCGCCGACCAGCTCGGCGTCAGCCGGCAGCCGGTCCGGGAGGCCCTGCAGCGGCTGCAGACCGAGGGGTGGGTGGACCTGCGGCCCGCGCAGGGTGCCTTCGTGCACGAGCCGACCGACGACGAGGCCGACCAGTTGCTCGCGGTCCGCTGCCTGTTGGAGACCGAGTCGGCCCGGCTGGCGGCGGCGGCCGCGACACCGGAGGACGTCAAGCAGCTGCGGCGGATACTGAAGGAAGGCAGGGCGGCCGTGGCCGCCGGCGATGTCCCGACCGTGGTGTCGGCCAACTCGGAATTGCACGGCCTTGTTACCAGAATGTCGGGCAACACGGTGCTGACCGAGCTGATCGGCATGGTGGACCGCAGGGTCCGCTGGTACTACACGCCGTTGGCCAGGACGCGCGGCACGGTGTCCTGGAAGGAACACGCCGAGCTGATCGACGCCATCGCACACGGGGACGAGCGGCGAGCCGCCGAGGTGATGCGCGGCCACACCGAGGCGACCCGCGTGGCCTCCCACCGACAGCGGGCCGGCAACGAGGTGGCCGAGGAAGCCGCACGGCCGGCACGGTCGCGGCGTCGCTGAAATACGCCAGCATCCCCTGCTCTGCGAATTCGGTCCGGAACGCCCGATTCTGCTGGCAGGTAACGGGATTGTCGATGGCTGCCGGCGGGTATCGCTCCGGTATGGTGATGCCGATGCGTGCGCCCGCCGGTATCTTTCGGCCGATCCTTCCGTGGATGGTCGGCCTGCTGCGGCGTTCGCTCCTAGTTGCTGGTCTGCTGTTCGGTTTCCTACTTGCCGGCAGCGCGCTCGCGCATGCCGAGACCAAACCGCCGCATCCGGTGCCGATCCACGGAATCGGACAGATCCGGCGGCTCGACGTGCCTGGGTTGTCCGACAGGATCACGTCGATCACGAACACGATCACGTCGGTGACAAAAACTGTCGCACCGGTGACGAAGGTCGTCACCACACTGACGACAGACGTCACGAATACTGTGGTTCAGACCATCAAGCCGATCGTACGACCGGCCATGGGCATGACCGCTCCGGTACTGACACCGAAACTCCCCCCACCGCCTGCCAGGTCTCGACCACCGGCCACGACGCGGGCCGCAACACCGGATCTGGAGCCGATCACCGCTGCCCCCACGGCAGCGCCGGTGCCGGCCCAGTCCGCCGCCGTGGCCACCACCACCTCGATATCCGTTGTGCCGCCGCAGGTCCTGCCTGTCGATGTGCACCTGGTGCCGCCGCCCGGTTCGCCGGGCGCGGAGTTGCTACTCACGCCAAGTCCCCGCGTGCCACTCGGCGGTGACGATCCGATCATGGACGTCACCGGTGGCAACTCGACTTGCGGTTCCAGCACGAACGGGCCGATGTTCGGCGTCTCCCGGCCGTTCTTCGGGCCGACAGCGGCCCTGTTGGCCGGCATGGGCGTCCGGCCGGGTGCCGGGCCGCCGAAGTGGTGGTTCTTCGATCCACGTCACCATCCCAGTTGAGGTCGCTTTTTCGAAACCGATTACGCGACCACTTTTCCGGATATCACGGTTTCTGCCGTGATATCCGGCATTGACCCAGGGGACTGGCATGAGTGTATTTTCTGTGGAAACGTTGTTGTATGCCGTGATTCAGAGATATGGCTGGGAGAACACCAGCCAACCCGGCCGGCAGTTGACGCTGACCCGCGAGGACATCGACGATGCCGTGCGGACGCTGACCGACCGGCAGGTGAAGCTGGAGCTGAGCGAACTGCCGTCGGACCTGGTGGTGATCCACGCTCGGCCGTCGGACCACTGACCTTCGGCGGGCCCCGGTTCGGTCGGACCGGGGCCCGCCGCGGCTCGCCGTCACCGCGGATCCCGGCAGCCAGGCCGACCACGGCCAGTCACCAGCGTACCGAACAGGTGTGACCCATGCCACCAAAACACCGGAAGTGTGAACAACACCGCAAATCGGTATCTGGTGCCCGCCTCGCGCGTCTTTACCAGTGCAGGCGAAACAAGGGGGATCAACATGGGGCTCAACAAGCGAACCGAGATCCAGGGAGCGGTCGACGGCTGGCTGGAGCGCTACAGCGTCACGCTGTTACGCATCAGCATGGGCCTGGTCATCTTCGGATTTGGGTTTCTCAAATACTTTCCGGGCATCAGCCCGGCGCAGGCGCTGGTACTGAAGGTCAACCACGCACTGACCTTCGGGTTGATGCCGGACCGGGTGACACTGATCCTGTTCGCCACGGTGGAGAGCATCATCGGGCTGTCCCTGATCACGGGCTGGGGACTGCGCGTGATCATCTATCCGCTGTCGGTGTGGGCGATCGCGATTCTGTCGCCGATCGTGCTGATGCCGGGTGAGCTGTTCAGCGGCCCGGACCACGCGCCGACGCTGGAGGGTCAGTACGTCCTCAAGGACATCATCCTGCTCGCGGGATGCCTGGTGATCGCGGCGCACGTGCGACGCAGGCCAGCGGCGGCGGTGCCGACAGAGGCCGAGCAGCCAGAGCTTCAGGAGAGCCGGTAACCCGGCCGACATCGTTGGACGGCGTTTCGCGCACTGCGCGATCCGCTGGATCAAAATGGGGGATCACATGACTGCTGTCTTTCGGGCCAGCGCGCCGGTAGCCGAAACCGGCCCGGATCTCGGCCCACTGGTGGAACTGCCGGGCACCTGGATCGGCACCGGATTCAGTCTCATCTCGCGGCCGGACAAACACGACGCCAAGCCGTTCTTCCTCGAGGTGAACGCGACGCGGGAAAGCCTGGGCTTCACCCAGATCGGTGCCCCGATCCCAACCGGGGCACCGGCCAGGACGACATCTTCTTCCTTGGCGTGCACTATCTCCAGCAGATCAGTGACGCGGTGATCCAGGGCGCCCTGCATCTGGAACCGGGGATATGGCTCAACCTGCCGGCGACGACCGACCCGTCGCCCCGGCGAGCGTGGTGCGCATGGCCACGATCCCGCACGGCGACGCGCTGCTCGCGCAGGGGCGGTCGTTGACGGTGCCGAGCGGACCGGAGATCGACGTGGTCGACTCGACACCCAGGTTCTCGACCGGGCCCAGTGCCGGCCAGCCCGTTACCGGCCAGTACCTGGACCCGTTCACGACCACACCGCTCCCGCCGGGGATTCCGGCCGGTGCGATCGCGAACCCGAACGTCGTGCTGACGGAGGCGATCAAGAACCAGAAGATCGTCGAGACGACCGTGCTGATCA
The DNA here is from genome assembly GCA_963702275.1 of Candidatus Melainabacteria bacterium. GTDB lineage: Bacteria > Actinomycetota > Actinomycetes > Mycobacteriales > Pseudonocardiaceae > DATEPR01. The sequence goes on from CAVPCF010000196.1 coordinate 9,474, forward strand.
TCGACACGACCACCCAGGTCGGCGGCAGCGCGGGCGGCATCGAGAACATTCCGTTCGTCGTGCGGAATGCCAACGCGACGAGCATGAGCGCGGTCTTCTGGATCGAGAAGGTCCAGCGCGAGCAGGGCGACGGCCACTTCCTACAGTTGCAGTACACCAGAAGGTGATCCTGAACTTCCTGGGTATCGACTGGCCACATATCCAGGTGGCCACCCTGGTCAAGCACTGACCATCCACTCAGGACGCCGGCCGGTCACGTCACGCGGGCGTGGCCGGCCGGTCACCACGAAGGGCCGGCATCGGGGTGCCGGCCCTTCGTGACAGCGATGTTCAGGGACGCAGGACGCCGAGCAGGCCGTGCTTCTCGCCGCCGGGACCAGCGCTGAACCAGAGCGCGTCAGCACCACCGGTGGACGCCGTGGCCTGGGTCAACGCCCACAGGAACGGAATCGTCAGCACGCCGCCTGCCGCGTTGTGCAGCTGGCTGGAAATGAACGGCTGGAAATCGCCGTCCTTGTCCGGCGAGACCACGTTGACGCGGCCGTCACCGAAGTTGCCGATCAGCAGCGAACCGGCGATGCTGCCGAAGCTTGCCGGCGCGATGGCAAGGCCCCACGGCGCGTTGAGGCTCTGGCCGGTGGCGACCCGGGACACGAACTTGCCGTCCGCGGTGAACTCGTCGACGGCACCGAGCCCTCGGCCCACGGCGTTGCGGCCGGTCTTGGGATCCACCTTGGCGAACGCGACGAAGATGTTGCCGCCAAGTGCCTGCACGTTGAACGGGTGGAAGCTCCTCGGCAGGAAGAAATCCCGGAAGGCGAACGGGGACTTGGCCACGTGCGCGAACGTGGAGCTGAACACGTCGACCGTGCCCTGCGCGAAGTTGGCCGCGAACAGTTCGTCGCCCGCGGTCGCGGTGGCGATCGCCAGTCCGGTGTAGGCGGCGCCGGGGACCGTCGCCTTGATCTCCAGGTCACCCTTGAGCGGGTCGACGACCGGGCTCCACGACGCGATGCTGCCGGTGATGGTGGAGAAGATGAACCGGCCGGAACTGGTGGGCATGGCCGGGTTGTTGAGAAAACCGGTGCCGCCGTTGAAGACCTGGCCGGTCGGGAGAATGCCGGCGGCCGGGAACGTGACCCGGATGGCGGCCACCTTGGCCGCGGTTGTCGTGTCCGCCGCCGACGTGTACAGCGTTGAGGTGTTGGTGCCGTTGTTCGCCACCCACAGGGGGGAGGTGGGACTTAGGGCCAGACCCCATGGATTGACCAGGTCGGGGTCGGTCAACGCCGCCGCGCCCGGCGTGTCGGAGACCAGGTTCACCTGACGGACCGCGAACGCACTGTGGTGGCCCGCGGGCGCCTGACCAGCCACAGCCGCTGTCGGCATCGCGACGACGAGACCGCCGACGGCCGCCAGCACAGCAAGGGGTTGAGCCGTGCGAGAGAAGAGCGACATAGCACTTCCTGTCCGTTGGGGAACGCCTTGCGTCAGATATACGACTCAGCTGACTCTCAGGATTGTGATCCACTTCGCGGACCGGGCACGCGGCGGCCTGCGGCCATTTGGGCGACGATCGTCGCGACGCGCTCGCTCGACCATCCGGTCGTCGTGCCGACGGGCCAAGCGATGGAACGGTCCGGCCCACGAAAGGCCTAGACAAATACGTGCCAACCCACCCGAATCGCCGGTTCGGACACGGGGAGTGGCCACCGGCGGCGAAACAACTACCTGAATGAATGCTTGCCCTGGCTGACGAGTGAACCGGGAACAGACCGCCGTCAAGTCTTGCGACCGCGGAAACCGCTACGCTACGTTTCGAATCAGCCCGACGCGCATTATCGGACATAATACCTTTTGAAATCGTGCCCTCGGCACGCACCGAGCGAGAGGGTGGGACCGGAGTGCACATCTATCTCATCGGCGCGGCATGGGTGATCGGAGTCGCGTTACTCGCCGGACTGGCGGCACACCTGACGCGCAGGCTCACCGAGAAAGAGGGACGCGCCGCGAACAACGAGTCGGCGGGTCAGGTGTTCACCATTGTCGGCGGCCTGCACGCGGTACTCATCGCATTCGTCCTCATTGGACTTTTCGACTCCGTCGGTGCGGCGAGGGACACCTCATACGCCGAAGCGAACAGCCTGGTCGCGGTGGTGTTCGCCGGCGACGAGTTGCCACCGGCGACCAGCGCGCGGGTCCGCGAACTCGCGGTGTCGTACACGCACCAGGTCGTCAACACGGAATGGTCGCAGATGGCAGCGGGAGCCGCGGTGAACACGACCGGGTGGAACACGATCATCGAGATGCAGAAAACGATCTCCGATGCGAAGACCACGTCCACCTGGCAGGACAGCAGGAAAGCCGAGGCATCGGCGCAGCTGCTGTCGGTCTACCAGAACCGCCAACAACGACTCAATGACGCGACCTCCGGGGTCAGCGCGGTGATCTGGTTCGCGCTGATCATCGGCAGCCTGTTGTCACTCGGCCTGCCGTTGCTATTCGGTGGCCCGAAAGTCCGGGCCCATATCGTTATCGTGTCCACAATGGCCGCGGCGCTGGCGGTCCTGCTGTTCGCGATCTACCAGCTGCAGAATCCGTTCGCCGGCGGTGCGTCGATCGGCCCTGACGCGTTCCAGTCCGCACTGGGCCGTCTGCAGTGAGCCGAACGGCCCAGGGTCTGGCACTGGCCGGCGGTATCTCGTTGCTGCTGCTGGTCCTGTTCGCCCTGCCGGGTGGCGCCGCGACGGGACGAGGTCCTCGGACCTGTCTGTCGATCGGCGTTCCGGTCGGCGGCGGCGGCCCGGTCGGCTGCATCACGGCGGGCCCCCGTCCGCCACCTCCCCCGACCACCCGACCGCCACCGCCGCCACCGCCGACGGTCGTGCCCCCGCCCGTTCCGCCGCCGGCACCGGCCGCCCGGCCGCCCGCGCTCCTGCCGGCCGTGGTGGTGGTGCCGGTGACCACCGTGCCGACCACGTCGCCACCCCGGCCGCGGACCGCCCCGCCGCCGACCACGGTCCCGGCGACGCTGCCGGCGGTTGCCGCCCTGCCCGCACCGATCGGCGTCGCGGCCGAGCGGGACAAGGAACGCCGATGGGCACTGACCGCGGTGATCCTGCTGGTCGGCGGTGGCGCCGTGGCCAGCAGGATACGTAGTCGCAACCGCTCCGGCTGAGCGGCCCGTCGTGGCGAAACGGCACGTGGTGTGTTTGGCTGGTGGCGATGACCAGCGCGATCGACGAAGAAGCCGTGGTCGAGCAGTTGTACCGCGGCTCGCGGGAGGACTTCCTGCCGACCCGCACCGAACGCGTGCGGCAGGCTCGCGCTGCCGGCGACCGTGCGCTCGCCGCCCGCATCGGTGCGCTGCGCAAGCCGACGGTCGGCGCCTGGTTGGTCAACCAGGTCGTTCGCCGGTATCCCGATCGGCTGGCCGAGTTGACGGAGTTGGCCGAGCGGCTGCGTTCGGTGCACCAGCACGGTGACGGCGAGCAGATTCGTGCCGCCGGGCGGGAGCGGCAGGCATTGCTGCGGTCGCTCGACGGTGTGGTTCGGGAGGTGGCCGCGGGGGCCGGGCTGCGTCTCGGTGCGGACACCGTGAATCAGGTGACCACCACGTTTCAGGCCGCCCTCGTTGATCCCACTGCCATGAGCGCGGTTCGGTCCGGGCGGTTGGCGGCCACCGTCGAGCAGGACGCGGATCTGATGGGGCTGTTGCCGACCATGGACACGCCCGCTCCGGTGTGGCCGTCGCGGCCCAGCCCGCCGGTCGCCGCGCCGCCCCCCTCGCCGGCCGCTCCTCCCCCGCCGGAACCTGCGCCGGAGCCAGAACCGGAGCCGGAACCTGCGCCGGAGCCGGAACCTGCGCCGGAGCCGCCGAAGCCCAGCAAGGAACTGATCGAGGCCGACCGGCGTGAACAGGAGTGTGCCGCGGCTCGGGAACGGGCCGAGCAGGAGCTCACGGCCGCGCAGGATCGTGCGACCAGGACCCGGGAACTGGCCGACGAGGCGCACGCGCGCTTCAATCAGGCTCGGGAGGAACACGACGCGGCGCTCGACGCGATCGCCACGGCCCGTGCCGCGCTGACCGCCGCCGACCGGGAGGTGCGGGCGGCGCATCAGGCCGTGGTCGCGCTTCGGGACAGGGCGGGCTGACTCAGGTGTTGGTCACGCGATAGCGCAGGGTGTTCGAGCGGGCCACGCGTTCCGTGGTCACCACTACTCGGTCGCCGGCCAGCATCGCGATGTCGGCTACCAGGGGCAGTTCGTGTGAGTCCGTGGTCAGTCGTTCGCTCAGCAGGCCCAGCGCGCCTGCCGGGACGTCCAGTGCTGCGGCGATGGTGTCCGGGACCACCACCGGGGTCATGGTTTCCGTTGCCCGCACGGCGATCGCGCCGCAGCGGTCGGCCAGCAGGTCGTACAGGGATTCCTTGGTGAAATCGGCGTCCCGCAGGGTGGTGCCGAAGGGTTCCGGCAGGTAGGAGCGCTGGTGCACGACGGGCACGCCGTCCAGTACGCGGAGCCGCTCGACCAGCAGTACCCGGTCGTCCGGCCGCAGCCCGAGACCGGCGGCCAGTCGTTCGTCGGCCTCGGTCATGTCGACATTGAGGACCCTGGTGTCCAGGGCGATGCCCTGTGCGCGCAGGTCGTCCGCCAGGCTGCCGAGGCCTGTTGCCGCGTAGGGGATTCGGTGCCGTCGTACGTAGGTGCCCTTGCCGGCCACCTGTTCGATCAGGCCCTGGTCCTCGAGGTGTTGCAGCGCCTGCCGGAGGGTCATCGTGCTCACGCCGTATTCGCGGCTCAGCTCGCTCTGCGCGGGCAGGGCCTCGTGCACCCGGAATTCGCCCCTGCTGATCCGTCGGGTCAGGTCGCGTTGGATCTGCAGGTACTTCGGCGCGCCGGGTTGTCGGCGCGCCACCCGACGTTGGGTCGACTCCATACCCGGCGGTCCTTCCGGCATCACCCGATCATTGATTCTCGCTCCCGGAATGCTACTTGGCCACGCCGTCCAGCGCGGTCCGGAATGCTGTGACCATCGTCGCGATCTCGCCGGGTGACGCGCCACCGACAATTCGCCGCATTACCGGCGCACCGATGATCACGCCGTCCGCCACGGTGGCGATCAGGGCCGCGTTGTCCGGATTGGACACACCGACGCCGATCAGCACCGGTTTGTCGGTCGTCGCCTTCAGTCGTGCCGCCATTGTCACGGCGCTGTCCGTCGGCGCCGAGCGTTCCCCGGTCACGCCCATCAATCCCATGCCGTAGACGAAACCGCGGCTGCGGGCGCAGATGGCTCGCAGGCGGTCGTCCGGTGTTACCGGCGCGGCGAGCAGCACGGTTTCCACACCCGCGGCGGCCGCGTCGGATTCCCATTCGGCCGATTCGCCCAGTGGCAGGTCGGGCAGGATCGCGGCGCGGATACCGGCGGCCACCAGTCGCTCGGCGAAATCTCGGTGGCCGGCCTGGGCGACCAGGTTGTAGTAGGTCATGGCGATGAGCGGCAGGTTCAGGTCCGTGCCCGCCAGTTCGGTCAGGAGGCTCTCCGGTGTGGTGCCTCGGTCCAGTGCCCGCATGGTTGCCTGCTGGATCACCGGGCCGTCGATCACCGGGTCGCTGAACGGGATGCCGATCTCCACCGCGTCGGCGCCCGCGTCCCGGATCGCCCGTACGTGGTCGGGCCAGTTCTCGCTGAC
>CAVPCF010000197.1:0-15123 GCA_963702275.1 Candidatus Melainabacteria bacterium
GCTCGACGACAAAGGAAACGACTTCTTCGCCGGCACCAGCCGCCCGACGCTGCAGATCTCCTTCCACCGCTAGCGTTCCGCCGCCGCTTCTTCGTCCACCGCTGGCGAACACGCTGTCCTGTCAGGTCACGGTTGGGCATTGTGGCCGATATGGACTATGTACTGCTACACGGCACGACGCAGTCACCGGCGTGCTGGGACCGGGTCGGCGCGGTACTGACCGGACGCGGCCACCGCGCCTTCGCCATCGACTTCCCGGTCGACCAGCCGGACCTACTCGCCGACGACTACGCCCGAATCGCCGCGGCACAACTACCGGCCGACATCCACGAACCGGTGGTAGCGGCCCACTCCGGCGGCGGCCTGATCCTGACCGCGCTGGCCAACCGCCTGCACGCCAGGCACCTGGTCTGGATCGGCGCCCTGATCCCGGACTTCGCGGGCGGCACCAGCCTGCTCGACGAGATCAAGGCCAACCAGGACACGATGTTCGGCCCCGAATGGCCGGAGTACACCGGCGACGATCCGACCGAGTCGGCCTATTTCCTGTTCCACAGCTGCGATCTGGCGACCTTGCACTGGGCGATGACCACCAGACGCCCGTTCCGCCCGACAGCCGCCTACGGCGAACCAGCCGGCCCGGCACCGACCGCGCCGTCCACGTACGTGGTACCGCGCCACGACCGAACACTCGCCCCGGCCTGGATGCGCACCGCAGCCCCGGCACGCCTCGGCGCACGAGTAATCGAGTTGGACGGCGACCACTGCCCGCACATCGCCCAGTCACAGCGGATCGCCGACATCCTGACGGAGGTGACCTGACGGCCAACCGCAAGCGGTGACGGCGAAAGTGAGCCAATGGTCAACTGTGCTTGTGACGGCCCGAACACGGCAGTCCGGCGGCCCCGCGGCGCGGTCAGTTGTAGCCGGTGTGCTGGCCCGGAACACCATGATCCCGTTACCTGACAGCGCGGTCAGCTGTGAGTGGTAAGGGCTCGGAACGCGACGATCCCGGTCACCGAGCGGCGAGTAAGGCCGGGAGCGCTGGCGCAGCAGGGCCACAATCTCCGCCCGCGCGCTCACGCGGCCGCCGCTGGCACCGCCAAGCGCCTTGCCAGAGTGGTGGCGGCTCGGAACGCGACGATCCCGGATACCCAGCGCCTGCTCAGCTGTGCTTCGGCACGGCCTGGTCCCGGAGACCCAGCGGCGCAATCAGCGGTGCCTGATAGCGGCCCCGAACGCGACGATCCCGGATACCCAGCGGCCTGCTCAGCTGTGCTCCGTCACAACCTGGACACGCCGCTGGTCCCGGAGACCCAGCGGCGCAATCAGCGGTGCCTGATAGCGGCCCCGAACGCGATGAGCCCTGAGACCCAGCGGCCTGCTCAGCTGTGCTTCGTGACCGCCTGGAACACGATGGTCCGGCTGCCGAGCGGGGCGTTGAGCTGCGCGACCACCGGCACGACCCGCACGATCATCGGGCACATCTGGTTGCCCCTGCCGGTGTTCGTAGTGATGACCTGGATCGTCACCTGTGTCGCCGTCTGGCTGGTCGCCTGCGCCGTGATCACCTGACAGCCGGACTCCTCGGCGTTGAACACCACGTCGTTGCCGGTCACCTCGACGCCCTGCGGCGGCGCGGTCATGCCACGGGTGTTGAGCTGCCCGGCCGGTACCGGCGCCCGGGCCCCGCCCGGCACCGGCACGGTGCTGGTCCCCGCGCCATCAGCCGGCGGCACGACAACCGGCGTCGGCGGCACGATCGGCGGCGCGGTGGTCGTCGCCGCAGGTGAGCTGGTACCCAACGTGGCACCGGACCCCGCGGTCGCGGACCCGGCCGTGCCACAGGCGGCAGCCGCCAACACGACAAAACAGGCGGTCACCAGAAGCTGTCCGGTCCTCATACGATGAGGACGGCGTTGACCCGGAATCGGTTGCACGCTAATCACCCTCGCACGATCGCGAGTTGCAGCACCACGGTCCTGGTGCCGAGGGGCTTGGCCAGCGGTACCGACATCGGCTTGTACCGCAGGTACATCGGACACATGTGGCTACCGGTCCCCGGTTCCTGCTGCACGAGCCGGACGATGACCCGCGTGTCGGTCTGCTGGGTCGCGGTCGCACTGGACGTGAAACAGCCACCCACCTCGCCGTAGAGCCCGAGCACGGTGCCGTTCTTCTCAAGCCAGACGATCCGAGGAAACGCCGACGGCAGCGAACTGGCGCTCACCTGATCACCCGGAACCGGCACCGCACCGGCCGGCACCTGCACACCGGGGATGCCCGGCGCGGTAGTCCCGGTGGTCGGCGAGGTAGTCAGCCCACCACCACCAGCGGCGGATCCACCAGACTGATGACTCCCGCACCCGGCCACCAGCACCATCAGGACCCCAGCGCTGACAACGGTTCCCAGGCGTCTCATGTCATCTGGACGGAACCCGAACCACCCCTGGTTGCATGTCAAGTCCAGTCCATTCTGTGGTCGGATGGCCGGGGCCGCGCCGTGGTCGGGTTGGCTCGCGTCCCATCTGCGATTCGGGTGGCTGCTGTCCGTTCTGTGATCGGGCGGCTCGCGTCCGTTCTGTGGTCGGGTGGCTGGCATCCGTTCTGTGGTCGGGTTGGCTCGCGTCCTGTCTGCGGTCGGGTTGGCTCGCGTCCGCTCTGCGGTCGGGTTGGCTGGCGCCCGCTCCCTGGTCCAGTGGTTGGCATCCGTTCTGTGGTCGGGATCGCGGGCCGCTGGGCCGGTCGCGCGAGGGGGCTGTTTTGCTGTTTCGCTTAACGAATGAGACCGGGTGATTTGCTCCCGGATTCGGGGATGATCACCTGATCGAGTGATCATCAGGCGATGTCGCCGTTCTGTGGCGCGGCCAGCATCGTCTCGAGGCGTCGCAAGGTGGCCACCATGGCCTTTCGATTACGTTGTGGGAAGCCGAGAAGGGCCAGCAGCGGTCCCGCCGGAGCCGTTGACCAGTCGAACGTCTCTGTCACCTCGGTGGTGTCCGCGTCGACGGGTTTCAGCTCCCAACGCCACCGGTGCCCTGCGAAGTGCCGCCACGCGATCAGCCTGCCCGGTTCGTACTCGACCACCCGGTTGGTCACCCGGTAGGGCATGCCCATCCTCATGTCCATCCCGAACGTCGAGCCCAGCTCCAGCCGCTCCGGCTGGGCGCCGCGCGTAGCCAGCACGGTGCCGGACCCGTCAAGCAGCGGATGCTTCGACGGGTCGGTCAGCAGGGCGAAGATGCGCTCCGCCGAGGCAGGTACGGTCGCGGTGGCAGCGACCTTGCGTTCCGTCATGGACCCGACTGTAGATCCAATACCCGATCTCAGCCTTGAACTTGCCGGACCAAATCGGCGAGTCGACCGCTCAGGAACCGCCGCCGACGGAGCGCAACTGCCGGGGCACGGCGTCCGGTCGGGGCGGCGGCGACCCGAGTACGACCTTGGCGCCGGTCACGGCGGCGCCACTGGTCAGCGCGAGCACCGGGTCCAGTGTCACAGTGCGCACCTCGGGCAGGTCCTCGGCCATCGCGGCGACTCGTAGCACGAGGTCGGCGAGCGCTGCCAGGTCGACCGACTCACTGCCCGCGTAGCCGGCCAGCAGCGGCGCGGCGGCCGGCGCCCTGACCAGCCATGCGGCGTCGACGTCGGTCAGCGGCACCACGGCGTACGCGCGGTCGCCGAGCAGGTCGCTGACGACGCCGGACAAACCGAAGTACACCAACGATCCGAACGACGGGTCGTCCTGCAGGCCGATCAGGCACGACACGCCGTGCCCCGCCATCCGCTGCACGGCGACACCGTCCACTCCGGACACCGCGCGCAGGTCCCGGTAGGCGGCACGCACGGCGTCCGCGCCGGCCAGGTCCAGCCGAACGCCGACCGGATCGCTGTGATGCCGCAATTTCTCACTGGCCGACTTCAACACCACCGGGTAACCGATCGCGTCAGCCGCCGCGACCACGTCGACCTCGTTGTCCGCCTGCCGGAAGGGCACCACGTCGATGCCGTAGCAGCCGAGCAGTCGTATGGCGTCGGCATCATCGAGCGCCCGCCGACCTGAGTCCATAGTGGATTCCGCGACCCGCGCGCGGGCGGCGGCGGTGTCGATGGCGTCCGGCCGGACGAGCACGCCTCGGGAGGTGGACCGCCAGCGCGCGTACCGGATCGCCCTGGTCAGCGCCAGTACCGCGCGCTCGGGACTCGAGTAGGACGGCACAGAACCGTAGCCGGGCGTGCCGTCCGGACCTGGCACGGCCAGTTCGGCTGGCACGCCCGCCACCGCGAGGAAGGTGGACACGATCGGCTTGGCAGCGGCCGTGTCCTCGTCGACCACCGCGCGCAGCGCACGCGCGTAGGCCGCGCCGGGCACGGCCAGCGGCGGCACGAACACGATGACCAGCGCGTCCACGTCGTCGCGGTGCAGCACGTCACGCACGGCGGCCGCGAACGCCTCCGGTGACGCGTCCACGCCGGTGTCCACCGGATCGGTGGCCAGGCGCAGGTTCTGGGCCAGGATGGCATCCGCCGCCAGCAACCCGATCGCGGTCGAGTTCCCGACGACCGCGACCCGCTCCCCCGCGGCCAGCGGCTGGTTGGCCAGCAGCAGCGCCGTGTCGAACAGCTGGTCGAGCGACTCCACCCGGATCACGCCTGCCTGCTCGAACAACGCCTGCACGCTGGCGTCGTCGACCGGCACCGACGTGGCGGCCAGCCCCGGCCGGACCGCGTGCCGGCCGGACCGCACCACCACGATCGGCTTGTGCCTGGCCAACCGCCGGGCCAGGCGGGCGAACTTGCGCGGGTTGCCGAACGACTCCAGGTAGAGCAGCACGACGCTGGTGGCCGGGTCGGTTTCCCAGTACTGCAACAGGTCGTTGCCCGACACGTCGGCGCGGTTGCCGGCCGACACGAACGTGGACAGCCCGAGCCCACGGGCGGCGGCGTCCGCCAGGATCGCGATGCCCAGCGCGCCGGACTGGCAGAAGAACCCGGCCCGGCCGCGACCGGGCAGCCGGGGCGCCAGCGTGGCATTGAGCCGGACGGCCGGATCGGTGTTCACGACGCCCAGCGCGTTCGGCCCGACCACCCGCATGCCGTGCGCCCTGGCCTCGGTGACCAGCCGCCGCTCCGCGCCGAGCCCGTCCGGCCCGACGTCGGCGAATCCGGACGACAGCACCACCAGTGTCGTCACGCCTTTGGCAAGACAGGCGTCCATCACGCCGTCGATCCCGGCCGCCGGCACCGCGACCACCGCGAGGTCAACGGGATCCGGGATGTCCAGCACGGACGGATAGGCCCGCACTCCGCGCACCGACCGATGCTCGGAGTTCACCGGATAGACCGGACCGGCGAAATCCGCGGACAGCAGGTTGGTGAGCACCGCGTAGCCGACCTTGTTCGGTTCGCTGGACGCGCCGATGACCGCGACCGACCGGGGATGCAACAGGTTGTGCACACTGCGCGCCTCGGCGGCCTGCTCCCGCGACCGGGCGACCGCCACCGACGCCTCGGTCTGGTCGACGGCGAACTCCAGGTGCAGCACGCCCTCCTCGATGGCCCTGCTGACCCGGTAGCCGGCGTCCCGGAACACCCGGACCATCTGGCCGTTCTCGCCGAGCACCTCGGCGACGAAACGGCCGAGGCCGCGTTCCCGCGCCGCCGCGGCCAGGTGCTCCAGCAGGATCGAACCGAGCCCACGTCCCTGGTGCCCGTCCTCGACGACGAACGCCACCTCGGCCGAGTCCGAGTCGCCGAGTCGTTCGTAACGCCCGACCGCGATCAGTTCGTCGCCGAGGAACGCGCCGAACGCGACCCGGCCGTGGTGGTCCACCACACTGAACCGAGTGAGATCCTTTTGGGACATATGCGGATACGATGTGAAATAACGGAAGTAGCGAGTGCGCTCGGACAGGCGGCTGTGCAGGGCGAGGATCTTCGGTGCGTCGTCCGGGATGATCGGTCGCAGGTGGACGGTACCGCCGTCGCTGAGCACGACGTCGGCTTCCCAGTGCCTCGGGTAGTCGTATGGGTCGAACTCGGTTGTCGACACGGCCCGCTAGTCCCTCGGGTCGTCCGGATCGAGGCCGTGCAGCGGGAACACCGCACGCCGGGTCTCCTGGATCGCCACGTCGACCTGGTCGTCCACGCCGCCGCCCCACGGCTCGAAATCGGTCGCCGCATCGTCGGTCATCGAACTCGGCAGCATCACATGCGGCGGCACGAGCCGGGCGGCCAGCGCGACCCAGTCGGCCGGCAGCGGCCGGTTCGGCGCCACGTCCCGGTCAAGCACGGTGGCCAACAGATGGGTCCACGACCGGGGCACCACCCGGACCAGGTCGTATCCACCGCCGCCCAACGCGAGCCACCGGCCGCCGGCGTAGCGCACGGCGAGGTCACGCAGTGATCGGTAGCTGGCGGCGTGCCCGTCCACGGACAGCGACAGGTCGGCGAGCGGATCGGACCGGTGGGTGTCCACACCGCACTGGCTGACCAGCACTTCCGGCTCGAACCCGCGCAGCAGCGACGGCACGACGGCGTGGAACGCGCGCAGCCACGGCCGGTCCGTGGTGCCCGGCGGGAGCGGCAGGTTGACCGCCATGCCCTCGGCGCGGCCGGTGCCCAGTTCGCGCGGGTAGCCGGTGCCCGGCCACAGCGTCCTGGGATGCTGGTGCACCGAGATGGTCAGCACCCTGGGGTCGTCGTAGAAGACGGCCTGCACCCCGTCGCCGTGGTGCACGTCGACGTCCACATAGGCCACCCGCTGTACGCCGTGGTCGAGCAGCCACGAGATCGCGACGGCGCAGTCGTTGTAGACGCAGAACCCGGACGCGTGGTCCGGCATGGCGTGGTGCAGCCCGCCCGCGATGTTGACCGCCCGGTCGACCTCGCCGGTGGCGATCAGGTCGGCGGCCAGCACCGATCCGCCGACCACCAGCGCGGACGCCTCGTGCATGCCAGGGAAGACCGGATTGTCCGGTGTGCCCAGGCCGTGGCCGACGTCCGACCCGGCATTCGGCGCGGCCCGGACCGCGGTCACGTAGCCGGCGTCGTGCACCCGTTCGATCAGCTCGTCAGCGGCCGGTTCCGGCCGGCGTGGTGTCACCCCGTCCAGCACGCCCAATGCGGTGGCCAGCCGGATGGTCAGATCGAGGCGGACCGGGTTGAGCGGATGGTCGTCGCCCATGTCGTAGCCGAGCATCGACTGGTCCCACACCACTTCGGCGGGCTTGCTCATGGACCCGACCCTATGCGCCGGCCGGCTCGGGTCCGGTGGCCACCGGACGGTCCGGATCGGCCGACCAGTTCGACCACGACCCCACGTACAGCCCGGCGGGTTGTGTCGTATCGGTCACTCCTGCCACCTCCAACGCGAGCACCACCGACGCCGCCGTCACCCCGGAACCGCAGTAGGCGCCGACCTCGGTGCCCGGCCCGACGCCCAGCGCCGCGAACCGATCGGCCAGCTCGGCAGGACTACACCAGTGTCCGTCCGCACCGACGTGCCCGCTGAACGGTGCGTTGCGCGCGCCCAGCACATGTCCGGCCCTCGGATCGACCGGCTCCACGTCGCCCCGGTAGCGCTCCGGTGCCCGCGCGTCCAGCAGCACAACGGCACCGGCCAGCTCGGCCGCCCGGTCGGCGTCCACCACCGGCATGTGCCCCGGTCGGACCGTGATGTCCCCCGGCTCCGGCGACGGCACGTCTGCCATGACCGGCCGGCCCTCGGCCGTCCACGCGGCGTAGCCGCCGTCGAGCACGGCCACGTCGTGGTGGCCCGCCCACCGCAGCAACCACCATGCCCGCGCCGCGATCGAGCCGTCGCCGTGGTCGTAGGCGACGACCTGGTCGCCGCCGCTGATCCCGGCGACCCGCAGCGCCGCCTGCAGCGCCGCCGGATCGGGCAGCGGGTGGCGGCCCGCGGACCCCGGCGGCCCCGCGAGGTCGGCGTCCAGGTCGACGAACACGGCACCGGGCAGGTGGCCGCGCTCGTAGTCCAGGCGCCCCGGCGGACCGCCAAGACGCCAGCGCACGTCGAGCAGCACGAGCCGGCGACCGGCACGAGCGGAGTCGAGCCGGGCGGCGACATCGGCCGTGGACACCAGTGATCGCGCAGCTGACGACACGGGCTCATCTTGCCGGCCGCGACCGTCCGGCGCGAGGCGCACGCCGCGTCGGAGGGAGCGACTACCATTGTCAAACGACGAAGGGGACTTGTGTGAATGACCTCATCGACACCACCGAGATGTACCTCCGGACGATCTATGAGCTGGAGGAGGAAGGCGTGGTGCCGCTGCGCGCGCGGATCGCCGAGCGTCTCGAACAGAGCGGCCCCACAGTCAGCCAGACCGTCGGCCGGATGGAACGGGACGGCCTGGTCATCGTCGCGGACGACCGGCACCTCGAACTCACCGACCACGGCCGCGATCTGGCCATCGCGGTCATGCGTAAGCACCGGCTGGCCGAGCGCTTGCTCGTCGATGTCATCGGCCTGGAATGGGAGCAGGTGCACAGCGAGGCCTGCCGCTGGGAACACGTGATGAGCGAGGCCGTCGAACGCAAGCTCGTGGCCCTGCTCGACCACCCGACCACGTCCCCGTACGGCAACCCGATCCCTGGTCTGGACAAGCTCGGCGCGGGCGAACCGGCACCCCCGGTCGAGCCGGACCTGCTTCGGGTGGACGAGGTGGCTCGCCGTGGCGGCGGCATGGTCCAGGTCCGCCGGATCGCCGAGCACGTGCAGTTGGACACCGAAACGCTGACCTCGCTGAAGCTGGTCGGCCTCGTCCCGGGCGGCACCGTCGAGGTGTGTGCGATGGGCGATCGGGGCTCGGGCATCGAGGTGAAGGGCGCCGGCAACGCCACCCGGATCCAGCAGTCCGTCGCGCACGCCGTCCTGGTCCACGCCCAGTGAGGGCGTCCGAGCGCGCGGCGAAAACCTTCCAGGACCTGCACGACCGGACGCCGACCGGTGTCTGGTCCGCCCCCGGCCGGGTGAACCTGATCGGCGAGCACACCGACTACAACGACGGTTTCGTGCTGCCGTTCGCGCTCCCGCACCGCACCGCCGTTGCCGCGCGCCGCAGATCGGACGGCATCCTGACGTTGGCCACCGTCGGCGACGACGGCCGGCCGCAGCACGCGGACCCGCTCGCGATCGCGGACCTCGCACCGGAGATCGTCAGCGGATGGGCCTCCTATCCGGCCGGCGTGGCGTGGGTGTTGCGTGACCACGGTTACACGGACGGTGCGGACCTGGTCATCGCCGGGGACGTGCCGGCAGGGGCCGGGCTGTCCTCGTCCGCGGCGCTGGAGTGCGCGACGCTGCTGGCGCTGCTCGGCCTCGCCGGCCGTGAGGTCGGTCCGGACCATGCGGAGCGGGCGGAACTGGCCAGGTGGGCGCAACGGGCGGAGAACGACTTCGCCGGCGTGCCCAGCGGCGTGCTCGACCAGACCGCGTCGCTGTGCTGCCAGGACGCGCGGGTGCTGTTCCTGGACGTGCGCTCCGGCGACGCGGAACAGGTGGCGTTCGACGCGGCCCCCGACGGACTGGCGGTGCTGGTGATCGACACCAGGGTCAGCCACAAACTCGGCGACTCGGAATACGGCGACGACTACGGCAGCAGGCGGCGTGGCTGCGAGCGGGCCGCGGAACTGCTGGGCGTGCCCGCGCTTCGGGACGTCAAGCTGTCCGAACTGGACTCGGTGGCGGCCAGCCTGCCGGCCGATCTCGTCCCGCTGGTCCGGCACGTGGTGACTGAGGACATGCGTGTGCTGGAAACGGTGGAGTTGCTGCGCCACAACAGGTTGACCGATCTCGGCCCACTGCTGACCGCGTCGCACGAGAGCCTGCGCGACGACTACCGGGTGTCCGCCGTCGAGCTGGACGTCACGGTGGACACCGCGCTGGCGGCCGGTGCGCTGGGCGCCCGGATGACCGGTGCCGGATTCGGCGGTTCGGCCATCGCCCTGGTGTTCTCGGCCGACCTGCCCGATGTGCAGCAGGCGGTGATCGAGGAGTTCGAGCGCCGCTCGTGGACGGCGCCCCGGCTGTTCACCACGGTGCCATCGCCTGGTGCCTGCCGCGACGCCTGATCCCGGCTCGCGGTGGCCTCCGTGTCGGCGCGCGCGGCCGGCCGGGCAGACTGGACTCGGCAGACGGTGTCGATGAAGGCGAGGAACGCGGTGAGGTTGCTGGTAACCGGCGGTGCCGGATACGCCGGAAGCGTGTGCGCGGCGCGACTGATCGAGGCAGGCCACGAGGTGGTCGTGGTCGACGACCTGTCCACCGGACACGCCGACGCGGTGCCCGACGGCTGCCGGTTCGTGCCGGGCGACATCGCAGAAGTGGCCGACTCGTTGCTGGCCGAGGGGTTCGACGGCGTGTTGCACTTCGCGGCGAAATCGCTCGTGTCGGAGTCGATGAAGGAACCCGCCAAGTACTGGCACGGCAACGTGGTGACATCGGTCCGCCTGCTCGACGCCATGGTCCGGCACGGCACCCCGCGGCTCGTCTTCTCCTCGACCGCGGCAACCTACGGCGAGCCGACGGAGGTGCCGATCAAGGAAACCGCGCAGACCAGGCCGACGAACACGTACGGCGCCACGAAGCTCGCCATCGACTACGCCATCACCTCCTATGCCACCACGCACGGCTTGGCCGCGGTGAGCCTGCGGTACTTCAACGTGGCCGGTGCGTACGGCCGGTTCGGTGAGCGGCACGCCACCGAGACGCACCTCATCCCGATCGTCCTGCAGGTGGCCCTCGGCCAGCGGGACGCGGTGCAGATCTACGGCGAGGACTACCCCACCCCCGACGGCAGCTGTGTCCGGGACTACATCCACGTCACGGACCTGGCCGACGCGCACCTGTTGGCGTTGCGGCACGCGCAGCCTGGCGAGCACCGGATCTACAACCTGGGCAGCGGCACCGGCTTCTCGGTGAAGCAGGTGATCGACGCCTGCCGAGCCACCACCGGACACGAGATCCCGGCGGTCGTCGCCGACCGGCGGGCCGGTGACCCGGCTGTGCTGGTGGCGTCCAGCGAACTGGCGCGCGCGGAGCTGGGCTGGCAGCCGAGCCGGACCGACCTGGGCACCATCGTCGGCGACGCGTGGGCGTTCACCACCGCACGGGCGCAGCCGGCCTGATCGCCGCTCCGCGGGCGGGTGGTAGCAGCGAAGTGAGGTCATGACGTCTCCTGATGCGCTTCGGTCCGGACGTCGGACGGCGGCCGGTCGCTGCCCGGTACCGCCGTCGTTTCCGTCGGAGTCATCGCAGCCGGGATAGGGGTGGTTGGCGCACCGGTCGTGGCCGAGCCAACAGCGACCGCTCCGGCGGGCATTGATACCGCGGAGGCGGTATCCGGGGTAGAAGCCGATGCCGTTGGTGCCACCGCTTCGGCTGTCGGTACTGGTGATGCGGTGTGTCCTGTGGCTGACGCGATCGTGGCTGTCGGTGCGGCAGTCAGGGTCGATGGAGCCGCGGGCGGACCGGTTGGTGTTGCTGCTACCAGGGTTTCCGCGGCTGGCATTCCTGTCGGTACAGGCTCGGCTGGGACCGCGTTGGGTGGCGGCGCTGCGCGGCCAGCGGTCGATGCATCGGGTGACGTCGGCTCGGCTGTCGGCGAACCAGCCGGAATTGATGGAGGGTCGGAAGCTGGCGCGGTGGCATCGATCAGCGGTAGGTCGCGAAGCCTGTAGTGACCCCACAGTTTCCCGCGCGGTCGTTCTTCCTCGTGGCCGTAGGTGATCGTCACTCCGTTTCCAGCTCCCGCCCGTCAATCCGTGCATGCGGTTCTCCCGCACACGGCTTACCGACGCCGTTCACCGCCGGTATTCGGTCTCTCCCGCCAGGGCTTGCCCGCCCTGGGTGAGACGACGATTCCATACAGGCTGATCAGGCCGAACTGGTTGGGCGTGAAGTTATACAGCGCTCGCCAACCGAAATGTCGACTACGACGATGACGTTTGCCGATGAACAACGCAACCCTCATCCGCACATACGACCTGATCTTGCTGAAACGCTCGGCCGAATGCCCATACTTGAAATACCCGGCCCAGCCACGCAGGAACTCGTTAACGTCCTGCACGACCGTGTCAACCGACAACAGCAGCCTGCGCCGGTCCGTGAGCTCCCGGACCCGGTCACGGGCATGCTGCATAGCCTTGTCCGCAGGCCAACGAGCGAGGAACGCCACCGGTCGCCTGCCATCACGAGGACGGGACCTCACCAACCGGTGATGAAAGCCCAGAAAGTCGAAACCTCCACCACCGACCTCAAGATGAATAATCCGCGTCTTGGCCTCCTTCGGCCGCAAACCGAGTTCAGCCATCAGATCCCGAAGCCGCTGTAGGGCGGCCTCGGCCTGTTCCCACGATTTGCACAGCACCAGCGCGTCGTCGGCGAAGCGCACCAGCACACCGTGCTCCCGCGTGTCCCACACCCGATCGATACGGTGCAGATACACGTTGCAGAGCAACGGACTGATCACGCCACCTTGTGCCGCGCCGGTCACCGGCCGACGAACCTGGCCGTCTTCCATCACTCCCGCACGCAAGATCACCCGCAGGAGCTTCAACACGGCCTGGTCACACACACGTTCCTCAACCGCTGCCATCAACTCATCATGCGGAATCGCCGAAAAGCAGTCAGCGATATCCGTCTCGACCACCCACCGCCTGCCCCGCCAAGCCTCATCGATGATGACTTGGAGAGCGTCATGCTGTGACCGCTTCGGGCGAAACCCGAAACTGCACGGCGCGAAATCCGCTTCGAATACCGGCTCAAGCACGATCTTCAACGCGGCCTGCACAATGCGATCCCGAACCGAAGGAATCGACAACGGCCGCTGCTCGGCGGAGCCGGGCTTCGGAATGAATACCCGACGTGCCGGCAACGGATGATAGCTGCCGTCCTTCAGTTCAGCGGCGACCTCGTCCAAGAGCCGGGCAACCCCGTACTCCTGGACCATGGACAGAGTGGTCTGGTCGATGCCCGGTGCACCATTGTTGCGGTACACCGCGACCCACGCACGCCACAAGACGTCCCTGCGGAAGATCTTGTCTCGCAGCGCATGGAACCGACGTCCGGGATCGGCCTTGGCCGCCCGGTACAGCGCATGTTGCAGGGCACGCACCGGATCCGCAGGAGAACTTCCCACGACGGCGGAACTAGCCGAAACGGCACTCACCGGGCACCTCCACTACACCAGTACGCATCGACGAAGCAGCGGTCCTTCCCTCACCGGCGGTTATGTTGTCCGCTCAGCTCAAGCAGTACTACGACCGCCTCCGACGCCCACCCGGCCAGCGATCCACTTCCCGAGGTCATCGGTTATAGGACGCCACGCTCCGGCAACACCATCCGAAGGTTGCCGGGCCGGGGAGGGCCTCCCCAGTTCCCGCCGTCACTATCTGAACGTTCCGCGCCCCATACGCCGGGGAGTTCTTCAGCGCCTGCACTTCCAGGTCTTCAGCGCTTTCCGTGGCCTTCACCCCGATCTCGAAGGGCTCGGCTCTCCCTGTTCCCGCCCTCAACGGGCGGATGACTAACGACGCCGCAGGCTTCGCTTCATGCTACGGACCGGAGATCGCGGCCATTACTGCTGTGACCAAGACGATTCCTGTCGCCGACGGATCGGCCGTGACTCGCGTGGTCGGGGCCGGCTCAACTGTCGAGACACCAGCGTGCGCTGATGGGGTTGTCGGTGCTGGGGCCGGGATCGCTTCTGCGGCTGGCGGTTCGGCCGTGGCCAGCGTGTACACCGCTGGCTCGGTTGTCGGCACAGGAGCCGGCGCCGGTGAGGCAGACACTGTTTCTGTTGGTGCGACCGCAACGATCGATTCCGCCGCAGACGATTCCGCCAGAACCGGTCCGGTCGCCGCCGACTCACATGAGGTCGCGGCCATCGTTGCCGTAACCGTTTCCGCGGGCGGCGGTTCAGGGTTTGTCGCCGTTATCTCTGACTCGCCTGCCGGCAGTCGTGGTTCGGTCGGCAGATCTGTCGGGGTTGTGGCAGGGACCACCTCTGGTGGTTCGGGCGTGGTTGGTGAGGTCGGGGTGGTGGCGGTGGTCGATGCCGTGTCAGCGGTGGTTGTCTCGGTCACGGTTGTCGCTGTTGGGGTTTCGGCTTGGGTTGGTGGGGTGGGTGGCTGGTTCTCGTTCAGTGCCTTGCGCGCGAAGGTGGCCGCTCGGATGCCGGCTATGCGGATCTTCCTTGGTGGTAGGCCGAGAGCCAGTGCGCTGCGGAGCAGGCCGGACAGGCGGTGGCCCGGGTCGGCCGCTTCTGCTTGGGCCAACGCGATTCCGGCCAGCACGCCGTCGCCGCGGGCGTAGGCCGAGAAAGCCAGTAGGCAGGCAGGCTCGGCGCGTTCCGGGACCGGGGTGGCCCTGGCCAGTGCGGTCCACAGGCGTTCGGCGGCGGCCACGTCCGGCAGCTCGTCGAAGTCGAGGCAGGTGTCTCTGACGCGGTGGTCGGCCAGTGCTCTGGACAACCTGATCACGTCGTTGTCGGACAAGGTTGGCTGCGCGACCGCGGCCGCGTCGATGGCTGACTGGACCAAGTTCAGCCCGACTCGGGTGTCGTCGGGTTCGGCAGGGTCCGGTTCGGTTTCGTCGGCCAGTTGGTCGAGCGATGCTGATCTGCGGGCCAGTACCTCGTCGGGTTCGGGCTTGAGCGTGGCTACGATGTCCTCTCGGCGGTCGTAGGTGACCAGGCCTGCCTCGGATGCGGACATGGCCAGTTCGGTGGTGGTCGGGTCGGGCAGGATGCCGCTACAGTTGAACTCGTCGTAACAGTGCCATCGTCGGCCGCCGGCCGTGTCCGGCGTCCAGAGTTGGTGCACCACTGGGAATCCGCCGTCGATGAGCACGGACTCGCAGCGCGCCAACAGCTCGCGCTGCGGCAGATCGCCGTCCGGCACCTCCTCGATGCCGCCGACGACGATCATGACGGCCGCGGTGGCATTGTGTTGTGTCAACGGCACCAGTAGATACTCGGCCAGGGCGCGCACATCGGACGGCGGTGGCAGATCTGACCGAAGCACGACGCTGATCGTGGTCTCGGGGGATCCGCGCAGTCCGACCACGACGAGTGAGTCGACCGGATGGAAGCCGAGCAG
>CAVPCF010000198.1:0-3620 GCA_963702275.1 Candidatus Melainabacteria bacterium
CACGTAGTCGTCGTAGACGGCGTCGTGCACCAGGTGCCGGCCGGTGGTCATGCAGATCTGGCCCTGGTGCAGGAACGAGCCCCACGCGCCCGCCGACACGGCGGCCGGCAGGTCCACGTCGTCCAGCACGATCAGCGCCGAGTTGCCGCCCAGTTCCAGGTGCACCCGCTTCAGGTGCCTGGCGGCCAGTTCGCCGACCCGCCTGCCGGCCGCGGTGGACCCGGTGAACGACACGATCCGGATGCGCGGTTCGGTGACCACGGCCTCGCCCGTGTCCACGCCGCCGGGCAGCACGTGCAGCAGGCCCTCGGGCAGCCCGGCCTCGGTGAACACGTGTGCCAGCACCACGCCGCCGCAGACGGCGGTGCGCGGGTCCGGCTTGAGGACGACGCCGTTGCCCAGCGCGAGCGCGGGCGCCACCGAACGGGTGGCCAGGATCAGCGGGAAGTTGAACGGCGCGATCACGCCGACCACCCCGGCCGGCACGCGCTGCGCCCAACTGCGCCGGGGGAGCTCGCTCGGTAGGAGCTCGCCGTAGGCGCGGCCGGGTAGTCCGGCGGCTTCGTAGCACTCCTGCGCGGTCAGGTGCACCTCGAGTTCCGCCTTGCCCGGCACCGAACCGGACTCCTTGACGATCCAGTCGCCGATCTCGGCGGCGTGCTCGGTGAGCAGGTCGCCGGCGCGGCGGAACACCGCGGCGCGTTCGGTGTAGGGGCGGGCGGCCCAGTCCGCCTGCGCTTCGGCGGCCCGCTCGGCGGCCTGCTGGACGTCGGCCGGTCCGGCCAGGCCGATGCGGGCGAGTTCCGCTCCGGTCGCGGGTGCCGTGACCGCCCGGTCGCCTGCCGAGCCGGGCACCCAACCGCCGAGGAAGACCCTGCCGTGCCACCGCTCGTCAAGCCAAGTCACGTCGCGCTCCGATGCGTGCGTATGACGAACCCATGTTCTGGATGCGAACATAGGACGGTGGGTCAGGGGCGTCAATACTTGATCGCACCTGCACAGGTTGGTTGACCGGTCCGTGCTCGTGGTCCTACTGTTCGAATTGCAAGCATCCTGTTCGCGATGCGAACGCCGAGCTAAGGGGGCTGACCGCGTGCCTTCGGCTGTCTTCACCGCGCTCGACGACGCGGTCGCGGAGTTGGTGCCGGACGGCGCGACGGTCGCGCTCGAGGGGTTCACGCACCTAATCCCGTTCGCCGCCGGGCATGAAATCATCCGACAGCGACGGCGGAAATTGACCCTGGTGCGGATGACGCCGGACCTGATCTACGACCAGCTGATCGGCGCCGGGTGCGCGTCCCGGCTGGTGTTCTCGTGGGGCGGCAACCCGGGGGTCGGCTCGCTGCACCGGTTCCGGGACGCGGTCGAGCACGACTGGCCGGGGCCGCTGGCCATCGAGGAACACAGCCACGCCGGCATGGCCAACCGCTACGTGGCAGGCGCGTCCGGGCTGCCGTTCGCGGTGCTGCGCGGCTACACCGGCACCGACCTGGTGGCCCACACGCCCAACATCAAGACCGTGACCTGCCCGTTCACCGGCGAGGTGCTGACCGCGGTGCCGGCGCTGCGACCGGACGTCACGGTGATCCACGCGCAACAGGCCGACCGGGCCGGCAACGTGCGGATGTGGGGCATCACCGGCGTGCAGAAGGAGGCGGTGCTGGCCGCGACCCGCTCGCTGGTCACCGTGGAGGAGGTCGTGCCGTCGTTCGAACCACGGCCGGGCACGGTGGTGCTGCCCAACTGGGTGGTCAGCCGCATCGCCGTGGTGCCCGGCGGGGCCTATCCGTCCTATGCGGACGGGTACTCGGTCCGGGACAATGACTACTACCTGGCGTGGGACGCGATCAGCAGGGACCGGGACACGTTCCGCGCCTGGCTGGCCGAGCATGTGGGGGGTGACTAGAGCGTGGACTGGACCAGCGACGAGATGATGACGATCGCGGCCGCGCGCACGCTGCGCGACGGCATGGCGTGCTTCGTCGGCATCGGCCTGCCCTCCACCGCCGCGAACCTGGCCCGCCGGACGCACGCCCCCGACCTCGTGCTGATCTACGAGTCCGGGACCATCGGCGCCAAGCCTGGTTACCTTCCACTGTCCATTGGGGACGGTGTACTCGCCGAGACGGCGGACTCGGTGGTCAGCGTGCCCGAGGTGTTCAACTACTGGCTCCAGCCCGGCCGGGTGGACGTCGGCTTCCTCGGCGCCGCGCAGTTGGACCGGTTCGCCAACATCAACACCACCCTGGTCGGCGACGACTACGCCCATCCCCGGGTCCGGCTGCCCGGTGCCGGTGGCGCGCCGGAGATCGCGGCATCCTGTCGCGAGGTCGTCGTGGTGGTCCGGCAGAGCACCCGGGCCTTCGTGGCGAAGCTGGACTTCGTGACCAGCGTCGGCCACGGTTCGGGGCCAGGCGATCGGGACCGGCTCGGCCTGCGTGGCGCGGGGCCGCGGCAGGTGATCACGGATCTCGGTGTGCTCGAACCAGATCCGGACACCTGCGAACTCGTGCTCACCCAACTGCATCCTGGCGCGACCGTCGAGCAGGCGAAGGCGGCGACCGGCTGGCCACTGCGGGTACGGGAACCGTTGCCCACCACCGAACCGCCCAACGAGGACGAACTCAAGGTGCTCCGGGAACTCACGAAGGGGCAGAGCTGATGGACCTGTTCGAACGCGCGCCCGACGGCGTGCACCCGCCGGTGAGCTACCCCGCCTACCGGTCCAACCTGCTGCGATCGCCGCGCCAACCACTGGTGCTGCTGCCACAGAACCTCACCGAGGTGACCGCCCCGGTGTTCGGCGCCGACCGGCTCGGCCCGAACGACGACGACCTGACCAGCCAGTTCGACGGCGAACCACTCGGCCAGCGGATCATCATGCACGGCCGGGTCTGCGAAGCCGACGGTAGGCCCGTGCCGAACACGCTGGTCGAGATCTGGCAGGCCAACGCGGCAGGCCGCTACCGGCACGCCAACGACAACTGGCCGGCACCGCTGGACCCCAACTTCGCGGGCGCGGGCCGCACCATCACCGACGCCGACGGCCGCTACACGTTCACCACCATCCAGCCCGGCGCCTACCCATGGGGCAACCACCCCAACGCGTGGCGGCCCGCGCACATCCACTTCTCGCTGTTCGGCCGGGCGTTCACGCAGCGACTGGTCACCCAGATGTACTTCCCCGGCGACCCGCTGCTGCCCTACGACCCGATCTACAACTCGATCCCGGACCAGAAGGCAAGGGAGCGGCTCATCGCGCGCTTCGACCTCGACCGCACCAAACCGGACTGGGCACTGGCGTACGAATTCGACATCGTGTTGCGCGGCACCCCGTTCGAGCCGGCGGACCACCATGACTGATCTCACGCCGTCGCAGACCGTCGGCCCGTTCCTGCACATCGTGTTGCCCTGGGCGGACGGCCCGTTCGCCGCGTCGCCGGACACGCCGGACGCGATCGCCATCGACGGCCGGGTGACCGACGGCTCAGGCGTCCCCGTCCCGGACGCCATCATCGAAACCTGGCAGACACCCGCTGATCAGCGCGGTTTCGCCCGCTGCCCGACGGACAACGACGGCTGGTACCGGATAATCACCGTCCGGCCACCGCCCCTGCCCG
>CAVPCF010000199.1:0-77415 GCA_963702275.1 Candidatus Melainabacteria bacterium
ATGCCGCGGACCGACTCGGGCCGCAGCGCCGTGGGCAGGTGGTCGCTGGCCGAGGACAGTGCCTGTCGCGGGCTCGGCGCTGCGGCGAACTCCGTCGGCGCGTCGAAGCCGTAGAAACGAACCCGGTCCGACGGTGCGCGGCCGGCATTGTGCGCGCGGAGCCATTCGACGAGCTCGCGGTTGCCCGGCACGGTGCCGAACCCGTGGCTGAACCCGGTCGCGAGCACCGTGTCGAGCTCCGCGCTTGCACCGCCCAGGTAGTCGTCGACAACGGACGCGGCAAAGAAATCGATCTCCAGCACGATCGACCGGTACCCGCGTTCGACGAGGTGACCGAGGAGTTCGTTGCGCAGTAACGGGAACGCCTTGATCCCGTGGGTCGGTTCGCCGAGGGCGAGCAGGGTCGGCGGCTCGGTCCGCGCGGCGAGCAGTTCGTCGATGGCACGGCCGAGGCTGGCCGGGTCGTCGAGTTGGCGGCCTATCCCACGCAACAACATGAACACCCCTTCCGAAAGGCACAACCCTCGACGATATCGTTGAAGGCTCCATTGAGCCTTCTGCGGCTTCGACCTCGTTCCGATAGAGTGAAGCCTCAATTGGAGGTGCGAGCTGCGACCCATCGACCTTGCCCGGGAACACGGGTTGTCCGCACAGGCGATCCGCAACTACGACGACGCGGGCATCCTCCCGCCGACCGAGCGCAGCGAGACCGGCTACCGGCGCTACACGCCCCGGCACGCACAGGCCCTGCGGGCGTTTCTCGCGCTGCGCCGGGGCCACGGGCACCAGCAGGCAACGGAGATCATGCGCGCGACCAACCGGGGCGACACCGAATCCGCCTACCGGCTCATCGACACAGCGCACGTCGCACTGCTCGCCGAACGCGACACCCGCACCGAGTCCGCGACCGCCCTCGGCAGCCTGTCCACCACGACACCCACCCCGGTCCACGGTCGACCGCTGACCGTCGGCGAACTCGCGCGCCGCCTCGGCGTGCACCCGGCGACGCTGCGCACCTGGGAGACCGTGGGCATCCTGCGCCCGGCACGCGACCGGTCAACGGGTTACCGCGAATACGGACCGGACTGCGTCCGCGACGCCGAGATCGCGCGGCAGTTGCGCCGAGGCGGGTACCTGCTGCGCCAGGTCGCCCAGTTCATCGAGTCGCTGCGCGAGGCGGGCGGGGCGGACGCGTTGAGTGCCTTCCTCGACTCATGGCAGGACCGGCTCACCACGCGCAGCCGCAACCTGCTCGCCGGCGCGGCCCAACTCGACGCCTACCTCACCCTGCTCGATCAGACGTAGGGGCCGGGCCGGAACCGGATAAGTCCGGCTCACAGTCAGTTGCCGGTCCAGCAATTCATGATGTCCGCCACGACTCGGCGCGCCGCCTCGGTGCGGGACAGTGGCGGATGCCCGAAGGTGGCGGGCAGCCCGTGCACATCGACGCGCAGCACCAAGGCATCCTTCCGCACGGTCAGCGAACCGTCCGGTTCGGCATGTGTCGCCGCCGCAGCCGTGCTGGACATCTGTTGCACCGAAAGCACGAATCGTGCCGACCGGATAGACGTACCGGCAGGAATACCGGCGATCGGCCCAGGTCGGCGTGACCGGTTGCCGCAGGGTCTGCCCAAGACTCAGCGAGACCTCCCGCTGGGCATCGGCCGCACAGACCATTGTCGCGGCGGCGGGCGGGACATTCGTGTCCTTGGCAGGACTCCCGCAGCCGGCGACCAGCACACCGCAGGCGAGCACGAACAGCGCGGCTTTCCCGATCGTCACCCGGTCGCCGGCCGGTGGGCGGCGGCCAGGAGTGATGGTGTCGATCATCGTAGGACTCCCGTGTTGTGGTGGTGGTGGGGACGCGCCCGCCGACACGTCCCCACCACCGGCAGGTTGGGCTACTGGATCCCGGTCGGCCGGCCGCAGTTCTTGCCGGCGTCCAGGCACATCGTGACCATGTGCTTCAGTTCGGTGACGTCCCACGCGTTGAAGAAGTCGGCGTGCATGCTGTAGGTGCCCAGCCCCGCCGAGGTCCGCAGCAGCGAGCCCTTGTTGGTCGGGTACTTGAACAGGATGCTCAGCATCGGGATCGGCACCGGGAAGCCGGCCGGGCACACGCCGTTGGTGCTGTAGGCGACGTGGCTGACGTGGTCGGGGCTGTCCAGGTGCACGCCGTCCCAGCAGTCGGCGAAGTCCACCCTGACGTGCAACTCGGCCCCGGTCGGGCAGTCCGGCGCCTGGGGCAGCGTTGGCACGCTCGTCGAGCAGCCCCACAGGATGTCCTGTGCCTGCGCCGCGTTCTGTGCCTTCGCGTTGCCGGCGATCTCCTTGAAACCGAACGGATACGGCTGGACGTTCTTCTTGCCGTTGGTCAGGTAGTAGACGGTGTCGCTCGCGGTGTGCACCGGCGTGCTGCCGTTGAACAGTTCCGGTGCCCAGTAGGAGGCGAAGTCCAGGCTGTTGACGCAGTTGGTGCTGCCGGCGCGCAGGCTCGCGGCCGTCGAATTGGCGTTGGCGGTCGGGTTGGACACGTAGTCGTGCAGGTGAGGCGACGCGCCGACCTGGCCGGGGAACAGGATCGCGTCGTCCTGATTGGTGTGGGTGAAACTGCACAGGTTCTCGAACTTGCCCTGGAAGCCGCCCCCGCCTACGGCGACGGCGCTGGGCGCGCCGACCATGGTCAGCCCGACGACGCAGGCGATCGCGGTCGCGCAGGCCGTCCCGGCGAGCACGCGCCAACGACGAGGCACCAGTCGTAACCGAAGTCGCATGGCTGTCTTCTCCTTCGTTGGAGTTGGTTTCCGCGTCAGCGTATGGCCGCGACGATGTGGTGCGGATGTTGAACAAATGTGAATTCTCACATCTGCGCGATGCCCGAACCTGAATCGCGCAACTGGCGTCCGGTCGCCGGAAGTCGTTAGAATCCGACGCACTATGCGGCTGCTGATCGTCGAGGACGAGGCCTACATGGCGAAGCTACTGAGTGGTGGTTTCGCGGAGGAAGGCTATGCCACCGACGTGGTCGACTCCGGCGCGAAAGCATTGGTCGTGGCCGCGTCGATGGAGTACGACGCGGCAGTGCTGGATGTCGGCCTGCCGGACGTGGACGGCTTCGAGGTCTGCGTCCGCCTGCGACAGTCCGGCTGGCAGGTCCCGGTCCTCATGCTGACGGCCCGCGACACGGTGGCCGACCGCATCCGCGGGCTGGACGCGGGCGCCGACGACTACCTCGGCAAGCCGTTCAGCTTCGCCGAACTGTGCGCCAGGGTGCGCGCGCTGACCCGGCGGGCCGGTGCCGACCGGGACGTGGCCGTCGAGTTGCGGGCCGGCGCGCTGCGGCTGGACCCGCTGTGCCGCCGGGTCTGGGCCGGCTCGTCCGAGGTCTACCTGTCGGCGAAGGAGTTCGTGCTGCTGGAACTGCTCATGCGCTACCCGGACCAAGTGCTGACCAGGTCCAGGATCCTGGACCACGTCTGGGGTTTCCGCTATCCGGTGACGTCCAATGTGGTCGACCAGTACGTGCGGTACCTGCGGCACAAGCTGGGCAGCGACCTGATCGAGACGGTGCGCGGCGTCGGCTACCGGCTGCGGGCCGTGGCACGGTGAACCTGCCCATCCGGGTGCGACTGACCGCGGCCTACGTGGTGACTGCGGCGGTGCTGACCACCGTCGGCGCCATGCTGTTCGGGTCGAGCGTCCACATCGGACTGGACCACCGGATGGACGAGCAGTTGAGGTCCAGAGCGGTGAAGCTGGCCGACCAGGTCGTCCGCAACGGCCCAGATTCGGTGCACGCGATGACACCGCTCTCGTCGGACATGCTGCTCGGCCTGATCAACCCGGCGGGGCTGCTCGCCAAGTCCTCCCCCGCACTCACCGGCGTGGCACTGCTGGACAACGACCAGTTGGCGACCGCCCGCCGCGGCGGCGGCTACTGGGAGGTCGGTCCCGGCCCCGACTATCGCCTCTACGCCGCGCCGGCACCGGCGTCGGACGGCATCTGGGTCGTCGTCGTGGCGACGCCGCTGCTGGTGCAGAACGAACTGAGCGCCACCTTGACCAGCGCGCTGGTCGGCGCGGCCGTGGCCGTGGTCGTCCTTGGCGGCATCGGCGCCTGGTTCCTGGCCGGCGTGGCGCTGCGGCCGGTCGAGCGGCTGCGCAGGGAGGTCGCGTCGGTCTCGGAGACCGACCCCGGCATGACCGTGCGAGTACCCGCCACCGGCGACGAAGTCGCCGCGCTGGCCAGGACGATGAACAGCCTGCTGACCAGGATCGCGGCCGGGCTCGCGCGCCAGCGGCAGTTCATCGCCGACGCGTCGCACGAGGTCCGTACACCGCTGGCCAACCTGCGCACCGGACTGGAACTGGCAGGCCGCCCCGGCCGCCCGGCCGAGGACCTGCGCGACGCCGTCCACCAGGCCGAACACGAGGCGATCCGGCTCGGCCACATCGTGGACGACCTGCTGGTGCTGGCCGCCGCGGACGACCGCGTACCGCTGGACCTGCTCCCCGACGAACCGATCGGCCCACTGCTGGACGCGGCCGCCATCGCGGCACGCCCGGCCGCGGACCTGACGTCGGTCACCCTGCGCGCGGTGGCGGACGACGGACTGGCCGCGGCAATGCATCCCGGCCAGATGCGGCAGGTGCTGGACAACCTGCTCAGCAACGCGGTCCGGCACGCCCCACCGGGCTCCACGGTGGTGCTATCGGCCGCAGTGGACACGGATGGCCTGCTGATCACGGTCACCGACGATGGACCCGGCTTCCCGGTCGGCTTCGCCGAGCAGGCGTTCGAACGATTCCGCAGAGGCGGGTTCGACTGGGCACGTGCCACCCGATCCAGCGGCAGCGGCCTCGGCCTGGCCGTGGTACGAGCGGTGGCCAGGGCACACGGCGGCGACGCGACGGCCGCGAACCGCCCGACCGGCGGGGCGATCGTGCGGGTCCGCATCCCGCATCAGACCACGTCGGTCAGATAGCGCTCGGCCGCCAACGCCAAACACGTCCTAGCCAGCTCCGCGTTGGTGGGTTGTGCGTGACCGCGATCCGCCCTTCCTGGTCGGTCACTCCGCGCCGACACCGGCGCCGAGCAACCCCCTGATGTGCGCCGTGGCCCGTCCGAAGGCCGGTGTCGCCAGCGTCGGCACGTAGTCCCGTGCCGTGGGCAGGTCCACCGGCACGATCTCCCGCACGGAGCCCGGCCGGGCGCTCATCACGACCACCCGGCCTGCCAGGTACACCGCCTCGGGGATGGAGTGCGTGACCAGCAGGACCGTGGTCCCGGTCTCCCGCCAGACCCGGTGCACTTCCACGTTGAGCTGCTCGCGGGTCAACGCGTCCAACGCGCCGAACGGCTCGTCCATCAGCAGGACGGGCGGCTCGTGCACCAGCGCCCGGCACAGCGCCACCCGCTGCTGCATGCCGCCGGACAGTTCGTGCGGCAGGGCGTCCTCGAAGCCGTGCAGCCCGGTCAGCTCGATCAGGGCGTCGACCCGCTCGCGCACCGCCGGGCCGCGCAGGTGGCGCATCTCGGCCTGCAGCATGATGTTGCGGCGCACCGAGCGCCAGTCCAGCAGCGCGGCCCGCTGGAAGACGTAGCCGATGTCGGGTCGGGGCGCGGTGATCGGCCTGCCGAACAGCGTCGCATGCCCGGCCGTCGGTCTGGTCAGTCCGGCGACCACCTTGAGCAGCGTGGACTTGCCGCAGCCCGACGGCCCGACGATGGCGACGAACTCCCCGGGCGCGACATGGCAGGACACGTCCCGTAGCGCGGTCACCTGCGTGCGCTTCGTGGTGAACCGCACCGAGACCGCCTTGATCGCCACCGCGGGCTGATCGTCGTCCGGCGGCAGGGCTGCCGTTCCGATTCGCGTTGTCATGTCACGACTTCGGCGCAAAGCTGACGTCCCAGTAGTCGGATGGTGTGCCCGCGTGCTTCAACAGGCCGGACCTGACGAAGGTGTCGATGGTGCGCTGCCAGTCGGCCGCCGTGTCCACGCCGGGGGGCAGGTTCTTCGTGGCGGCGGTGTGCAGCAACGTGGTCGTGTCGTGCCACGACTCGGTGAGCACGGCCTTCGGCGGCAGTTGCGGGCTCACGCCCGCCATGGCGTCGACCGCGTCGGCCGGGTTGGCGGTGGCGGCGGTGAACGCCTCGCTCGTCGCGTCGACCATGTCGCGGACCAGCGTCGGGTTGGACCTGAGCAACGACGTGCCGGCGATCAGGCCGGTGCTGTAGTAGTTCAGCCCGTAGTCGCTGAATCGCAGGTAGGACACCTGCTTGCCGCTCCGGTTGGCGACCGTCGGTCCCTGGTCGTGGAAGAAGCCGAGCAGCGCGTCGGCCCGGCCGCTGATGACCGACGCGATCTTGCCGGCGGCATCGACGTTCTGCAGCGTCACGTCACCGGGCGACATGCCCTCGGCCCGCAGGAAGGCCGGAAAGGTCGCGGTGAGCGCGTCGCCCGCCGTCGTGGCGACCGTCCTGCCCTTGAGATCCTTGGGGGATCTGATGTTCTCGCTGGCGAAGAACTCCACCGACGCCGGCGTGTCCTGCAGGAAGACGCCGACGCTGCGCACCGGCAGGCCGTTCGCGACACCGGCCATCAGCGATGGCGCGTCGGCCCAGCCGAAGTCGGTCTTGTTGCCCCCCACCGCCTGCACGGTCCGGCCGGAGCCCTGGCCTGCCTGGATGGTCAGGTCGATGCCGTGCCTTGCGAAGATCCCCTCGCGCACGCCGTAGTAGAACGGCGCGTGCTCACCGTAGGGATACCAGTTGAGGGTCAGGGTCACCTTGGTCAGGCTGTGGCTGTTGGACGTTGGCGTGCTCGCGCCGCCGCCGCAGGCCGCGAGGACCAGCAGCAGCGGTGCGAGCAGCAAGGCGCGACGTCTCATGGTGATCTCCTTCTGGCGAATCAGAAGCCGGCGGTTCTGCGGCTCGCGTGCCATGGCAGCAGCAGGCGTTCCGCGATCTCGATCGCCGCGAACAGCAGCACGCCGAGCAGGGACATGATGATCAGGCCCGCGAACAGCATCGGCGTGTCGATGTTGCCGTTGGCCTGGAGGATGACGTAGCCGAGGCCCTCGTTGGCGCCGACGAACTCGCCGACGACGGCACCGGTGACGGCGAGCGTCGCCGCCACCTTGAGGCCGGCGAACAAATGCGGCAGCGAGGCGGGGAACCGGATCTTGCGGAAGGCCTGTCGTTGGCCAGCGCCCATGGTGGCGACCAGTTCCAGCAGTTCCGGGTCGACCGACCGCAGGCCGGTGACACCGGAGATGACGATCGGGAAGAACGCCATCAGCACGGCGGCCACGATCTTGGGCGAACTGCCGAATCCCAGCCACACCACGAACAGCGGCGCGATCGCGATCTTCGGCACCACCTGGGCGAACAGCAGCAGCGGGTACAGGGTCCGCTCGACCGTGCTCGAATAGACCATCACCACCGCCGCCAGCAACCCGGCCGCCGCCGCGAGGACGAAGCCGACCAACGTCTCCCACGTGGTGGTCAGCGTGTTCCGCGCCAGGTAGCCCGCCTGGTCCACGAGCACCTGCCAGGTGCTGGCCGGCGACGGCACCAGATAGGCGGCGACGAGACCGAGTCGGGTGACGAGCCACCACAGACCGCCGCACGCCGCGATCAGGACCACCGGCCGCCACAGCCCGTCCACCCAGTCGCGGGCCCGTTCGCCCACTGGTCGCCGATGCCGGATCGACACCCCTGGACGCAAATCCGGTGTTGGCGTCGCAATCTCGCCGTCGATGATGCGGACCATGACGGATTCCTAACATCACCAGTGCCGGCGGCGACGATTGTTTGAGCATTCACATGAATTCCACATCGCCCGCACATCGAGCCATCCATAAAGTGGGGATGTGCTGGGGACCGAGCTCGTCGTGACGCGGGTCGACACCTGGGTGCTCCCGCCGCCGGCGAACCGGGTGCTGGTGCGGGTCGGCGCGAACGGCGTCGTGGGGTGGGGCGAGGCGACACCGGCCGGACCGGCGGCGTGCGCTGCCGAGTCCGCCGCCATGATCGCGACGACCGTCGAGCGTTGTCTCGCACCGATGCTGCTCGGCCGGCCGGTCTGGGATATCGACGGCGCCGCGCTCGCACTGGCGGGTGGACGTGCCGCTGGTGCGCTGGACATGGCGTTGCACGATCTGGTGGGCCGGGCGTTGCACGTGCCGCTCGGCGTGTTGTGGGGTGCGCGGCGGGCCGAGCGGATTCCGTTGGGGTGGCGCGTGACCGGTGGGTCGGCGGCCGAGGCGGCCGACTCCGCCAAGGCCGGCCTCGACCAGGGCTACCGCGCTTTCCTGATGGACGTCCAGCCGCCTGCGGACGGTGCCAGTATCGGCGCGGTCCGGGACGCGGTCGGCGATGTTCCGCTGTCCGTCGACGCGCACGGTGGGTACACAGTGGACGGAGCGCTGCGGATGGCACGGCTGCTGGCCGACCGGGACGTCACCGCGTTCGCCCGGCCGTTGCCGGTGGGCGACATCGAGGGCCTCCGGGCGCTGCGGGCCGCGGCGTCGGTGCCCATCGCGGTGCGGGTCCGGCGGTCGCGTGATCTGGTGAACCTGTTGGGCGCGATCGACATCGCCGTCGTCGGGACGTTCGACGGCCTGACCGGCGCGCGGCGGCTGTGCGGTCTCGCCGAGGATTTCGGCGTCCGCCTGATGGGTGTCGGCGGTGGTGGCGCGCTCGGGATCGCGGCGGCGCTGCACCTGTTCGCCGCCAGCGCCGTCGAGGCGCCGATCGACGTCGGCCGGACGGGCCTGCCCTACGCCGATGTGCCGACCGGCCCAGGACTCGGTGTCCGTGGTAGTACGAGGAAGGAAGCCAGATGACCGGGTGTACGACATCGCCGTCGGACCCTGCCGCCCTGACCGGGCTCATGATCGACCGGGTGGAGACGTTCGCCGTCCCGTTGCCCACGCTGCGGTCGTTCGGTGTCGCCGGCGGCTCGGTGGCCGTAGCAGGCGAACCGAGCATCCGCATTCTGGTGAAGGTCAGCGCCGACGGTGTCGCCGGCTGGGGCGAGGCGACCCCGATCCCGGCCTGGACCTACGAAACGGCCGAGTCGATCGTCACCACCATCGACAACTACCTGGCGCCCGCTGTCATCGGCCTGCCGTGCTGGGACCTGCGCGGCGTGGGCATCGCCTTCGACCGGGCCATCAACCGCGGCTTCACCATCGGCGCCCCGCTGGCCAAAGCAGCCGTCGACATCGCGCTGCACGACCTGCTCGGGCACGCCATCGGCGTCAGCGTCGGCACGATGTGGGGGCAGCGCAGGCGCGACACCATCCGGTTGGGCTGGGTGGTGTCCGGCCAGGCCGCGACCGAGGTCACCGACTGCGTGGCCGAGGGGCTCGAACTGGGCTACCGGGCGTTCAAGGTCAAGGTCGGGCTGCACACCGCGCAGGAGGACCTGGCGGTCGTGCGGGCGGTCCGCGCCGCGAGCGGCGACGCGCCGCTGTGGGTGGACGCCAACCAGGCTTACACTGTGGACACCGCGCTGTGGCTGGCGCGGCGGCTGGTCGAGCTGGACGTGTCGGTGTTCGAACAACCGTTGCCCGCCAACGACATCGTCGGCCTGCGCGGACTGCGTGCCGCGTCGCCGATCCCGGTCGCGCTGGACGAGAGCCTGCGGCACCCGAGCGATCTGGCGACGTTCGTGCGGCTGGCTGCCGTGGACGTGGCCATCGCGAAGGTGCAGCGCAGCGGCGGCCTCATGCTGTCCCGCAGGCTGTGCGCGCTGGCCGAGGAGAGCGCCGTCCCGCTGATGGGTTCCGGCCTGACCGACTCCGACCTCGGGCTCGCCGCGTCGCTGCACCTGTTCGCCGCGTTCGGCATCGACACGCCGGTGGACCTCAACGGCCGCCAGTTCATCGACTCCGTTTACACGACGGAAGACACCGTGCGGATCGCCGACGGCGTCGCCGAAGTGCCGAGCGGTCCCGGCCTCGGCGTGACGGTGGACGAAGCCGTGGTCCGGGAACTGGCCGTCGACGCGCTGAGCTGAACGGGTCCGGCCCGTTTCGCGGGCCGGACCCGGGTTTTCACCCGAAGACGTCGGTGAACGAGAGCAGGTAGGCGTTCATCTGCTGGGTCAGCGCCTTGGCCGCGGCGGCCGAGATCTGGCTGCGCTGCCCCGGCGCGGCCACTCGTGCGACGAAGTTCCGCATCCCGGGCACGGACTGGTCGCCGCGGCCCGCTCGCAGGTGTGCGTCGGCGTCGGTGACCAGGTCGTAGAGTTCGGCGCGGACCGGGCCGGTCAGGTCGCCGGACTCGGCGAATGTGGCGAGGCTCGCGCGGACCGCGTCGAAGGGCGGCACCCTCGTCTGCGCGATGGCCGTGTTCACGAGGCCCTGGAACGCGGTGATCTGGTCGAACGGCGGCGCGGGCAGGCCGCGCGGATAGCCCAGCTCACCGGGCACCCAGAGTAGTTCCAGCGGAATGTAGTCGCGGTAGTCGGCCAGCCGCAGGTCGGTGATCAGCCGGTTGAGGTCGGTCGGGATGCCGGTGCCCTCGCCGGCCGGTTCCTTCTTGACCTGGATGCTGGCCGAATAGGGCAGCACCTTGGCGATATCGGGATACCAGTCGTAGCCGAGTCCGGTGGTCGCGCGGAACGGCCGGAAATAACCGGTGTCGTCGATGACGGAAATGTTCGGATGGTCCACCCACTTGAGCATCTGGATGGTCTGGTCGGCGGTCGCCGTCATGTCGCCGTGGTTCTGCAGGACGATCCGCACGCCTTTGCCGGCCGCGTATTCGGTGACCGTCCGCAGGGCCGGCACGATCCGGTTCTGGGTGATGTAGGCCCAGCCGAACTGGTCGATGTCGGCCGGCACCGTACCGGAGAACACCCGCATCACGGGCGCACCCATGACGGCGGCCACATCGGTCCAGAACTCGATCCGCTGGATGTCCAGCGCGACCCGGGCCGCGTTGGGATCGGCGAAGTCGTTGAACACGCCGGTACCGCTGATCGCGAGCCCCAACTGCGCGCACTGTGCCCTGATCTGCCCTGCGTACGCCATGATCTGGCCGGTCGGCGCGGTGGGCATCGTGTTGGTGTCGTACCCGGGCAGGTAGTACGACGTGATGTCGACCGCCTTGAAGCCCACCGACGCCGCCCACGTGATCGCGTCGACAAGGGTGATCGGCGGTGTGCCCTGCCGATTCTTGATCGCCGCGTTCAGATTCAGGTTGAAGCTGTACATTTCCAGGCTGGGTATGTAGTCACCGGTGTAGTACGCGGGTTTGCGCTGTTGTGCCGCGTTGCTCAGTTGTGGCGCTGCCACCATGCAGGTCGCGGCGGCCAGCAGAAAGGTACGTCGCTCCATGAATGACCGTCCTCACACCGACGGAAACGTGTGACCGCCAGCATAAGGAACGCACGATGTAGCCACGATGTGAAGGTGATGTGAATGTGTACACAGTCGCGGTGTCGGGTTGCGCGGTATGCGAATCTCGGACCACGACGTCCATACTTCATTGTGGAGGTACAGATGCGGAAACGGTTCCTGGTGCTGGCGGTGGCCACCGCCATGTGCGTGGCGATTCCCGCGGCGGGCCAGACAATACTTTCTCCCGGCGCGGTTCCCGCCACGACAACGGCGCCCACCACCTTCCGGCACCCCGGTGTGCTGGTGAACCAGGCACAGTTGAACTTCGTGAAGGCTCAGGTCGCCGCCGGCGCCCAGCCATGGACCGCGGCGTACCTGGCGGCCAAGGCCAGCACCTTGGCCTCGCTGAGCTACACACCCCACCCCGTGCCGCAGGTCCAGTGCGGCTCCAACTCCAACCCCGACGTCGGCTGCAAGGCCGAGCAGGGCGACGCGTCCGCGGCCTGGACCGACGCACTGCTGTGGTACGTCTCAGGCAACAACGCCTACGCCGCCAAGGCCATCCAGATCATGACCGCATGGTCGAGCACGCTCACCGGCGGCCACACCCTGAGCAACGCGCCGGTCGAGTCCGGCTGGACCGGCTCGGTGTGGGCCGAAGCCGCCGAGCTGATCCGCTACAGCAACGCGGGCTGGTCGGCCACCGGGATCGCCGCCTTCCAGAAGATGCTGGCCACCCAGTACGTGCCGACCCTGCTCACCGGCGGCCCGCCATGCTTCAACGGGAACTGGGAACTGGTCATCGCAGAGGCCCTGATGAACATCTCGGTGTTCAACGAGAACACCGGCTGGTTCGACACGGCCGTGTCCTTCTGGCAGGACCGGGTGCCGGCCTACATGTACCTCTCCACCGACGGCCCGACCCCGCACATGCCCCAGGTGCCCAACAAGTGCACCCAGTTCACGCCCAACCAGTTCTGGGTGCAGACGAAATACGTCACCGGCCTTGCCCAGGAAACCTCCCGCGACTTCCACCACACCTTCTGGGGCCTTGGCGCCGCGACCGATCTCGCCGAGACCGCACTGCAACAGGGTGTGAACCTCTTCCCGCAGTACGCGCAACGCATCGTGGACGCCTACGAATGGGCCAACGCGATCAACAACGGCACCAAGGCACCCAAGGGCATCAACGTCGGCCCGACCGGCGGTAACACGTTCTCCATGGAGGTCGCCTACAACGAGTTCCACAACAGGCTGGGCATGCCGATGCCGCAGACCGCCCTGCAACTGGCAAAGGTCCGCCCGACCGGCAACGACACACATTTCCTGGAATGGGAGACACTCACCGACGCGAACGTCGGCTGGATCGGCATCCCGTCGCCACCAGCACCGGCGAGCACACGGTAACCGGACTGCGGCCAACGCGCGACAAGGGTGGCCGGGCGGGCTTCTACAGCACGCCCGGCAACGCCCTGCACCGAACGTTGACCGGACCGGGACTTGACGAAGTCGAATATCGAGATCGCGCCGTGCGCCGGCCACTCTATGATCCGGGCAGACCGATGGGCACCAATCACCGTTGATCGCCGCCGAATTGGACAGCGCATGACGACCGGGACCGCCGTGCGTGTCCAGGAGGACAGCGGGCCTGAGACCGAGTGGCTTCGAAAGTTGCTCGTCGAGGATCTCGATGCCGGCTTCGCCGAGTTGGTCCGGATTTATCAGGACGTCGTGTACGCCACCCTGCTGCGGGCCTGCCACCATCCCGCGGACGCCGAGGACCTCGCCGCCGAGGCGTTTCTCCGCGCCTACCGCGCCCTGGCCGGCTTCGACCGGGCCCGGATCGCCGAACTGCGGCCGCGGCCGTGGCTGGTGACGATCGCCCTGAACACCTGGCGCAACAGCGTGCGCGACCGAGGACGGCGCCCGGCCCAGGTGTCCCTTGACGAACTGGTCGACCAGCCTGTGCAGGCGGACCAGTTCGAGGCGGCCGACAACCGGATCGATCTCGGGCAGGAGTTGGCCGAACTGGTCGAACTGCTGCCGGAGAAGCAGCGACTCGCGGTCGTCCTGCGGCATGTGACCGAATTGTCGGTGCCCGAGGTCGCGGAAGTACTCCGGGAGCCGGAGGGGACGGTCAGATCCCACATCTCGCGCGGCCTGAGCAGGCTCAGATCCGAGCTTGCGCAACGGCGCTCGCAGGAGGTGTCGTGTTGAACGGCGTGGCGGGTCGACGGCGGAAGGGAGGAGTGTGGTGACCTACCGGCACGATGAGGTCCCGGACGCGGGCGAGCTGGTCGGGGCGCTGGCCGGTCTTGCCCCGGATCCGGTTGACCTGTTCCCCCGGATCTTCGCGCGTTGGTGCCGGGTCGACACGCCGATCGGCGAGGTGTTCGTGGCCTTCACCGACCACGGCGTCTGCCATGTGTTGTCCAGCGAACTGGTGCGGGCGGACCACACGCGGTTCAGCGAGTCGTTTCGAGCGCGTTTCCGGCGGCCGGTGCTGCCGGCCGCACGCCCGCCGGACGGACTCGTGTCGGCCCTGCGTACCGGACAGCTGCGCGGACTGCGGCTCGATCTGCGCGATCTGACCGAGTTCGAACGGTCGGTCCTGGTGGCCACGAGCCGGCTCCCAGCGGGTGAGATCCGGACCTACGCCTGGATCGCCAAGGAGATCGGCAAGCCGACGGCGGCGGGTGTGGTCGGTTCGGCGCTGGGTCGCAACCCGGTGCCGCTGCTGGTGCCGTGTCATCGGGTGACGGGTCCCGGCGGCGAGGCCGGTGGCTACGTCCTCGGCCGGCACGTCAGGGAAAGCCTGCTGCGCGCCGAAACGGTCGATCTGGACGAGGTGCGCGCCCTGGCCGGCCGGCGAGTGTTCTACCTGGGCAGCGACCTCACCAACGTCGTGTGCTTCCCCACCTGCCCTTACGCGCGCGGCACCGCGGAAGAGCACCGCAGGGGCTTCCGCACCGTCCGGCAGGCCGATGGCGCGGGCTACCTGCCCTGCCCGCACTGCCGACCCGGGCGCTGACCGGGTAGGTTCCCCGGCACCACCGGAATGGCGGCATCCCGCGCCAGGTGGCGTGCGCCACAATAGTTCGAGAGAACCGGGCTGTGTGAACACCAGAATCGCATGATCTGTTGCACCGACGATTACTACGCTGAGTGATCGCCCTGGTTCGGATTCCACCCGATCGGCCCATCGACTGTGCTGATTCGGTGCGATTGTACTCATTGCCGGGTGCAGCCAGGCTGGCCCTCATGGCGGGATGCAGCTGCGGACCGTCCTGTCAAGAGCCATTCGGTTGGGTTGCCGTCGCACAAAATCCTTCGTTCGGCGGAACGCGGCATCCTCATTTCGATCATCCGAATTCGGCCTGGTTGCCGACGCCGATGGGCGCTGCTTTACTGGAACTTGCTGGAGTTTTGCGGACTCCCAATTTGGGGACACAGTCGTACAGTCGACTCCACTCCACGCGGGTTCATCCCTATCCAAATACGGAGATACCTAGGTGCTGGACGAATACGAACAAAGACAGTTGTTGAGCGCGCCGACAGAAGATCTGAGCAATCGTTTTCTCGTTGCCTCGATGCAAGGCGCCCTGGATTCTGCGCAGCAATCCATGGACCTGGTTCGCGCACTGTTGCAGCCAAATCAGAGAAATGGAGACCGAGCCGACATAGCCCTGTCGTCGGCGATTCCCACCGTGCCGCGTTGGCATTTCGCCATGCTGAACGACCTGGAGCGCAACGAGGCGTTCGCGGTGGCACTGGAAAAAGTGGTGCCCTCGGGCGCGCACGTGCTCGACATCGGTTCCGGCACGGGTCTGTTGGCGATGATGGTCGCTCGGGCGGGGGCCGCGTCGGTCACCACGTGCGAGCAGAATCCGACGCTGGCCGAACTGGCCCGCCAGATCATCGCCAAGCACGGCCTTTCTGACGTGATCACCATCGTGCCCAAGATGTCCACCGACCTGGTCGTGGGCGTCGACCTGCCGAGAAAGGCCGATCTGATCGTCTCCGAGATCGTCGACTGCGGCCTGGTCGGGGAGGGCATCCTGCCGACGATCAGGCATGCGCGCGAGCACCTGCTGGCGCCGGGCGGGACGTTGCTGCCGGAGTCGGCGCGCATTTTCGGCACGCTGGTCGACAGCGTCGCGGTGGACCGGCTCAATCGTGTTCAGTTCGCCGGCGGGTTCGACGTCGAACTGCTGAACGGACTGGCCACCCGGGGTCATTTCCCGGTGCGCCTGCCGACCTGGCCGCACCGACTGTTGTCGTCGGCGACCGAACTGTGTTCGTTCGATTTCGCGTCCGGTTCGCTGGCGGACGGGTCGACCGACGTCGATATCGACGTGACCGAGTCCGGCAACGCGCACGGCCTTGCCGTGTGGTTCGACCTGTCGCTGGGCGGCGGCATCGTGTTGCGCAATTCGCCCGACAACCTGGGCTCGCACTGGATGCAGGCATTCGTGCCGTTCGACGAACCGGTCGAACTGGCCGCCGGCGAGCGGGTTCGACTCGAATTCTGTTGGCAAGGCACCCGACTTTCGGTGAGCAAGAGCTATGTTTCTGCCACGGCGAAGGGAAAGCAGTGAATTTCATCCCCAACCACACCCCGTTCAAGCTGGACCCGGAGCAACTGACTGAAATCGCACTCGACTTCGCCAGCAATCCCATTTACCTGGACAACGAGGAATGGGAGAACGAGGACAACCCGTACCGTCGGCAGTTACGTCCGCAGATCATCAAGCACCTTGACTTCAGCAAGCCGCTGCCGAAGGACCAGATCCTGGACTACTCGGCGCTGGCCGCGAACCGACTGCTCGCCACGGTGTACGAGACCGACCTGATGTTCCTGCCCAAGTGTGGCCTGGACGACGCCAAACGGGCCGACCTCCGAAGCTTCTACAGCGCCACCAACCGATCGCGCGGCGAGATGATCCGGCCCTACCTCGAACAGCACATCTTCGGTTTCCTCGACGAGGTCGAGGTCAGCGGCAAGTGGACCAAGGAGAGCCTGGCCGCCTACCTCGGCCGGCTCCAGGAACTGCCGTCACAGCCCACCGCGAGCGAAAAGGCCATCCAGGCGTCGAGCGACCCGAAACGCGCCGCCCGCAACTGGCTGATCCAGTTCGCGCCGGACTTCCTGTCCGAGGCATCGCCGATGATCCGCAACGTGATGGGCTACTACGGCCCCGTGCAGTCGGAGTGGTTCAAGGTCATCATCGACGAGTACGGCTACGGCGTGCACGAAACGAAGCACAGCACGCTGTTCGAGAACACCATGACGTCGGTCGGACTCAGCGCCGACCTGCACCGCTACTGGCAGTACTACCTGACCAGCAGCCTGATGATGAGCAACTACTTCCACTATCTCGGCAAGAACCACGAGATGTTCTTCCGGTACCTCGGCGCGCTCTACTACACCGAGACCACGCTGGTCCCGTTCTGCGACCGGGCCGCCAGCCTGCTCACCGAGGTCTTCGGCGGGACGGCCGACGTCAAGTACTTCACCGAGCACGTGCACATCGACACGCACCACGGCCGGATGGCGCTGGAGAAGCTGATCATGCCGATCGTCGACTACTGCGGCGAGTCGGTCATTCCCGAGATCGTCCGAGGGTTCGAGGAGTTCCAGCTCCTCTCCCAGATCGCCGACGACGACTTCGCCGCACAGGTGAGCTGGATGGACGCGGGCCCACAGAACAAGCAACTGCACGAGCCGGTGTGGGGCAAGGTCGAGAAGGGCGAGGTCACGGCCCCGGTCGCGCACATCGTCGAGCCGAGGGGCGAGCTGTCCAACACCCATCAGCACGACGGCGACGAGCTGTGCCACATCGTGTCCGGCACGATGAAGTTCGTCAGCGGCTACGACTCCCACCAGATCCTCCAGCCGGGTCAGGGCACGGTGATCTGGCGCAACCGGCTGCACGGCGCGATCATCGAGTCGGAGGAGTGCGTGTACGAGATCCACTCCGTGGGTGACTACCGCGCATGCTTGTCCTGACCTTCGCCGTCGAGGGGACCGGTAACTGCGTGGAAGTGGCCGGCATGCCCTATGTCTACGCGCGCACCCCGTCGGGCTCCTTCGTACTGCCCGCGCGGTGCGCGCACCGCGGTGGCCCGCTGCACCTGGCCACCGCGGACGACACCGGTGCCCGGCTGGTCTGCCCGTGGCACGAGCGGACCACGTCGACGAACCGGCTGATCAGGAAGGGCATTCCGGCCGTGCGCAAGGGAAACACGGTCACCGCGGTGTTCCCGGTGTCGCCGGACACCGAGACGGCCACCAGCCACCGGCCGATCTCGCCGGATCTCTGCGGCCGCTGATCAGCACGTCCCGCCGAGCGGTTCGGTGTTCATCCCGGCCGAACACCGAACCGCCCGGCGCTCACCCGGACCGAGAGTTGAGGAATCCCGTACATGGCCTACGCAGCTGGCATCGAGGCGTTCGTGGACAAGGTGAACGCCGCGCTGCCACCCGACTTCTACACCTATCCGGTGCCTCGACAGCGCGCCCTCTACGACTCGCTGGTCGACGCGTTGCCAAGCCCGGTCCCGGAAACCGTCACCTGGCGGGACGCCACGGCCGACCGCGATGGCAGGCCGGTCGCGCTGCGGATCTATGAACCCGCCCGACCCACCGGCGACGGCGTGGTGTTCTACATCCGCGGTGGTGGCTTCGTCATCGGGTCCCTGACCAGTCATCACAGTCTCGTCGCCGAGATCGCGGACCGGACCGGGTTGGTGACCATCGCACTGGACTTCGGCATGGCACCGGAGAACCCGTTCCCCGGCCCGCTGGAGGACTGCCATGCCGTGATCGGCGCGGTGCTCGGCGACCCTGGTGCCTTCGGCCTCACCGTCGACCCGTCGTCCGCGGTGATCGCGGGCGAGAGTTCCGGGGCCAACATGGCCGTTGTGCTCTCGATGATGGCCCGCGACCGGGGCGGCCCGCCGTTGCGGGGCCAGGCGTTGATCAGCCCGGTGCTGGACTTCACCCGGTGGCGACACGGCGGCGAGGACACGCCGCTGCTGTCCGGCGGCGAGATGGAGTTCTACACCGCCTGCTACTGCCCGCGACCGGAGCAGGCGGCCGACGCGTACGTGTCCCCGTTGCTGGACGGCAAGTTCCACGATCTCCCCCCGGCGTACGTGGTCGGCTGCGAACTGGACTCGCTGCGGGTCGACGCCGAGAAGTACGCCGAGCTGTTGCGGGACCACGGCACGCCCGTCGATTTCGTCCTTGAGGCGGGCATGGTGCACGCTCCCGTGCGGGCCAGGGGCGTCAGCGAGCCCGCCGCGGACATGGTCCGCCGGTTCTGCGCTGCGGTCGCGATCCTGGCGGGCGGGCCGGAGGTGGCCCATGTCAACGACTGACCCGCGAGGTCCCGCGGTGATCGTCGATCCCTACTCGTCCGGCGCGCTG
Organism: Candidatus Melainabacteria bacterium; assembly: GCA_963702275.1. Lineage (GTDB taxonomy): Bacteria > Actinomycetota > Actinomycetes > Mycobacteriales > Pseudonocardiaceae > DATEPR01. The sequence continues at coordinate 18,791 of CAVPCF010000199.1, forward strand.
TTCCCGGCCGCCTTCGCCGAGCACGGCGTCGAGGTCGTCGCCGTCCTGACCGCGGCGCGGCCGCCCGATGCGTTCGCCTCCTCCTACCGGCCGCAGGACTTCTCGAGAAAGCTGGTGTACCGGGGCGATCTGGCCGCGCTGGCCGCACGGCTGCGGGCGCTGGGCCCCAGATGCGTGATCGCGGGGTGCGAATCGGGTGTCGAGCTCGCCGAACAGCTCGCGCCGCTGGTGCTGCCCGAGCGGTGCAACGTGCCGGCACTGGCCCCGGCCCGGCGGGACAAGTGGCGAATGGCCACGGCGGCGGCGGCCGCCGGGTTGCCGGTGATCCCGCAGATCTGCACCGACGACGTCGACGAGGTCCGGACCTGGCTCGATCTGGCGAACCTGGACGGTCACGACCTGGTCATCAAACCGCCCAAGAGCGCGAGCACGGACGGTGTGGTGAAGGTGCCGGGCGGCCGTGGCTGGGCCGACGTCTTCACCGCCCGGCTCGGCCGGGTCAACCAGTTCGGTGCCGTGGACGATCAGCTGCTGGTACAGAAGTTCCTCACCGGCACCGAATACGTGGTGGACACGTTCAGCGATCACGGCGAGCACGGCGTGGTCGACGTGTGCCGCTACCTGAAGGTGGACAACGGACCGCACATGGCGGTCTACGACGCGATGCGCTGGGTGCCGCCGGACGACCCGGCCGTCCCCCGCGTGGTCGGGTACGCGCGCGCCGTGCTGGACGCGGTGGGAATGCGGTTCGGCGCCGCGCACGTCGAGATCATGGACACCGAGGACGGCCCGGTACTCATCGAGATAGGTGCCCGCCCGCACGGCGGCGGCCAGCCGAGATTCAACCGGATCGCGACCGGGGACAGCCAGATCGACCGCACCGTGCGCAGTCTCGTCGGCGGTCCGGTACCCACCGACTACCGGCTGCTGCGCCACCAGCTGTGCGTGTTCCACATCGCGCCGGCCACCGGCGTCGTACGCAACGTCGCGGCGCTGGACGCGATCCAGGACCTGCCAAGCCACCACTTCTCGGTGCGGCACCTGGTCGAGGGCGGTCCCGTGGTGGCGACCAGGAGCCTGGTGGACAGCCTGGAGTTCGGTTTCGTGATGCTGTCGCATCCCGACCTCGACCAGGTCGAGCGGGACTACCGGATCGTCCGCGAGCTGGAGCGCGAGCTGCTGATCGACGACGTCGACCTCGTGTTACCGGTCGACTGAGCCATGCCAGGGTCGTTGATCACCGTCACCTTCCTGCTCAGTTCGCTGGTGGTGATCATGACGCCGGGCCCTGACCTGGCGCTGATCACCCAGTTGGTACTCACCAGGGGAAGGCTGCGTCCCGCGATGGCCGCCGCCGTCGGGATGATCACGGCGGGGGCGCTCCAGGTGACGATCGGGGCACTCGGCCTCGCCGTGTTGCTGGCCGCGGAGCCGACGCTGTTCGCGGCGTTGCGATGGGTGGCGGCAGCCGTGCTGCTCGGCATGGCCTCGCTCGCCCTGCGCGCGGCCCTCCGACCGGCGGACCCGGCCCTGCCGCCCGATCCGACGCCCCCAGCAGGGCGGACGTTCCTGTACGGCCTGCTGTGCACCGGGACGAACCCGAAGGTGGGCGTCTTCCTGATGGCGTTCCTGCCGCAGTTCGTGCCGCGCGGGGTGGCCATGGGCGGCGGGGTGGCGCTGCTGGCGGCGGTGTATCTCGGCATGGGCTGGGTCTGGCTGCTGATCTGGATGACGGTCGTCCAGCGGCTCGCCCGATTCGTGCACACCCCGACCGTGGCTCGGATCGCCAACGGCACGACCGCGGTCGTGTTCACCTTCTTCGCCCTACGGCTGATCTTCGGAGGTTAGTCATCGGGAGAGCCCGTGCCACGGCCGCTACGGGCGGTGCTTCACCCATTCGCCGGATCAGCGCGCTCGAACGCAACGCGCCCGGCCGATGTGGGGTTCACCTTCATGACAGCAGTTGTCCGACCGACGCAGGATGGGAAGCTGGAGATGGAATTGGACCGTGAGGCCGGCAACAAGCCGCTGCTGTTGCTGGTCGGCAGCAGCGCACGGCGCAGCAGGGAGTTCATCCTGCGGTCGGTGGCCGCCCACTACCGGTTGTGGCTGCTGCAGCCGGCGGAGGTGTCCTGGGAAGCTCCCTACGTCGTCGGCAACACCGTCGTGGACAACACCGACGCGCCGAAGCTGGTCGAGGCCGCGCGCGAGGTGGCCGCACAGCACGAGGTGGCCGGGGTGTTCTGCTACGACGAGGGACTGGTCTGGCCTGCCGCGTCGGTGAGCACGGCGCTGCGGCTGCCGGGCAACCCGCAGGAGGTCATCGCCGCCTGCCGGGACAAGAACGCCACCAGGGTGGCGTTGGCGGACGCGGGCGTGCCGCAACCGCTGTCCATCGGGGTGCGCAGTCTGGACGAGGCGGTCATCGCCGCCGACAAGATCGGCTACCCTGTGGTGCTCAAGCCACGTGGGCTCGCCGGCAGTATGGGGGTCAAGCTGGCCGCCAGCGGCGACGAGGTCGCCGCCGCCTACGCGGCCGCCACCGCGGTGTCCTATCCCGGGGTCCCGGTGTTCGAGATGTCCGTGCTGGTCGAGGAGTACGTGGACGGGCCAGAGATCAGCATCGACGCGGTCTTCCACGACGGTGAGTGCGTGCCGCTGGCGCTGGCACGCAAACAGGTCGGGTTCGACCCGTTCTTCGAGGAGACCGGCCACGTCGTCGACGCCAACGACCCACTGCTGGCCGACGACGAGCTGATCGACGCGTTACGGCGCAGTCACGCCGCGCTCGGCTTCCACACCGGGGTGACGCACACCGAGTTCCGGCTCGGCGCGCACGGCCCGCGCCTGCTGGAGGTCAATGCCCGGCTCGGTGGCGACATGATCCCGTATCTCGGATACCTCGCCACCGGCGTCGACATCGCGCTGGCCGCGGCCGACGTCGCCGCGGGCCGCAAACCGGAAACCGAGATCCGGCACCGCAGAGTGGCCACGGTCGAGTTCCTCTATCCAGAACAGGACACCACGGTGGACGAGGTGACCGTGCACGAGGACCGGTTCACCCCGCAGGTGCACAGCGCAACGGCGCTGGCCGACCCGGGCGCTGTGCTGCGGCTGCCACCCCGGGGCTACCTCGCCCGATACGGCCGCGTCATCACCCTGGCGGACACCGTCGAGGAAGCGGTCGTGGACACCACCGGCATCATCCAGCTGCGCGGACACTCCGGAAAGGACGGCTCCTGATGGTCGAGACCGGCGGACACCCGTCCGTCCTGCAGACCCTGCGACAGATCTCCCGACCGGTGTGGCTGCTGCTCGTCGGCATGCTCGTCAACCGGCTGGGCAGCTTCCTGCAGATCTATCTCGTGCTCTACCTGACGCACCGGGGCTTCGGTGACTACGCCGCGGGCGTCGCGCTCGGCGCCTACGGTGTCGGCTCGGTGCTGGGTGTGTTGCTCGGTGGCACGATCGCCGACCGGTTCGGCTACCGCTGGACGATCGTGGTGTCCATGTCGGCGGCGGGGATCCTGACCGCGTCACTGGTTCAACTGACGACTCTGCCGGTGATCGTGGCGGTAGCGGCGGTCATCGGCCTGCTCGCGCAGGCGTACCGGCCCGCGTCATCCGCACTGCTGGTGGAACTGACACCGGAGCCGCAGCACGTCATGGTCTTCGCGGTGTACCGGCTGGCGTTCAACCTGGGCACCACGGCCGGTCCGCTGCTCGGTGCCCTGCTGATCACGTACTCCTACAACCTGATGTTCTACGTCGACGCCGCCACCTCGGTCGGCTTCGCCTTGTTCGCGCTGAGCCTCCCGCACTCCGTGCCGAGCACTGACGACGCCACCGCGCCGGCGACCGGGGCCGCGCGCAGGTCGTACCTGACGGTGCTGCGAGACCGCCGGTTCATGCTGTTCATGCTCGCGCTGTTCCTCAACGCCGTCGTGTACATCCAACAGGTCGCGGTGCTGCCGTTGCAGGTCACCGCGGACGGACATCGGCCTGCGCTCTACGCGGCCCTGCTGTCACTCAACGCGGTGGTCGTCATCGCGCTCGAACTGCTGTTGACCAAGTTCGTCCAACGCATGCCGGCAAAACTGGCGGCCGCACTGGGCATCGGCCTGGTCGGCGTCGGCATGAACCTCTACGTCGCCGGACCAGCGGTCGCGATGTTCGTGGTCGCGACGCTGATCTGGACCATCGGCGAGATGGTCGGCACCCCAACGGTGTCGGCCTACCCAGGTCAGGTAGCACCACCGGGACTGCGCGGCCGATACATCGCCGCGGCCGCGTTCCCGATGCAGATCGGCTACGCCGTCGGACCGGTGGTAGGCGTAGCACTGTGGACGGTATGGCCGGCCGGCGTGTGGTGGGGCTGCACGATTGTCACCGTAATCGCCGTACTCGCCGCACTGACCGGCATGACCCGCCCAGCCGTCGACCAACCACCCGAGGAAAACCCAGACGCGGAACTGGAAGCAATCGAAGAACAAACCAAAGTACGAGACCCGGCATAACCGCCGCCAATCCAACCTGGTGTCGGTAGCCGACCACAACAGCTGATCGGCTACCGACACCAGCACCGCAATGACGGGCCGCACAGCGCTCAAATATGCATCGTCACTTGTCAAGGGTTCCAGAGCAAACCTGGGACCTACAAAACACATGATCGTGTCGACCACTACGCGGCCAGCTCGGTGCTCTCGTGCGCGTCACTGTGGCGTCTGCTCCAGGGTTGCCACGATCACCTCCTCGACCTGGGTCGATCCCCGTTCAGTTTCACCAGGTCACGGGCAGCTCTCGGACCGTATAGAAGATCGCTTCCTCGTTGAATGCCAGCTCTTCCCGCGGCGCGGCCAGCGCGAGGGCCGGTACGCGCCGATAGAGGGTGCTGTAGACGACCTGCAGCTCCACACGGGCCAGCGAAGCGCCAGGGCACAGGTGTGTTCCGGCGCGTCCATCTGCATCAACGTCTTCATCGTCAGGTCGCGTGCCTTGGTCACCGCGTTGGTGTGCGGGAAGCCCGGCTGCGCGACATCGACGCTGACCCGTGGATCGGCCAACAGCGCGCGCACGTCCTCGTAACGGGTGACCAGCCACGGCGCGCTGCCGTCCCACAACCTCACCCGCGAAACTGGCGCCTGTTCGGCTCGCCTGGACAACTCCGGCGCTTCAGAACAATCACCGCACCGCTGGACCGGACTACCACCACTGGCTGGGCCACGTCATGCCCACCGCTGCCCTGGCTCCACCCACGATCAATCTCATTTGACTGGCATTTCCTCGTTGTGCGCGGAGTCCGTCAGTCGCCGCTCTGCTCACCCTGACCGGGCTCCGCTGGGCGCGGCTCGCCGGCACGTGCAAATGGCGGACAGCGAGCCCGAAACGCGGAAGGATGGTCGACATGACATTGCCTGCCCTCCCCGAGGAGTCCTTCCAGCGCGTCCTCTGCGTCGTCGCGCACCCTGACGACATGGAGTACGGCACGTCCGCGGCCGTCGCTCGCTGGACCGCGCGCGGCATCGAGGTCGGCTATCTCCTGCTGACCCGCGGCGAGGCCGGCATGCCCAACCCTCCCGAGGAGACGGCACGCCTGCGCGTCGCCGAGCAACGGGCCGCCTGCGCGGTCGTCGGCGTCACGCACCTGACCATCCTCGAACATCCGGACGGCGTGCTCGTCTACGGCCTCGACCTGCGCCGGGACATCTGCCGGGAGATCCGCCGGTTCAAGCCCGACGTCGTACTCCGCACCGGTTACGAGATCGAGACGCCCTTCGGCTACGACCAGGCCGACCACCGCGCGGCCGGACTCGCGACACTCGACGCGGTGCGCGACGCGGGCAACCGATGGGTCTTCCCGGAGCAGGTCGAGGACGAGGATCTCGAACCGCACTCTGTCCGCTGGCTCATCGTCCCCGGGCTCGCCGGCTTCGGCGCGACCCACGGCGTCGAGGTCACCGGTGAGCCGCTGCGCCGCGGCATCGCCTCGCTCAAGGCGCACGCCGCGTACCTGGCCGCGCTCCCGGACCATCCTGCCCCCGAGGACATCATCCCGATGTTCACCGCGATGAGCGGCAAGGGCATGGGCGTCGAGCACGCCGTCCTGTTCCGCGCCAACGACCTGCAGGCACCACCGGACTTCTCCACCGAAGGCATGCAGGACTGACTCGGGTCACCGGTGACGATGCCCGATCCTCCGGCGGCTTGATCAACGAATATTTGCCGACGGCCTAAATCGTGGTTACGGGCGGGGTTCTGCGTGTCCGACTCCACGTCGCCGTTGCCTGTCCAAGATCGCCCGGCACCTCACAGTTAACGGCGATCGCGGCCTTGCATGCAGGGCAAATGCCTCTCGCTGGAACATGATCTCCTCGGATACCGACCACATACCGTATGGTCGTCATACGAGCTGATCTGCGGACCAACCGCGAGGCCACCTTGGGGGAACGAAGACAGACTCCGGACGATCAAGATTTGGACCGCGCCGGGCAACAGAACCTGTTGTCCGGTGAAGCCCATGGGTCGATCGTCCAGGCGGGCACCGTGCACGGCGGTATCAATGTGCAGCCGTCAATCCCGGATACCGGGCAAGTCATTCCTCGCCAACTCCTGCCGGCGCCGGCACGATTCGCCGGCCGCTTGCCAGAATTGGCGCAGCTACACGAATTGATCGCCAAATCCAGCGGCTCCGCACCTACCGTGATCATACTCCGCGGACCTGGCGGTGTCGGCAAGACCGCACTCGCTCTGCGGTGGCTCGGCCACGTGGCCGACGGTTTCCGGGATGGCAATCTCTACGCTGATCTGGCGCTCTCCACCGGCCAGCCGGTGGCACCGGAGGATGTGCTCGGCCATTTTCTGCGTGCCCTGGGTGTCGCACCGCAGCGGATTCCGTCCAGCCTGGCCGAGCGCACCGCGCTCTACCGATCCGTCACGGCCCGACTCGACTTCGTCGTCCTGCTGGACAACGCCGTCTCCGCGGCTCAGGCGCAGGTACTGCTCCCCGCCGGCACCAACAGCCTTGCCGTCGTCACCAGCCGCCGCCCACTGCTCGGTCTGTTGGCCGGCGGCGCACACGCGGTGCAGGTCGATCCGCTCGGTGCGGCCGACGCGCTCGAACTGCTCTCCCACACCATCGGTTCCCAACGCATCCAGACCGAACGACGATCTGCCGAACGGCTGGCCGGACTCTGTGGTGGTCTACCGATCGCCCTCTGCGTTGCCGCCGCTCGGATCGCCTCCCGTCCCCGGCGGTCGCTGGCCCGCATGATCGACGAACTGAGCGACGAGCGCGCCCGGCTGGACGGGCTGTCTGCGGAAGGAGACCTGTCCGTGCGCGCTACCTTCGACGTCGCCTACGGCGCCCTACCATCTCCGTTGCAACACATCTACCGGACGATGGGTCTCCATCCGGGCAAGGCGTTCAGTGTCGAGGCCGCCGCCGTGGCGATCGGGGCGGATCCGCGTGCCGCCCGCCGCGCCCTTGACGAGCTCGTGGATGCCAGCCTGCTGGAGGACTTCGTGGGCGGCGAATACCGGTTCCATGATCTTGTCCGGGTCCATGCGCTCGACCAGGCACTCAGCCACGACAGCGACGAGGATCGCGCGGCCGTGGTACGAAACGTTCTGCACTGGTACCTGTTCGCCGCCCAGGCCGCCAATCGGGTGGTGATGCCGGCCAGACGGGTCCTGACGTACGAATTCGGCCGGTCGGTCCACGAGTTCCAGCTCCCGGCCGGCATCGATCATCAGGTCACCGCGATGGGCTGGTTGGCCAACCATCGAGCCAATCTCGTCGCGGCCACCCAGGACGCCGCCAAGTTCGGCTGGCCCGAGTTGGCCTATCACCTTGCCGACGCGCTGCAGCCGCTGTTCATCCTGCACAGGTACCAGCGAAGCTCGCTCGAAATCGGTGAAGTGGCACTGCGCGCGGCCGAGGCGTGGGGCAACAGCGCGGCCGAGGCCAGCGCGCGGAAACGTCTCGGTCGCACGTACGCTCAACTGGGTCATTTCGATCGGGCTCAGTACCACGCGACCGAACTGTTGCGTCGGGCCCGCGCTCGGCACGACCGGCGAGCCGAGGCGAGCGCACTGAAGAACACCGCGCTCCTGCTCGCCGCCACCGGACAACTCCAGGAGGCGGTGGCGACCTTCGATCAGGTGATCGCCATACTGCGGGCACTGAACAAACGGCGGGGTGAAGGGCTCGCCCGGATCGAGCTCGCCGATGTGCTGATGCGACTGGATCACACCGACGCGGCCATCTCCCAGTCCCGCCAGGCCGGCGACATCCTCTCGGCGCTCGAGCCACCAGACCCGTACCACACCGCCCGCGCCATGTCCCGACTCGGACAGGCATATCTCGGGGCCGGCAACCTCGAACTCGCCCGCGGCCTCCTGCAGGAGGCGATCACCGTGCTGGCGGCTCAGGATGCCGGGCCGGAACGGGGCAGAGCACACCGGGCGCTGGCCACGCTCAGCCGGCGAGCCGGCGACGAAGAAGGCGCACGGCGGCATGACGAGACCGCCGATGCCCTGCTCGGTGCAGATGAACCCGCGCCAGACGCCGACGACTGATCGGTCACGCCAGCCGGACACCTGTGGGCAGGCCATGGATGGACTGGAGCGTCTCGAGTTCCGCGCACCGGACACCGGGCTCCTCATCCGGCGACGCGCCGACCTTCCATCCGGCGCTGAACACGGCCCGTCGAGCCGCCTCGACCGGGTCCGAGAGCGTGACGTAGTGATGAACGAAGGAAGCCAACAAGGTGTCGCCTGCTCCGCTGGTGTAGCGAACACCGCGGGGCGTTGCCGCGTGAACGTGCCACACGTGGTGCGCGGATCGAATACCGAGCACGGCGCCGTCGGCACCGCAGCCGACCAGAACGATCTCGGTGCCATACGTCTGCCACACCGAGCGGATCCACGCCTCGGGCGTGCCGGGCAACTGCTCGTGCGAGCAGGCCAGCACCTGGGCGGCCGCCATCCAGTCACGGTTGTGCGGACTGTCGATCGTTTCCACGAGGTGGAGATCGGTCGCGATCGGAATGTCGCGGTCGACCGCGACCGGAATCAGCGCCCTGGTGAAGCCGATGTTGGTGAGGACCACGGCATCGACGCGGACACCGGCGTCCAGCGCCGCCACGAAGGTGTCCACCGGGTAGTTCAACATGGGCGTTGACCGCAGATCGGTCGTGCCAGCCCGTCTGCCGGCACGATCGAACAGGACCATCGCCCTGGGTTGGGACGCGCAGACCAGGGTTGTGGGACCGTAAAGGCCGACCCGTAACAGTCCACGTGCGGCGAACTGGCCAAGCTCGTCAGCGCCGACGTAGGTCGCGAACGTCACATCGGTACCGAGCCCCTGCAAAGTGCGGGCGACAGTCCATCCGGCGCCGGACAGCCGGATGCTGATGCTGCCGGGATCGCGACTGCTGGCCACGAACGGGATCGGGAACGACTCGACGCAACGTGCGACCCGGACGTTGACCACGCCGGCCACGACCACCCTGCTCATGGCCGTGCCGCCGTTCGCGCAACCCACTCGCTGTGCAGCGTCCGGGCCAACGCGGCCACCGAACGCAGCCGGAGTTGGCCCATACCCGCTCGCACCACGAGCCGCACATCGTCCCGGGTACTCAGCGCCCCCCAGGCGCCGTGTCGGTGGCGGACACCGGCGACGACACAACCGGGATAGCGAGCGAAGGTGGCCGCGATCCAGCGCGCGGCGGCCACCCGACTCTCCGCCTCGCCGAGAATGATGTCGGCGCTCTGGAGCGTTGACCGCGAGCCCACCCGCTCCACGACCAGGAATGCCTCGCCAGCGGTCGGTTCGGCGCCAGTTGGTCCATTGTGGAACGCCAGGCCGCCGAGGTCGTCAAGCATAACGGCAAGCACCCCCGAGGTCCGGAATGGCGACCGGTTCAACCGCCCGATGCCGTCCCGGCACCGGCAGGTGCAGCAGGCGGTACATCTCCGCACGCAGGAGCCGGTGCGACTGTCCTGGTCGTGACGTCAGGCGGGCCGTGACCGCCTCCGCCAGGTCGGACGGGTGATGTACGAGTGCCTGCCGCAACTGCGGCTCGATCGGGCTCGCCGAGCGCAGCAGTGTCGCCCCTTCGGCCACATAGGACTGTGCGGACGCGCTGTCGACGTTGTCCACGAACGGATCCGCCCTAAAGACGGGTACCCCGATGGACGCCGCGTACGCGGCGACCGAACCGTGATCACCGATGGCGAAGTCCGCCGCGACGATCGCCGCGCGCCAGTCCATTTCCGGTTCGATCACCAGGACACCCGCGGCCCGCTCCTCGGCCAGCCAGGCCTGGATCTGGCGGCGCCCATGGCCGAACCAGGCGGCCGGATGCACCAGCACGGCGATCCGGAAACGTCGCGGATCCAGTTGCCGTACCAGGTTGGGGAGCAGCTTCTCCCGCCGGGAGAACAGTGACTGTCGGCCCCAGGTGGAGGCGACGACCACCAGTTGTTGTCCCGCCTCCACTCCCAGCGCGGCACGGTAGTCGGGCCGTAGGCCGGTGCTGGCGTGCAGTCGGTCATAACACGGATCGCCGGCCACCAACGCCACGTCCGCGGCATCCGGACACTGACGAGCCAGTATGTCCAGCTGTGCCTCGTGGGACAAAACGATCGATGCCGGCACAACTCGGCCGCCGCGGACCAAATGCTCCGCATCCAGGCCGTAGACGCCGCGCACCGCAGGCCCGTCGCCCGGCTCCGACTGCGGGGTCCGCTTGGCGTATCCGGCACCGTGCGGGAATACCATGATCGGCGCGTGCAACTCGCCAAGACCGCCATAGGCAGCGGACAGAACAAGGTCAAATCGTTCCCGCGTCGCCTGCTGCCATGGCACCTCCAAGGCGCCGATCTGGCGTAGAAACTGATCAACGCCACCAGCGAACACGTCCGGCGCTGCCGTGTAGACCACCTGCACCCGATGGTCGGTTTCCAGCAGGCCGACAACGTCAAGCAGCCGCTGGCCGGAAACCACGGTATGCACCGCGACCGCGACCGTCCGCCGAACGCCGCACGTCACCCACCGGTCCGCCCCGAGCCCCAGTGGAACCGATAACCACTCTGCCCTGCTCACGATTATTCCCTCCTCGTCCACCCCGATGCTGGACATATTGGGAGCAGGGCCAACCAGATTGGTTGCAGTTCGCTGGTCAGTCGCTGACCACCGCCGTAACGATGCGATATCATAGATTGATCAGGCTGTTCTCAGCAGCTCACGAGGGTCACACTCCCATTCGGGAGCTGAGTCGATCCAGCGCGGGGGCCGGTGATGATCACGTTCCAAATACTGGGACCAGTGCGCCTGTCGGTGCCTGACCGCACTGCGGATCTTGGGCCAGCCAAGGTTCGCGGCCTGCTGGGGGTGCTGCTGTTGTCCCCAGACGCGGCGGTACCCATTGATCAGATAGTGGAACGGCTGTGGGACCGGACAACCGAGATCGCTGCTGGTGCGAGGGCCTTAAAAGGCCGGGAACCGCCACCAAATCCGTCCAAGACGCTCCAGACATATGTGTCGAAGCTCAGAGCTGTATTGACCAAGGTCGGCGCGCCGGCCAGATTGCTCACGGAACATGGCTACTACCGGCTCCAGGTCGATCCCGCAATTGTCGACTATCACCGGTTCCGTCGGCTCGCGGACGAAGGCAGAGCGGCCGTCCGATCGAACGATCATCCGCGCGCGGTCGCCGCGTTCGATACCGCCGCCGGTCTCTGGCACGGGCGCCCGCTGGCCGATGTGCACAGTTCATGGGCAGCCCGCTTCGGTGAGACATGCGTCGCCCAGGAGTTGCTGCCGGTCTACCACGGCCTGTTCGAGGCACATCTGGCGCTGCACAACTACGACGAGGTGTTGACCAGGCTCGGGCCGCTCCTGGTGGACCACGAGACGGACGAACCCCTGATCGGACTGCGCATGCGCGCCCTGGCCGCCGTTGCCGGGCCGGGAAGTGTCACGAACTGCTTCCGTGACTTCGCGCAGAAACTGCGTGCCGTACTGGACTCCGATCCCAGTGACTGGCTCGTCCGCCTGCACCGGCGCCTCACCGAACAGCCGACGGTCAGCGAGCCAACGGGATCTCCTGCCATGGTCAACACGGCCCGGCGGCCACCATGGCAGATCCCTCGCTACCTGCCGCACTTCATCGGACGGTCGGCCATACTGGACCAGCTCGACGCACTGCTGGCCGCGAGGGACACACATCCGACGGTGGTCGCACTGGACGGCGACCCGGGCGTCGGCAAGACCGCCCTCGCGATCCACTGGGCCCATCGCCACCGTGATCACTTCGGCGGCGGCGCGTTGTACGCGGATCTCAACGGCTACGGCCCCGGCGCCCCGGTCAGTGCGGCGCCCGTACTCGCGACCTTTCTGGATGCGTTGGGGGTACCCATACCGCAGGGCGTGTCAGAACGAATCGCACTGCTACGCCATGAGCTGGCAGGACGACGAATGCTCGTGATGCTCGACAACGCTCGCGACTCGGCGCACGTCCGGCCGCTCCTGGAGGCGACGTCACCGTGCCCGGTCCTGATCACCAGCCGACAGCAGCTCAGTTTCGCCGCCTACCACGACGGTGCTCGCAGCATCAACGTGCCGACGTTCATGACGGACGAGTCCACCGCGCTACTGCAGTTGCGGATCGGCGGCGACCGCATCGTGCACGACCTGGCGGCCGTCCACGATCTCGTCGCCCTGTGCTCCGGCTTGCCGCTGGCACTGCAGATCGCAGGCGAACACGTGGCAGCTCGGCCCGACGCGCCACTTCCGGAACTGGTGCGGCACTTGCGCGGCCAGCGCAGGCTACTCGATGCCGGCGGCCATGGCGACGATGATTCCAGCACGCTCCGAGCCGTGTTCAACTGGTCGTGTGACGCGCTGCCACCCGACGCGGACCGCCTGTTCTGGCACCTCGGTCTGCATCCCAGCACACAGGTGAGCACTCCGGCAGCGGCCGCGCTGGCGGGACTGTCGATCGGCAGCACGGAACGGGCCTTTGACGTTCTTGTCGGCGCCCACCTGGCGCACCAACAAGGTGAGGACACGTTTACGCTGCACGATCTGGTGTACATGCACGCTGCCGACCGCGCCCGGGCAAGAGGGACTCGGGACGAGCGTCGGGCGGCCATCCACCGGATGGTCGACTGGTATCTGCACACTGTCATGAACGCCGTCGCCCAGGTGTCGCCGCAACGAAAAACCGTGCCACCGCTGGACTTGGGCACCGCGATCAGTCCACAACGGTTCCAGGACGGGCAGGAAGCCCTCCGTTGGTGCGTACGGGAACGCACCCAGGCCCTTGCTGTCAGCCTGAGCGCGGCGAGACATGGTTTTCATGATCATGTATGGCGCCTTGTCGGGACCTTCGACGATATTCTGAATCGATACGGTGATTCACGCGAACTCGTCGAGGTGCATCGTGTCGCGTTGGACGCCGCCCGGGTCACCGGCGCCCGCGATGGCGAAGCGGGCAGCCTCAACAACCTCGGCGTCATCGATTTTTTTCTCGGCCAGTATGAGAGCGCCGCGCACTGCTTCACCCAGGCGCTGGCCATCTTCAAAGAGATCGACGACGAAATCGGCGAGGCTGCGGGCCTCTTCAACATCGGCAACACGTTGATCGAAAGAGGTCTGTATCAAAAGGCTATCGAACTACACGAACAAAGCTTGGTCGTCGCCTTGCGTATCGACGACAAAGGCGCGCAAGCCCGCGCATATCACCGTCTCGGCGAAGCCTACCAGCGCCTGGAACAGCGAGCTCTGGCAGAGAGCTATTGCCAGCGCGCACTGGATCTGCGCATCCAGGCGGGCGATCTCAGAGGACAGGCGGCCACACTGATCAAAATGGGCGAGCTGAGCATCGAGGCCGACGATCCCAAGCAGGCGATAAGACACTGCACGAAAGCGCTGGACATCAGCCGTCACACCTACGACCAACGAAGGGCCGCCGACGCGCTGCGTACCGGCGCGGTCGCCAGCTACAAACTGGGCTCCCACGACGAGTCGATCGCGTCCGCCCAAGAGGCGGCCGCACTATTCCATGCCATGAGCGACACCCGCGGCGAGGCTCGTGCGCTGAATATTCTCGCACAGGCACAAGAAGCCAACGATGCCCTCGATACCTCGAACGGTTCTCAACGCAATATGCCGAGTCCACGACAAAACTTGACAAGGAAAACCAGCAAGAAACTGTTGGCTCCTACGACGAAGAGTCAACAGCCTTGATTTACTAACCCGAACAACGTTTGTTTGGACAGGTGCGCCGGATTATCAGGCGCTGGTGACCCCATAGGTGGCAGTCGTCTCGTACCAGAGCGGCACCACCGGGCACGCCACGGCGACCGGGGACAACAGGGCAACCGCGGACAACAGGGCGACGAGCAAGCCAGCCCGCCGGCTCTGCGCCGCACCAGATGAGGTCGCACGGTGCGCGGGTCGGGCCTGCTGCCCGGCCTTCGATCGGTTCATGATCGAGATACTTGCATACATCGCAAGAGGCCCCGACCGGGGGTACCAACTATCGGCTGACCGGACCCAGCAGAGTTGCTCTTTTGCTACGCACAGTGTGCCTGGCCTGGGCATTTGCCCAACGCCATACCTCGGCCGTGGGGCCTGGACTCGATGACCCATCGCGACTCCCACAACTGGCGGAAGCTCCTCAGCGCCGCGGCACCGCCGTCAGAATCTGTCGTCACACCAGGCACGCGCCCGCCTACTACGGTGGCTCCATATCGATACTCGCGGGGAAGGGCACGGCGGGTGGTTGAACAGTCGGCCGAGGGCGGCGAGCCGGCACCGCCACCTCGGGTGTTTGTCTCGTATGCGCACGATCTGGGTGACGAGTCCCACGGCGTGGCGGTGCGGCTTCTCTGGGAGTTCCTGCGCTCCTGCGGCATCGACGCCCAACTGGATCTGCCCGCGGCCCAGCGGCGGCGGGACTGGGCGCTGTGGATGGCCGACCAGATCCGGGAAGCAGACTTTGTGCTGGTGATCGCATCGCCCGCGTATCGGGAACGCGCGGAGGGGCGCGGTGATCCCGGCGTCGGGCGGGGTGTCCAGTGGGAGGCTCGGCTGATCAGGGACGCGTTCTACCGCGACCAACGCGCGTTGGACCGGTTCGTGCCCGTGGTGTTGCCCGGCCAGGGCGTCGAGGGCGTGCCGGACTTCCTCGCGCCGACCACCACCACCGTGTACTTCGTGTCGGACTTCACCGTGGACGGCGCGAACTCACTGCTGCGCTTGCTGACCGCCCAACCGGAGACGATCGAGCCGCCGCTGGGCCCCGTGCCGGTGTTGGGCCCCAGCCCGTCCCTGAACAGGATGTCGGCACTGAGGCGGACCAGCCAGCCCCGCCGGCTCCCGCCGGTCGTGCGGAACCAGATCACCGGCCACGTCAGCGGCACGGTGATCCAGACCGGGAGCATGGGCTCGGTGACACTTTCCGGGCCGAGTACACCGCTGACGCCGGCACCGGAACCGCCCGCTCACACGGTCGGAGCGGGTCTTCCCGGATGGACGTCGACGTTCCAGGGCCTGCACGCAGCGCTGCGACGACGGGCTGTCATGACCGAACCCACTACCGACGTTGAGCCGTATGGGCCCGGTGTCCGGCAGGAGTTCAGCGGCGGCTGGGTGCTGTGTGCCCTTCCAGACCGTCGGGCGGCGGCCGTAGCCGACTCGGTCTGGGAGGGCCTGCATGTCGTCGGCGGCGGAGCTGTGCCGCCGGGGCCGCTGGAGGCTGTCGGCTTCCCGGTGCCCGGACCGAACGACCCGTCGACCATGATCGTCGACGACGACGCCACCCATGTCGAGTTGGATGGCGGGACGTGGGGTCCGGGTCGGCTCCGGCGGGTGGACACGGCCCACGAATGGGAATGGGAACCCGAGTCGGACAACTTCAGCCGGACGATGACCGCGGTCGCCCAGCACTGGACCGGTGAATCTCCGGCACCACGGCTACGCATCCGGGCGATCGCCAGCATGAATCTGGTCAGGTCGACCGACTGGGAGATCACCGCCGAACGACGCCGCAGATTCGAGGAGGCCCTACCGAACAGTGATCTCGCCAGGTCCCTCACCCGGATGTCATACGGCCTTACCGCAACCGAATGGACGCGTCGACCGAGGGCGAACTATCCCGACCGGGCCAGGTACTTGTGGTGTGTCTTGGCGCCGAACGGTGACCTGGCCGTCGAAGCGGAAGTGATGGTCGCCGCGTTGGGTCCGGTCGGTCGACCGGTTGTCACGTGCGCGGAACTCCGGGTCCACGACTACGGCGCCTGGACGGCCGCGATCGCCGCGGCCGGAACGGCAACGGAACGAGCCCGCCTGACACTGCCGGAGGTGCGCGATTTTCTCCTCGCCGCGTGGCAGATGGCGACCGGCGGGCTCCTCGACCTGCTGGCCTTCCCGGCATCGGGACTGCGCTGGAAGGAAGTCCCGCACGTCGAGTTCCGACTGACCGCGGAGGACGACCCCGCCGGCCGGCGATCCCAAGCCACGGTGGCCGACCTGATCGACTTCGCCGCGTTCGGACCGGAATCGGACGGCCAGCACACCGGGATGGCGGTCACGATCCCCGCCGTTCCCCGCCTGCCGGACCAACTACGGCAGACCCTGACGCGGCAGGCATTGGCTTACCTTGGCAGAAACTTCGGATACCTCGACGCGACCGTGGATCGACTCTGACCTGCGTACGGATCGATGCGGTGCACGCGGTGTCCGACACCGGAGAACCCGCGCCCGATCTTCGCGACCGCCGGGCAGGAGTACGCGCGTACGGTCGCCGAAGTGCTGGCCAACACCGGCCTGCTCGCCAACCAGCCGGAGCTGTCCAGCACGCTCCGAGTCCGCGGCATCTAAGTTAAATTTTCGCAAAGTTGATCACGTGACAGGGGGCGGTCACGGTGCTTCAATATGTTAGGAAGTTTTCCTAACTATAACTGGGAGGCCCTGCAGTCATGTCATCCCCCCGTACGCGCATCGCTCTGGCAGCCGCTGCGGCTCTGGCGCTCGCCGCGCCGCTCGCTACCAAGGCCGCCGACGCCGCCACGATGAACACCGCCACCACGGCTGTCACGTCGGCCCCGGCTGCCCCGTCGTTCACGGCCGCCCAGGTGCTGGCCGGCGTCAAGAAGAACAGCACGACCGCGAACAAGGTCAACACCAAACCCCACATCAACACCCAGACGCGGGCCATGAACGTGAACGTGTTCCAGGTGACGACGGGTGTCTACGCCTACACCTCCAGCCTGGCCATCGACGACGACGGCAGCGACCCCGATCCCGATCCCGATCACCAGAACCAGACGACTTTCCAGGACAGCAACGGCAAGCAGTTGGCAGCGCACCACGTGCCGTTCTACGTGCTTGGCGACGACTGCTTTGATCGCAAGACCCCCTGCCCGCACTTCTTCTACAAGGAACACAACATCAAGGGCCGGCAGTTCGCGCTGATGTTCTTCAACGGCAAGGTCATCGGCGCGATCTTCGGCGACACGCAGACCGGGAACAACCAGACCACCTCGCAGAACGACTCCCGCGAACTGGGCGAGGGATCTGTGAAGGCGGCCTCGCTGCTCGGCATCCCCAGCAGCGGCACCACCGGTGGTGTCGACAACGGCGTGACCGTGGTGATCTTCTCTGGCCCGTCCTGGGTCGTGAACGGCACCAACGCCAACCTGAACACCAATGCCCAGGCCCTGGTCACCAAGGCACTGAACAGCCTCGGCACAAGTCTGGGTCTCTAGTCCCCGCAACGAATCCAGGCTGAACGCGATCACCACCGAACATGGTGGTGATCGCGTTCACTGGCGCCCAGGACTCCAACGCGAGTGGGTTCGACGGAGGCGGTGGAAGTGGTCATGGATGGACCTGCGAGCCGACGCCGAGGTCGAGCCGGATCGATTCGAGGAGGACGAACGCCGTACTGGCCGTGTAGACGTCGGCGGCGGCAAGGACGCCCGTGTACTTCTTGATGACCGGCGCGGCGGCGAAGTCGACCTGAGCGGCCTGGTACGTCTTGACGGCGGCCCAGGCGTTGTTCCCGTACTTGGCGAAGAACGGGGTCGGGTCGACCGCCACCAGTGCCTTCTTGACGCCGTCGATGAGATCACTGACGTACTGCTGGTAGACGACCATGTCGCCGCGGGTGCCGATGCGCCCCATGTGGCCGCCGATGAAATGCTGCCACGGGTACGCCATGGCCGTGGCCGGGGCGGCGATGGACCCGGGGACGTCCTCGTTGAGGTTGAAGCTGTCGAACGGCACCCAGCCGGGGAGGTTGATGTCCACGAACATGAGCGTGTCGTGGTCCGGGAAGTGGATGTAGCTGTTGTCGGGGGTGTGGTTGGTGCCGTGCCAGGCCAGGTTGATCCGCTCGCCGCCGACCCGCAGCGTGTGGTGGGTTTCGAAGGTGACGTCGGGTACCGGTCGGGTCGGGTCGTTGTCGCGTGCCAGCAGGCGCTTGGTCTCGGCGTGACCGACGCGGACCACGTCCTTGCCGAACAGCGACGAGGCGCCGAGGTGGTCGGCGTGGTGGTGCGAGTAGACGATGTGGGTCACCTTGTTCGACACGCCGTTGGCACCGGCGATCTGGTCGACGGCGCGTTGCAGGTTGTGCCCGATGGTCGGCGGCGCGTCGAACAGCACCACGCCATCGCGGGTGGTCAGGAACGCCGCCTGGTAGGTGCCGTCGGTGACCCAGTAGAGGTTCTTCTCCACTCGACCGACGAAGTAGCCCTGGTCGTTGACGGCAGGGCCCAACGCCGACGGGGGGATCGGCGCGAAGTCGGGCAGGGGGGTCGCTGCGTCGGCTGTGGTGCCGCCGGCCAGCGTGGCGACCGTCGGCACGGCCGCGAGCGCGGCGGCGCGAGCCAGGAACGAGCGGCGATTCGTGGCTGGACTTCCGGACATGGTTGTTTCCCTTCGAAAGCGGGTGAGGTGGCTATGCGCCGTAGGCCGGCAGCAGCGCGCCGCTGATCGGTGCGGCGACGTCGCTGACGAGGAAGGCGATGATGTCCGCGATCACCTCCGGTGCGACCGCGTGGGCCAACTGATCCGCGGGGAACACGGCCCGGTTCCTTGGCGTGTCCAGCAGTTGCGGCAGGACCGCGTTCACCCGGATCCCGTGCGGGCGCAGCTCGAGGTCGAGCAGGCGGGTGAGGTGGGCGAGGGCCGCCTTGCTGATGCTGTAGGCCGCCATGCCGGCGGTCGGCTCGATTCCCGGCCGGGCCGACACGTGCACGATCGCGCCAGAGCCGCGTTCGCGCATGTACGCCCCCACCGCCTGACTCAGCCACAGCGCGGCGCCCAGATTGACGTCGATCATGACTCGCAGGTCCTCCTGCGTGGCGGTGAGCGCGTCGCCGAGGCGGAACGCGCCGACGGTGTTCACCAGGACCTCCGGGGCGCCGACCGTGGTGGCGATCCGATCGACGATCCCCTTGGCGGCGACCGGATCGGTCGGGTCGCCCACCTCCCGACGGATGCCGTCGGCCAGCGCACCCAATGCCTGCTTGTCGCGGTCGATCCCGATCACCGTGAAACCGGCCCCGGCGAGCGACACCGCGGTCGCACGCCCCAGCGGCCCGCCCGCACCGGCCACCAATGCCACACGCTCGCTCACGGCGCCACCTCGTTTTCCCATCGGTTGCCGAGTGGGTTCAGGTTCGCCAACGGGCAGGCGAGAAGTCGTCGCCGGATTCCGGTGATCTGCTGGCTGCGCCGACGGTCTTGACGAGGCTCGCTCAGGCCAGCGCGAGGAGGCTGACGGCGATGGCGGCGGCGCCCAAGCCGACGAGCTGGCTACGGTGGATGCGTTCGGCGAGCACACGGCGGGCGAGCAGGACCGTGCCGGCCGGGTAGAGGGCGACGATCACGGCGGCGACGGCAAGGTCCCCGCTGCGGGCGGCGAGCAGGAACAGCAGGTTCGCCACCGAGTCCAGCCCGCCCGCGACTGCCGACATCGCGTACGCGGGCCGCTCGGAACCCAGCCTGCGGCGCATCAACCCCGCCGCGGCGAGGGTGATGGCCGAGGAGACCGCCCTGCCCACGATCAGCGGAGCCACCCCACTGTCGGACGGCGCCTGATGCAAAAAGATCAGCTGAAAGGCGATGGCGGCGCCCGCACCGAAGGCCAGCAGCAGCGCAGGACGTGCGGGGCGCGCCGAATCCGCGCCGTGTCCCGCGCTGACCAGCACCACCGCCACCAGCGCGAGCGGCAGACCCACCAGCCCGGCGGTGGTCAGGTGCTCACCCTGCGCCAGACCGACACCGACGGGCAGCGCGGCGGACACCAGCGCGGTCACCGGCGACAGCACGTTCATCGGGCCGATCGCCAGGGTGCGGTAGAGCAGGACGAACGCGGCGGCCGAGGCGACCCCCGACGCGGCCCCCCAGCCGAGGGCCCCAGCGCTGAACGAGGCGCCGAGCACCGGCCACAACAGCAGCTCGACCGCGAGACTGGCCGGTGCCGCGACCATCACGGTACGCAGCACATGAGCCCGACGGGCGCCGAGGCCGCCAAGGAAATCAGCGCACCCGTACGCGAGCGAGCTACCCAGCGCCAGCAGCAGAGCGATCACAGTGCGGCCCCCACGATTCCAACAGAACGACTGAACTGTACAATGAAACGACCAATATGTGCAACCGAACGACCGATCGGTGCACTGGAATGGTCCAGCCGTGTGGATGGTGATCAGGTGGCCGAGACAGCCGCGACCCTGCGGACGGTCGCGCGCAACGTCCGGGAGGCCCGGACCCGCGCGGGTCTGTCCCTGGAGGAACTCAGCAGGCGCGCCCAGGTCAGCAAGGGTGCCCTGGTGGGACTGGAGAAGGCCCAGGGCAACCCCAACCTGGCCACCCTGGTCCGGCTGGCCGACACCTTCGGCATCTCGGTGTCCGACCTGATGCAGGGATCACCAGAAGGTCGCGTCCGCATCGTGGCCGCCGACACCATCGCACCCCTGTGGACCGGCGAACACGGCAGCGAGGCCCGGCTCATGCTGACGACCTCAGGTCCAGCCCCCGTCGAGGTCTGGCGCTGGCAACTGGAACCGGACGAGGAGTACCCCAGCCACCCGCACCAGGCCGGAGTCGTGGAAACCGTCAGCGTCAACTCCGGTCGGATGACCCTCGTCGTCGACGGCACCGAGCACATCGTCGAAGCCGGCCAGACCGCCACGTTCGACGGCGACGCCCCGCACACCTACCGTGGCTCAGGCACCGAAACCTGCCACCTGATCATGACGGTCCACCTGCCACCCGGTCCCGCTGCCACAGCCTGACCCCGCGATCGGTGCAGGTCGGTGGATCTCGAACCGGACGGTGCGGGGCTAGTCGAGTTCTGGGGCCGGGTCGCTGCGCAGCCGGGAGTAGAGGTAGCCGTCCCGCCATGCGCCCGCGCGGAACTCCGCGGCGCGGATCACGCCTTCCAGTTGGAATCCGGCCTTTGCCAGGGATTTCTGCTCGGCGATGTTCTCCGGGTGGGTGCCTGCCTCGACGCGTTGCGCGGGACTGTGGCTGAACAGGTAGTCGCACAACAGCGCCTGGGCACGCCAACCGATGCCGCGGCCGCGCCATTCCGGCAGTAGCGAGATGCCGATGACCCAGTGCTTGACCGTGCCGCCGTAGACCCGGGCGAGGTAGCTGACGAAGCCGGCAGTGGCTACCTCGCCCAGGACGACCTCCACCATCAGCCGACCGCTCTCCGAACCGAGGTAGCCGTCGGTCTCGAAGCGGCGGCCTGGCGCGTTGGCGTCGGTGAATCCGTGCCAGTCCAGGCCGTTCAGTTCGGGCTCGACAGCGTAGCGGCGAAACAGTTCGACATCGGTGACCTCCACCGGTCGCAACCGCACGGTCTGCTCGCTCATAGGCGCCAACATAGCCGACCAGGTTCGAGGCCCGTGTGGATGATCGCCAGCGCTGACCATCGGCTATATCGTGGGGATTCGTACGCGCACTGCATGCCCTATCCGAGATCGGCACCGGCACATGTCGCGCGGCAAGGGCGATCACGCGGTCGGCGAAAGCTGGGTGGCATCACAGGACGCTGTCCAGCCAGTCGTAGACGACCTGGTTGCGGATCTGGGGCGCCATGGGAGCGCAGTGGAACTGGGCGCCCTGGGCCGCGGTGAAGGTATGCAACTGCTTGTCGCCGCGTAGCAGCTGGAATACCTTGGCGCCTTGTTCGGGGGCGGGAATGATGAGCTGGTCCTGCTCGTAGACGGTGACGAGGGTCGGCGCGGTGATCCGGTCGGCGACATCGGCGACGGTGAACCTCATCACGGTGGTGCCGAATTCGTACATGTCGCCGAAGACGTGCCCGGCTCGGGCGGCCGTCAGGAACTGCTGACCGTACGGCTCGGACGACTTGGCCACTTCGTAACGCTCGACAGGATCGAGGGCGGGCACGAAATCGTTCTGCCAGACGGTGTTGATCTCCTGCTTGCTCGCTCCCATGCCGAACAGGGACGCGATCTGCGGGAACTTGACCGTCCACGGCAGCCAGACGCTCAGGATCGCGGGGTCGGCGACGACGGCGGCCAGCCGGTGCTCGAACGCTGCCGCGCGCACGACGAGTTCGCCGCCAAGGCTCGAACCGCTCAGGACGATGCGCGAGGGGTCCACCTCGGGCCGTGACCGCAGGAAGTCGACGGCAGGGGTGATGACGTTCTCCCAGTCGGGCCGGAACGGAATCTGCCGCTCGAACAGCATCGAGCCCTGCCCGGGCCCGTAGAACAGCAGCGCGTTGTAGCCACGCTCGAGGGCCGCCGCACCGCCCATGGCGTACAGGGCAACGTGTTGGGCGTCCTGGCCGTTGTTGAGGATGACGGTCGGTCGCCGCACCGGCCGGTCGTCGGGCCGCAGCAGATAGCCCGGCAGCCAGCTGTCGCCGTAAGGGATGCGGACCGGTTCGAACGGTGGGTCGAACAGCTGGGTCGCCGCGTGCCAGCAGCGCTGCATGGCCGCATAGGCGTCGGCTTCCTGTTCTCGCGCCGTGATGCCGAGGATGAAGTACAGGTACATGTCGTAGTAGGTGGCCGCGCGCAGGTAGGCGCCACGCGCGCTGGCCCGGTGCCCGGCAGCCAACTCGTGGTCGCCGAGCGCGCCGATGCGCTTGGCCAGGGCCCGGAAGGCGTCGCAGTAGGTCTGGTAGGACGCTCCCGCGGTGTTGATCTGGTTGACGACGGTGACCAGCTCACCGAACTCGGCGCACCCGTATCCGATGCTGCCGAACGCGAACAGGGTCTCGAAGTCGAGATCGGACAGCGTGAACAGGTCTTCCATCGGCTGGGGTGCGGCGGCGGCGAGAGCGGAGGTGCCGCCCGCCGCCAGCAGCGCGGCGGCTCCCGCGCCGACGACACCGGTACGCAGCAGGGACCGCCGGGAGTAGCGCGGACCCGGCTGGTCGTCGCCGACCCGACGTGTCCGGCGGGGTTCGGCTGGCATCTGATCGCTCCTTGAGGTCGGTTGTCTGAGGGAGCCGCGGCAGGACGTGGCGGTCAGCGTCCCGCCCAGGCGTTGTTTCATTGTTCGGATCGCCGGGGGTCAGACCGTCCTAATCGGCGGACTCGGCCGCGCGCTTCAGCTCGCTCAGCCAGGTGGCAAGGTGTTCCGCGAGCATGCCCTTCGCCTGGGCCACGTCGGCCTCGACGGGTGGCCCGGCCCAGCTCTCCCTGGTGGCCACCCGAGTGCGGTCACCCACGGGGGTGAACACCCACACGTGCACTCCGACGATGCCGGCCGCCGGGCCACCCCACACCGTGCGGCGCTGTAGCCGCACCTCCTCGATGGTCGACGTGATCTCCAGGCCACCCCCGACCCAGTGGAACGTCGAGCCCACCGCGAACGGTCCGCTCAGCTGGGCTCGCTCGATCCCGCTGCGCCAGGACGTCCAGGCCGACACGTCGGTGTGCAGAGCCCACACCACGGCGACTGGCGCGTCCACCACGATCTCGTCCGTCACGATGACCGGTGCGCCGCGGTCCACGTCGATCCCGTCGACATCGTTGTCCGTCATCGCTTGCTCCCTTGCTCGCCGAAAACTAAAGACGGAACCGTCTCGACTTGGATATTTTTACCACGGCTCCACGCCAAGACGCAACGGTTCCGTCTCGGGTAAACTCGACCCTCGTGCCCGCCCCGCAAACGCCTGCCGAAGACCAGACACGCCACGGACGACGCGGACCCAACCTCGACGACCGGGTCACCGCGGCCATCCGGGACGCCTTCTTCGAAGAACTGGCCGCGGACGGCTACGGACGCATCTCGGTGGACTCGATCGTCCGGCGCGCGCGGGTGAGCAAGGCCGCCGTCTACCGGCGGTGGCCCAGCAAGGACGAGATGGCGACCGCGCTCATCACCGACATCGCCGTGCACACCATCGCGACTCCTGACAGCGGGTCGCTGCGCGGCGACGTCGTGGCTTTCCTCACCGCCACGCACGACGCCATGCGCCACCCACTGGCCGCTCGCATCATCCCCGCGGTCCTGGCAGAAGCCATCAGGAACCCCGCCCTGGCGAAGCTGCTCCGCCAGACGGTCGAGACGCCACGGCGAACCAACGCCGAGCACATGTTGCGCCGCGCGATCGACCGCGGCGAACTCCCGCCCGACTGCGACCTGGAACTAGCCCTCGACCACATGATCGGCGCCCTCTACTTCCACGCACTGGTACGTCAACGGGACCTGGACCGCCCCGCGATCGGACGCCTGGCCGACGGCCTCATCGCCGCGATAGCGACCACGCGCCTGCCCGGATGATGACAACTCGCCGTTGTGGTTACGTAGTGCGGCGGTTCCGGCTAAGGTCCAGAGGCCGGTCGCTGACGGTGGACCAGCCTACGGCCGCCGGTGGTTCTGTCTGCTATCCGCCATTCGAGGAGGCGTCAGTGTCCGCAACAGTGACGGAAATAGTGTCGTTCCTGCTATCCGATCCCACGCCGCAGGCCGATCACCCGGATTCCAATCTGGTGATCGAGCGATTCGACGAGTGGCACAACCCGACGGGTACGAACCTGGCCCTCAGCTTCTGCGGCTGACGTCGGGGAGCACCGATTGGTGAGCGGTACCGGGGAACCGGCGAACTGGCCGGTCGGCTTCCGACGACACCTGCAGGTCGAGGTCATAGCAGGCGAGGCCACGTACCTGTTCGCCGACAACCAGGTGACGGTGCTGCACGGACCCCAGATCGCGGCGTTGGCGCCATTGCTCGACGGCAGCCGCACCATCCCGGCGTTGCTGCGGGACCCACCGGAATCCCTGACGCCACACCAGGTCGGCGCCCTTGTGCGGGACCTCGCCGAAGCCGGCCTTGTCGGGTTGCGCGCGCCTTCGGACGACGACGTCGATGAGGCCGCGCTCGTATACTGGGCGGCCGCCGGACTGGACGCCACCGGTCCCGGTGACGGGCGGGTGCGTCTGCTCCGGTTGGGCGATGTCGACGTGTCCACAGTGGAGTCAGCGTTGCGCGGCGCCGCGCTGACCGTGGCGCCGGACGGATACCCCGCCGACCTCGCGGTGGTGCTGTGCGAGGACTACCTCGAACCCCGGCTCGCCGATGTCGATGCGGAGCACCGCGCCGCCGGTCTGCCGTGGCTGCTGGCCAAACCGGGCGGTACGCAACCATGGATCGGACCGGTGTTCCAACCCGTCGGTGGCGGCTGCTGGCACTGTCTGGCTGATCGCCTGCGCCGGCACCGGCCCGTGCGCAGCACGCTGACACGCAACCGGCCGGCCATCGGACAGGTGCCGCGACCGGTCGCCGCCATAGGCCCGCTCACCTCGGGGATCGGCCAGCTGGTCGCGCTTGAGGCGACCAAGTGGCTGGCCGGCTACCGGTATCCAGGACAGGCGGCCGTCTGGACGTTGGACAGCCTCACCATGGCAACCCGACACCACGAACTGCGGGCCCGGCCACAGTGCGCCAGCTGCGGAAACCCCACCATGATGCGGGAACTGGCCCGACGGCCCGTCGAGCTGCGACCCCGAACCAAAGTGGACACCGCCAGCGGCGGGCATCGCGCCCAACCGCCGGAGCAGATCCTGGACCGGTACCGACACCTGATCAGCCCAGTGACCGGTGTCATCAAGGAAATACGACGTGATCCGCGCGGACCGGCGTTCTTCAACGTGTTCCGGTCCGGTCCGAACCTCGCCGCAAGCCACTCCGAGCTCGCGGAGTTGCGGTCGACCCTGCGCGCGCAGAGCGGAGGCAAGGGCATCACCGCCCTACATGCCGAAGTCGGTGCCCTGTGCGAAGCGGTCGAGCGCTACAGCGGCACATTCCACGGCGACGAGGAGCGCGTCGCGGGCAGCCTGCGCTCGCTCGGCGAGCAGGCCATCCACCCCAATGCCTGCCAGCTCTACCACGATCGGCAGTACCGAGACCGGGCCGCGTGGAACAGCGCACACGGACCCTTCCAGCGGGTGCCAGAACCGTTCGACGAACAGGCCGTCATCGACTGGACCCCGGTCTGGTCGCTCACCGAGAAGCGGCACCGACTGCTCCCGACCACGTTGCTGTACTACAACATGCCGGACGGCCACCTGCGTGCGGACTCCAACGGCAACGCGGCTGGTGGCAGCCTGGAGGACGCCGTCCTGCAGGGCATGCTGGAGTTGGTGGAGCGGGACGCGGTGGCGCTGTGGTGGTACAACCGCACACGGATGCCGGGAGTCGATCTGGACGCCTTCGCCGACCCGTGGATCGGGGAACTGCGCGAGGTCCATGCCACGCTGGAGCGCGACGTGTGGGTCCTGGACGTTACCTCGGACCTGCGGATTCCCGCGATGGTCGCGCTGTCCCGGCGGACCGGCGGCCCGCCCGAACAGATCATGCTGGGCTTCGGGGCACACCTCGATCCCCGGATCGCGCTGCGCCGTGCCCTGTGCGAGCTGAACCAGATGATGCCAGCCGTCCTCGGCGACGAGATCGACCAACACGACAGCGATCTCGCAGCGTGGTGGCGCGAGGCCACCGTGCACAACCAGCCCTATCTAATGCCCGATCCCGCCCGGCACCCCAGCCGTCCCACGGATTTCGTCTACCGACCCCAACCCGACGTGACCACCGACGTCCGCGCCATCCAGCACCAGTTGGAGGCCATCGGGCTGGAAGTCCTTGTCCTGGACCAGACCCGACCGGACATCGACCTGCCGGTGGTGAAGGTCATCGTGCCCGGCCTACGACACTTCTGGGCGCGGTACGCACCCGGCAGGCTGTACGACGTCCCGGTCACCCTCGGCCTCCTCAGCGAGCCGACACCGTACGAGATGCTCAACCCCATACCAATGTTCCTCTGATACCGACCGTGATCAACAATGCCCGGAATGGTCGCCGCAGGTCGGGGGAATAACGGGCCAAGACCTGCCACACATCGAAGGCGGAATTCAGGCGGATTCGGTGGCCTCATTCGGTCCCGCGTTGGTCCCAGCCATGAGAAACGCTCACCGGCGAGATCCCCATGATCGTGAGAATCTGCTGGTGAGCGTGATGTCGAACTGTGCGCCGCCAGGGACTCGAACCCCGAACCCGCTGGTTAAGAGCCAGCTGCTCTGCCAATTGAGCTAGCGGCGCCGGCAGGGCTGCTGCCCTGTTGACCACCGGAACGTTAGCACAGGGGCTGCATACGCTCCGAATCGGGTGGTCGTTGGGTTGGTGGTCTTGCACGGTGGTGGCCCGGACGGGTGATGTCGTCCGGGCCGCCTGTTCGTTGGGGTGAGTGACGGGAATTGAACCCGCGACACCTGGGACCACAACCCAGTGCTCTACCGACTGAGCTACACCCACCATGGCCGCCTCGGCTGTTGGCCGGGGTCGGTCGCAACATCGTAGCGTGCGGTCGTCGGGGGGTGGAAACGGGTTCAGGCTTGGAGCAGGCCCGCGGCCACCGCCCTGGCCTCGTCCGTTGTGGGGCCGGGTTGGGTCACGAACGCGGTTCTGCGGTAGTACTCCAGTTCACGGATGGACTCCTGGACGTCCGCCAGCGCTCTGTGGGCCAGGCCCTTCTCCGGCTGTGCGTAGTAGATCCTCGGGTACCAGCGCCGGCACAGTTCCTTGATCGACGACACGTCGACCATCCGGTAGTGCAGGTGGGTGTCCAGGGTGGGCATGTCCCTTGCGATGAAACCTCGGTCCGTGGCGATCGAGTTGCCGGCCAGTGGCGCCGATCTCGGGTCCGGCACGTACCTCCGCACGTAGTCCAGTACCTGCCGTTCCGCGTCGGCCATGGTCACCGTTGACCTGCGGACCTCCTCGGTGAGGCCGGACTTGGCGTGCATCGCCCGTACGACGTCCGGCATTCCGTCGAGCACCGCGTCGTCCGCGTGGATCACCACGTCGACACCCTCGCCGAGCACCTTGAGGTTTCCGTCGGTGACCAGGGCCGCGATCTCGATCAGTGCGTCCTTGCCCAGATCAAGCCCGGTCATCTCGCAGTCGATCCACACCAGATGATCTGCCATTCCGGCAGCCTAACCCCGCTCCGCCCGGTTACCGTCAGTCCTCGACCAGAAACGGTGTGAGAAGTCCTGGCACCGCGTCCTCGGCGAGTCGCAGACCGTCTCCCTCTGTGATGTCCAGCACTCGGTACGCGCCCCGGCCTGCCGACGTGGTCGCGGTCAGCGTGATCAGGCCAGCCCGTCGCTGGAAGAACGTCCGACGTATCTGCCAGCCGATGATTCCGGTCCGCTGCAACGCAACCGTCCGCCGTTCCAGCGAACCCGACCGGCTGACCAGGTAGCGCGGTGTCAACGCGTGGCCAAGGTTGCGGTAGCGGTTCAACCCCAGCGGCACGGCGAGCACCGGCCACGCGCACCCGACCTGCCACAGCCACGCGGGCCAGCCGGCGAACTGTGCCAACAGCCACAGCACCAGTACGACGAGTAACGCCGGCACCACCGCGCGGACCAGCCGACGACGCAACGCGGCTCGGGCGTGCCGGGCAAGGCGCACCACGGGTGGCGACGCCGCGTCGCTCACCCGCAGGACCAGCCTGGCGACCCGGTGTGCCTCGGCGACCGGTCCCGGTGGCATCAGCAGGTGGCTCTCGTTCTTGCGCTGCAACCCGGTCGCCACGGCGGAACACCGGGCACCCCGACCCGCCCGCAACAGCAGCGGTTCGTGGATCGACACGCCGCGCAGCCGGGCCTCCTCGATGGTCACGGACGACGTGGTGAGCAGCCCGCGCCGCACGTGCAGCGTGTCGTCACGTTCCCTGGTCAGGAGGTAGTTCGAGTACTTCAGCACGTACATCACGGTCGAGCCGAACACGATGAGCACCACCGCGACCAGGGTGATGACCGCGATCACCGCGCCCGCGCCCGCGTTCTCGAACCAGTGCACGCCGCTGCGCATCAGGCCGATGCGGTTGACGTTGATGTCCAGCTCGTTGACCGAGCGCCACACCACACCGAGGATCGCGGCGGCGGCGAACAGCCCGGACAACGTCAGCGGCGCGTACCGCAGCCAGCGCCAGTCCAGCCTGGCAAGGACTTCCCCGGTCTCGACCCGGGGCGCCGACGTGGGCGTCGCCGCGGTCGCGTCGGTGCGGTGTAACAGGACTCGGCGCAGCCGGTCGGCCTCGGCGCTGGTGACCGCGTCCAGCTTCATGGGCTTGTGGCCCTTGTGGTCGTGCTGTCCGGTGCCGATCCGCACCGACGTCACGCCGAACAGCCGGTGACCGAGCCTGGCGGTGGATTCGACAGTGCGGATGCGCTCCCGCCGGGTCGCGAGGCGCTGCCGGGAAATCAGGCCGTAGTGGATCTCCACCTGCTCGTCGGTGATCCGGTAACGGGTGGTCAGCCAGTGGATCAGTCCGCGCCCGACCAACAGCGCGATACCGGCCAGCCCGAACAGGATCTTCTGGTCGTTGTGCTGGCCCAGCGCGACCGCGCCGATCAGCAACGGGATGAACCCGAGCAGTTCGTTGAACGGCCGGACCAGGATGGTGCGGACCTCCAACCGTCGCCATTCGGACTCCGGCACGGTGACCGGGGCATCGGCGACGAGATCCGTCTCGGCGGGTGTGGTCATGTCGCGTCCCCCGCGGTGGCCTGGGTGGTCGCGGTCAGCTCGTCGACGAGGCGGGCCGCGTCCTCGTGTGCGAGCCCGGCAATCTCGACCGGACCCGCCGCGGACGCGGTGGTCACGGTCACGGTCGCCAGGCCGAGTAACTGCTCGAGCGGGCCGCGTTTCGTGTCCACGGTCTGGATTCGGGATACCGGCGCCACCCGCCATTCCTGGCGGATCCAGCCGCTACGGGTGAAGACCGCGTCCTGCGTGGCCTCCCAGTGGTGCACCCGGTACCGCCACTGCGGTTCCACGACTACCTGCAGCATGCCGGCCGCCGCCGAGATGATCAGGGTGACGAGCAGCCAGCTCGGCGGCTGGTCCGCGAAGATCCGAATGGCGACCTGGCCCAGGATGACCACCAGCCAGAACACCCCCGTCCGGAGCGTCCACCACAGGATGGCGCGCGGGTGGACCCGGTACCGGGGGTTGCGTAGCCGGAGAGTGCCGGCCGGTAGGCCGGTGCGGGTTGCTGGCGCGTTCGCCGTGTCGGCGGTCTGCGCGGTCGGTCCGGTGTCCATGGAACGATCGTGGCATTGATCGGTGGGGTGGCGGGCTGTCAGGTGTCAGATGAGCTGGCTGACATTTGTCACGGCTGCCGCCGCCACAGGAGCCGGGTGACCGCGCCGACCCCGGCGGCCAACGGCGGACGGCGGGGCGTGTGCCGGGCCTCCGGCGCCGACTCCGGCATCACCGCGTACACGAGGTGGGCGACCAGGCGGGCCGTGTTCGGCGCGATCGTGCTCAGCACCTCGGCGGCGAATCCGGCAGGCCTGCCGACGCGCACCGGGCGCCGTCGCAGCGCCCGCACCACCAGTTCGGCCGCGTCCTGCGGACTGGCCGCCGGCAGCGCCCGGTAGGCCCTGGTCGGGCTGATCATCGGGGTGCGCACCAGCGGCATCCGCACGGACGTCACGGCGATGCCGTCACCGAGCAGTTCCCGGCCGGCGACCGTGCCGAACTCCTCCAGCGCGGCCTTGGACGCCAGGTAGGCGGCGAACCGCGGCGTGTCGGTCTGCAGGCCCATCGTGGTGATGTTGACGATATGGCCAGCCCCGCGGGCTCGCATGTGCGGCAGCAGGCCCAGGGTGAGGCGCAGCGGCGCGAAGTAGTTCAGCGCCATCGTGCGTTCGAAGTCGTGCATTCGGTCCACGGACAGGTGCACGGACCGCCGGATCGACCGGCCCGCGTTGTTCACCAGGGCGTCCACCGCGTCGTGATCGGCCAGCACCTGCTTGATCAGGGCGTCCACCGCGTCGGTGTCGGTGAGGTCACACGGATAGGTGAACGCGGTACCGCCCGCCGTCTCGATCTCGGCCCGTACCTCGGCCAGTTCCGTCGGGCGCCTGGCGACCAACAGCGGGATCGCGCCCTCACCTGCCAGGGCCAGCGCGGTCGCCCTGCCGATGCCGGAGGACGCGCCGGTGATCATGATCCGCCGGCCGGCCAGCGGTGGCCGGCGGCGAACGCGGTCGGGGTCGAGGTGTTCGGCCCAGTAACGCCACAGAACTTCGGCGTAGTCGGCGAACTCCGGCACCTCGATGCCGGTGTCCGTGGCCTCGAACGTGCTGGCCATCGCCAGGTGTGGCAGGACGGTCGGCGGGATGCCGAGTTCGGTCAGCACGGCTTCGCGCACGTCCGGGCCGCCGGTGACCTGGTCGACCACGGCCGCGGCCAGCGTGCCGAGCCGCCGGAAGGGAGTGGTGGTCCAGGCCGGTGTGGTCAGCCGGATCCGTGGCGCGCCGGCCGCCGCGGCGAAGGCGTCGTAGACCTCGTCGAGCGACTGGCCGGTAGGCGAGACCAGGTGATAGGTGCTGCCCGACGGTGCGTCGGCGTGGATGAGGCGGTCCATCGCGGCCACCACGTAGTCCACCGGGACCAGGTTGGTGGCGCCGAGGTCGGGCACGACCAGCGGCAGGCCGGACGGGAGCGCGGCCAGTCGGGCGATCAGTGGCAGGAAGTAGTACGGACCGTCGATCTTGTCCATCTCGCCGGTGCGCGAATCGCCGACCACTGCCGCGGGCCGGTACACCCGCCACGGCACCCGGCAGTGCTGGCGGACCAGCTGTTCCGCTTCGAACTTCGTGGCGTGGTACGGCGATGGCAGGTGCTGGCCGAGGTCGAAGTCCCGCGCGGTGAACCGGCCCGCGTAGTCACCGGCGACCGCGACCGACGACACGTGGTGCAGGCAGCCGGCGCCCAGCCGCTCTGCCAGTTCCAGCACGTGCCGGGTGCCGGTCACGTTGGCCGCTCGGTTGGTGTCCGCGTCGGCGGTGAAGTCGTATACGGCGCCCAGGTGCACCACGTGGTCGACGGTGTCCGGCAGGTCGGCCGGATCGATGGCAAGGCCCGGTTCGGCCAGGTCGCCGTGCACAGCGACGACCGCGTTGCCGCGCGGCCACTGCTCGACCAGGGCCGTCAGCTTGTCCTGCGATCCCGGCCTGACCAGCACGTATACCGTGTCACACCCGGGCCGGTCGAGCAGCTTGGCCATCAGGCGGCGGCCGAGGAATCCGGTCGCGCCGGTCACGAAGTAGGTAGTCACCGCGCACCTCCGTGCCCATCGTGGCACTACCTACCGGTCAGTAGGAAATTGAGGTGCCCTGCGGTGTCACGGCTGGGTGACGGTGGCGTCCACGGCCGCCTCACGCAGGATGGCCCGCAGTCGTCCCGCCTCCAATGGGGCCAGCACCGCCGTTTCCCCCGGCGGCGCCACCAGCACAATGTGCCCGCCACTGGCGAAAACGGTCAGTTCCCGCTTCCGGCCGGCCACATCTCGGCAGTCGACGGACCATTCCTTTCGCGCCGTCATCGCCCCCCGCCTCCAGTAGATTCGGTCCCGGCTTGCCGTGATCCACGCACCTGGTGTCTCCCGTCCACGTTCATTCTTCTGAGGGACGTCCGCGACACCTTCGCATGACGTCGGCAACAGCCAGCTTCACTCTGCCACTGGGCAATCGTTCCCAGCCCTACCAGCGTCACACAAGAGTGAACCGCTGGGTCGAGCGGGTGATCACCAACATTGTTAGATGCGCAGCGTGTCTGCCCGTTTGTGATGCGTTATCGGCATCTCCGGGCAGAAAGGACGACGCGGACCGGATTACCGATCAGACCGGGCCGAGCCAGGTCAGCGCGGCGCAGACCAACGCCGAGACACCGGTGTCGATCGTCGGCTCGACCAGCGGCGCGAAGAACGGCGAATGGTTGCTCGGTACGTCCCGGTCGACCGTGCCGGCCTGCGCAGCGGCCAGATAGGCGGCCGCGTCGACGCCGCCGAACACCCAGTAGCAGGCGGGCGCACCGGACGCGGTGCCGAAGATCCCGAAGTCCTCGCTGGCGGACACCGGGCCCGGATCGATCACCAGTGCCTCACCGAAGGTGGCACGAAACGCGGCCGCGGTCCGCTCGCTGGCGGCCGGATCGTTGGACAGGACGGGGAACGAGTCGGTGACCGTGATCTCCGGATCACGCTCGGCACCGGACGCGACCGCCTCGCCCCGGATGATCCGCCGCACCGCGGCCAGCACCCGCTCCCGCACGTGCGGGACGTAGGACCGGATGTTGACCAGGAGCTCCGCCGTGTCCGGGATGATGTTGTCCTTGGTGCCGGCGTGCAGCGAGCCGACCGTGACCACCGCCGTGTCCGTCCCGGCCACCTCGCGCGACACCACCGTCTGCAGGCGCAGCACCGTGGCCGCGGCCATCACCAGCGGATCGATCGTGGTCTCCGGCCGCGAGCCGTGCCCGCCCCGGCCGAACAGCCGGACGTGCAGCGAGTCCGACGCGGCGAACGCCGGACCGGGATGCAGGCCGATCATGCCGGCCGGCATCGGTGCCACGTGCTGGCCGAGCACCACGGCCGGGGTGCCGAACCGCTCGAACAGGCCCTCGTCCACCATGCCCTGGGCGCCGCCGCCGACCTCCTCGGCCGGCTGGAACACCGCGAGCACCGTGCCTGCCCATGCGGATCTCGCCCCGGCCAGCAGGTCCAGTGCGCCGAGCAGGCAGGTGACGTGCATGTCGTGGCCGCAGGCGTGCATCACCGGCACGTCGTTGCCGTCCGGGTCGGTGGCGCGCACGGTGCTCGCGTAGGGCAGGCCCGTCCGCTCGGCGACGGGCAGCGCGTCCATGTCCGCACGCAGCAGCACGGTCGGCCCGTCGCCGTTGCGCAGGACGCCGACCACGCCGGTGCGACCGATCCCGGTCGTGACCTCGAGGCCGATCGCGGTGAGCCGGCGAGCCACCTCGGCCGCGGTGCGCTCCTCGGCGAAGGACAACTCCGGATGGGCGTGCAGGTCCCGGTACAGGTCGGCGAGATCAGCGGCGATGTCCGACAGCCTGGCCAGAACCGTGTCCATGCGGTGACCCTCCCGAGTTTCCCTGGTGCCGACCGCCGATTCTGGCACGGGGATCGGCTTCGGGCTGAGAAGGCCGGCTTCGCTGCGTCCTGCCCGGCCACCCGATCAGGTGGGGCCGCCCGCCTCCTGCAACCAATGCCACCGGGCCGGGGTTTCTACAGGTGACAGACACAGCGCGGCCGTCGGGCCGCCCCGAACGAGCCGAACGAGCCGAACGAGCCGAAGGGAAACGACAATGCGCCGCACACCGAATCCGCCTGCGCCGGCAACGAACGGCCAAACCGTCGCCACACCAGAACGCACGATGCCGCCCTCGGCATTAGGACCGGACAACGAAAGGAGCGGGCCCATGGACTGACGACTCGATCGCCTTCGTCGAGCGTGTCCCAGCTCCGCTGATCTCGCCTGCGGTGTCAGGGTTTCGGGTCACGTCGAGTGTGGGTGGGTGGTTCGTGGTCGGTGACCAGGCGTCGGACGGCTTCTACTACCGCGGTGCGGTGGGAGTGCAGTTCGAGGGTGTCCAGGTCGGCGGGGGTCATGGCACTGGTCGGTGTCCATGCGCTCGCGAGGGCCAGGACGAACGTGAGTAGGTCATCGGCGGTGAACGTCCTGGGGACCTGCCCGTCGGCCTGTGCTCGGGTGATCGCCGCTGTCTTCTGCTGCATGGACACCGCCAACTGGGCGGGGCCGGGGCCACGGCCTGCGCGTTCCAGGCGGTTCCAGGTGGCCAGCCGCAGCTGGTGGGGGTTGGCGATCAGGAAGTCGAACAAGCGGCCCGAGTAGTCGGGGAGGTCTGCCGGGGTGAAGGGGACCTGGTCGAGGATGCGCGCCACATGGGTGTCCATGACGATGTTGAACAGCTGGTCCTTGTCACCGAAGTACGTGTAGATCTGGGCCTTGTTGACCTGTGCGGCGGCGCCGATCCGGTCGATGCGGGCGCCTGCGACGCCGTGGGCAGCGAACTCGTCCGTGGCGGCTTGTAGCAGGCGGGCCTTGGCGGCCTCGGAGTCTCGGGGCCTTGGGGCGCGGGGGATCTCGGGCATGGTTCCAGGATAGAGCAACTAAACGTTCAGTTGAGGAAGGTGATAGCATGTAAATGAACGTTTAGTTGTAGTCGTGCGGGCGGCCATCCCCTGGTCAGTCAGCGCAAGCCGAGTGGAGGACAGGCACGATGATCGTTTACGACAAGCTCTACATCGGCGGTCGGTGGACCGAACCCACCGATCCCCGACTGCTCGACATCCGCTCACCGCACGACCGCGCCCTGATCGGCCGTGCCGCCCAGGCCACCAACGACGATGTCGACAAAGCGGTGGCCGCCGCGCGCGACGCCTTCGACAACGGCCCGTGGGCCCGCACCACGCCGGCGGAACGCCAGGACGTGATCGTCCGCCTCAACAAACTGCGGGCCGCTCGGGCCGACGAGATCGCTGACCGCATCAGCGCCGAGGTCGGCGCCGCGCGCTGGTTCACCGGCTGGGGCCAGTCGGCGCTCGACCGGCAGGCCGACGCCTACCTGCGCGCCGCGCGCTCCTTCGGGTGGGAGGAACACCTTGGCGCGTCCGAGAGTCTGGTTCGCCGGGAGCCGATCGGCGTGGTGGCCGCGGTCATTCCGTGGAACTCGCCCTATTCGGCCGCGCTCGTGAAGCTGATTCCGGCGCTGCTGGCCGGTAACACCGTCATCCTCAAAGCGTCGCCGGAGAACTCGCTCAGTATCCTGCTGCTGGCCGAGATCTTCGACGAACTCGGCCTACCGGACGGCGTCGTCAGCATCCTGCCTGCCGATCGCGTCACCAGTGAGCACCTCGTCTCGCACGCCGATGTGGACAAGATCGCCTTCACCGGCTCCACGGCCGCCGGTCGACGTATCGGCGCCATCGCCGGTGCGCAGCTCAAGCGGGTTTCCCTTGAACTGGGCGGCAAATCCGCCTCGATCGTCTGCGCGGACGCCGACCTGACCGCGATGGCGAACGGGCTGAAGTTCGCCTCGTTCGCTAACAACTCGCAGAGTTGCCAGGCCCACACTCGCATTCTGGCCCCGCGCGGCCGCTACGACGAGGTCGTCACCGCATTGAAGGACCTCATCGAGTCGCTGCCCGTCGGCGATCCCGCCGACCCGGACACGTTCATCGGCCCGATGACCAGTGCGGTCCAACAGCAACGCGTGCTGAACTACATACAGATCGGCATCGACGAAGGCGCTCGGGTGGTGACCGGCGGGCTCGGTGTGCCAGAAGGGCTGGACGAGGGCTACTACGTCCGCCCCACCCTGTTCGCCAATGTGGACAACGGCATGCGCATCGCGCGGGAGGAGATCTTCGGGCCGGTCATCGTGGTGATCCCCTACGACGACGAGGAGGACGCGATCCGGATCGCCAACGACTCCGAGTACGGCCTCGGCGGTGGCGTGTGGACCACGAACCCGGAACGCGGCCTCGACATAGCCCGCCGTGTCCGCACCGGTTTCTTCATGGTCAACGCGGCTCCGGTCGGCTTCGACGGACCGTTCGGCGGCTACAAGGCAAGCGGCATCGGCCGCGAAATGGGTGCGTTCGGCCTTGCCGAATTCATCGAACTCAAGACCATCAATGTCTGAGCCATCGAAGGGAGGCACCGAAATGTAACGTCCATTGAGGACTTCACCGAGGACCGGTTCCGGACCTAGCTGGACACCGACTTCTATCGTCTCGGCCATGGCCGAGAGGCTGGCGACATCGGATGCCAGCCGGCGCCGACAACTGAAGCTTTCCGAAGGAGCACAACACCATGGCCACGTCGATCAAGATCGGCACGCGGTCGCCTGCTGTCCGTCGACCGGGACGCGCTGATCGCGCGCCGCGCCAGCCGATGACCCGGTCCGCATCGGGATGGCGACCGCCAGGGCGGCCTGTGTGCTGCGGGCCATCGGCGCATCCACCGTGCAGACTGTGCGGGAGGGCTGTGCGTGGACCGGCGCATGACCCGAAACACCCCGCCACCAGGCCCATTGGCCCTATCGCCGCGAGGGGAACCGGGCGAAAGTCGGCGGTGAACCCCGTTAGCCGATCGCTGGGATCCGATGGCAGACTCATTCAGCACGGTCGAGGTGCTCGACCAGGCGCGGTGCGTCGCCCTGCTGGCGACCGTCCACATCGGTCGCGTCGTGTTCACCAGCCGGGCCCTGCCGGCGGTGCGGCCGGTGCGGTTCGCGGTGCGCGAGGGCGCGGTGTGGTTCCGGATGCCGGTCGGCGACCTGTGGCTGGCCGGCGTGCTGGACACCGTGGTGGCGTTCGCGGTCGACGACGTCACCCCGGATCTCGACGCGGGATGGTTCGTCACCGTGCTCGGGCGCGCCAGTGAGGTCCGGGATCGGCACCTTGTCGACGAGGTCGCCGAACTGCTGCCGGCGGCGCCCGATGAGGACCGGTATGTCCGGGTGCTGGTCGAGTCCGTCTCGGGGCGCCGGATCCGGCCGCCCGGAACCCGGTGCGCCATGGACCGCGGCTAGGTACAGTCCGTGCACGGTAGTGCGGAAGGGGTCACCGCGGGTCGCGTCCCGGACAGTCGATGCGAAAGCGGTCACGCCTGCGGAGTCGGGCGGAATGGTGAGCGACATCGGCGTGCCGAGGCTGCTCGACGCGATGGTGGGCGTCGTGCAGAACTTGAGCCTGCCCGACGTGCTGCAGCGGATCGTGCGGTCGTCGTGTGACCTGGCGGGCGCCCGTTATGGCGCGCTGGGCGTGATCGGACCGGATCGGACGCTGTCGGAGTTCATCGACATCGGCATCACCGACGCCGAGCGCGCGGACATCGGCCCGCTGCCGACCGGTAAGGGCATCCTGGGCCTGCTCATCGACCAGCCCCATCCGCTGCGCCTCGCCGACCTGGGGGCACACCGGCTCGCGGCCGGCTTCCCGCCCAACCACCCGCCGATGCGCTCGTTTCTCGGCGTGCCGGTCATGGTGCGTGACCAGGTGTTCGGCAACCTCTACCTGACCGAGAAGCGCGGCGGCGGCGAGTTCACCGAGCGCGACGAGGAGGTCGTCGTCGCGCTCGCCGCCGCGGCCGGTGTCGCGATCGAGAACGCCACCCTGTTCGAACAGGTCCAGCGGCGCGAGCGGTGGCTGGCCGCGTCCTACGACGTCACGACCGCGCTCCTGGCAGGCGAGGACCTCACCACGACCCTGCGCCTGATCGCCGAGCGGGCCAGGGTGGTCGCGGGCGCGTCGGTCGGCGGGATCGCCCGACCGCCCGACGGGGACCGTTCGATACTGGTGTTCGACATCGTCGAGCCGCCTGGCCCGGACGCGGACCGGCTGTCCGGCCTCTCCGTGCCGACCGAGAACACCGCGACCGGTATCGCGTTCACCACCCGGGAGCCGGTCGTCGTCCGGCAGTACGGCGACAAGGTCATTCGGCAGCAGGAGGGGGTCGCCGCGCCGCTGCCGCCGATGGTGCGCGACCTCGACTCGGCCGTGTCGGTGCCGCTGATCGCCGGTGAGGAGACCTTCGGTGTGCTGGTGGTCGCCAAGTTCCGCGACCGCGCCCCGTTCACCGACATCGAGGTGCAACTCGCCAAGTCCTTCGCCGGGCACGCCGCGCTGGCGGTCCAGTTCGCACGCGCCGAGCAGGACCGTCGACGGCTCGCCGTGTTCGAGGACCGGGACCGGATCGCCCGCGACCTGCACGACCTGGTCATCCAGCGGCTGTTCGCCACCGGGCTCGGGCTGGAGGGCATCGGCAGGCTCGTCACGAACAACACCGCCGCCGAGCGGATCACCGGTTTCGTCCAAGATCTCGACCGGACGATCCGGGACATCAGGAACACCATTTTCTCCCTGCAGGAGCCTGCGCAGGCCCAGGGCAGCCTTCGCTCGGAACTGCTGCGTACCGTCCTGGACGCCGCGGGCACGCTGGGCTTCGAGCCGCGGATCGGTTTCGACGGCCCGCTGGATTCGGCCGTGCCCGACCAGGTGCGCTCCGACGTGGTCGGCACGCTGCACGAGGCACTGTCCAATGTGGCCCGACACGCCTCGGCGACCCGGGTGGCCGTCGAGATCTCGGTCGATCGCGCCGGCCGACAACTCACCCTCGTCGTCGACGACAACGGGATCGGCATCCCGGCCGCGCCACAGCGGCGCAGTGGCCTTGCCAACATCGAGGAGCGGGCCGCGCGCTGGCGCGGCACCAGCTCGGCCCGGCCGGGGCCCACGGGCGGCACTCGTCTGGAGTGGACAGTTACCCTGCCGACCGGGACGGAGCGACGATGACCATTTCGGTGTTCCTGCTGGACGACCACGAACTGGTGCGGGCCGGACTGCGGACCGTGCTGGAGGCGGCGGGCGACCTCACGGTGATCGGCGAGGCCGGGTCGGCCGGCGAGGCGCTCGCCCGCATTCCCGCCTGCCGGCCCGATGTCGCGATCCTCGACGTGCGCCTGCCCGACGGCGAGGGCGTCAGTGTGTGCCGCGACATCCGCTCGTCGATGGAACCGCCACCCTCCTGCCTGATGCTCACGTCGTACTCCGACGACGAGGCGCTGTTCGGCGCGATCATGGCAGGCGCTGCCGGGTACATGCTCAAGCAGGTCTCGGGCGCGGCACTGGTGCAGGCGGTGCGGACCGTCGCGGCAGGCGGTTCGCTGCTGGACGCCGAGCTCATCGAGTCCGTGCGGCGCAAGCTGCGTGCGGACGCGCAGCACGCGGATCCGCAGTACGAGCAGCTCAGCCCGCAGGAGCGGAAGGTGCTCGACCTCATCGCGGACGGCCTGACCAACAAGCAGATCGCGGCCAAGCTGTTCCTGGCCGAGAAGACCGTGAAGAACTACGTGTCCGCGATGCTGCACAAGCTCGGCTTCGAACGCCGGACCGCGGCGGCGGTGTACGCCACGAACCGCAGGCGGTCACGCGGCGACCGCTAGACCTTCAGGTGTTCGTCGAAGAACCGGACGATGCGACCGCGGGCGTCGACGGCGGACTCTTCGTGGTACGCCATGCCGAACAGCCGCGCCATGACCCGCATCAACACGGGTGCGTCGGCCTGATCGTGGTCGTTGAGGAACGAGTGACTGGCCGCCGGGTACTCGTGCACGTCGTGTTCGACGTCGTTGGCCGCGAGCGCGGTGGTCAGCTTACCGGCCGCGCCACGCAGGCCGATGTCCCGCCCGCCGAAGCTGCCCACGACCGGGCAGGCACCGGCAAGGAAGTCCTCCGCGTCCTTGGGCACCTGGCCGTAGTTGACGCTGGCGGCCGAGAACCCGTGGCCGGGCGCGAGCAGCAGGGCGAACCCGCCGCCGAGGCAGTAGCCGATCACGCCGACCCGGCCGGTGCAGTCGTCTCGTTCGGCAAGCCAGGTCCTGGCCGTGTCCACGTCCTCGAACGCCCTGCCGCGCCGGGCGCGCAGGTCGCGGAAGATCGACCGAAGGCAGGTCACCCGGCTGCCCCACGACAGCAGGTCGGGTGCGACCGCGAGGTAGCCCGCGCCGGCCAGCCAGTCCGCCTGGGCCTTCAGGTCCTTGCTCATGCCGAGGACGTCGTGGAGGACGACGACACCTGGCCACGGCCCCTGCGTCGTCGGGACCGCCAGGTAGGCGGGCAGTTCGCCGTTACTGGTCGTGATCAGCACGTCGGCCACGATGTTCCTCCCGGTGATCCGTCCAACGGGATGCTAGTTGACGCCCCGCGAACGCGGCGGCGGGCTAGTCAGAATGGTCGACGCGGTGCGAGAATCCTCGAAGTGCGAGGTCGTCGAGACAACGGGGGGCGGTCGGTTGTGCCGCAGCACGGAGATCATCTTCCGGGGCGACTGGACGACCTGATCGATGAGTCCGAATTCTCCTGGTCCTACTGTCTGGTCGGCGAGGATCAGGCGGACAAACTGGCCCGGCTGACCGGCGACCTGCGTCGCGGATTCTCCACCGACGGCCGGGGAAAACAGATCACCTCGGGATTCTCATATTGGGGAATCGGACCGACCATCGCCTGGATCCAGGCCTGCGCCGATCCCTTCTACCTGGTGATGCGGGAAAGCATCGCGTCGTTTCCGAAACGGCTGCGTTACGTGCTGGACCAGCTGGACGGGCCGTTCCACTACGTCAGCTTCGGCGCCGGGACCGGGGAGAAGGACCTCGAGGTGCTGCGCGTGCTGCATCGGCAGCACAAGGACCTCCTGTACGTCCCGGTGGACCTCAGCGCGGAGATGCTACGGGTGGCCTACGAGCGGACGGGCCGGATCGTGGCCCATCCGGCGCGGCAGATCCTGCCCGTACAGCTCGACTTCGCGGTCCGGCGCAACGTCGCCGCCCTGAAGGACATTCTGGTGCGGACCGTCGGTGACGAGCCGATTCTTTACTCGCTGTTGGGCAACACCATCGCCAACTTCGAGGAGGACGGCGAGATCGCCCGGCGACTCACCTCCCTGCTGCGGGAACAGGACGCCTTCCTGCTCGAAGTGGCGACCACGGAGAACCTCAGCCCGGACCTGGCGGACGAGGCGGCCGAGGAATACCTGCGCAGCAGGGCGTACAAGGAGTTCGTCACCAGTTCCCTGATGCACAACACCGACTTGATGGTCGACACCGATTCCGTGGTGTTCCACAGTTCGGTTGAGAAGGATCGGGCACTGCTGGTGCGGGCGCTGTACCAGAACCAAACCGGACACGACATTCGGATGACCGTGCCGGACCGCACCCAGGTATTTTTCCTGGATCAGGACACCATCCTGTTGCAGGTCACCAGGAAATACCTGCGGCGGACGCTGCCGGCCTTCCTCGGCGAACTGGGTACCGAGCTCGTGCACAGCACTCACGAGGAGTTCAAGTCCGACAACCCGGCCGCCGGCTTCGGCATGGACATGCTGCTGCTACGCCACAATCCCGACAAGGGAACCGACAGCCCCGACCAGGAGACCGAGGACCGCAAGGCGACCGATCCGGCCGAACTGCTGTGGTCCGATCCGCGCCGACGGCATCGCTGAGGCCGGCCCGTGATTCGCCAGGCCATTACGATCTTCACATTCTTGGCGCTGTTGGCCGCGGTGGCGGCCTGCGTGCTGTGGATATTCGTGTCCCCGCACGAGAACACCCCGCTGGACCCCGTTGTCAATATTCTCGTCATCTCGTCGGCGCTGACCGGCATTTTTGCCGAACGCTGGGCTGGCGCTCGGCAGCACCGATCCCAGGCACTGAACGCGCTGGCCACCGAACTGCACCGGAATGCCGCCCTGCTCGACGCCGACCTGTCCCCCGCCGAGAGCGAACCCACGGCAGGCCCGACCGTCTACCCGAGACTGCTGGTCTCCGCCGCGGACACCGCCCTGGTGTCCGGTGCCCTTGACCGACGCCGGGACTCGGCTCTCCTGTCGCAGCTGCACGGCTGGCGCGACACCGTGTACGGCGTCAACCAGCGCCTCGACCTGACGGAACTCCTGATGTTCA
Source organism: Candidatus Melainabacteria bacterium (assembly GCA_963702275.1). GTDB lineage: Bacteria > Actinomycetota > Actinomycetes > Mycobacteriales > Pseudonocardiaceae > DATEPR01. The sequence continues at coordinate 61,663 of CAVPCF010000199.1, forward strand.
GCACCAACTCCCCCATGGAACTGCGGAACTACCGCCGGGCCCTGCACAGCGAAGGCAGCTACCTCAGCTCGGCTCGGCAGTTGCTGACCGAACTGACCACCGAGGTGTCGACCCGCCTGACCCGCCTCTGACCCGGTTCGACCCCGGGTCAGAGGCTTTCGGGTGTCAGGACCAGCAGTTTCCGGGACGTGGTCGCCAGGTCGGCGCTGGTACGTAGCAGGTGCAGTGCGCGACCCGGCGAGCTGACGACCAATCTCCATAGGTGAGCACCGTCAGCACGAGGAAAACCAGCCCGGTCAGAAAAACCGTCAACGTCGGTCCCAGTGACGCGCGTTCGGCGATCATCACTATCCCGAAACCGGCCAGCCAACGCGGCCACGTCCTGATGATGTAAATTGCCAACATTGCAATCCTTGCGCATAGTTCCAGAATTGGACTGCGGCAGTAGATCACGCCTCGAAGCCGCCTCACAAGGCGTTGCCATTGCGGCAATCGCGACCTTCAGATCAGTAATCAGCCGTGGCCTGCGGCAATGCGATCAGGTCCTCATGATTCATGTGAGGATATTAGCCCGATAGGCTGAGGATTGTTCGCCAAAAATTGCTGGATCGGCTTTTCATGGTGACCGATATCGTGCTCGAATATCGGATGATTTCATCTTGAATATGTTTCATCCCGATTGATTGGATGATTTCGTCCGTCGATGGCAGCGGCACGGCCTGGCCCGTCGGCGTAGGTTGGGGTGGCGCGACCTGGCACGGTTCGGTGTAAGCGCAGCTGGTGAGTTTTAGGCAAGGCTTGCCTTCGCTAGGGTAGGCTCAACACGCCCAGCCGCCAGCCACCAGGAGGCAACTCCGATGTCGTCCGCCCAGATCGCGATGCTCGGTGCCATCGCCGGCCTCACGATCTACCTCGGATTACCGCTCGGTCGACTGCCAAGGCCGATGCCCCGGGTGAAGGCGATGCTCAACGCCGTCGCCGTGGGGATCCTGGCCTTCCTGCTGTGGGACGTGCTGACGCAGGCCTGGGAGCCGATCGACAAGGCGCTGGGCGGCAAGGACATCCCCGGTGCGCTGGGGAAGGGTGCCGTACTGGCCGTGTGCCTCGGCATCGGGCTGCTGGGGCTGGTCTACTTCGAGCGGTGGACGATCCGCCGCCGTCGGCCGGAGCGGGCGTACGGGCCCGGCGCGATGGCACAGGCCGAACTGGCGCCCGCCATCTGGCGGACGACCACCGGACGCCTGGCGCTGATGATCGCCATCGGCATCGGGCTGCACAACTTCGCTGAGGGGCTGGCCATCGGCAACTCGGCGGCCACCGGGCAACTCGCGCTCGCGGTCCTGCTGATCATCGGCTTCGGACTGCACAACGCCACCGAAGGGTTCGGCATCGTCGCGCCGCTGGCCGGGGACCGGCCGTCGTGGGGGTACCTGGCGCTGCTGGGGCTGATCGGTGGCGGCCCCACCTTCCTCGGCACGGTCGTCGGCCAGAGCCTGGTCAACGACGTCCTCTCCATCGCCTTCCTCGGCCTGGCCGCCGGTTCGATCCTCTACGTGGTGATCGAACTACTGGCCGTGGCACGCAAGCTGGCCATGAAGGAGATCACCACGTGGGGCATCCTGCTCGGCCTGGTGCTCGGCTTCCTCACCGACGCCATCGTCACGGCTGCGGGAGCCTGACACTCCCCTCGCGCTCGTAGCGGTAGCCCCGGCCGCGCAGCGTGGTGATCCGCAGCGGGTCCTCGCCGTGTTCGGCGAGCTTGCGGCGCAGCGCGGCGACGTGCACGTCGAGCGTCTTGGTCGAGCCGAACCAGTGCTCGTCCCACACGGATGCCATGAGTGTGTCCCTGCTCACCACGTTGCCCGCGTGTTCGACGAGCAGCAGGAGCAGGTCGAACTCCTTGGGCCGCAACGACATCTCGGTCCCGCCCACCCACGCCCGCCGGGCGTGCTGGTCGATCCGGACGGCGCCGACGACGTGGTCCGGCGCATCCACGGCGGCCGACCTGCGGCGCAGGTGTGCCCGCAGGCGGGCGAGGAGTTCGTTGAGCCGGAACGGTTTGGTGAGGTAGTCGTCCGCGCCCGCGTCCAGGGTGACGACCACCTCGAACTCCTGCGTGCGGGCGGTGAGGACGACGATCACCGCGCCGGCCAGCGTGGCCCGCAGGGATCGGCACAGCGCGACGCCGTCGCGATCGGGCAGGCCGAGGTCGAGCAGCACCAGTTCGGGCTCGTGTTGGGTGACGAGCCGCTCGGCCTCGGCGGCGGTCGTGGCCCAGTCGACGTCGAACCCGTGCCTTGCCAGAACTTCGAGCAGTTCGAAACCGATGTCTGGCTCGTCCTCCACGACGAGTATCCGTGCCGAGCCCATAAGCTGATCATAGGGGGGCCAGTTGACGCTGGTCACGTCGCTGTGGAGCACCGACACTATCGGGGGATGATCGATCATGAGGTCAGTTGTGGCCGCACGTTCGTTGCGTGCGCGTGTCCGGGCTTCGATCGTCGGCGTGACCGCGCTGGCGGTGCTGCTGTTCGCGGTGCCGCTCGCCATCGCGATGCGCAGCATGTACGACAGCGCCGCGGTGACCTCGCTGCAGAGCAGTGCCACCCGGGTGGCCGCGATGATCCCGGAGACGATCGCCACTTCCGGCGGCGATGTTCGGCTGCCATGGGACCTGCCGGTCGGCCTCACCGTTGGTGTGTACACGGCCACCGGGATGCTGATCCGTGAGCACGGCCCCGGCATGTCCGTGTTGGCCGCGCAGGCGCGGGACGGCCGTGGCCATGTGGCCGTGGAGGGCGCTGACCTGGCGGTTTCCGCGCCGGTGCCGGCCGACCGGGGTGTCACGGCGACCGTTCGGGTAGCCATGCCCGATGAGATTGTGATCGACCGCACTTTGGGTGCGTGGGTGGTGATGGCGGTGCTCGGTGCATGTGTTGTCGGGATCGCCGCGTTGATGGCTCGGCGTCAGGCGGGTCGTATTGCGTTGCCGTTGGAGCGACTGACCGAGTCGGCTCGTGCGTTGGGTGCCGGCGATTTCGCTGTCAGCACAGAGCGTTCTCGCATTGTTGAGGCGGACACGCTTGCCGATGCGATCGAGTCGACCGCGCGGCGGCTTGGTGAATTGGTGCAGCGCGAGCGTGCCTTCAGTACTCATGTCTCACATCAGTTGCGTACTCCCCTGACTGCTTTGTTGCTCGGTCTGGAATCTGCGTTGTCGTTGCCGGGGGCGGATATGCATTCTGCTGCTCGGGTTGCCGTGCGGCGGGGTGCGCAGTTGGAGACCACGATCGAGGGTGTGCTTCGGCTGGCTCGCGACACGCATCCTCGTCGTGCGCCTCTTGTGGTGCCGGAATTGTTGGATGATGTTCGCGATTATTGGCAGGGTGCTTTTGTGCAGCGGCATCGGGAGTTTCGGGTGAGCGCGTTGGCCGGCCTGCCTGAGGTTCGGGTTTCCGCCGTTGCTGTTCGTCATGTGGTGGATGTGTTGGTGGACAACGCTTTGGTGCACGGTGGTGGTGATGTCGAGGTGACCGTGTCGACGCTGGCCGACGGTGTCCTCATCGAGGTGTCCGATCAGGGGCTCGGCCTTGCTGACCCGGATGCCGCGTTCACCCCTCGGACGGCGCGGAACGGGACGCACGGCATCGGGCTTGGCCTGGCCCGATCACTGGCCGAAGCCGAAGGCGGACGGCTACTGCTCCGTCGGGTGGCGCCGCACCCGGTCTTCGGCCTGCTGTTGCCTTCTTCCGCTAGGCCGACGTGATGAGCTCGTCGGCGACCCACTGTGCCGCGTTGGCGGGGTAGGGCGATGGCAGTCCGAGGACGATGTGTCCGAAGCCGGCGCCGATCGCTTTGCCGATCGCGTCCCGGGTGATGTTGGGCTGGTCGTAGGTGATCGGTAGGTGGATCGACCGGGTGATCGCGGCGGGGTCGCGGCCGATCTCGGTGCAGTAGCGGTCCAGCAGTGCGCTGCGGCCCGCGGCGTCGTCGATGTCGCCGCCGGGGATGTTCCACAGGTCGGCGTGTTCGGCGACCACGCGCAGCGTCGCGGCTGCGCGTCCGCCGATGAGGATCGGCGGGTGGGGGCGCTGGATGGGCTTGGGGTTGGCGAACGCTCCGGTGAGGTGGTGGTAGGTGCCGTGGAAGTCGAACGGTTCGGTTTCGGTCCAGAGCTTCTGTATCACTGTGCACGCTTCGGCGAGGCTCCCGACGGCGTGGGCGGCGTCGTGGAAGGGGAGGCCGTGTGCTTCGTACTCGCGCCGGGCCAGCGGGAGGCTGGGTCGTGAACCCGCGCCGATGCCGAAGTCGAGCCGTCCGTTGGAGACGATGTCGACGGTGGTGGCGATCTTGGCCAGCATCGCGGGGGGTCGGAAGCGGTTGCTGGTGACGAGCACACCGAGGCGCAGTCGTCGGGTTTGTGCGGCGAGGGCCGAGAGCAGTGTCCAGCCTTCGTGGATCGGTCCGCTCGGGTCGCCGGCGATCGGCATGAGGTGATCGAACAGCCACGCGTGCTCTATCTCCGGGATCGTGTCCGCCTCGCGCCAGACTCGCAGGATGTCCTGGTAGTCGACCTGTTGTGGGGCGGTCATGATCCCGAAACTGGGCCTGGGTGTGTGCGTCATGGGTCTTCCTCTGGCATGATGAACAAACGGAACGTCGCTCCGGTAACGATACGGAACGTTGTTCCGTTTTGCAAGCTCGGAGGGGTTGTGCGGTGAACGACGGCGACGGGCCTGCAGTCCGGTCCAAGCGGGCGGACGCCAGGCGTAACGAGGAGACGCTGCTGGATGCGGCTGCGGCGGCTTTCGTTGCTTCCGGCGTTGATGTGCCCGTGCGGGACATCGCGACCAAGGCCGGCGTTGGCGTCGGCACGATCTACCGCCACTTTCCGACGCGGGCCGATCTCATCGTCGCCGTCTATCGGCATCAGGTTGAGGCTTGCGCTGCCGCCGGGCCGGCACTGTTGGCGGACAGCACACCGCATGCGGCGTTGGCGCGGTGGATCAACCTCTTTGTCGACTTCCTGGTCACCAAGCACGGCCTCGCCGAGGCGCTGCAATCCGACAAGGGCGCCTTCGAGACTCTGCACGCGTATTTCCTCGACCGCCTCCTGCCGGTGTGCGCACAGCTGCTGGACGCCGCTGTCGAGGCGGGTGAGATTCGCCCCGACGTGGACGCCTACGAATTGATGCGTGGTGTCGGCAATCTGTGTATCGGTGGGGACAACAATCCCCGCTACGACGCGCGTCGCATGGTCGAACTCGTTATCGTAGGGCTGCGCCTCCACTGAGGATGGTCGGCAGGGGTGGGACCTGCCGACGGGACGGTACGTTGGTCCGGCGGGTCACGAGACCCGCCGGACTCGCGAACAAGCAACAGCAGAAGGGAAATCGGGGCCAGTCCGGCCAGACCGGCTTCGATGGCGCAACCCCGATGGATGCGACCGGTGCCCAACCGACGCATCTTGCGGATTGTGCCAACGAAGAATGTCCGGCCAGGTAGAAGCTGCGCTCTCGGACAGGCTCCAATCACGACGGATCTGTGTTACACCATAGGTGCCCGGCGGGGTTGATGGTGCAGCAGGATTGGGGGTGCGCCAGCTGACGACCGATCCCTGCTACACCACAGGCGCCCGGCGGGGTTGATCGCGCAGCAGGAATTGGGGTACGCCAACTGACAACCGATCCCTGCTACACCACAAGTCCCCGGCGGGGTTGATCGCGCAGCAGAAATCGGGGTACGCCAACTGACAACCGATCCCTGCTACACCACAAGCCCCCGGCGGGGTTGATCGCGCAGCAGAAATCGGGGTACGCCAACTGACAACCGATCCCTGCTACACCACAAGTCCCCGCCGGGGTTGATCGTGCAGTAGGAGTTGGGGTACGCCAGCTGACGACGGATCTCTGTTACATCATGGGTGCTTGGCGGGCGTTGGTGGCGTTGCGTTCTAGTAGTTGGAGTGCGTCGGCTACTCCGATGCCTTGTTCTGGTAGGCGGCCGTCGTTGTGTTTTAGGGTTGTCAGGGCTTCGTCTATTGCTTGTTGGGCGGCGAAGAGGCATGGGGTGCTGTAGATTGCTACGTTTACGTTCAGGGCCTGTAGTTCTGGTAGGGACAGTCTTGGGGACTTGCCGCCGGCTATCTGGTTGAACAGTAGTGGTTTGTCGCCGATTACCTGGCGGATTTTGCGGATTGATTCGATGGTTCGGACGCCGTCTACCAGTAGGACGTCTGCGTTGGTTTCGGCTAGGGCTGTTGCTCTGCGTAGGATTTCTTCCTCTTCTGTGGCGTCGGTGCGGGCTACTACTACCAGGTCTCTGCGGGTTTTTAGTACCAGGTCTAGCTTTTCCAGGTATTCTGGTAGGGGTAGGATTCGTTTGCCGTCTACGTGGCCGCAGCGTCTTGGGCGTTGTTGGTCTTCTATTATTACGCCCGATGCTCCTATTCGTTCCAGGTTGGCTACTACGTGGGCTGCTACTTCCGGGTCCACGTAGCCGTCGTCTATGTCTACCAGCAGGTGGTGGGCTGGGAACGTCAGGCGTAGGCGTTGTGCGAAGTCGACCATGTCTGGCCAGGCTATGAAGCCTATGTCGGGTAGGCCGTAGTAGGACGCTGCGAAGCCGAAGCCGGAGACGAAGAAGCCGTCGAAGTGTCTTGCTGCTACGGACGCCGAGAACATGTCGTACACTCCGACGAGGGGTGCGATCTCGCTGGACTGGATGGCCTTCCTGAGTGCTATCCCGTAGTTCATGTCGATGCCTTTCTGGGTGGGCGGGGTCTGCATGAAGCTTCGCAGGGGGCGGGTTAGGGAGTGGTTAACGTCGGCTGTGGGTGAGGTAAAGGGCGTACTCGGGTGGGTGAGATTTGGGGACGCGGGTCGTGGTGGGGCGATTGCTGTCGTTGCAATAAGTTGGGGCTGCTCATCCGATGTGGTGACTTATCCGCGCGGGTATGCATCGGACATGCCGTGTCGGCATACGTTGCTTGGTATGAGTGAACTTCAGACGACTGGGCGCCGCCGTGAGGTTGGTGCCGCGCTCAAGCGCATTCGTGAGGCACGTGGTTGGCAGGCCTATCGGCTGGCGGAGCGGCTCGACTGGACACCGAGCCACATCTCCCGGTCCGAGGCCGGCAAGCGTCGTGTCACGGACGTGGATGCTGGTTTCTACCTGGGCATGTGTGGTGTGACCAGGGATGAGTTGGAGGAGGTGCTGAAGGTTGTCAACGAGCCCGATGACTACCGCCTTCAGTTGCATGAGGGCCGACTGCCGGATGAGTTGCGCTCGCTCATCTTCCATGAGAACACCTGCACACAGATGCACAGCTTCGAGCCGGTCTACATCCCCGGCATGCTCCAGACCGCCAACTACGCCCGCGCGCTGTTCCAGGCTGGTGGCCGGATAGAGCCGGATCGGATGGACTACCTCGTTGAGGCCAGGAACGCCAGGAGTGGCGTGTTCGATAAGCCGAAACCGCCGCAGTGCATGTTCTTCGTGCACGAGCATGCGTTGCGCTCGCCGGTCGGTGGCCCGCGCGTGATGAACGAGCAACTGTTGCATCTGTTGTTCCTGGGCGGTCGGCGAGAATGCGCCATTCGGGTGGTCCCAGCCTCGGCTGGCGCCGACGGCATGGTTTGTGGCTCGTTCCTGATCTTCGGTTACAAGGAAGACCCGCCATTGGTCTTCCTGGAGCACGCGACTACCAGCGAGTTCCTGGAGAACGACTACGAGGTGACCAACTACCGCAGCATCCTCAACCGGGTCGCTAGTGTCGCTCTGGACGGTGCACAATCCAGGGAGTGTGCGCCATGAGGCGCCTTGCTGTATCCCTAACTCAGTTGGGAGGAACTTGGAGGAATGTTCCTGGGTCTAATGGCTTACCTGAATCCGAAAGGTGCAGGGGACAGTAGCATGCCAGAAAAGCGGCGGTCAGGTCCAGGTGTCAGGGATGACGTGCCCGCGGGACCCGCGTGATATGGCGAAAGCTTGATTGCCTGAATCCCAATCTCCAGAAGATGCAAGGATTCATCCACCGGAAAGACATCTGAAACCGGTGCCACACCCTGTCGCGGTATCAACTCCCTGCCGAGACAACCTCCGGGGTGCGGAGCGATTCCCAGCGAGGGAATTCAAGGAGATGAGTGGGGCGCCTACGTCACGCTAGAACGTACGGCAAGGACGAACATGGGATCACCTGAACGGCGCGAGCCGTGATGGTGACGGAGGCCTCGTAGTAGTCGTAGGAGTCACGCCCTACCAGGGAGGACGGGAAAGCCGTCCACAGGGCGAAGGAGGCCAGGTGATCGGACATTATAAGGCCAGGAGGTATGCGCAATGCAGAACGCCGAAACGGTGCTGAATGTCCTCCGTGAACGCGGTAGGCGTGGTCTACCGTTACAACGACTGTATCGACAACTGTTCAACCCGGAACTGTATCTACTGGCCTACGGTCGTCTGTACTCCAACAAGGGAGCGATGACCGCCGGGGCCGACGGGGAAACCGTGGACGGTATGTCCCTGGGCAAGATCGAACGCATCATCGATGCGGTGCGTCACGAACGCTACCGATTCTTACCCACCCGTCGGGTCTACATCCCGAAACACAATGGGAAACGTAGGCCGCTGGGCCTGCCGTCCTGGTCGGACAAACTCGTCGGAGAAGTGATCCGCCTCCTGCTGGAGGCATACTACGAACCGCGATTCTCCGACCACTCGCACGGTTTCCGTTCCGGCCGGGGCTGCCACACCGCGCTGACCGAAGTGGCACAGACCTGGCTGGGAACAACCTGGTTCATCGAGGGAGACATCGCCGACTGCTTCGGGTCGCTTGACCACCGGGTCATGCTCGGAATACTCGGCGAGAAGATCCACGACAACCGGTTTCTCGGGCTGCTGCGTCACATGCTGCAAGCCGGATACCTGGAGGACTGGACGTGGAACGCCACCCACAGCGGGGCACCGCAGGGTGGGGTGGTCTCACCGATCCTGTCCAACATCTACCTGGACCGGTTGGACACGTTCGTCGAGACAGTCCTGATACCGAAATATACCCGAGGGGTACGCAGGGCACGAAACCGTGCCTACTTACACATCGAAGTAGCGATCAAACGCGCCCGCAGACACGGCGACCGAGACATGGTCCGCCAGCTACGGCAACAGCAACGTCGCCTGCCCAGCGTGGATCCCCAGGACCCACACTATCGACGGCTGCGTTACCTACGCTACGCCGACGACCACCTACTCGGGTTCACCGGACCGAAAGCAGAAGCCGAGCAGATCAAACAAGACCTTGCGACGTACCTACGTGAGGACCTCGCGTTGGACCTGTCACAAGACAAGACACTGATCACCCACGCCCGCACAGGCGCGGCACGCTTCCTCGGCTACGAGATCACCGTCCAGCACAACGACCACAAGCTCACCCGAGGTCAACGATCGACCAACGGTGTCATCGGGTTACGCGTGCCTCTGGCGGTGATCAAGACCAAACGTGTCCCTTACATGAGGTACGGAAAACCCGCACCGCGGCCCGCGCTGGTGAACGAGGACGACCTCACGATCATCAACACCTACGGCGCCGAATATAGGGGATTGGCCCAGTATTACCTGCTCGCCGGTGACGTCTACCGACTCACCAAGGTCCACTGGGCCATGCTGACCTCGCTGCTCAAAACACTGGCCCGTAAGCACGACTCGACGGTGACCAAGATGGCGGCCAAACATGAGGCCACCATTGATACACCCCACGGTCCACGCCGATGCCTGCAAGCCAGCCGTGAGCGCGGTGAGGGCAAGAAACCATTGGTCGCCCGGTTCGGCGGTATCCCGTTGAAACGACAGAGAAACGCGGTCCTCGCTGACCGTGCGGTGTCCCCGGTCATCATCCGGCGCACAGAGTTGATCAGTCGACTCCTCGCCGGCCGATGCGAGATCTGCACGAACAAGGGCGAAGTTCAAGTCCATCACGTCCGGAAACTCGCCGATCTCGACACACCGGGACCGAAACCGGTATGGGCGGAAATCATGGCAACAAGGCGACGCAAGACCCTCATGGTCTGCCAAGAATGCCACGACACCATCCACAACCGGAAACCAACCGCCGCACTCACGGAATAGTCACTGGAGAGCCCGGTGCAGGGAAACCTGCACGCCGGGTTCGGAGGGAGGCCGTTGGAAAAGGACCCGATTCTGGATACCTCGCCAGCGGCCCACCCTACTCCTTGCCACCATGGCAAGCCGGTACGAGCGACGAGGAGATGTCCGAGGTGACACAGGAGGTCTGGCGGAAGAGTAGCTACAGCGGGGACAGCGGCACGAACGACTGCGTTGAGGTCGACTGGCGCAAGAGCAGCTACAGCGGGGACAGCGGCACCAGCAACTGTGTCGAGGTGGCGTTTGTCGCCGATGCTGTTGGTGTGCGTGACTCGAAGAACGCCGGTGGGTCTGCGTTGGCGTTCTCCCCCACTGCGTGGCGCAGCTTTGTCAGTCGGCCACGGCACCCCTGAGTTCGGCGGCGGGGGTGCTGGCGGCCAGTGGGAAGTGGCAGGCTGCTTGGTGGCCTTCGGTGCCGAAGGGGCGTAGTTGGGGTTCCTGGTCGGCGCAGATGTCCTGGGCCAGGGGGCATCTGGTGCGGAAGCGGCAGCCGGACGGTGGTCGGTGCGGACGGCAGTTCGCCGCGTACGCCGTCGTCGCCGGTTTTGGCGGCCCAGGGGTCTGCTGTCGGGATGGTGTCGATCAGGCCTCGGGTGTAGGGGTGGTGTGGGCGGCCGTAGACGTCGCCTGCCGGGCCGATCTCTACCAGTTTGCCCAGGTACATCACGCCGATGGTGGTGGACAGGTAGCGCACGACGGACAGGTCGTGCGAGATGAAGACGTAGGTCAGGCCGTGGCGCTGTTGCAGGTCGCTCATCAGGTTCAGGATCTGTGCCTGGATGGAGACGTCCAGCGCGGAGACCGGCTCGTCGGCGACGATCAGTTTTGGTTGTAGGGCAAGGGCTCTTGCCAGGCCGATGCGTTGGCGCTGGCCGCCGGAGAACTCGTGTGGGTAGCGCTGCGCTGCATTGCGGGGCAGGCCGACCTCGGCCAGTAGCTCGCGTACCCGGGTGGTGCGCTCGGCTCGGGTGCCGACGCCGTGGATGGCCAGCGGTTCGGCCACGATCGAGCCGACGCGCATCCGGGGATTCAGCGCCGCGTAGGCGTCCTGGAAGATCAGGTGGGTGTCGCGTTGGTGGGTTCTGCGTTCCTGGCCACGGAGCGTCGCCACGTTGGTGCCGTCGATGCGGATCGTGCCGGCGTCGGGCGTTCCATGCCGACGATGAGCCTGCCGACCGTCGTCTTGCCGCAGCCGGACTCGCCGACCAGGCCGAACGTTCGCCGCCGGTGACCGAGAAGCTCACGTCCGCGACCGCCGACACGGAACCGACGTGCCTGCGCAGCACCCCGCCCGCGGTGACCGGGAAGTCCTTCACGAGGCCGGTCACGGAGAGCAGCGTCGTGCCCGGTTCGGCGTGGCGGCCGCGTTCCTGGGTGACCGTGGTGGCCGGTGCGACATGGACGTGATCGGGCCGGTTTCCGCTGTGCCGACGGGGAAGAAGCATGCGTAGTCGTGTCCGACGACCTCGCCGCGTAACGGTGGGTCGTTGGTGCGGCACTGTTCCACCGCGTAGCGGCAGCGGGGGGCGAAACGGCAGCCGACGGGCGGGTTGACCAGGTCGGGTGGCATGCCGGGGATGCTGTAGAGCGGCTCGCCGGTGCCGGCCGCGTTCTCCGGCAGCGACTCGAACAGCGCCTCGGTGTACGGGTGGCGCGGGTTGCCGAACAGGCGGTGTGTTTCCGTGGTCTCTGCGATCCGGCCCGCGTACATCACGGCGACGCGGTCGGCACGGCCCGCGATGACGCCCAGGTCGTGGGTGACCAGGATGACGGCCATGCCGAGGCGGGTGCGCAGGTCGTCGATGAGTTCCAGGATCTGTTGCTGGATGGTGACGTCCAGGGCCGTTGTCGGCTCGTCGGCGATGAGGAGTTCCGGGTCGCAGACCAGGGCTCTGGCGATCATCACGCGTTGGCGTTGGCCGCCGGACAGCTCGTGTGGGTAGGCGTTGAGCGGCGGCCCGGCTGGGGTAGGCCGACCAGGCCCAGCATCTCGGTGACGCGGTCGGTCAGCGCCGGTCCGGACAGGTCCGTGTGCAGTTTCAGTGGCTCGGCCACCTGCCTGCCGATCGGGATGGTCGGGTTCAGGGACGTCATCGGGTCCTGGAAGACCATGCCGATCCGCTTGCCGCGCACGGCCCGCACGTCACGGTCGGACAGCGCGGTGATGTCCTCGTCGCCGAGCAGGACGCGGCCCCTGACGATCCGGCCGCCTGCCGGCAGCAGGCGCATGATCGACAGCGCTGTCATGGTCTTGCCGCAGCCGGACTCGCCGACCAGGCCGAGCAGTTCGCCGCGCCGGACCGTGAAACTCACGCCGTCGACGGCGTGCACGGCGCCCTCGTGCAGGGCGATCTCGGTGTGCAGGTCCTCGACCGTCAGCACGGGAGGAGCCATCAGCGCCTCCTCAGCCGGACTTCGAAGGCGTCCCGCAGGGCGTCGCCGAGGAAGTTGAACGCCACCACGACGACCACGATGGCCAGGCCGGGCGGCAGGATCATCCACCAGTAGCCGTTCTGGGTGAACGCGGTGCCGTCGGAGAGCATGTTGCCCCAGTCGGCGTGCGGCGGCGGCACGCCGAGGCCGAGGAAGCTGAGCGACGCGATGATCAGGATCGCGTCGGCGACCTGGAACGTGGCGTTCACCACGATGGTGCCGATGGCGTTCGGGGTGATGTGCCGCAGGATGGCTCTGCGGTTGCCGCCGCCCATCATTTCGGGCCGCCTGCACGTAGTCCCTGGTACGCAAGGAAAGCGTCTCGCCACGGACCAGTCTGGCCGGGCCGAGCCACGCGCCGAAGGCGATCACCACGATCAAGAGCCCGGTGCTCGGCGTGAAGATCGCCACCAGCAGCAGCAACAGGAACAGGCCGGGAATGGCGAGCAGGGTGTCCACGACGCGCATCATCAGCGCGTCGACCACGCCGCCGAGGTAGCCCGCGATGGCGCCCCAGAGCGTGCCGACGATCGTGGCCATCACGGCCGCCGCGATGCCGATCTCCAGCGACGACTGGCCACCTGCCATGAGCCTGCCGAACTCGTCGTAGCCGACGTCGTCGGTGCCCAGGATGTGCGCGGCGCTGGGTGGCTGGTTGGCCTGGGCGAGGTCGGTGCGGATCTGTTCGGTGTGGTGCACCAGCGGTCCGACGAAACAGAACAGCAGGAACAGCACCACGACGACCACGCCGACGATCGCCAGCCGGTTGGCCAGGAACACCTGCAAACCCAGGCGCCACATCGATCGGCGGCGGGTCTGCTGTCCTGCGGGGTCGCGGCGATCGGAATCCGGGACCGGCCGGAGTGTTCGGGCAGTGGCGGGTTGATGGTCACGTGTACTTCACTCTCGGGTCGAGTACCGCGTAGGCGATGTCGGCGAGCAGTGACCCGACCACGGTGGCCACCGCCACCACCAGGGTGACGCCGAGCAGCACCGGATAGTCGCGCACGATGGCCTCCTGCCAGAACAGGAATCCCATGCCGGGATAGTTGAACACCGACTCGACGATCAGCGCCCCGGCGAACAGCGCCGGCAGCGAAAGGCCGAGCAGCGTGACGACCGGGATCAGCGCGTTGCGCAGGACGTGCACCATGATGATCCGGTTGTCGGTGGCGCCGTTGGCCGCCGCCGTGCGCACGTAGTCCTGGGTGAGGTTCTCCATCACCGAGGATCTGGTGTATCGGCTGAACGCGGCGATCGTGATCAGGGCCAGTGTGGTGACGGGTAGCACGAGTGCGTTGCCGTCGGCCAGGATCGCGGTGAGTGAGTTGCTCTGTGGTGCTTCCGGGGAGAACCAGGGCAGGTCGAAGGCGAACACGATGATCAGCAGGAACGCGAGCAGGAAGCTGGGCATCGCGTAGAACACGAACGAGAAGCCGGTCAGCAGGTAGTCGCCGACGGTGTTGCGCTTGCGGGCCTGGTAGACGCCCAGTGGGATCGCGATGATGAGCGCGACCACGATGGACAGTCCCATCAGGACCAGTGTCTTGGGCAGTTTGTCGACGATCAGGGACGAGACGTTCTCGTTGAGGTGGTAGGAGTAGCCGAGGTTGCCGTGCAGCAGGTCGTTGCACCACAGGCCGAACTGGACGATCAGCGGGCGGTCGTAGTGGTTCTGCGTGGTGAACTGCTGGAGTTGGGCCGCGGAGGCCTTTGGCCCGAGGATTGCTTTTGCCGGGCCGCCGGGCAGCAGGTGCAACAGGGTGAAGGTGACCAGCGAGACCAGGACGATCACCACCACCGACTGTAGAACGCGGCGGATCAGATACCCGGTCACGACACCACCTCGCAGGCGCTGGGCGGTGCCGTGTTCATCGGTTCGCTCGCAAGCTCGCTCACTTGGTGTAGTACCAGTTCTCGGGGTTGATCGCGCCGAGCGGGTTGAACGGGGCGACGCCGCCCATGTTGTGCGAGTAGGCGTAGACGAAGTAGCTGTCGGGGGTGTTCACGGCGCCGGGCAGCGTGCGTGCGGCGTAGTCCACGTAGTTGTGGAACGTGGTCATCGAGCTGTCGTGCAGCGTCTTGTTCACCAGGTTGGTCAGCGCCGGGTCGTTGACGCCGCCGTAGTTGACCGCCGATCCTGGCAGGAAGAGCTGGTCACCGGAGGGCACCGCGCCGTAGGTGATGTACCCGAACAGCCCGAGTTCCCAACCGCAGGTCGACGCCTTCTGGCCGCACGACGTGGTGTCGGAGATGACGGTGTTGAACGGCTGGGCGTTGATCGCGATGTCGATCCCGGCCTGGCTCGCGTCGGACTTCCACTGCTGCACGATCTGGTCGACCGACTTGACGCCGTTGGCGTACTCCAGGGTCAGGTGCAGCGCCTGGCCTGCCGGCACGCCGGCACCGCACTGGTCGGCGCCGCTGCCCGGCTTGGTGCAGGTCATCACGCCGTTCTGCTGGGTCCAGCCGTGGCTGGTCAGCAGGCCCTTGGCCTTGTTGACATCGAACGCGTACGGGCCTGCGCCCTGTTCGAGTTTGGACACGTACTGGTTGTTCGGCGCCGTCGGGATGGGTCCGGTGGTCGGCACCGAGTAGCCGCGCCAGGCGACCTGGTCGTCGGTCTTCTGGTCGATGGTCAGTTGGAGCGCCTGGCGGACGTAGAGCTGTCGCAGGGCGGGGCCGTAGGTCGGGTTGGCGTAGTTGATCGGGGCGTAGCTCCAGCCCCAGATGTAGTTGGGCGCCAGGGTGTACTTGCCGCCGGGGAGCGGGTTGGTGGCGGGCAGCGGGTTGTTGCTGGTGACCGAGCGCTGCGGGAGGTCGGTGATCGGGATGCTGCCGACGTTGATGGTGTTGCCGGCGCGCAGCACGTTGTACTCGGCTACGTCGGACGTGAACGGGAGCTCCTTGAGCTGGTCCAGTTTCGGCTTCACCGGGCCGCTGTAGGTCGGGTTGGGCACCATGGTCACGTTGCCGTCGGTGCTGAACGCCTTCAGGCGCCACGGGCCGTCGACGACCTGCCAGACCGGGTCGGAGGCGTACGTGGACAGGTTCTTGCTCTTGTTGTAGAGGTACTGGTACACGGCGTCGCACTTGGCGCGGTCGGTGGTGCAGCCGCCACTGCCCGGCGCGGCCGAGTCGGAGGTCTTGTCCCAGGCCATCGGC
>CAVPCF010000200.1:0-3709 GCA_963702275.1 Candidatus Melainabacteria bacterium
CGTCGGCATACGCGAACCGGACCACCCAGCGCAGCGCGACCTCGACGTTGCCCGACACGCCCTCCAGGATCCGCACCACCCTTGGCTGGTCCTTGGTGTTCTTGTCGGCGGACTGCGGCGGCAGGAAGTCGATCAGCCGGACGACCCCGTCACCGGTGACGAACTCGGTTTCCAGCACCATGGAATTGTCCCGGTAGCGCCGTCTGGTCTCGGTGACGGGAGCCGTCGGCGCGATCCGCCAGTGGCCGTGGTCGTCGTCGCCGAGCAACCGGCTGAAGCAGGCCGACGCGTCGAACCTGGGCAGGCAGAGCCAGTCGATCGACCCGTCGAGGCCGACGAGCGCGGCTGTGCGGAGGTCCGAGAGAAGGGCGTAGTCCTCGATCCGGCCGGGCCCGGATGGGTGCTGGCCGTCTGTCGACGCGACTGTCACGGTGGCAGGCTAGCCCGCGCGATGTCGGCCGCGCAGATGATCCTCGCTATCGGTGGGAATGATCCACCGGCCGCTGGTGGTGCGGACCGCGTCGGCCAGCAGTTCGGCCGGCAGGATGGCGCTGACCGGTCCGTCGGAGTTGATCGCCAGCGGGTAGCCGCGCAGCAGCGGCACCATGTCGCTGCCCTGCATGGACTTCCGGTCCGGCCAGTCCGCCGGCACGTGTTCGGCGGACGTGCACGCCGGCACCACGAGGCGGCCCGACTGGGCGTCGGGCAGCACGATCAGCTGGGTGCCGTCCCAGGTCCCGTCGCCGGGGTCGTACACCAGGAGGGTGGCGACGAGCACGGTCGCGACCAGGTCGGCCGCTGGGCGGTGGCCCGCCTTCGCCAGTTGGATGACCTGTTCCAGCTGTGTCACCGGTGCCGGCCAGCCCAGTGCCTTGGGCGATGGGCGGTAGGTGTCGTTGGGGGCGAAGTGGAGGTCCTCGATCTCGCCGGTCGAGTCCACCGGGTAGGCGCCGACGACGGCCCACTGCGGCGCGTCCGGGTCGTCGGTGAAGGCCGGGTCGAGCACGTACAGCCAGGAGTTCGGGTTGGCTCGCGCGCTGGCCCGCATCCGGTCGGTGATCGGCGGGGCGCTGACGTGCGCGGCTTGCGTCATTGCGATGGCCCTGTTCACGTGCGTCGTCCCGGTGTGCCGGGATCGACGGGCACGGATTGTCGTCGGTTTGTGTTCGGCACAGCTGCACTGTCACCCGTAAGGGTGAGCGGCAGTATTCCGGACGACAGCGCTTCGGGCTAGCGCCGCGCGGACGCACGTCGGTTAAATCTTCGAAAAAGTAGGGGTGGGTGCCCGAGTCAGGCCACCCACCCCTACTGCCCTCGATGGTGCGATTGGTCTAGTACGCCATCAAGAAATCAGCTCGTCGTGAGTGCGGTGTCGTCCACCACGAACGAGGTCTGCAGGGACGCGTCCTCGGTGCCGCTGAAGGTCAGGGTGACCGTCTGGCCCGCGAAGCTGGACACGTTGAACGAGTGCGCTGTGTAGCCGGCGGCCTTGTTGAGGTTGGAGAACGTCGCCAGCGTCGTCGTGCCGAGCTTGACCGTGAACTTGTCGAACTGGGTGGTCGTTGTCGTCTCGGCGGTGTCGATGTGCAGGAAGAACGACAGCGTGGCGCTGCAGCCGCTGGGGATGGTCACCGACTGGGAGATCGTGTCGGTGTGGGTGGTGCCGTAGCCGTCCAGCCAGGCGTTCCAGGTGCCGCTGTGCGCGGGCTGGGACGGGCCGTTCTGGCCGATCACGGCCGGGGTCGACGTCCACACCGTGTTACCGGACTCGAAGCCGGGGTTGCCCAGCTTCTGGCCCGGCGAGGTGCAGCCACCGCCGCCGGTCGGGTTGATCGTCCAGCTGAACGACGTCGAGCCGGTCGCGCCGGTGGTGTCCCGTGCGGTCGCGGAGACCGAGAACGTCCCCGCCGCGCTCGGCGTGCCCGAGATCAGGCCGCCGCTGGAGACGGACAGGCCGGTGGGCAGGCCGGTTGCCGTGAAGGTGTACGGCCCGGTGCCACCGGACGCGGACAGTTGCAGGCTGACCGCGGTACCGACGGTGCCGGTCTGGTTACCCGGGTTGTTCGCGGTGACCGGTGCGGGACCGCCGCCACCGCCCGCGGTGAAGGCCGCGGTGCCGTTCGGGGTGCCGAAGCCGGTCGGGCCGTCCCAGCCGGCGCCCGCGGTGCACAGCACGGCAGGCGAGCAGGAGCCGTTGCTACCGCTGGTGACGTCGAACAGGTTCCCGGTGTGCGCGTACGGGTAGGCGGCCGGGGTGTCCGCCGCGCCGGGGGTGCCGGCCAGGGCGTAGACCGACGCGATGATCGGCGACGACACGCTCGTGCCGCCGTAGACCTGCCAGCCGGTGGCGCCGAAGGTCTGGAAGACCGCGACACCGGTGTTCGGGTCGGCCACCGCGGACACGTCCGCGTTGGCCCGGTTGGCGCAGCCGGTGTTCACGCTGCTCTGGAACGAGGGCTTGGCCTCGTCCGACGAACAGCCGCTGCCGGCGCCGTTCCACGCCGTCTCGCTCCAGCCGCGGGCGTTGCTCGCGGTGCTCAGCGAGGTGCCGCCGACCGCGGTGACGAACGGGCTGGACGCCGGGTAGGAGATGCCGAAGCCGCCGTCACCGGTGGATGCGGTGACCGCGACACCGTTGTGCTTGTAGAAGCTGGTGTCGTTGGCGGGGTCGCCGCCCTCACCGCCGCCGTAGCTGTTGGACACGTACTTCGCGCCCAGCGCCACCGCCTCGTTCACCGAGCTGCCCAGGTTCTGGATGGTGGGGCTGGTCGCCTCGACCAGCACGATGTGGCAGAGCGGGCAGATGGCCGACACCATGTCGACGTCGAGGCTGATCTCGCCCGCCCAACCGGTGTCGGACGCGGGCAGCGGGCTGGCCGCGCCGTTCTGGTTGACCTTCTTGAAGCAGCCGTTCGCCGTGGTGCAGGCCGGCAGGCCGAACTGGGATCGGTAGGTGGCCAGGTCCGACTCGGCGTTCGGGTCGTCCATGGCGTCGACGATGCCGACCGTCTGGCCGGAGCCACCCGAGCTGGAGAGCTTGTAGGCGCTGTCCAGGCTGCTCGGTCCGAAGCCGGCAGGGGTGGCGTTCGGCGTGGCCAGGAAGTGGTGCACGGCGGCGTCGGTCCGACGCAGGGCGAAGCAGGTGGCCGTGCCCGGGGTGATGCTCTGGGAGCAGGAGTGGACCGTTGTCGGGGATGTCGTGGGTGTCGTTGCCGCACTCGCCAGTGGGGTGGTGCCTAACGCCGCCGCTGACGCGAACGCCAGCGACAACGCACCCAACCCGGCAAGTGTCAACAGCCCTCGCTTGACACTGCGCAATTTTCCTCCAACTGAGTGGAGCCGTTACCAACCGGGTCTGTCACCCGTTGGTGAAATGTGTGTACAGCCCGTGTGACATCAGTGGTGTCGCGGACGTGCCACTGGCACAAAAGTGCCGGTAAAGTTCTGGTTGCCAGGGGCGTAGGAGCCGGACATGGGGCCAACACGCATTGCCGATCTCGTGCTGCTCGGCCTAGACGAGTCCGACGCGCGGACGTATCTGGCCCTGCTCACCGAAGGGGCCACCACGGACGACGTGGTGGCCAAACTGCTCGACGCGTCGGTACCGGCGATCAGGGCCTCGTTCGCGGCGCTCAACGAGGCCGGCCTGGTCAGCCTGGCCGAGGACGGCACCATCGCCACGCCGATGCGGCCGGGGCCCGGCCTGGAC
>CAVPCF010000201.1:0-3220 GCA_963702275.1 Candidatus Melainabacteria bacterium
GACGTCCGTCCGACAAGCCGCGCGTATACATAGATCGCCAGCAGGTGGGCACGGATCGACGGCGGCAGCAGGCGTGCGGCGACGGAGAAGTTTTCCTGTCCGACCCGGTCCAGCGGCGAGGGGGACGTGGTACCGTGAGATGTAATCGTCTCACCCTGGTGGGATGGTTGGGTAACGCTGTGCGGAGAGGCAGTCAGCAAGCGGCGAGTCCACTCGCGAGCTGCGTTCCAAGGAGCCGACACCACCGAGAACCTCCCCATGCGTCCGGTCAGCAACTCCATACTGCTGTGCATGATCGAGCCCCGCAGCTCGAATACGTGCGTCCATCAGGTGAGCTGGCGAGTGGGTGTGTCCCGGGTGGGCACGGATGTGCTCGCCGATGTCGCCATCTCCGAGTCGTTCTACCCTCACTACCTGCCGTTTCAGCGTTCTGATCAAGACCGGCGACCACTGTGCTATACAGGCAATATGTCTGTACCGTACACGTAGGTCACCCGAGGTGGAAGTACCGGAGAGGTGAGTCGGCCGTGTCCCACAGGAGAAATCTGCGCACCGTCGCGGCAGGTGACCCGGTTGACGTGATCGAAACAGAGATGACGCGCCTCGCGCGTACGATCGCGCTGCTCGGCAGGCCACCCGAGGCCGAGGGCGGGATGGACCGAGCCGGTTACCTGCTGTTGCGGACGCTGGAGCGGATCGGGCCGGCCAGCATCAACGCCATTGCCGCCGCGATCGGCCTTGACGGGTCCACGGTTACCCGGCAGGTGTCGGCGATGAAGACGCTCGGCCTCGTGGAGCGGCAGACCAACCCGGGCGACCGCCGGTCGTGCATCATCAGCCCGACGGCAGCCGGGCGCTCGCTGATGCGACAGGTGCGTCGGCAGCGTCGGACCAATCTGGACGATGTGACGAGTGACTGGTCCGAGGATGACCGGAACACGCTCGGGCGGTTGCTGGCCAAGCTGAACGACTCGATCGCCCGTGCTACCGGGTGTGGGCCGATCATCACTCAGTCCGCGGGCTGACCAACGCCCGGCCCATCAGGGTCCGGCTTCCCATGGCGGCGACGTGGTCACCTGACAGCCACAACTCCCCCGGATCACCAGGCTGGTCGGCAGCACCACCTCCGCCGCGGGCCGGCGTTCGCCGCTGATCAACGCATACAGCACGTCGAACGCTGTCGCGCCCAGCTTCTGGATGGGTTGACGGATCGTGGTCAGCTGAGGATGCAGATGACGAGCCACCGGAATGTCGTCGAAACCGGTGACCGCCACATCATGCGGCACCCGGATTCCGTGTTGTGCCAACGTGTACATCACACCGATCGCGGTCTGGTCATTGGCGCACACGATCGCGCGCGGCAACGGCGACCCGTGCGCCAGCACGTCGTTGATCACCTTGGCGCCGCCGGACGCCATGTAGTTGCCGCGCCAGATCTCGCCCGTCCACGCCTCGATACCGACCTCAGCGACGACCACCTCGAACGCCTCGGCGCGGGTGACGTTGTCGGGGCTGTCCACGTGGCCGGCCAGGTAGGCGACCGTCGGGTAGCCGTGGTCGATCAACAGGTGCTTGGTCAACTCCCGCATGCCGGCGGCGTTGTCACTGCGCACGTTGACGCTCGACGGGGTCGGCGTGCCGGCCAGGGTGACCACCGGGGTGCGCTGCGCCACGCGGGCGATGCCTACCGGACTCAGCACCTGGTCGTGCAGGATCAGGCCATCACTCTTGCCGCCGATCGAGGAGATCCTGGCATGCGGGCTGTGGTCGAGGACGTCCACCGTGCTCATCAGCAGGTCGTAGCCGCGGTTGCGGGCGCCCGCCTCGATGCCTCTGTTGATGACGTCGGCGAACAGCAGGCTCTCCGCCTCCTCGGAGAAGGCGTCGTTGGTCACGTCCGCCGGGCGGCGGAACACCACGCCGACGACCTCCTTCAGCCGGTTGGACAGCGCGCGGGCCGCGCCGTCGGGCACGAAGCCCAGTTCCTGGACGGCAGCGAGCACCCGTTCCCGGGTTTCCGGGCGCGGGCTGTTGCGTCCGTTGAGCACCCGGGAGACCGACGCGATCGACACGCCCGCGTGCCGGGCGACGTCGTAGATCGTCAGCGTCCTGGGAAGGACGCCGTCGTCGGTGGTGTCCATCGGGCCTCCGGCGGGTCTGGGGCTGAATCGGTTGCGGTAAGCGCTTACTGTCACCTTGGTTCGACGTTACCGCCAAAGAACCGGGCGCCCGGTGACCGTTATTCAACTGTGACGGCGGTCACCACCGCAAGGTGATCGCCGCCTCAGCTGCCGTCGGTGCAGGTCAGCGTGGTCCGGTCGGGCGGGCGGGCGTTTGCTTTCCGCACTGCCGGAACTTCGGTTAACGGAGATTAGCTCCACAAACGGAAAGACCTCCGTTGGGGGTGATCACAGTGTTTCCGTAGGCTGTTCGAACCCTGCGAGAAGCGAGCACACGTGAACACGACAGCAGCTCCCACGGACGCCGCGTCCACCCTGCAACGCAGCGTCGCACACGATTACTCGACCAGCCGTACTGGTGTGGTGCCGTTGACCGAACGGCGCTCCCGATACCACTTCCTGTCCCTCTGGATCACCCTGGCCGCCGGATTCACCTACCTGTTTCTCGGCTTCCAGTACCACGACGCCGGCTACTCCCTGCTGCGCGCGGTACTGGCCGGCGCGATCGGCGCGGTGGCGTACCTGGTCTACGCGCTGCCGGCCGCCTATCTCGGCTCGACCACCGGCCAGACCCACGCGTTGCTGACGAGGTCCATCCTCGGCCGGGCCGGCTCGGCACTCGTCACGGTGCTGCTGATCGGGATCGCAGCCGGCTGGACTGCGGTCGCGTTCAACCTGTTGGCCACGTTGTATGACGGTCTGTTCAACTGGGGCCACGTCGTGTTGATCAGCGTGCTACTCGCGATCATCGGCATCACGAACAATCTGTTCGGCTTCACCGGAATCGCCGCGTTCGCCCGGTATCTGGTGGCACCGCTGATGATCCTGTGGATCCTCTATCTGGTGATCAAGGGACTCGTGCAGATTCCTAGCGGACAGCTAGGAGGCGGCGCGATCACCACACCGTTCCTGACCGGGATCGGTTTCGCCATCGGCGCTGTGATGTGGGGCAACGAACCGGACACCTGGCGCTACGGTAAGCCGAAACTGTTCTGGCCTGCGCTGCCCATGTTGGCCGCGGTCGCAGTCGGGCTGGTGCT
>CAVPCF010000202.1:0-9609 GCA_963702275.1 Candidatus Melainabacteria bacterium
CTGGAGCAGGGTCTGCGACGCCTCCAGCACCAGCGAGTCCAGCGCCTCCGTGCACAGCCACCGCTCGAACCGGTCGGAGCGCAGCAGGGTGCCGAGCATGTCGGCGACCTCGTGGTCCTGTCGGTGCTTCGCCACCTCGCCGGTCAGCTTTTCCGTGTCCTGCCGGCGCTTCCGCAGGTCCGTGACTGCCCGGTCGGCCCGTTCGCGGTGCGTGGCCAGGTCGATCGGGGCCTTGTCGGCCGTGGTCTGCTCGATGCCGTGCTGTGCCAGCAATGCGGTGAGGGCGGTCGCCGCCGCGGTGCCCTGTTCGCGGAGGTCGGCTTCGGCGCGCTCCAGTTCGGCGGCTTGCCCGGTGAGCAAGTCGCGTTGGGTGGCGGCCCAGTCGACCAGGGTCTGCCAGGCGGCGGCCAGGTCGGTGCCCTCGACGGCGGGAGCGTTGGCCGCGACGAAACGGTCTCGGCTGGCGCGTAGCTGGGACCAGGCGCGTTGTTCGGTCTCGACGAGCGCTAGGCGTTCGTCGGTCGCGGTTTTCGCGTCGGTGCGGGCCTGTCGGGTGGTAGTGCGGGCCGTCGTCAGGGTGCGGTCGGCGGCTTCGCGGTGCTGGATCGTGGCTGCCAGTTCGGTGGGTTGGGGGGCGCCGTCGAGTTGCTGGGTGAGCAAGGTGAGCTGCTGTTCGGCCGACGTCACGGCGGCCAACGCGGCGGCGGCAACGCGACCCGCTGCCGTGTGCTTCTTTCCGGTGGCGGCCAGTGCTTTGCGTGCCGTTTCCGCGGTGCCGCGGGCCGCGTCGACGTCGGCGGAGGTGTCGTGGTGCGGCAGGGTGCCGACGGGCTGGTGGCAGACCGGGCAAGGTTCACCTACCCGCAGGTCGACGGCCAGTGCGGCGGCCCGGTGCTCCCGGTCGATCCGCTTGACGTCGTTCTCGGCGGTGGCCAGTGCCCGCTCGGTCGCCGTGACCGCTTCGGCCAGCGCCTTCTCTTCTGCCTCGGCACGGGAGTCGGCCGCGCGCAGCTTGTCCAGGTCCGCGCGGAGGGCGTCCGAACGGGTGTGACTTTCTTGCCACCCCCGCAAGACAGCTAGCTCGGGGAGGCCGATACAGGCCTGTTCCGCGTCGGCTTCGGCGGCTTCGGCCGTGGTCAGGGCCTTGGTGCGGGTGCGGATCAGGTCGTCGGCTTCGGTGAGGCGGGCGGCGAGCTTCGGTACGTCTTGCGGGGTGCGCAAGTCGCCGAGCGCGTTCAACTGCTCCCTGGCGCGTTTCGCGTCCTCGTTCGCCTTCGTCCAGCGTTCCCGCAGGTCACGCATTGCAACGACGGCCTCGTCCACCGGCTCGACGAGTCCCGCAAGGTCGGTGACCCGCTGGTCGGCGGCCGCGATCTCCGCCTCGGTGACCTCGCCAAGGTCGGCGAGCTGCTTCTCGGCGAGGGCCAGCTTGGTCGCGGCTTCCTTGCCGCGTTCCCTGGCGCGCTGGCCGACCTGTTCGTAGACCGCGTAGGCGAGCAGTTCGATCAGCAGGTCCTGCCGGTCCCCCGGTTTGGCGTGCAGGAACTCGGCGAACCGGCCCTGCGGCAGCAGGACGCACTGGGTGAAGTGCTCGTAGCCGATGCCCAGCAGTTCCGTGACACCCGCGGTGACCTCCTCCGGTCCCTCGGCGACCTGTTCGACGCTGGCCTCCAGCAGCTTGGCCAGTTCGGCGTCGATGGGCACCGAATCGTCCAGTCGCTCCAGCCGGGCTTCCTTGGTGTGGACGGCACCCCGGGCGTCCCGCCTGAGGTGCCGTGCCGCCGCGTACCGGCCGCCGCCCGCCTCGAACACCAGGCACACCCTGGCCTCGGTGGTGGACGGCGCGAGCGCGTTGCGGATCGCGTTACCCTTGCCCCACCGGGGAACCGTGCCGTAGAGCGCGAAGCACAGCGCGTCGATGACCGTGCTCTTGCCAGAGCCGGTCGGACCGGTGAGCACGAAGAAGTCCACATCGGACAGATCGATGTCGGTGTGCTCCCGGTAGCTGGCGAAACCCTCGAACATCAGCCGCAGCGGACGCATCAGGCGGGACCTCCGGTGACCTCGTCCAGCAGTTCCGCGAACAGGTTCCCGACCCGGCGATCGTCCACACCGGACTCCGTCAGGAAGTCCGCGAACAGGTCCGTCGGCGACCGGCCCAGCCTGCTCGGCCGGTTCGGCTGGCCGGTGGCGCGGGGCCGGAACTCCTCGTCGATCTGCACGTCGAGCACGTTGGGCAGTTGTTCCCGGACCAGGCCGGCGAGCCCGGCGGCGGCCTGCTGCGCCAGGATCACCCGCAGAAAGGCGTCCCCGGCACGCTTTCCTTCTTCGATGACCTGGTCGAGGCTGCCGCGCAGGGTGCGCAGCGGCCGACCGCCGGCCACCGGCACCGGCCGGACCTGCGCGCGGCTGCCGGGTGTCGCGTGCACGATCAGCGCGACCGGCTCGTTGGCCTCCTCGCCGAAGTCCAGCGCGAGCGGCGAACCGGAGTAGGCGATCGGGCACGGGCCGTCGATCTGCTGGTAGCGGTGCAGATGCCCGAGCGCGGCGTAGTGCGCGCTGGCCGGGAACAGCGTCGCCGGCAGCTCGTAGCCCAGCAGCGTCTGGCCCTGTCGCTCGCCGCCGCCCCACCGGCCGCCCAGCAGCGTGGCGTGGGTGGTGACGATGTTGACGGTGTCGTCGGCGAAACCGGCGGTGAGCGCGCTGATGATCAAGCCGACCTGGTTCGCGTAGGCCAAGCTGTGCTCGGACGTCTCGCGCAACACGATCTCGGCCGCGCGGACCGCATAGCGGTAGGCCAGGAACGGGAGCACCGCGACCTGCGCGGTCTCGCCGGTGCGCATCGGCAGGGTGATCGTGCCGCCGTTGCCGGGGCTCTTGGGCATGCCGACCACGTGCAGGCCCAGTTCGCCCAGCACCGGCCGGTAGACCTCGTCCACGAGTCTCTGATTGTCGTGGTTGCCGGCGAGTACCACCACGTGCCGGCCGTCGCCGCGCAGCCGCAGCAGTGTCCGCATCACCAGGCTCTGCGCCTGCGGGTTCGGCGACGACGTCTCGAACAGGTCCCCCGCGACGATCACCAGGTCCACATCTTCCGCGTCGGCGATCCGGACCAGATCGGCCAGCACGGCCCGGTGTTCGTCGAACCGGGGCTGGTTCTTGAGCACCTTGCCGACGTGCCAGTCGGCGGTGTGCAGGATCTTCATGCTGCCGCCTTCTAGAACGGGGCCGGGTCGTCGTCGTAGGCGCCGGGGATCGTCGCGAACGGGTCCGTGGGCGCGGCCGGGCCGGTGTCCACACCGGTCCAGGTGCCCTTCTCGCCCGGTCGGGTGGCCCACGCCGGGAACGGGAACTCGATCACCAGCGGCACCGGGATGTCCGGCTGCGCGACGAACATCGTGCCCGGCTTGGCCAGCGTGGCGCGCTGCCGCTGGGCAGGCGGCAGGTAGCCGTACTCGGGCCGGGCCGCCTCCGCGGAGTCCAGCCTGCCGGCCACTCGGATCGAGCAGTTCGCCACGATCCGCCGTTCCACCTCGCTGGCGGTCTGCTGGGCGCCGATCAGGATCACGCCCAGCGAGCGGCCGCGTTCCGCCACGTCGAGCAGGATCTGCTTGATCGGGCTGTCGCCGTCGCGCGGCGCGTACTTGTTCAGCTCGTCCAGCACGACGAACATCAGCGGCCGGGCCGTGCCCTGGAGTTCCTTGCTGCGGAACTCCTGCCGCAGCGCGACGCCGACCACGAACCGCTGCGCCCGGTCCGGCAGATTGTGCAGGTCCACCACGGTCACCTGCGCCTTGGACGTGGTCACCGAGTGGTCGCCGCGATGGCCGAGATCACCGCGCACGATGCTGCCCAGCGGCCGCACGGACGAGCGCAGCCGCCGCAGGAAGGCGTTGACGCTGCCGATGGACGTGCTGCCGGCCACCCAGTCGCGGCGCGTGTCCTCGTCGGTCAGCTCGTCCTCGATCAGCCCGACGAGCTGTTCGAACGTCCTCAGTGGACCGCCGTTGTGCGCGTCGACGCCGCTGACCTTGATCGCGCCGTCGTCGCCGACCCGCACCGCGTCGCGCCGCAGCCGGGCCGCGACCTGG
Organism: Candidatus Melainabacteria bacterium; assembly: GCA_963702275.1. Lineage (GTDB taxonomy): Bacteria > Actinomycetota > Actinomycetes > Mycobacteriales > Pseudonocardiaceae > DATEPR01. The sequence goes on from CAVPCF010000202.1 coordinate 4,092, forward strand.
CCGATCAGCATCGTGTACTGGCTGCGCTCGTCCTCGCCGTCGGCGAACACGAACGTCAGCAGCTCCTGCTCGCAGAAGTCCCAGAGCGTCCAGTAGAACGGGCTGACCGCCTTGTCCCGGGCACGCACGTCCGGCGTGCCGCTGGCGTCGCCGGGGCGCGGCGGCGCGAACACCTGCACGTTGCCGAACGAGGTCGCCGGCAGGCCGAGCTGCGCGTACTTCGCGCGCTGCTCCGGGGTGAGCCTGCTGTTGGTGTAGTCGAGGAACAGCAGGTCCTCACCCTTGACGCTGAAGATCAACGCCTTGGTGTTGTGCGCCTCGCCGTGCAGCACGCCGCAGTTGAAGATCGAGTGCAGCAGGAACGTGGCGAACGACGTCTTGGTCGCGATGCCGGAGACGCCGGAGATCGACACGTGGCCGCCTCGGGTGCCGTCCACGAACTCGAAGTTCACGAAGACCGGCTGCCCGTCCCGGCCGAGGCCGATCGGCACCTTCGCGTCGGCCATCGTGTCGAAGTACAGCGCGCTGTCCCGCTCGTCGCCGGTCGCCCGCCGCACCGTCGTGCCGGGCCGCGGCGGTACGTAGACCTCCGGTTCGACGCGGGTCACCGTGACCTCGGCGACCTCGCTGACCTCGGCCGGCAGCGCACCCTGGTCGATGAGGAACACGTCGGAGGCGAACCGGGCGCCCTCGTGCCCCGCCTCGACGTTGGTCACCACGCCCGCGATGCGGACCTTGGTGCCGTCGGGCAGCGGCCGGTCGGTCACCACGACGTCGTCGAGTTGCAGGAACTGGTCCGGCGCGACCGCGACGGAGAACTCCAGCGGGCTCGCGGCCACCGTCCCGACGACCAGCCCCACCGGCACCATTCCGTTACGACCAGGCTCAGCCACGGACTCTCCCATCGGACGGACACGGCAGCATAGCTCCGGCCAGGCACGCCCGAAGGCGCACGCCGCCGGCATGTCCGAACCCGGGAATCTTCACCCGATCGGACTGCTACTCTGCCCGGGTAGCGCGAACACGGTAGGTAACCAGCGGGGTCGATCGGAGATGGCGGGTGCGCGCTGGTCAGGTGATCGTCGGTCGCTATCGGCTCGAGGAACAGATCGGTGCCGGCGGGATGGGCACGGTCTGGCGCGCGACCGACCAGGAGCTCGACCGGATCGTCGCGATGAAACGGGCGCACTCGGTCGACGGCGACGACACGGGCAGCGGCCGCCTCAGGTACGAGGCGCGGATCGCCGCCGGGTTCCAGCACCCCAACATCGTCACGGTGTTCGACGTGGTCACCGAGGACACCGATCGCTGGCTGGTGATGGAGTACGTCCCGTCACGCAGCTTGGCCGAGATCCTGGCGGAGCGGCGCACCCTCCCGCCGACGCAGGTCGCCCATCTCGGTGAACAGGTCGCCGCGGCACTTGGCGCCGTGCACGAGAAGGGCGTCGTCCACGGCGACGTCAAGCCGGGCAACGTGCTGGTCACCACGAGCGGCATCGCGAAGCTGACCGACTTCGGCGTGTCGCGCACGGTGTGGGGCGAGATCACGCTGACCAGCACCGGTCCGGTCGTCGGCACGCCCGCCTATCTGGCGCCGGAGGTGATGGACGGGCAGCAGCCGACCTCGGCGTCCGACGTGTTCTCCCTCGGCGCCGCCCTGTTCGCCGCCGTCGAGGGTGTGCCGCCGTTCGGTTCCGGCGAGAACGCGCTGGTCGCGTTGCGCCGGGCCGCGTTGGGTGACGCGGAGCCGTTCCGGTTGGCCGGGCCGCTCCAGCCGTTGCTGGCCACGATGCTGGCCAGGGAGCCGGACAGCAGGCCCGGCGCGGAACTGGCACGCCGCCTGCTGCACGAGATCGTCACCGACCGGCCCACGCCGCCACCACCGGACCCGATTTCCCCGCAACGCCAATGGCTGTCACGCCGGACGGCCATGGTGGGCGCCGGTGTGCTGGTGGTCGCCGCGCTGCTGGTGGGCTTCCTGGTGATCCGGCCGTCCGCCCAGCCCGCGGCCGGTTCGGCGTCGGCGACGATCGGCGACCCGCGCACGGCGGACCCGTGTGGCCTGATGAACCCCTCGACGCTGTCCCGGTTCGGCAGCGACGAAGAAGATCCGGCGTACGGCAACTTCGACCGCTGCGACGTCCTGGTCCAGGCCGGTGGCGGCACGGTCGACGTGGAGGACCAGTTCCTCGGCTCGTCCACCCCGGCGCCGCTGCCCGGCACCGTCCAGCGGATCGGCTCGGTCGGCGTCGTGCGCGGCACGCTGGACACCGCCAACGCCGAGTGCCTGCGCACCATCCTGCTGACCGACCAGAACCGCATCCTGGTCCAAGCCCACGTCACCTCGGACAAGAGCACCGCGGACCTGTGCGCGATGGCCGAATCGGCGACGACGACGGCGGTCGGCGTGCTCAACAGGTCCGGCGTGCCGAGGCGGAAGACGGCACCCGACCCGCATTCGCTGTCCACTGTGGATGCCTGTCACCTGCTGAACGCGAGCGACCTGGCCGTCGTGCCGGGCATCGACGCCAGCCAGGCCGACGCCGGCTTCGGCGACTGGGAATGCAGCTGGACCAGCAACAGCACCAACACGACGGTGGGCGTGCGCTTCGACCGCAACACGCCGCTGACCGCCGCGGACGGCACCCAGATCCAGACCGACAGCCGCCCGGCCTTCGTCATGCCGGCCGACGACGGCCCCGGCACCTGCGCCGTGGAGATCGAACACCGCACGTACGCCAACACGAACTCAGACCAGATCTCCGAGATCGTCCGGATCACGGTCGCCGGCGGTTCCCAACTACAGAGCCAGTTGTGCGGCACGGCGACCCAACTGGCCAACTCGGCGGCGGCGAAACTTCCCGCAACCTGATCAACGGACCGTCCACAAAGGTCCGATTTGATTCCGCGAACATTGAGTATGCAACCAGTTCATGCCGTTGGCGCTGCGTGAAATCTGGTGATCTCTGGTGCGACGATCGGGTGATGCGGACCGTGTTCACCGCCCACCCTGTGAATCGGAATCGGATCAGAGTTTCTTGCGGGTAGCCAGCAGCGCACACCGGGTGCAGGGTGTTTGGTGGGGCATGGGCCCCATGCTCGGGGCGGTCATGCTCGGGGAGCGCCAGACGGCGTGATCCCCAAAGTGACAGAAGAATTCTGTTGCTGCACAAGACAAAGGAAGAAGGAACCCCCCGAATGTTGACCGATAGATTGATACATCCCGACTTCCGCGACCTGGTGTCAGCACAGACCGAACACGAGCAGCGCCTGTTGGCGCTGCCCAACGTCGTCGGCGTTGGTCTCGGCACCAAGCACACCCAGGGCAAGGACACCGGCAAGAAGTGTCTGTCCGTCCTGGTCGACATGAAGCTGGACAAGGATCTGCTGCGCCGCGACGAGATCATCCCGGCCACCGTCGGCCAGGTCCCGACCGACGTGTACGAGGTCGGCGTCCTGCAAGCAGGTGCCGGACCGGCACTGGCCCCGCCAAGGGTGTCCGAATGGATGGACACACCCGGCCGCGAGCGGGAGCCGACCGGCTACCAGACGATCCTGGACGAGTTGAGTCCGGCGCAACGTGAGCAGTTGGCCGCGACCGCGTGGGCATCGCGTGCGCAGGCGGGCGCGGGCTCGACACCGTACCCGGTGTCCGCGGCCCGGATCCGCCCGGCGATCGGCGGGGTCAGCGTCGGACACTACCGCGGCACCGCCGGCACACTGGGCATCTGCTGCCACGACGCCACCGCTTTCCAGGTGGGCGTGCAGCAGCGGTTCTATCTGCTGTCCAACAACCATGTGCTGGCCAACTGCAACGACGCCGCCATCGGCGACCCGATCCTGCAGCCGGCGCCCGCCGACGGCGGGAACGCGCACAGCGACACGATCGCCCGGCTGTCCAGGTTCGTGCCGATCAAGTTCGCCCCCAACCAGACGTCCTTCCCGTCCGACGGAACACACGTACCGGTGAACTTCGTGGACGCCGCGATCGCCGAAGGCCGTTTCGACCAGTTGGACCGGCGGATCCACTGGATCGGCGACGTCCGAACCGGCAATCCCATGCCGGAAGTCGGTGACACGGTGCAGAAGTGCGGCCGCGCCAGCCAGTACACCACCGCCACCATCGCGGCGGTGAACGCCACCGTGCACGTGAACTACCCCAACGGACGGGTGGCCAGGTTCGCCAAGCAGATCATCTGCCACGGCCTGTCCGGCGGTGGCGACTCCGGTGCCGTCGTGACCGACCTGGAGCAGCGCGCGGTCGGCCTGCTGTTCGCGACGTCCCCGGTGGTGAGCGTGCTCAACCCGATGCCCCTTGTCGAACAACTGCTGGGCATCCGCATCGCCCAACCCGCCATCGACAGCCGCGACGGCCGTCGCACCAACGGCCGGTAGGGCTGTACCTCGGGAGGGCTCCCGGGCGGGAATGATTGACTGCTGGGCACGGGAGCCGTTCCGGCAGTGAGGCGGTCAGGGGATGGACGACGGCACGGACGTCAGCGCCGACATCGACGAGTTGCCGCTGCCCGCGCGGGGCAGCCTGGCGCTGGGCGTGCCGCCGTCCGCCCCTGGCACGCTGTTCGCGCTCACCGTGGTGGGCGGCATCGTGGTCGGCGCGCGCGAGGGCCGCACCGTCCTGTTCGGACGGAACCGGCCCGACGTGCACGTGTGCGTCGGCGAGGACGACCAGCGGGTAAGCAGGCGGCACGGTGTCCTGGCCCGGCAGGGCACCCAGTGGTGGGTCAGCAACACCGGCCAGCTGCCGATGCGCCTGCCGGGGTCGCGGATGCTGTTCCGCGAGGAGGACCCGCTGCCGCTGCCCGACGGCTACACGCCGGTCTTCATCCGTGGCGCGCGCGGCCGCGAGCACCTGATGGAGTTGTACGTGACCGGCGCCGACGGGCAGCGGCCCGCGCTGCGCCACCAGGACCCGACGCAGCCGCCGAAGACGTGGCGGCTCTCGGCAGAGGAACGGCTGGCCCTGATCGCCCTTGGCCAGCGGTATCTGCTGCACGACCTGCATCCACAGCCGCTGTCCTGGCGCCAGGTCGCCGACCTGCTCGCCGAGGTGCAACCCGTTGGCGGGTGGACGCCCAAGCGGGTGGAGCACATCGTGGGCGCGGTCCGCACCCGGCTGGCGAAGGACGGCGTCGCCGGGTTGACCAGGGAGGAGGTCGGCGAGCCGGTGGGCAACGTCCTCAACGACAACCTGATGCGCGAACTGCTGCTGTCCACCACGCTGGTGCCGCCGGACCTGGCCATGCTCGATCTGTAGGGCGTGGACTCTGAGAGCGCTTTCAATGACGGCTTGGTGTATTCGGGTGTTTTGGAAAAAGTGTTAGCGGGCCTTGTTCTTGCCGAAAGCCGCGAGTTGCGGAACCGGGGCGATCTGCGCTGAATCGGTTGCAACGACCGGCATCTGCCGTTCGTTGCGGAACAACGCTGCTGGTGAGGGGCCTTGACAGGGGTTTTCCGGGGCTACCATGCTGCGCTTGAGAGCGCTCTTAGTCAGCATCGG
>CAVPCF010000203.1:0-19035 GCA_963702275.1 Candidatus Melainabacteria bacterium
TTATGGTTTACTGGTTCGGTTCCGTATTGCTGAATGCCTGACAAAAGGAGCATCGCACTTCCGCTGGGACAAGCGCACGGCAGAGCCTCGGTCGATGCGCGACGGACGCTATCTCATCGGGCAGGGTGTCGCAGCAGCGATCTATACGCACTGGCGATGGCCAGGAAAGGCGCGGGTAACGCTGAACAGCGACGGCTCGGCTGTTGTCGAAGCAGCCGCGCACGACATCGGCACCGGCGCCTACACGGTGATGACGCAGGTCGCCGCCGATGCGCTCGGCTTGGCACCTGACAGAGTCATTGTGCGGCTCGGAGATACACGGCTACCGAGATCACACCCGGCCATCGGATCAGCAACCACGGCTAACGCGGCTGCGGCCGTCTTGCTGGCAGCGCGAGCCGCACGCGAAAAGGCGGTGGAACTGGCGCTTACCGGCCGCGATGCCCCGTTCGCCGGCGCTGCGTCCCATGACGTGACTATTGTCCACGGCAGGCTCGAGCTGACGAAAGGAAATCTGAACATCACATACGCGGAACTGCTCGCTCGCGATGGACTCTCGAGCATTGTGGGCGACGGCGACTATAATCCGGTCGAGGAGGTGGAGAACAGCGGGCGGCGACTTTTGGGAGCCTGCTGCGGTTCGTCCGGCGGGTCGCGTTCGCTCGGCGGTCCGTGCCTGGCCTTGCCGGTTCTGGGTGAACGGCCGCCACTGGAACGGAAGTCGCCGGACGAACTAGAGCAGGCACCGAACCGGGGCGCCAGCGACCACCACCGAACAGGACTCGCCGGATGAACTGGAGTGGGCTCCCAACCGAGGCGCCTCTTTCCGGTTCGGCGGGAATTCGAACGCATCGTGGCATGGCCTGTATGAACATTTCTACCTGTTTGGCAAAGCCAAAGCGCGCCACCCGAACAACAAAGGCAAGCTTATGGCTCGATGGTCACCTTGATCGCGGCGCCGTCGGCGACCGTCTGGATGGCCCACGGCACATCGGTCAACGGCATCCGGTGCGTGACCAGGTCTTCTACCCCGACCGCCCCCGTAGCGATTAGGTCGAGGGCGGCACGGTTCTGCTCGGGGCTGGAACCGCTGGCACCCACGATGGTCAATTCGCGATAGTGCACCAGGTTGGCATCCAGCGAGATCATCGGCGTGTCCTTCGGCAGGCCACCGAAGAAGCTGATCCGACCGCGCCGGGCAGCCATCCGCAGTGCGTCCTGCTGTGCCTGCCCGGACGCGGCGGCCGTGATCACCACGTCGACGCCTCGGCCGTCGGTGAGTTCGAGCACCTCGTCGACCGCGTCGACCTCGCCCGCGCACACCGTCGCGTCCGGGCCGACGATGCCGGCGGCCAGCGCGAGGCGAGCGGGGTTGAGTTCGACCAGGAACACCTCGCGGGCGCCTCGGGCCCTGGCCAGCCGCACGTGCAGGCAGCCGATCGGGCCCGCGCCGACCACCACCACGCTGTCGCCATCGCCGACCCGCGCGATCTCCTGGCCGTTGAGCACGCATGCCAGCGGCTCCGTTATGGACGCCGCAACGTAGTCCACGTCGTCGGGAATTCGGTTTACGCCTGCCACCGCGAGTACCTTCGCCGGGACCACCATGTACTCGGCGAAACCGCCGTCGTAGTGGTAGCCCATGGACTCCTGGTTCGGGCAGATCGTCGGCCAACCGCGTCGGCAGTCCGCGCACTGTCCACAGGGGATCGCGGCGATCACCTGGACTCGGTCGCCGATCGACCAACCCGTTGTGCCGTCACCGATCTCGGCGATCTCGCCGGCGATCTCGTGGCCGAGCACGCGTGGCGGCACGATGTGGTGGTGGCCGAACCTGAAGATCTTGACGTCGGTGCCGCATGTGGAACACGCCCGTATCCGCAACAGCAACTCCCCCGGTCCGGCCACCGGTTTGTCGGCGTCCTCGATCCGGACGTCACCGGGCGCGTAGAACCGGGCGACCTTCATGCCTGCGTCTCCTCATCCTTGGGGTTCAGTAGTGACAGCACGGTTTCGACATCGACGGCGTTGCGCAGCCGGGCCGCTTTCACCGGGTCCAGCAGGGTCATGGCCAGCGCCGAGAGCAGCTTGATGTGCTGGTCGCCGTCGGCCGCGATGGTGATGCACACGGTGACCTGGTTGCCGTCCCAGTCGACGCCGTCGGGGAACTGGAGCACGCCAAGCGCGGTGCGCAGCACGTGCCGGCGTGACTCGTCGGTGCCGTGCGGGATGGCGACGCCCTCGCCGATGTACGTCGGCATGGAGTCCTCGCGCTCGTGCATGGCCGCCAGGTAGGGCGGCTCGACCGCGCCGATCTCCACCAGCAGCCGGCCGCACTGGTCGATGGCGTCCCGCTTGTCGGTGGCGGTCCGACCCAGCCGGACCGCCGCGGGCGTGAGTACGTCAGCCGCCAAGTTGACCACTGTCCCGGATCGCCGACTCCAACTGCGTGAACAGCGGATCGCCCAGGAACAGCTGGAAGCCGAGTACCACCTTGTCCGGCGCGGACTTGCGGGCCCTGGTCAGCAGTCCCTGTTGGCACAGCACGACATCCGCGTCGGCGGGGATCCGGTTGACCGGTGAGTGCTCGACGGCGACCGAGTACTTCTTGAGCGTCTTCTTCAGTTGTGCCGCGAGCATCACGCTGCTGCCCATGCCGGCATCGCAGGCCACGACGATCTTCTTGATGTCAGCACCGTTGATCGTGCCCATTGCTCATGCCTCCACGGCGGTCGACGTGCGTGCCGGTTCCTGGGTTGCCGTACCGGGTGGCAGCAGTTCCTCTTCCGGCCGTTCAAGGCGGCCGAAGCCGAACAGTGCCGAGCCGACCGCGAACGACACCGCCGCCGCGATCAGCACCCCCAGGATGACACCGAAGTAACTGCCCTTCGGGGTCACGGCCAGCACGGCGATGATGCTGCCCGGCGACGGTGTGGCCGTCGTGCCGGCACCGGTGATCACGAAGGTCAGCACGCCCATCGCGCCACCGGCGATGGCGGCCAGGATCAGCTTCGGCCGGGCGAGCACGTACGGGAAGTAGATCTCGTGGATGCCGCCGAGGAACTGGATGATGATCGCACCGGGCACCGACGGCCGCATGGCGCGCGGGCCGAACAGCAGGCAGGCCAACAGGATGCCGAGGCCGGGGCCGGGATTGGGCTCCATCAGGAACTCGATGGCCTTGCCGTGGATGGCCGCCTGCGCCACCCCGATCGGCGCGAGGATGCCGTGGTTGATGGCGTTGTTCAGGAACAGCACCTTGCCCGGCTCGATGATGATCGACGCGAGCGGCAGCAGGTGTGCGTTGATCAGCGCCTGCACGCCGCTGCCCAGCCAGTTGGTCAACCCCTGCACGGCGGGCCCGATGCCGAGCATGCCCAGCACCGCCATTGCGCCGCCGATGATGCCGGCACTGAAGTTGTCCACCAGCATCTTGAAGCCCGGCGCCGTCTTCTCACCGACGAACTGGTCCCACAGCTTGAGGAGCAACGCCGTCAGCGGGCCGACGATCATCGCGCCGAGGAACATCGGCACGCTGGACCCGACCGCGATGCCGAGTGTGGCGACCGCGCCGACAACGCCACCGCGGTGGCCGTGCACCAGCTTGCCGCCGGAGTAGCCGATCAGCACCGGCAGCAGGTAGGTGATGATCGGCGTGACCAGCTTGGCCAGCGTCGCGTCCGGCAGCCAGCCGGTCGGGATGAACAACGCGGTGATCAGGCCCCACGCGATGAACGCGCCGATGTTGGGCAATACCATCGCGGCCAGGTAGCCGCCGAAGCGCTGGAGACCGGCGCGGGCTTGTTCCATTCGGCCCGGCTCGGCCGGATCGGACACACTCGTCATCGTCCACCTCTCCGTGGTTCTCGATCGTTCAGCTGTTGTCGTCGAGCCGTCGAGCCAGGTCGATCCGGTCGTGCACCCTGACCCGTTCGGGGTGCACGTCGTCCGGACCGGGCAGGCGGCTGCCCGGGAGCGACGCCGCCGCGGCGCCCCACGCCAGCGCGACGGCGAGGGCGACCGGACCGACGGCGCCGCCGTAGAGGAAGCCGGCCAGCATGGCGTCGCCGGCGCCGACCGCGCTGCGGGTCACCGCGGGCGCCTCGCCGTGCCAGTGACCGTCGGCCGAGACCAGCACCGCGCCGTCCCGGCCGAGGCTGGCCAGCACGGTCGCGGCGCCCGCGGTACGTAGTTCGGTCGCGGCGGCCACGACGTCGCCGATGGTGTCCAGCGTGCCGCCGACGGCGTCGGCCAGTTCCTCGCGGTTGGGCTTGATCAGGGCAGGGCGTGCCTTGATGGCGGCGGCCAGCGCCGGGCCGCTGGTGTCCACGGCGACCGGGACACCGCTGGGGCGCAGGCGGTCGATCAGGTCGGCGTAGCAGGTGTCCGGGACCCCGAAGGGCAGGCTGCCGCCCGCGACGACCCAGGTGGCCGATGCCGCGCAATCCAACACCGCGGCGCAGCAGGCGTCCAGTTCGGCGCCGGACAGTGGCTGGCCTGCCGCGTTGATCTTGGTGACCGTGCCGTCCGGCTCGGTGACCGCGACGTTGCACCGGGCCGCGGCCCGCACCGGCACGGCCACGAACTCCACGCCGGCCGCGACCAGCATCTCGACCAGTTGGTGGCCCTCGCCGCCACCGACCGGCAGCACCGCGCGGGAGCGGGCGCCGTGCGCGGCCAGCACGCGGGTGACGTTGATGCCCTTGCCGCCGGCGTGCACATGTTCGCCGGTGGCGCGCAGTACGCCGCCGCGGCGCAGCGCGTCAACTTCGATCGTGCGGTCCACGCTCGGACTCAAGGTCACCGTGATGATCACGTTCACCTCCCGGGTGTGTGGGAGCGTACGTTGGTTTATCTTCGTTTGCAAGGTTTCAGCTTCGATTCACGTTGGTATGTGTTGCTTTGCGTGGTATCTTTCGGCCGTGTACGCGGAGGAGCGGCAGCGGGCGATCCTGGACCAGGCTCGGTCCGCCGGGCGGGTGGACGTCGCGGCGCTGGCCGTGGACTACCAGGTGACCACCGAGACCATCCGCCGCGACCTGACGATCCTGGAGCGCCACGGCCTGCTGCGCCGGGTGCACGGCGGCGCGATCCCGGTGGAGCGGCTGGGTTTCGAGCCGGCCCTGGCCACCAGGGACGTCACCATGACGGCCGAGAAGGACCGGATCGCCAAGGCCGCGCTGGCCGAGGTCCCGGCAGAGGGCGCGATCCTGCTGGACGCCGGCAGCACCACCGGACGTCTGGCCGACGCGCTGCCCATCGACCGCGAACTGACCGTCGTGACCCACTCGCTGACCATCGCGATGGCGCTGAGCGCCCGCCCGAACCTGACCCTGATGCTGCTCGGCGGCCGGCTGCGCGGCCGCACCCTGGCCACGGTGGACGCGTGGGCGCTGCACGCGCTGCGGGACACGTTCGTCGAAGTGGCCTTCATCGCCACCAACGGGGTCTCGGTGGAACGCGGGCTCACCACGCCGGACATCGCGGAGGCCGCGGTGAAGCGCGCCGCGGTCGCCAGCGCGCAGCGCACGGTGCTGCTGGCCGATCGCACCAAAGTGGGCAACGACTGCTTCGCGCGCTTCGCCGACCTGGCTGACATCGACACGTTCATCACCGACACCGGCATCGACGCCGCGGTCGCGGCCGACTTCGCGGCAGCCGGCCCACGCGTCGTTCGCGCATAGCCTATTCTGCGACCGTCCTTTCTCGCTTTGACGTAACAGGCGGGGTCTTTCTCAGGACATAATCGGCAACGCGGAATGGCACCGCGACTGGGGCGGAGAAAGTGGACAGGTGATGGGCGAACCTGACAAATCAGGGACACTTGCTGGCCTGGTGAGCCAGGAGGCGGAGTCGTTGTACCGGCGGCTGCGCGCGGCGGGTTCGGTGCGAGCGGAGCGCTTCCGCGACAACGGCGATGCGGCAACGGAGCTGCTGGAAATAGGTATCGCCTTTCTCTCCGGCGACGAGACGATGATCAGACCGGTCGACCCGGCCACCGCGCTGCGGCTGCTGATCGGCCGCCGGCAACGGGAACTCGTGGACCGCCAGGACCAGATCATCGAAGGCTGGCGCAGGCTGACCGCGATGCTCCCACCGACCTGTGGCATGCCGGATTCCGTCGACCAGCTCCGGCAGGCATCCGACAACGGCGAGCCGGCCCCCGGCGAGATCCAGCTGAAGGTGCTGCGCATGATGCCCACCGAGGACGACGCGGCCATCGCAAGACGGCTGCGGCTTAGCGTCAGCACGGTGCGCCGGCACATCAAGGCCCTGTACCTGATGCTGGGCGTGAACAACCGATTCGCGGCCGGCATGGTCGCCGCCAAACGCGGCTGGGTCTAGCCTTTCCGCGGATGGTCTAGCTTTCCGGGTCTGTCAAACCCGCTGTCCACAGGTTCGCCGGTTGTCCACAGATTCCCGGCGGACCACCCATTTAGGGCTTGACAAGGGTAGATTGAAAAAGGGCCGTAGCCCCCGAGGTTGGGCGGGGGTCTGCCTGTGGGGCGGCTTCGCGAGTTTGATCTAACCCTGGTCCAGGTTCGGGCCGCGCATCAGGTCCGCGAGCAGCGGCAACAACTCGCGCACTCTGGCTTGGCCGGCCCGGCGACGGAATTCCCGGTGCAGCAACCGCACGTCGTGCCGAACCGTCGCGGAGTCGATCTGCCGCAGGTCAGCGGCCAGCCACTCGACGATCTCGCACGCCCGCTCCATCTCGTCCGCCGAGGCCTCCGCGAGCGCGGTTCGCACCGCGTACTTGACCTTGGCCCGGCTTGCGCCATCAGGGAAGTCGCCGATTCCCGATTCCAGCACCGCCGCCGCCTCAGCAGGGCGACCAAGGTCGTACAGGCACCAGCCACGGACCATCAGACTCATGTCCGGGGTGCGCCACGTGCCCAGCGCCGGCATCGGTCCCGGACCGTTGGGTGCCTCGTCCAGCAGTCGGGCGGACCGGTCCAGGGTGCGCAGGCACGCTTCCCGGTCGCCGAGCAACGCATAGCCCTGTGCCTCCCGTTGCGCGGCGAGGCCGCGTATTCGGGAGTCCGCGGCCGTGTCCGCGGCCGCCTGTCGGGACAGCTCGATGGTCTGGTGCGCGTCGTCCTCGTACAGCGTCATGTCGGCCTCTCGCACGAGCGCGAATGGCCGCAGCGATTCGTAACCCCCGCGAATCGCCATGCGGACCGCGATCTTGGTCCAGTACAGGGCCTGTCGGTTGCTCCCGGACTCCTGACTCATCCAACCGAGGTACTCGGCGTAGTGGGCGGCGAGCCGCCACAGGCCAGCGCCGGCTTCCTCGGGCGCCTTGCTGGCGAGGCTGCGCAGGATGTGCGTCTCCGCGATCAGCATCGGCAGCGTCAGCGCGGCGTTCACCAGTTGACCGAACGACCTGGCCTGGTCGAACCGCCCACGGAACAGCGGGATCGCGATCGCCGGATCGATCGGATACTGACCGGCCGCGAAGTTCGGCCCGAACGTGGTCGCGGCGGCCGCGAAGTCCGCCCCGGCGACCGGCGCGAAGTGCCCGGTGCCGTCCGGATCGAGCCGGACGGTCCAGAAATCGTCATCCAGTCCGTTGTCGGCACGATCCGCGGTGGCGGGCGGTGGTTCCGCGGCCAGTGCGGACAGCTCCCCGTTGGCGGCCAAGGCAGCGTCACACATTCGGGCGAACGTCGTGCTCACCGACTGGCTGCCGGACTCGATCTTGCTCAGGTAGCCTTTGCTGTAGTGGACGCGCGCGGCGAGCTGGGACAGGGACAGTTCAGCCTGCTGCCGCCGACGCCGAAGCTCGACACCGAATGCCTCCCGTGCCGTCATGCACCCTCCCCGGTGACTGGCCGGACCGCATACCGAAATTGTGCACGGTGATCGGCGTGCCGGCGATATCTGTCCGATAATTCGTCTGGACAACTTCTGGCCAGATTCCAGACCAACGACAATCTCACGATAAGATGGTCTGGCGATAGCCCCGGCTCGTGTCACATGGTAAAAACGGTTTGTGTACTTGGATCAGGTGACTGAGGGCAGCGGCCGGAATAACACCAGGCCGTGGCGCCGCCTGTCCAGCAGTCTGGTGCACACCACGCCCTGGTTCGTGGTCCGGCAGGATGATGTGGTGCGTCCGGACGGCTCAGCCGGCACCTACGAACGGGTGGATTCCCGCGGCGCGGTGACCGTGTTGGCAATAGACGAGTTCGATCACGTGGCGATCACACGCCAGTGGATATACCTGCACGAAGACACCCAATGGCGCTTACCGGGCGGCGGCATCGACATCGGCGACGCGAGCCCGCTGGATGCCGCGAAAAGGGAACTCGCCGAGGAAACGGGACTACGCGCGGCCCGGTGGTTGGCGATGGGCCGGATCAACTGCGCGGACAGCCTGACCAATCACGTCGACCACCTGTTCCTGGCCACCGGTCTGACACAGGGCAAGCAGTGTTTGGAGCCGGGCGAGGGGGACCTGCGGGTGCTCCGGCTGCCGCTGTGGCAGGCGGTCCGGATGGCCATGGACGACCAGGTCCCGGACGCCGGCAGCGCACACGCCCTGGTGAAGTACGCCGCGCAGCGGGCCGGCATCGGCACCGACGCGGTCGACGTGAACTGTGCGGACGCAGGGGAGGCATAGGCGTTACGTGGCGGTCGACCCGGCCCTGGCGTGCGCGACGGCGGCCGCGCCCACCACGCCGACCCGCTCGCCCAACGTGGCGAGCCTGATCCGGACCGCCCTGGCGGCGGGGCCCATCGCGAACGCGTGCACCCTGGCTCGTACCGGCGCCAGCAACTGTTCGCCCGTTCGGCTGACGCCGCCGCCCAGTACGACGATCTGGGGTTCGAACAGGTTGACCAGGCCGACCACGGCCGAGCCCAGCAGGTCCGTGGTCTCCCGCCACACCTCGCCGGCCAGTGGGTCGCCCGCGTCGGCTGCCGCGGCCACCACTTCTGCCGTGATCAGCGGGACCGCGGCCAACGTCGAGCGCTCGCCCGCGGCAAGGCGTTCGCGGGCCCGGTCGGCGATGGCCGTGCCCGACACGTATGCCTCAAGGCAGCCCGACGAGCCACAGTTGCACCGCCTGCCCGCCGGTACGACCACCACGTGGCCCGGCTCGCCGCCGTTGCCGGAACTGCCCCGCAGCACCCGCCCGCCTGCCACGATGCCGCCGCCGACGCCGGTGGAGATCGTCAGGTAGATCATGTCGGTGGCACCCTGACCTGCCCCGTAGCGCCACTCGCCGACGGTGGCCGCCGTCGCGTCGTTCTCGACCCAGGTCGGCAGGCCGATCGCGGCGCTCACCATGTCGGCCAGCGGCACGTCTCGCCAGCCGGCCAGGTTCGGCGGCTCGTGCACGACACCCGAATGGGCGTTCACCGGGCCGCAGCAGCCGATGCCGGCGCCGCGCACCTCCGCCCCGCTCACGCCCGCGTCCGCGAGGACCTTGCCGGCCAGTTCGCACAGCCGCGAGACCACCCGGTCGGGGCCGTCGGCCGCGACCGTGGCGACCGTCGCGAACGCCCGCACGTCACCGTCGGCCGTGACGAGTCCGGCCGCCAGCTTCGTGCCGCCGACGTCGAGACCCAGTGCGAGCGCGCCGGAAGACCACAGATCTGCGTTCATCCTCGAACCTTCCGGCGACGGCTGATCGGCACGATCCGCCTGGCTCGAAACCGTGCCGCGAGCATACGATGATCGGCCGGCCTTCGGACCGGGAAACAAGGAGGGGCGTACAGGTGGCACGAGCAGGGGTGGCCCTCGCGGTCGGTTCGGCGACGGCCGGCGTGCTGCTGAACCTCTTCGGTCGGCGCACGCCGTGGCGGCGCTATCCGTGGTACCTGGCCGGCATGGCCGCCGGGCTGGGCGGCACGGAACTGGGCGCGCCGCTGGCCGCGACCCAGATGCTGGCCGGCGGCCTGGCGATCGGCCTCGGCGCGGGACGCAGCCGCCTCGGCACCGCGGGGCTCACGGTGGCGGCGGGCACCGCGGCCGGCCTGGTCGGGCTGCATCGCCACTCCGCCGCGGCGGCCGACGTGCTCCAGCAGGCACTCGGCGCGCCGCCCGACCCGGCACCCGAGTACGGAAAGCCTTGGGCGGCAAGGAGCATCCGCTACCACGACGACGCGCCGGAACACCGCCTCGACATCTGGCGCGGCACCGCGACGACCACCGGCGCGCCGGTGATGATCTACGTGCACGGTGGGTCCTGGGTCGGCGGCAGCAAACGCGGCCAGGGCACCCACCTGATCACGGAGCTGACCGCGCGCGGCTGGCTGTGCGTGTCCATCGACTACCGGCTCGGCCCGCGCAACCGCTGGCCGTCGATGATCGTGGACGTCAAGCGCGCCATCGCCTGGGTGCGCGCGAACATCGCGACCCACGGCGGCGACCCGTCGTTCGTCGCGATCGCGGGCGGCTCGGCAGGCGCGCACCTTGCCGGGCTGGCCGCGTTGTCCGCCAACGATCCCCGGTTCCAGCCCGGCTTCACCGAGGCCGACACCACGATCCAGGCCGCCGCGCTGCTCTACGGCGTCTACGACCTGACCGCCCTGAACGACGACGGTCAGCCACGCCTACGCGACTACGTCCGCAAGGTCCTGTTCGACGCCGATCTGCTCGACGACGAGGACACCTGGCGCGGCGCGTCACCGACCTGGCGGGTGGACGAGCACGCGCCGCCGATGTTCGTCGTGCACGGTGACCGGGACGAGATCGTGTCGGTCACGCAGGCCCGCCGTTTCGTCGAGCGGGCTGCGGCGGTGACGCGACAGCGCCTCGCCTACGCCGAACTGCCCTACGCGCACCATGCTTTCGACCTGATCGGCTCGGCACGCACGAAGGCCACCGTCCGTGCGGTCGGCCAGTTCCTGGACGCCGCGCGCTGACTACCAGGACCCGTGGTCGACGAAGAACGCCAACTCGGGCACGAACAGCTTGGCGTCGATCGTGCCGACGCCGGAGGCCAGGTCGTAGCCGGGCCGCGCACTGAAACCGGTGACGGTGACGAGCTTGCCGCCCTGCGTGAACGACACGGTGTTGTCGCCTCGCGTCACGTCCACGATGCCGGTTGCGTGCGCCCGGGACATGAAGTAGAGCGCCGGGTTGATCAGGCCGAGCGGGTGGCCCGCGCGCTGCGCGGCGAGTGCCACGATGCCGGCGAACAGCGGGGTCGCCTCGCTGGTGCCGCATGTCGGGTACCAGCCGGCTGGCTGCCCGCCGAAGCTCTGGTAGACGTTGACAGAGCCGTTGCACGCGCCGCTCATCGAGACGTCCGGCACGCCGCGCTGGGCGCCGACCACGTTCGCCACCGGGAACTGGTAGTCCGGACGCGGGAAGACGATCGACCTGCCACCGCCACCGGCCAGCGCGTTGGGACCGCTGTCGCCGAAGATGTACTGCTGGGTCGGCACGTCGAACGTGTCGTTCCAGACCACGTCCGGCGCGGTGTGGTCGCCCTGCGCGTCCAGGCTCAGCTGGGTGCCGCCGACACCGGTCACCAACGGGTCGCTGCTCGGCCACGACGTGACCGGGCTCGTGAAGTTGCCATGGCTCACCGTGGCGTCGGTGGCGCCCGA
Organism: Candidatus Melainabacteria bacterium; assembly: GCA_963702275.1. Lineage (GTDB taxonomy): Bacteria > Actinomycetota > Actinomycetes > Mycobacteriales > Pseudonocardiaceae > DATEPR01. The sequence goes on from CAVPCF010000203.1 coordinate 11,566, forward strand.
GTCACCGGCGGCGGTCAGCACGGTCACGCCCCTGGCCGCCGCGTCCTCGTAGGCGCCGCGCAGCGCGAGCAGGGATTCCTTGCTGGGAAAGGTTTCCTCGGTGGCGCTGAAACTCTGGCTGAGCACGGCCGCCAGGTGGTTGTCGATCACGAACTTCTCGGCGGTCACGATCTCCGGGAACCCGCTGACGCCCTCGTTCTCCGACGTCGGTGTCTCGACCAGCAGGAGGTTCGCCATCGGCGCCATCGCGTGCGCCCACTCGACATCGAGATCGGTCTCGCCGGCCCACCCGACCCGGTCGGCGTCGTGGGGGCTGTACGGCGGCACGGCACCGGCGGGCTGGATGACGGTCAGGTTCGGTGTGGGCAGGCCGTAGGTCTGATCGAACACGTTCAGGTCTTGTTGGATGGTGGGCGATCCGAACGAGTCGACGATCGCGATCGTCTGGCCCTGGCCCTCGGTGCCGGCGGCGAACAGTGCCGGTAGGTCGTAGGCCCGCTGGATCTGGGCCGGTGCGTAGCAGGCGATCCGGAACTGGGCTGCGCACTGTGCCGTCGTCAGTGGCGCGGTTGACGCGGCGCCGATGTGATGGGCCGTCGGATGCAACTTGACCAGATCGGGTGAGATGGCGACGGCGCTGCTGCCCGGCGCGACGAGACGGCACCGGCGCGACGACGCCCGTCGCGGCGAGACCGGTCGCGGCAAGCATGGTCAGCAGCACGAAACGGGATGGGCGCATCGAGAACTCCGCTGGGTCGATCGGCCGACGCCCTGGTCGCGCGGCACCGGCCGGGAGGCTATCACTATCGGTCGTTGATCGATCACCCCCGGTTACCCTACCGAATCGGACGGACGAGGAGGACAAAGCCCGTCGGGATGCCGACTGGAGCTGTCAAGCAACCAAGCCACATGTGCACAACACGATCGGTTGTCCACAGATAGCCGGCAAACCCCCCATTTGGGGCTTGACAAACGGTACGTTGGAAATGGGACGCCCCCCGCGGAGTGGTGGGGGCTGCCTCCGGGTGGCGGAGTGGTGGGACTGCCTCCGGTGGCGGAGTGGTGGGCTGCTGGCTCCGGGCCGGCGAATCGGTGAAGTGATAGGCAGCGGCCAGAAGGCGTTCCTGCCAGCCAAGCAGAGATCGGTCGGCCGAGCAGAGATCGGTCGAGCAAAGGCCAGCCGAGCAAGGTCGGTCGAGCAGAGCAGGGCCTCGGCATCGTAGCGTGCCGAGGCCCTGCTCTGGCCGTTCGCCTGGCGCTCGACGCATTTCTCGTCGTTACCCGCGACGGCCTTCGGTGGTGATGCCACGTACCCGCCGGTCGTGGCTCACTGCCGTTGGCTAGCCGGTGATCTTCGTGAAGACCTTGGTGTAGGCGTAACCGAGGGTCTTGTCGAATCCGTCGACCTCCCAGAAGGACAGTTCGCCTACGCCGTTCGTCTTCGCGAAGCTCTCCAGGGTGGCTGCGTTGGCCTGGCTGAAGAACTCGTTGTCGTCGTTCTGGCCGGCGATCGGGGTCAGGCCCATCATGTTCCACAGCTGCGTTGATGACGAACCTGTGAAGATCTTGCCCAGTTGCGTGTGCGTGGCGTTCGCGCCGGACTCGGCGTCCTTCAGGGCGTTCTGGCCGTCGCCGAAGTCCATTGTCATGATGTTGACGATGGTGACCTTGACGCCCTTGCTCTTCGCGTCCTTCAGCAGGGCCTGCGCGTTGGACTCGAGGCCGTTCGGGGCGACCGGCAGGGTGTAGTCGACCTGCACGGCGGGATTGGCCTTCTGCAGCGCAGCAAGCGCCTGGTCGCGGCGCGCGTTGGCGGTGGTGTTGTTCAGGTCCGAGCCCTCGATGTCGAAGTCCAGCCTGGTCACACCGTAGGTCTTGACCACGTTCGCGTACTCGGCCGTCAGACTCGACACCGAGGTGCACTTCTCGGCGGGCTCGCCGCCCGCGGCGCCGCCGAACGAGATGATCACGTTGCCGCCCGCGGACTTCAGCGAGTTGATCTGGGAGGTGAACGCGCCTACCGCGTCGTTGTTGTCCTCCCATTGCGCGGTGCAGCTGCCCTTCGGGATCAGGAAGGCGAGCGTGTAGAACTTGTTGCCGGACGCCTTCATGTCCGCGGCCATGTCGCCCGCGTCGCTGCTGGCGATCTGTAGGTAGGGCGCCGCGTAGTGGGTGGGGAAGGCCGGCGTGACCGCGGCGGACGACACGCCGGTCATGGCGACGATCGCCGCTGCCGGCACCAGTGCCATGCCCGCGGCCAGCAGGGTTGTGCGGAGCTTGCGTGCCATACGAGGTCCCTCCGGTTGATTAGGCGACCTGAAAGTTAAGAAACCTTCCTAACGTATGGGCAGAACATAGGCGCGCCACACAGCGCCGGTCAAGACCGCCCGTATGCGGAAACTGGCTGTCTGTCAAAGAAATCTGTTAACCAGCGGACCACGGACAACGCTGGTCCGGCCACCGCATGATGGAACGAGTGGCGACGCCGCCGACCAGCCGATTGGATGGCGCACATGACACAGGCACCGGCCGAAGTCGTCGAGCAGGAGCGACGGCTACGCCGCGATCTCGGCTTCCTCGGGCTGACCGCGATCGGCTTCTCCAACATCGTCGGGTCCGGTTGGCTGTTCGCCGCGATGTACGCCGCGCAGATCGCCGGGCCCGCGGCGCTGCTGTCCTGGGTCGGCGCGGGCGTCCTGTGCGCGCTGATCGCGCTGGTCATGATCGAACTTGGCGCGACCCGGCCGGAGGGCGGCGGCACCGTGCGCTGGCCGCTGTACGCCAACGGCAGGCTGGTCGGCACGGTGATCGGCTGGTCCGTCCTGCTGTCGGTGGGCGGCACGGCGGCCGAGATCACCGCGATCATGCGCTACGCCGACCACTACCTGTCCTGGCTCTACCACGGCTCGACGCTCAGCATCGGCGGCGCCGCAGTCGCCGTCGGGTTGAGCGCGCTGCTGACCGCGCTGAACTGGTTCGCGGTGCGGATGTTCGCCCGGCTGAACAACCTCATCACCATCCTCAAGGTGGCGGTGCCGGTGATCACCGTGATCGCGCTGCTGATCTCCGGCTTCCACCCTGGCCGGCTGACCGCGCACGGCGGGTTCGCGCCCTACGGCTACGCGGCCTGCCTGACGGCGCTCGCAGGCGGCGGCATCGTCTACTCCGTCAACGGCTTCCAGGCGCCGGTGGACTTCTCCGGCGAGGCAAGGGATCCGCGCCGCACGGTGCCCCGGTCGGTGCTGGCCGGGATCGTCATCGCGGTGCTGATCTACCTGGCACTGCAACTGGCCTTCCTGTTCTCGGTGCCGGAGAACCTGCTGGCCAACGGCTGGCACGGCGTCAACTTCGACTCGCCGTTCGGCCAGCTCGCCCTGGTGCTCAACCTGCAGTGGCTGTCCAGCCTGCTGTACGCGGACGCGGTGCTCTCGCCGGGCGGCTCCGCGTACGTCGGCGTTGCCGTGGACACCCGGCACACCTACGCGCTGGCCAAGAACGGGCTGCTGCCCCGGTTCTTCATGGCCGTGCACGCCGGTTCCGGCATTCCCCGGCGGGCGCTGGCGCTGAACCTCGGTGTCATCGTGGTGTTCCTGCTGCCATTCAGCGGCTGGCAGCAGATCGTCAGCGTCATGGGCGACATGTATCTGTTGATCTACGGCTCGTCCGCGGTCGCGGCGGCCACGTTCCGGTCCGCGGAGCGGAATCGGCTGTCCGGCTGGATTCCCGGGATGCGGTGGATCGCGCCGATCAGCTTCGTGGTGGCCAGCGAGTTCGTGTACTGGTCGGGCTGGCACTCGTTGCGGCTGGCGCTGCCGCTGGTGCTCGTCGGCGTGCCGCTGTTCCTGGCGCTGTGGCGCGGACCGAGCCGGGCGCTGGTCGCCGAGCTGGCCAAGGGTGCCTGGGTGGTCGGATACCTGGTGGTGCTCACCCTGTTGTCGTGGCTGGGCAGCTTCGGCGGCGCGGGCCGGTTGCCGGCGCCCTACGACACGATCACCGTCGGCGTGGTCTCGCTCTGCATCTTCTTCTGGGCGGTGCGGTCCGGCGTCGCGCACGTCAACGGCACGCCGGCGAGCGAAATTCAAGCGTCGTCCGACGGTCAGGTTTGACGCGCCGACACATGTTAACGGTCCCTCACGCACCGTGCCCCCAACCGGTTCCGGTCGGGGGCACTGGCGCGTGCGGACTCGTCAGAAGGCGCCGAGGCCGTGCGGGGAACCGAGACCCGTCGGGCCGTCGTAGCCGACGCCCGCGTTGCAGATCTTCTGGCTGATGCCGAAGCTGGCGCAGGTCGCGTTCTGCTCGTTGTTGCCGGACGTGACGTCGTGGAAGTTCGACGCCGCCGTCGCGTACAGCGTGTTCGGGCCGTTGACGGTGCTCGCGACACCGGCACGGGCGAACAGGCCGCCGATGTAGGGCGCCGCGGCACTGGTGCCGCCGACCACGATGAAGTTCAGCGGCTGGTGGGTGAACGGCGCGTACGTGTCGAACACGGCGACACCGGTGTTCGGGTCCGCGACGGAGGACACGTCCGCGGCGGCCCGGTGGCCGTTGCACAGTGCGGTCACGGCCGCGGGCTGGCCGTTGGCCCTGGCGAACGCGGTCTCACAGCCGCTGCCGCCACCGCTCCACGCGGTCTCGGCGCCGCTGGCGGGCAGCGTGGTGCCGCCGACCGCGATCGAGGTGGGCAGGTTGGACGGCCAGTCCTGGTGGGTGCCGCTGTTGAAGCCGCTGTCACCGGTGGAAACCGTGATGGCGACACCGGGCTTGTTCATGTTGGCGAGCGTGGTGCCGCTCGTGTTGCCCGCGGTCTCGGAGTAGCCGTAGCTGATGCTGATCGCCTTGGCACCCAACGAAGCCGCGGTCGCGACGCCCTGGGCGAACTCACTGGTCGACGTGTCGCTGTCGGTGACGCCCGCGGTGAACGGTACGGAGACCTCCAGCAGGCGGCAGCTCGCGCAGGCGGCGGACGCCAGGTCCATGTCCAGCGAGGTTTCGACGGCGATCTGTTCCTCGATGTTGGCGCCGTTGCGGCTGCGCTGCGGTGCCGGCTGCGCGCCACCGTTGAAGTTGACCAGCTTCAGGCAGCCGTTGGCCGTGGTGCACGCCGGCAGCCCGTAGGTGGAGCGGTAGGTCGCCAGGTCGGACGAGATGTTGGGGTCGACACCCGCGTCCAGGATGGCGATCGTGGTGGTGGCGGTGGACGTGCCGGTGATGGCGTAGTGCGACGCGAGGTCGGCCGGACCGTAGCCCGCCGGCAGGGCCGTGCTCAGCGGGGTGGTCGAGCCCTTCGCGGTCGTGACGATCTCGCCGAGGCTCCTGCCACCGATCGCCTTGACACCATGGTTGGCCAGCAACGTGCCGTTCATGACCTGCTGGTGCAGCGCGGCGGCCTGTGCGGTGGCACTGGCCGACGGGGTGCCGGCGGCCTGCGGCTGTGCGACCGCGACGGCGGGGAGCACGAGGGCACCGGCGGCGAGGGCCGCCATCGCCGCCCGCGCGGACCACCGTAATGCCACCCTGTTCGATGGGGACACTGTTTCCTCCACTGGTGCTGGGGGTCACCAAACTCCCGACCGGGCCGGGGGTGCTTTCACGAATCAGTGTCACCGATCCGTGAGCGCTGAACTACCCGCCGTAAGAAGGGAGCCGTGAAGATCAACGATTGGCGGCGGCCGGGGTTAGCCTGAGCACCATGGACGAGATCATCGCGACCACCGCGCAGGGCAAGGTCCGGGGCACCCGGGTGGACGGGGTCAGCGCCTTCCTGGGAATTCCCTATGCGGCCGCGCCGATCGGCCCCGCGTTGTTCCGGGCACCGTCGCCGGCACCGAGTTGGGACGGCGTGCGCGACGCGACGGAGTTCGGCCCGACGGTGCCGAAACCGCCGTACGCGCCACCGTTCGACACGCTGTTGCGGGATCCGGTGATCGCGGGCGACGAGAGCCTCAACGTCAACGTCTGGACACCGGACCCCGGCGGCGCAGGCCTGCCGGTCATGGTCTGGATCCACGGCGGCGCCTTCCGCAACGGCGGCAACGCCGTACCCTCCTACGACGGCCGGGCGTTCGCCAGGGACGGCGTTGTGCTGGTCAGCATCAACTATCGCCTTGGCGCACCGGGTTTCGGCCTGCTGCCCGACGCGCCCGCCAACCTCGGCATCCGCGACCAGTTGGCCGCGTTGGCGTGGGTGCAGGACAACATCGCCGCGTTCGGCGGTGACCCTGGCGACGTGACGATCTTCGGCGAGTCGGCGGGCGCGATGAGCGTGGTGACGCTGGTGTCGGTGGCCGCCGGCAGTGGCCTGTTCGGCAAGGCGATCGCGCAGAGCGGCGGCGGCCAGAGCCTGGCGACGGCGGCGGATGCCGCGCGCATCACGGCGGAACTGGCCGGCCGGCTCGGCGTGCCGGCGACAGCGGCCGCGTTCGCGTCGCTGGACGTCGGCACGCTGATCGAGGCGCAGCAGTCGATCTCGTTGGACGTCAGCAGGAATCCCGGAGAGCGATCAAGATCAAAAAAGTTGATTTGGGGTAAAAATGTCAATTTTTTCGAAAAAACTTATTTTTCAATTTTTACCGATCGAAGACCGTAGACTGATAAAAAATTAAATGGGGCTTTTTTAAAATATGAAAAATATGTACTATTCCCCCTGCCCCACCCCCCACAGCAGGTGGATGCCAGTTACAAAGAAATTTTACAAGGCCAAATTCTGTGGGAAGAGTTACAGCGACTTTTTTACAGGGCGCAGTTACAGGGAGGTGTTACTGGGGTGCAGTTACAGGGACGCAGATAAACACTCTTCAGTTACATACATGAAAAGTATACGACGCAGTTACAGGGGCGCAGTTACAGGGGTGCGTTAGGGGCGCAGTTACAGAAGCATTACACGGACCCTACGTGCTTACAGATAGGAGTTGTGCATTTGACGTCACTTGACAAAAAAATATTTGACAAGAGTGTATTTCAGGGACGTCAAATGCACAACTCTATCTGTAAGCACGTAGTTGTAAATGCTTCCTGTAACATGCGCTAAAAAAAAAAAAAAAAAAAAAAAAAAAAAAAAAAAAAAAAAAAAAAAAAAAAAAAAAAAAAAAAAAAAAAAAAAAAAAAAAAAAAAAAAAAAAAAAAAAAAAAAAAAAAAAACCCTGTAACTGCGTCGTATACTTTTCATGTATGTAACTGAAGAATGTTTATTTGCGTCCCTGTAACTGCACCCCAGTAACACCTTCCTGTAACTACGCCCTGTAAAAAAGTCGCTGTAACTCCTTCCCACAGAATTTGGCCTTGTAACATTTCTTTGTAACTGGCATCTACCTGCCCCCCCCTATGTACACTCCTGATTAGTTCTAAACTAATATTTTTAGAACAAACTTGAAAATTTGAAGAACTTCTCAAATAAAATCAGCACAATTTCATCGAAAGATTTAACTGAAGGTACCATATAAATTTTTGGTTTTTGTGACAAAGATTACC
>CAVPCF010000204.1:0-10182 GCA_963702275.1 Candidatus Melainabacteria bacterium
GGCGGGACCGTGCTCGCCGGCTGTTGGCGGAGCGGCGCGAGGCGCGTGGCGGGCGGTCCGGTCGGGCGCCCGCGATGAGCGTGGACGAGCGCCGTGCGGCCATTCTCGCGGTGGCCGTGCCGATGCTGGTCGAGCACGAAGGAAACGTGACGACCAGCGAGATCGCGGCCGCCGCCGGCATTGCCGAGGGCACGCTGTTCCGGGCGTTCCGGGACAAACAGGCGCTGTTCACGGCCTGCCTGCGCGCGACGCTGGAATCCGAGACCGAGGTGGCCCGGATCGAGGCGATCGACCGGACGCTGCCGCTGGCCGACCGCCTCACCACCGGTGTGCGTGCGGTGTCGGACTACCAGAACCGACTGTGGTCGGTGATGGTCGCGTTGCGCAGCGCGGGGATCGATCCACGCGGTGAGGATCGGCGGCACGAGCACGACCACGGGGCGCCGAAGGCGATGCTGCGTATCTCGGCCGCGATCGCCGGGCTGTTCGATCCGGACACGATGCGGGTCGCGCCGGAGCTGGCGGCGCGGCTGCTGCTCGGGTTCGTGTTCAGCAATCGGCTGCAGGCCGAGGGGCTCGGGGACACGGGGGCCGAGCTCGACGAGCTCGTCGACCTGTTCCTGCACGGAATTCTGCGCACATCCATTTCAGAGGGGGACACACCATGACGGAACTGATGATCGAGGCGAACCGGGTCAGCAAGACCTTCGGGTCGGTGACCGCGCTGGACGACGTGAGCGTCGCGGTGCCGCGCGGCACCGTGCTCGGGCTGCTCGGCCACAACGGTGCCGGCAAGACCACGCTGGTCAACGTGCTGACCACGCTGTTGCCACCGACCAGTGGCTCGGCCACGGTGGCCGGGTTCGACGTGGTCGGCCAGGCGCACCACGTGCGTGGGCGGATCGGGCTGACCGGGCAGTTCGCCGCGGTCGACGAGCTGCTCTCCGGGCTGGACAACCTGGTACTGATCGCCCGGCTGCTGGGTGCGACCCGGCGGGAGGCCGTGACCCGCGGCAACGAACTGCTGGAGATCTTCGGCCTGACCGACGCCGCCCGCAGGCCGGCGCGGACTTACTCCGGCGGCATGCGCAGGCGGCTGGACCTGGCCGCGAGCCTGGTCGGCCGGCCGGACGTGATCTTCCTGGACGAGCCGACCACCGGGCTGGACCCGGCCAGCCGGATCGGGATGTGGGAGATCGTCGAGACCCTGGTCGGCGACGGCACCACCGTGCTGCTGACCACGCAGTACCTGGACGAGGCCGACCGGTTGACCGACTCGATCACCGTGCTCTCGCAAGGTCGGGTCGTCGCGTCCGGCACCGCGGCCGAGCTCAAGTCGCAGGTGGGCCAGCGGACCGTCGTGGTGACGCTGTCGCAGCCGAGTGACGCCGGTGCCGCCGTGGCCGCGCTGGCCGCGGTCGGGCTACAGCCGGCGCTGGACAACGAGCGGCACGCCGTGATCATCCCGGTGGACCGCTCCGCTGAGCTGGCCGTGGTGGTCCGGGCGCTGGACCAGGAGGACATCGAGGTCGGCGAGCTGGCACTGACCGAACCCACCCTGGACGACGTCTACCTCAGCCTCGCCAACTCCCCCGTCGCCGCCTGACCCGAACAAGGAGACCTGATGACCACCGCAGTCGCCAATCCGGCCGCCACCGGCGTCACCCACCCGTCCTGGCGCGGCACGAACGTCGCCACCCAGATCATGGTGCTCACCGGGCGTTCCTTGCGGGCCATCGTCCGCGATCCCCGGATGATCATCTTCAGCCTGCTGCAACCGCTGGTGATGCTGTTGCTGTTCAGCCAGATCTTCTCCAGCATCGCCAGGACACCCGGCTTCCCGCACGGCACCAGCTACATCGACTTCCTGATGCCGGCGATCCTGGTGAACACCGCGATGGGCGCCGCGGTGCAGGGCGGCGTCGGGCTGGTCAACGACATGAAGAACGGGGTGCTGGCCCGGTTCCGGTCACTGCCCATCCGGCTCGGTTCGGTGCTGGTGGCGCGCAGCCTGTCCGACATGGTGCGCACCGGCGTGCAGCTGACCATCATGCTGATCTTCGCCGCGCTGGTGTTCGGTTTCGCGCCTGCCGGCGGTATACCCGGTGTCGCGGCGGCGTGGGCGTTGGGCCTGATCGTGGGCTGGGGGCTCGGCTGGATCTTCATCGCGGCGGGCGCCTGGCTGCGTAACGCCGAGGTCATGCAGATGGTCGGCTTCCTGCTGATGTTCCCGTTGATGTTCGCGTCCAGCGCCTACGTGCCGATCGGCAACCTGCCCGGCTGGTTGCAGGCGGTGGCGCACGTCAACCCGATGACCTACGCGGTGAACGCCTCGCGGGCCCTGTCGCTGGAGCTGCCGGTGGGCACCGGCGTGGTCTCGGCGCTGGCCACGAGTGCCGGGCTCGCGATCGTCGGCGCGACGCTGGCGATCCGCGGGTTCCGTCGCCCGCTGTAGCGGGGGTCAGCCGGCGCTGGTCACCCGGACCGGTGCCGGCACCTCGCGGGCCGCGGCCAGCCTGGACAGCACCACCATCGGCACGATCACGGTGATGATCAACCCGACCACGGCGAGCCCGACGGACAGGTTGGTGGCCTGGGCGATCGCGCCGATGCAGGGCGGGCCTGCCAGGAACCCGGTGTAGGCGATGGTGGTGACGAACCCGATCTCCCGCTCGCCACCCGAGCCGTCGGCCCGTCGGCCGGCCGCGCCCGCCAGGTTGATCGAGATCGGGAAGCAGAACGCGAGACCGACGCCGGCCAGCGCGAACCCGGCGTAGTCGATCGGCACCCACGGCACGAGTACCACGGTGAACATGCCGATCGCGGCCACACCCGCGCAGACGCCGAGGAGCCGGTACGGGCCCCAGCGGCGTTCCCAGCGCTCGCCGAGCAGCCGGGCGACGGCCATCGCGACGCTGAAGCAGGCGAAGCCGATCGTCGCGGACGACTCGCCGATCCCCCGCTGGCGGACCAGGAACAACGCGGACCAGTCGCCGTTCGCGCCCTCGGCGATGGCGGAGCCGAGCATGATCGCGGCCAGCAGCCACAGTGCGGGCCGTCGGATCGGCGACGCTCCCACCGGCCTGCCCAGCGCTTGGCGGTCCGGCCGGGTGCCGGGTACCGACTTCGCCACGGCCAGCACGATCACCACGCCCAGCGCGGCCATCGCGACGAAGTGACGCAACGGCGACCAGCCCAACGCCACCAGCCAGCCCGCGACGAGCGCGCCGGCCAGCGCGCCGAAGCTGTACGCGGCGTGGAACGTCGGCATCAGCGGCCGGTCGAGGTGCCGGATGACGGACACGGCGGCGATGTTCATCGAGACGTCCATGGCCCCGATGAACACGCCGACCAGGAACATCACGCCGCCGAGCACCGCGACCGACGGCGCGAGCCCGATCAGCGGCAACACCAGCGCGGCACCCGACCCGCTGATCACGACGATCGGCCGGGCGCCGAACCGGGCGCACAGCCGGCCGGTGAGGGGCGCCACGAGGATCAGCCCGATGCTGCTGCCCAGCAGCGCGAGACCGATCGCGCCGGGGCCCGCGTGCACCTGCCGGGAGACCGCGGGTATCCGGGAGGTCCAGGAGCCGACGACCAAGCCGTTGAAGGCGAACGTGACGAAGATCGCGGTCCGTGCCATCCGCACCAGGCGGCTCCCTTCCCCGATCCAGGGCCCGCGGGCTACACCGCGTATGTCCTCGTCAGGGCAACGCTAGTCGAGAATGGCACGATACGGTGATTTGCGGCAGTGATGTATCTCTGCGACAACCATCTTCGCCCGCCGCGTTGGTGACAATGCGGTGTGAATCACTCGACTGGTTGTTACCAGAAACATCAACGTGCCGTCGAACGATGTAGGTCAACGGGGCGGTTACCCTGCACGTGCGTGGGTACTGCACCCCGTCATGCCCCCGTAGCTCAGCGGACAGAGCGAGAGACTTCTAATCTCTTGGTCGCAGGTTCGAGTCCTGCCGGGGGCGCCAGAGCGGTCACTTTCGAACTCCGGCCATGAAGGTCATGGTCGGGGTTCGTCGTGTTGGCGGCCGTGCGGGCTTGGAAGTCCTCGACCAAGACCGGTAGCGTCAGGCTCACGGAGCGTAGCGCTCGCCTGCGAGCTCCGTCATCAGCGGAGATGACAAGCTGGTCACCTTTCTTCAGAGATCCCGTCTCATCGGCTACCACCACACTGCCGGGGATCACGGAGGTCATGCGTTCTCGGCGACCAGCCGGGACAGCCGTCGCACGCCTTCCGCGATCTGCTCCGCCTTCAGGTAGCTGCAGGACAGACGGATCGCGCGGTCGCCGCCGTTGGAATAGAAGAAGCTCATGGGGGTCCACAAGACACCGAACTGCTCCGCGGAGAGTTCGAGCAGCTTCTCGTCGGCCAGGAACGGCACGTCCACGACCGCGAAGAACCCGCCGCTCGGCACGTTCCACCGCACCCCGCGTTCGTCGCGTTCCGGCTGCGGGAAGTGCTCCTCCAGCGCGGCGAGCATGGTGCGCAGGTTGCTCCGGTAGAAGGCGAGCTTGTCCCGGTTGGCGGTGCGCAGGCTACAGCCTGATTCGACCAGAATGCCGCCGATGACGGCTTGCGAGATCGGCGAGGTGTTCACCGTCAGCATGCTCTTGATGGCCGACATCTCGTCGGCGAGCAGGGTGCGCCTGCCGGTCTCGTCGACCACGGTCTGGTCGGCGACGAGGAAGCCGACGCGGGCACCGGGGAAGCAGGACTTCGCGAACGATCCCAGGTAGATCACGCGTCCCTCGGTGTCCAGTGACTTCAGTGCCGGGCGCGGCTCGTCGGTCAGGCCGAACAGGCCGTACGGGTCGTCCTCGAGCAGCAGCAGGTCCTGCTCGGCGGCGATGTCGAGCAGCCGGTGGCGAGCGGCCACGGGCAGCGAGACGCCCGACGGGTTGGAGAAGTTCGGTACGAGGTAGAGCGCGCGGGGGCGCTTGCCCGCGGCGCGGACCTGACGCGCCGCCTCGGCGACGGTCTCCGGGTCGAGCCCGGCGGGCGACTCCGGCACGGGCACCACCTCCACACCGAGGATCCGAGCCGCGCCGGTCAGCCCGACGTAGCAAGGCTCCACCGCGAGGACGACGTCGTCAGGGCCCACGCACAGCGCCCGTAACGCGATGATCATGGCCTCCTGGCAGCCCGCGGTGACCATCACCGACTCCGGCGGCACCACGATGTCCTGGTCGACCTCGAGCATCGTGGCGATCAGCGTGCCGAGCTGGCCGTTGGTGCGCCCGTACTGCAGCAGCAGGCCGCGCACCCGCTCCTCGGTGAGCCCGCCGGCCCGCAGGTGGTCCGCATAGGACCGCAGGTACCTGTGCACGTCCTCGGTCGAGTAGAACCCGTCGTAGGGGCGACCGGCGGCCAGCGAGATCGCGTCCGGGTACCGGCCCGCGACCTCGTTGAGGAAGTTCATCGAGGTCGCAACCGGGTCGGACACCGAAACGTGCAGGTCCGCACGGGACAGCTCAACCATGGTTCTCCGATCCGGTGGCGGCCAGCGTGGTCAGCTCGACGAGCCGGGCGCCGACATCGATGACGGGCAGGTCGCAGGTGGCGGTGACGAGCGGCAGGACGGCCGTGAAGTGCGTGCAGGCGATGACGACGGCATCGAGGTCGAGGCGCTCGGCGAGGCGCAGGGTGGTCGGCAGGTGCGAGGCGGCGAAGGCCGCTTCCGGGTCACCGGCCTCGATCCCGCGCACCAGCGCGGGATCCGACACCCCGAGCAGCCGGTGGCCGGGGGCGGTCCGCCACGCGGTGCGCTCGATGCCGAGGACGGCCTGCGCATTCCCGGTGATCACCAACGACGAGCGCAGCTTCGGCAGCAGTTCACTGTAGACGGTGATCGGCGAGATCACCGGCAGCACCGCGTCATCGTGGTCGACCACCGCGGACATCGAGTTGCAGAACAGCATCACCAGCTCGGTGCCACCCGCACGCAACTCGGCGAGGCGCTGGTGGAACGCGGCTGCCAGGCCGCCAGGGTCCTGGTACTGCAACGAGTCCTGCTCGTCCGGCGACGCCGCCATGGCGTACGGCCGCGCGGCAAGCCCCTCGGCGCGCAGCAGTTCGGCGCCGAGGCCCGAGTCGTACGGAGTGCCGGCGATGACGGCCACCGCGGGTCTCGCGCCGTCCACCACCATCGGGCCACCGTCCTCGCGAGCATCCTTTGCTTCGGATGCTCGCAGCCGGGATGGCGGCTGCCATCCTCCATTGTGCTGCCAGCCCGCCGCGATCACCTTGCCGGGTCGAGGATCCCGGCCAGGCCGCCTGATGGCCCACAGGTACAACCGAAGCCCGACAGGCCGCATCGACGGCGTGAAGTTCTCCGATGTCGCCGCCGCAGGATATGGAGCCGAAGGCGGCCAAGACCTGGATCGTGCCGCGCGAGAAGACCAGCGGCAGGTCGCGATCAGGACTTCAGGGCCTCGGCAAGGGCGTCGTCGATGGCGGTCACGTCCTCGGGCCGCAGGCCGAACATGGTGAAGTGGCCCAGCGGGCTGTCGATCACCCGCAGTCGCGCGTCGCGGATCATGGCCACGTCGGGCTCGTGGTCCTCGGGCGGGAAGAACAGGTCGCCGCCGAACGGGAAGACGAAGAACCTGGCGGTGATCCGGTCGAGCGCCGCCGCCATGTCTCCGTCGGTGTGCCGGCTCACGTCCGCGTCGCGCCACTTCGCCGCCTGGCAGAGCAGGTTGTTCGGGTCCATCGGCTGGAAATGGCCGCGCATGAAACCGAGAGCGTACTCGTCGACCGATGCGAAACCGAGCTGGCGCCACACCTCGTCGCGGAAGAACCGGTAGGTGGTACTCATCATGGTGAAGGCCATCGCGTGCCGGTTCAGGCCGAGCCGCACGTCGTCGGAGTCGGCGTAGAAACCATCCGCGAAGGCGGGATCCGAGCGCAGGAGTTCGCTGTGCACGTCGATGAAGAACTTGTTCTGCACCGGGGTTTTCGCGGTGGCCGCGAAGATCGCCGCCCGGTGCACCATGTGCGGATGGCGCACCGCCCATTCGTAGGTCTGCTGGCCGCCCATCGACCAGCCGACCACCGCGTGCAGGCTCGTGATCCCGAACTGTTCTGTGACCAGTCGGTGCTGGGCGCGCACGTCGTCGGCAATGGTCACCGCGGGGAAATGGCCACGATCGAACGGCGCCGGGGTGTTGCTCGGTGACGAGGACAGGCCGCTACCGAACTGATCGGGCAGAATGATGAAGTACCGGGACGGGTCCAGCGCGCGGCCCTCGCCGATGAGGCCCTCCATCGAGGCCGATGTGCCCGAGTACATATGAGGGACCAGCACGGCGTTGTCCTTGGCCGCGTTCAGGCTGCCGTGCGTCCGGTACGCCAACCTCGCATTCGGCAGCGTGTCGCCGCTGTCCAGTGTGTACGCACCGAGTTCGAAATGCTCGTGCGGCCCCTGCACCGCGGCTGTGTAGTAGTCGCCACCCATCGTGTCCTCCTCATACGTCAGCCTCGGTCTACCGACGACTCTCTCATCGGAGATCCAACGCGTCGTCTCCGTACGTGCGCGGTCAAGCCGCGAGGACGGCACGCGAAAAGAATCCGAGCAGTGCACCGCGGATAACATGGTGGGTGGCGTTGTCGCCGTTCCAGTGGCCGAGGCGTATCTGGTGCCACCGACGGTAAGGAGGATTGATTCACATGGCCAGTGCGGCCGAGGAACTCGATGCTGTTGTGGTGGGAGCCGGCTTCGCCGGACTCTACATGCTCTACCGGCTCCGCAAACAGGGCCTTTCGGTCAAGGTTTTCGAAGCGGGTGACGACGTCGGCGGCACCTGGTACTGGAACAAGTACCCCGGTGCCCGGTGCGATGTGGAGAGCATGCACTATTCGTACTCGTTCGATCCGGAACTGGAGCAGGAATGGGAGTGGACGGAGAAGTACGCCGGCCAGCCGGAGATCCTCTCCTACATCAGGCACGTCGCCGACCGTTACGACTTGCGTAAGGACGTCGTCCTACAGGCGAAAGTGACGCAGGCGAGCTTCGACGAAGCCACCTCCCGGTGGCACGTGCGCACCGATCAGGGACACGAGGTGTCCGCGCAGTACTGCATCATGGCGGTCGGCTGCCTCTCCGTGCCGAAGTACCCGGAAGTGCCGGGCCTGGACAAGTTCTCGGGTCCCTGGTACCACACCGCTTTGTGGCCGGACCGCCAGGTGGACTTCAGCGGGCACCGGCTCGGCGTGATAGGCACGGGTTCGTCCGGCATTCAGTCCATTCCGTTCCTCGCCCAGCAGGCACGTGAGCTGACCGTATTTCAACGTACCCCGAACTACATTCTTTCTGCGTTCAACGCGCCCCTCGATCCGGGGCTCGCGGCGGAGATCAAGGCGACCTACCCGGAACTCCGCGAGGCGGCCAGGAACTCCATCTTCGGTATCGCGGTCGAGATGCCGACGAAGTCGGCACTCGAGGTCAGCGAGGACGAACGCCGGGCTGCCTATCAGCGGGGCTGGGACCGAGGGCACCTGAACGCGGTCGTGCAGGCGTTCACCGACCTGATTTTCAACGAGGAGTCGAACGAGACCGCCGCCGAGTTCATCCGAGAGCAGGTTCGCAGCAAGGTCGACGACCCTGAGACGGCGAGGAAGCTCGAGCCGCGCGGCTACCCGTTCTCGACGAAACGCCCCTGCCTCGACACCGGGTACTACGAGACCTACAACCGCGACAACGTGCGCCTCGTCGATCTGCGGGATGAGGACATTCTCGAGATCACCGAGACGGGTGTGCGGACCAGTGCGGGCGAGTACGCGTTCGACAGCCTGGTCATCGCGACCGGCTTCGACGCCATGACCGGCGCGCTGCTCAACATCGACATCAAGGGCAAGGAAAGCGTGTCGCTACGGGATAAATGGCGTGACGGCCCTGGCACGTATCTGGGCCTGGCAATGTCGGGCTTTCCGAACCTGTTCACCATTACCGGCCCGGGCAGCCCGTCCGTACTGAGCAACATGATTGTTTCGATCGAGCAGCACGTCGAATGGATCGGCGACCTGATCGACTACCTGGCAACGCACGACCGTACCGTGGCGGAGGCGGCCGACACCGCCGAGAAGGAATGGACCGATCACGTACGCATGGTCAGCGAGGCAACACTCTTCCCTCGGGCGGATTCCTTCTATATCGGCGCCAATGTTCCTGGCAAACCACGGGTTTTCATGCCCTACGCCGGCGGAGTCGCGGGTTACCGGGAGAAGTGCGAATGGGTCGCCGACAACGGCTACGACGGATTCGTGCTGGAGTGACCACGCGGTGGCCGGCAGGACCGAGGCGCGGGCGCCGTTCCCGGCGTACCGGCCGATCCTCCTCGGCCACCTGGCATTCGGCACCGTCGGACTGCTGATGATCTGTCTCCGGCCGGCCGTGGCCGCGCGCACCATCCGGTGGTGCGCGCGGCAGCGGTCGGGTGTGAACTCCCGCAATGCCGGAGATGCCGCGTAAGGCGGTGGGTGTGAGGCTGGCAGCATGGCTGAATCCACCGGCAAACCGTTCTCATTGCCGGTGGTGGAACCTCGGCCTGGTGAGTTCTTCCCAATGAGTGCTCAAAATGACGAACGGGATTCAAGGAGGTGATCGCGATGGGCCAGCAGAATGGGACCCGCGCGGTGGTGCTGGGCGGTAGCATTGCCGGCCTGTTCGCGGCCAGGGTGCTCGCGGACGCCTACGACGAGGTGCAGATCGTCGACCGGGACAAGCTCGTCGGCGTCAAGGGAATACGGCGGTTCTGCCCGCAGAGTCACCAGGCCAACGGGCTGCTCGCCCGTGGCGTGCAGGTCATGGAGGAGCTCTTCCCCGGCCTGACCCAGGAGCTCATCGACTTCGGAGTACCCAGCGGCGACCTGTCCGGCAGTTGCCGCTGGTACGCCCGTGGCTACCGGCTCAAGCAGCAGACCGGCAACCTGCAGACCCTCGGCATCATCCGGCCGTTGTTCGAGTACTTCATCCGCGAGCGGGTGCAGCAGATCCCGAACGTGACCTTCATCGAGGAGCACGACATCCTCGCGCCAACGACGACCGCGGACAAGAGCCGGGTGACCGGGGTGCGGGTGCAGGCCCGCGGTGCGGACACCGACAAGGTCATCGAGGCCGACCTGGTGGTCGACGCCACCGGGCGCGGCTCGCGGACGCCCGT
>CAVPCF010000205.1:0-23022 GCA_963702275.1 Candidatus Melainabacteria bacterium
CGCCATCGACAAGCTCATCACCGAACGCGCTTGACTCCACCACTCGTGCTAGGGACACAAGCAGCAGACTCAGAACAGCCATAAGACATATGCCATGACTCTGCCGGCTAGTGCAGAGAAGCTTGAAGAAGAATGGTACGCCTGCCGCTTGGCAGGTATCACGGACCCCGCGCGCCCAAGACAGTTCCATCGGTCGATACCGTGGTCCGGATTCCCCGCCTGCGATCACCCAGGAGATCCCGTTCAAGTCGATTTCGTCCAACGGACCCAATAGCGGCTCGCAGGACAGGAAACGGACGGCGGCAGGAACCTCACGGAGGTCATCGATCCGTGAGGCTACGTCCACATTCTCCACTGACACGCCCATCCACAGGTTGCGTGGCCAATCCAGTCGTTCGGCGATCCGCCTCAATCGGGTCGAACGTTTCGTCAGAATCTGATAGGTATGGTGAGGTGTGTCCGAGATAACAGAAAACACGTCCCGCACGAAAGCCAGCGGCACTTTGGCGTGAAATAGGTCCGCCATCGAGTTAACGAATACTACGCGCGGGTTCCGCCACCGATAGGGTTCGTTCAAAGCCGATGAGTGGACGGTGACGCCAAAGCCTGGACCGGAGGTACGTGGGTCGCCATCACGCTGATACTTCTCCGAGCCCATCGCCTTCAGACGTCCCGCGAGCGCCAGCGCGTAGCACGAGTCGCAGCCAGTCGACACTCGATCACACCCCGTGACCGGGTTCCATGTGACCTCGGTCCACTCGATCGCGGAACGCTGCTTGGACATCACGATCACCCTCCCACGTCGTGCATCGTCCGTCGACCTCGCCGGCACACGACTGATCTGCATAAGTGTCGCTATACTATGAAACTTGGTTTCCAACTGTAGTTGGAGGTGTCCACGTGGCCGGGGAGGCGCTCCGACGTCGACGCGGACCCAAACCAAATCCCGACCGGGGTACACCGTCGGGTTATCGGCTCACTGATCGAACTCGGTTCGAGTTGCAGGTGGCAGCGTTGTTCGTAGGCACGAACTCGCTGCAGGACACGATCTCTCTCGCGGTCGAGGAGTTTCTGAACAGGCTCCGGACCGTCGATGGCTTCCGTCAGGCACTGCATGCAGCGCAGGTCAGTCAACAACGGCGCTCAGGAGCCACCGGTGCGAACGAGCATCGCGCACAACCACCGAACCCTGACGATGAGCACCGCGGCTGATGACTCCATCCGTGAAAGGTGCCCGACTTCATCAGTGGTGAGATCGGGTAGCTCTATCAGGTGCATCGTGCAGACTTGAGCCATCCTCGATGCCAGGTGTGATCGGTGTGCTCGTTGGGTAGCTGCTGTTCCGGACGTACGACGCGAAAGACGAGCGGTGAACGAGATGTGCTCTTGCGAGCAGGCATCCGATGCAACGAAGACGGGGCTGCCCGTCGTTCGACAGCCCCGTCTTTCGTTGATCAGTTGGACATTTCGTCGGCGTGGATGGCGGTCTTGATCGCGTCGATGGATTGCACTGGGACGGGATACGGTGCGCCGCTCGCCCGCTGCTTGGCCGGCGTTGGTCTCGGTATGCCCGCCGCCCGCAGCGCCTCACCCAGCCGCTTTGCGTCCCACTCTGGTCCAAGGCGCGATGCCAACTCCGCGGTGGACATGACGTCGTGGTCTTGGTCGTCGATCACGTCGAGCAGTAGTGCCAGGACTTCTGTCTGCCTGTTGGAGATCTTGGCGGCAGACCGGTCGTCTGTCGAGTTGTGGGCTACTCGTGCTGCTTCTTCCTCAATGTGGCGGGCGACATCGGCGGGAAGGTCGCTGACAAAGCGGTCGTCAATCGCGTCGCCGGTCAGCGTGCCGGTCGCTTCCCGCAGGGCTCGGCCTCGCTGGCAGGCTCTGCGGACGGCCTTGATCTCCAATAGGTCCGTCTTGACCGTGATCGCTTCACCGGCGTCCAGGTCGGTCTCGCCGTCCGCGCCCAGCAGCAGGCCCACGCCTTTGTGAGACTTGAGCAACTTGGCTGCGTCCATTCCCGCCTTGTACGTGCCGGCGCCGAGGATCGTTTCGGACGCCTGCCATGTCATCACCTTCAACGCGAACCGCGTGCCGAGTTGGCCACGCAGCTTGTCCGGGATCACCTGGCTGTCGGGCTTCTGCGTGGCCAGGACCAGCATGAAACCGGCGGCCGGTCCGGTCTTGGCGATGAAGGTCAACAGCTCCAGCACACGTTGACCTCGCTTCTTGCCCTTCGGCACGTCAGGGTCAAGCGGCGTCTCGTCCTCCAGGTAGTTCTGCACCTCGTCGATGCCGATCACGGTGAGCGGCATAGCGAACCGTGGGTCGCGGCTGATCGCGGGTGTCACTTTCGACTCTGGGCAGATCTCGTCGTCCAGGTCCGCCAGCCGTCCGAAGCGGTCTTCGACATCGGTCGCTGCCTCCTCAAGCACGGCGATCAGTCGCACGATCGAGTCCGCCCGGGAGTTCGGGATGAAGCGGTGTGCGACCAGTTCAAACGGGCGGTGATCCTTGCCGCCCTTGCCATCGGCCACGATCAGTCGTACGTGTGGGTCCAGTGCAGCGGCCGTGAGTGGCAACCGCATCACGTAGGTCTTGCCCATGCGTGGGATCGCGCCGACCAGCAGCGACGTCCATACGAGGGGCAGGTTGACGCGTTGGCCGCGCGCGGTGGTGCCGAATGGCGCCGGCTGCCACAGATCGCAGCTCTCGGCCTGGGCCAGCGGAGAGACGGACGGTTTGGCCGCGTACGGATCGTGGTCGGCGATCCATAACGACAGCCGTCCGGCGTGACCGCCTCGGCCGCGGACTCGCTCGACCACGAGTTGCATCTCGTCCACCGCCAGCGCGGACGCCAGGTCTTCACGCCTGGCGATCACCGTGCTGGCCTTGCGGGATGGTGGTAGATCCACGACTATGGCCCATCCGTCGCCATCTCGCTTCGGGAGTTGGACGAAGGCCAGACCCTCGTCCTTCCCGACCATTTTCGCGTCCTGGAACGCGGTCACCAGGTTGTTTCCGTCCATCGCCCACGCGATCGAGCGTGGCCGGATCACCGCCGATCGTCCTGAACCGCTCGATCGCCGGCCGACGATCGCCAGCCCGGCCGAGAGCACGCCGGCTGCGCACCACACGACGGCTGCGCCTTCGATCAAGTCCCCGACGACCAGGCCGCCGCCGGTGGCGACCAGCAGCCCCAGCGTCCACCAGCGGCGACGCACCCGGTAGCGCTGGATGTCATCGAATCGGAGCGCGAGCTGTTGGGCCTGCTTGGCTGCTTCGTAGAAGTCGCGGACGGATATCCATCCCCACCAGGCGCGGACCGCGACCGCCGAGCCTCTACCCACGGCAGCCGGGTATCGAAACGGCGCCTGGAGCGCGTGGCGTACGAGATCAGGGCCGACCCGGCCGAGGTGATCGCGGTCCTGCCAGCGGGCTGGCAGCCCTGCCAGTGCAGCCTTCACCAGCCCTCGGAACTGATCGTCGCGGTTCGACCTGATGGCCCGAGATTCCAGCTCGGCTTCCGCCGGAACGGTGATCGCTGGCGCCAGGTTGGTGAGAGGGAACGGCACCAGCTCACCGATTTCCTCGTCTTGCTGGCTGCGAATCATGGGCGTCCATCACCATCCTCGCCAGCGCTGGCGCGTGACATCGCCAGCAGCGCGAAGCCGCACACCACCATCAGGCCATCGAGCACCAGCGGTCCGACAGCGGCGGCCACCGGCCCATACGACCAGGCCAGTAGCAAGTCCCGCAGATGGCCGTAGGAGATGATCGCCGATCCAGCCGCCACCGCTCCTGCACCGGCGAAACGGGCCAGGCCCCAGCCCAAGCCTTTGGGCCAGCGGATGCGGGACAGTGCCTCGACCGCGAGCATCAGACCGACCGGCCATACGGCTGCTCCGACCTGCGGCGCGATCCCCGGTGACCAGCCAGCCGGCGCGTGTCCAGCCGGCAGCCACGCGTGCAGCACGTTAGCCGCGATCGACATCACAGAGCCGAACACGAAGCCGGTCCACGCGACCAGTCGGCCACCGGCGGGCTGCGGTGTTGACGGCCTGGTGGAGCACTGGTGGCCTGTTGATGACGCTTCGTCGCCAAAGTCGCCAATGGCGGGCCGATCGTTGGCACCGGTGCCTTCGGTGCCTGTCGATTCGTCGTTGAGGGCGTCGTCAACGTCGCCGGGTTCACCAGCGTTAACCCGTTCGATCTCCAGCTTCGCCATCGCCTTCCGAACAGCGTGATCGGTCGCCCCAGTCAATCGCGCCAACGTCGGTCGCCCTGGTGCCGGCTGGCCTGCCTGGCGCGCGGCCCCGACCAGTTGGCGGATCTGTTCCACCAACTCGCCGTTCACCGCCGGCATCACGCGGCTCCTGCCAGATCGATCGCGGCCGGATGACAGCGGGTACATCGCCTGGATCGCGTTCGTTCGGCGTCCAGCCAGACCACACGGGCACTGACGGGATCCGAATCGCGGGCATCGCACAGGCCGCAGATTGGCGGCAGCGATGACGGGCGAGCGCCCACTTGGGCGCGCTCGCGCGAAGGACGGTTCTTTGGACGGTTAAAGGAAGGTTCGGGTGCAGTGGCTGCACCCCGTGGCGTAGCTGTTTGCACCCCGTGAAGCTGAGTTTGCACCTCGTGCTGGTCAGCGGGGTGCAGAGGCTGCGCCCCGCTGTGGATAGGCAGGTTCCAGCTCTGCGGCCGACGGTCGGCCCGCTTCACGTATGCCGCCACGATCGCCGGATCAGACTGTTTGATCAGCTTCAGGTCCTTCAACGTACGCAAGGCGTTTTGGACCGACCGCTCCGACAGCCGGGTGTAGCGGACAAGCGTGGCCACGGCTGGGAACGCGTTGCGGCCGTCCGGATCCGCATGATTCGCCAGGCCGAGGAGCACGATCGTCAGGCTGGAAGCGTCACGACGATCTCGGGGGATGGGCGCCTCGTTGAGCACCCACTTGATGGCCTCGATGCTCATCGGCTGCTCCCTGGAGAGTCCACAGCGCGAGCGCGGTACAGCAGGGAGGCGATCGTTCCGATGGTCTCGGTGTCCCAACCAGCGAGCCAGTCGATGATCCGCCGGTCGTACGCGCCCAACTCCACTCCATCGAGTGGTTCGAGTAGCGCTGCCACCTGGTCGGCGTGGCGGCGGGCACGCCACTGGTCTGTGGTTTCGCCGGGTCGCAGCTCGTCTGCCGCGTGGTGGTCCACATTGAACGGTGGACGGATTCGCCGAGGTGGGCGATGTAGCGGCGCCATGTGCTCGATACGGTTGTGCATGATCGGACCTCCATCGTCCGGTCATGGCCCCGTCTTGCTGCCCTACAGCGAAACGGGGCCGCCTACTGTTGCAGGCGGCCCCGTTCGGGAAGTCCGGATGTCACCAACCGCGCTCGCGCCACTCCACGAGGTGCGGTCGCTGCTCACCCAGGGTCGAGTCGTCGCCGTGGCCCGGGTAGAACCACACGTCGTCCGGCAGTTCGCCGAATACCCTGGACTCCAGGTCATCCATCAGGCTCTTGAATCTCCGGGCTTTTGTACCGCCCAGGACCGCCCGGGAACAGGCTGTCGCCGGTGAACAGGTGGGGGTGGCCGGACGGGTCGCGGTACAGCAGGGCGATCGAGCCGGGGGTGTGGCCGCGCAGGTGGATGATCTCCAGTGCGCACTCGCCGACGTGGATCACGTCGCCGTGGGCGACCAGTACGTCTGGTGGCACCGGTAGGGGGGCGGCGTCGGCCGCGTGGGCCACCGTGTTGGCGCCGAACGCGCCCGCGGTGGCGCCGAGTGCCTGCCAGTGGTCGGCGTGTTGGTGGGTGGTCACGATGGTGCGCAGCGTCGGGCGGCCGGGGCCCGCGCCGATCAGGTCCGACAGGCGCTCGGCGTCGTTGGCCGCGTCGATGAGCAGCGCCTCGTTGGTCATCGCGCAGACCAACAGGTAGGCGTTGTTGTCCATCGGGCCGACGGACATCTTCGTGATGCTCAGCGCGTCCAACGTGCGGCGGGCGGGCTTGCCGGCCGGCTCGACATGGCCGGTGTACTCCTCGACGACGTCCACGAGCGCCGAGCCTACTGCGACGGCCCTACAGCCACGGCGGCAACCTCGGCACGTCCCCGACCAGGCCGCCGGGCACCTCACGGCCGGTCAGCCACGCCGACGCGGCCGCGAGCGGTCCGTGCACGTCACTGGCATCGTCGCCGCGGCCGAGCGTCCAGATCCGCTCGTCGCCGCCCGGCAACTCGACGGACAGCCGGACCGCCGGCACGTCGACGCGGTCGTCGTACCGGGTGACCACGTAGTCGATGAAGGGCTCCGCCTGCGGGCCCGCCAGTTCCGCGACCCGCTCGAAGTCGGCGCCAAGGTCCAGGTCCACCAGGTGCACGAGCACCTCGGTCAGCCGCATCCACGGCACCAGCGACGCCACCAGCGGCCTGCCCTGCCGGTCGGTCACGTGGGCCGCCCAGTCGGCAGGCGACAGCTTGTCGGCGGCCTGGCAGAACCGCTGGTGCGCGGCCAACAGGTCCTCCTGCTGGACCCGCGCCAACCGGTGCGCGCCCTCCTCGATGTCCGCGTCCCGGTCCGCGTGACTGGCGTACATCGGGTGCTCGATGCCGGTACGTGCCCAGATCAGCAGGTTCAGCAGGCCGTCGGCGTTGCGGGCGAGATGGCTGACCACGTGCCCTCTCGTCCAGCCGGCCAGCCCACTCGGTCCGTGCATGGTGGCTTCTGTCATCGCGCCGACGATCTCGTGCAGCGCCGCGCTTGCCCGTCTGACCGCGACGAGTCCGTCGTGCGCGAAGCGCGCGTCGGACTGTTCGAAACGTTCGGACTGCTGCTGCAACGGCTCGGATCGCAAGGCTGGCACTGCGGCTCCCATGAGCGGAGGTTGCGGACGGCGCGAAGCGCGGTCCTGGCGGCGACCGCCGGAAACGGCGGCAAGATCAGGGGGTACGCCCAGCGTAGGCTCGTCGGGTACCCCCCGGTAGGGCCGAATCAGCGAAACCGGGCCGTGGGCCGGTTCGGCCGCCCCGAGATTTTGTCGGTGGGTGCACCTAGCATGGATGGTGGCCGAGTCGCGCGATCGCGCGACGCCCGTTGGGGACGGCCGACCACACCGCAGTCGAAGGGACCACTGTGGCCGACCGACTCGTCGTGCACGGCGCTCGCGAGCACAACCTGCGCGGCGTCAGCATCGACCTGCCAAGGGACAGCCTGATCGTGTTCACCGGCCTGTCCGGTTCCGGCAAGTCCAGCCTGGCGTTCGACACGATCTTCGCCGAGGGCCAGCGCCGCTACGTCGAGTCGCTGTCCGCGTACGCCCGCCAGTTCCTCGGCCAGATGGACAAGCCGGACGTCGACTTCATCGAGGGCCTGTCGCCCGCCGTGTCCATCGACCAGAAGTCGACCAACCGCAACCCGCGGTCGACGGTCGGCACCATCACCGAGGTCTACGACTACCTGCGGCTCCTCTACGCCCGCGCCGGCAAGCCACACTGCCCGACCTGCGGCGAGCTGATCAGCAAGCAGACGCCGCAGCAGATCGTGGACCAGGTCCTCTCGATGGGCGAGGGCACCCGGTTCCAGGTACTCGCGCCGGTCGTACGCGGCCGCAAGGGGGAGTACGTCGACCTGTTCGAGCAGCTCCAGTCCCAGGGCTACGCGCGGGCACGGATCGACGGCACGGTGCACCAGCTCACCGACCCACCGAAGCTGAAGAAACAGGAGAAGCACGACATCGACGTCGTGATCGACCGGCTCGCGGTGAAGAAGTCCGCCAAGCAGCGCCTCACCGACTCGGTGGAGACCGCGCTGCGGCTGGCCGACGGCCTGCTGACGATCGAGTTCGTGGACGAGCCGGAAGGTTCAGCCGAACGCGAACGCACCTTCTCCGAGAACCTGGCCTGCCCGAACGGCGATCCGTTGACCATCACCGACCTGGAGCCGAGGTCGTTCTCGTTCAACTCGCCCTACGGCGCGTGCCCGGAGTGCACCGGCATCGGCGTGCGGATGGAGGTCGACCCGGACCTGATCGTCCCGGACGACGAACTGTCCCTTGCCGACGGCGCGATCGCACCGTGGAACGGCGGCCAGACCGCCGAGTACTTCCAACGGTTGTTGGCCTCGCTCGCCGAGACCATCGGCTTCCGGATGGACACGCCGTGGCGCAGGCTGCCGGCGAAGGTGCAGAAGGCCGTGCTGTACGGCGTGAGCGATCAGGTCCACGTGCGGTACAAGAACCGGTACGGCCGCGAGCGCTCGTACTACGCCGCGTACGAGGGCGTGATCCCGTTCCTGGAGCGTCGGCAGGAGGCGACCGAGTCCGAGTACATGCGGGAGAAGTACGAGGGCTACATGCGGGAGGCCCCGTGCCCCGCGTGCCAGGGCACCCGGCTGAAGCCCGAGATCCTCGCCGTCACGCTGGAGCACAAGACGTACGGCGAGAAGTCGATCGCGGACGTGTCCGGCATGAGCGTCCGGGAGTGCTCCGAGTTCCTGAACAGCCTCAAGCTGGCCAAGCGCGAGGCCATGATCGCCGGCCGGGTACTCAAGGAGATCCAGGCCCGGCTGGGCTTCCTGCTCGACGTCGGCCTGGAGTATCTGTCGTTGGACCGGGCGTGCGGGCACGCTGTCCGGCGGCGAGGCGCAGCGCATCCGGCTGGCCACCCAGATCGGGTCGGGCCTGGTCGGCGTGCTGTACGTCCTGGACGAGCCGTCGATCGGCCTGCACCAGCGCGACAACCACCGGCTGATCGAGACGCTGACCCGACTGCGTGATCTCGGTAACACCCTGATCGTCGTCGAGCACGACGAGGAGACCATCCGCACCGCCGACTGGGTCGTGGACATCGGCCCCGGCGCCGGGGAGCACGGCGGCGAGGTCGTGCACAGCGGGACGTACAAGGAGTTGCTGGCCAACGAGCGGTCGGTGACCGGGGCGTACCTGTCCGGGCGGGAGGAGATTCCGCTGCCGGCGCTGCGTCGGCCGTTGGACCGCAAGCGGCAGTTGACCGTGGTCGGCGCGCGGGAGCACAACCTGCGGGACATCGACGTGTCGTTCCCGCTCGGCTGCCTGGTCGCGGTCACCGGAGTGTCCGGTTCCGGCAAGTCGACGCTGGTCAACGACATCCTGGCGACAGTGCTGGCGAACAAGCTCAACGGCGCACGGCAGGTGCCCGGCCGGCACACCAGGGTCAAGGGCGTGGACCTGGTGGACAAGCTGGTGCAGGTCGACCAGTCGCCGATCGGCAGGACCCCGAGGTCCAACCCGGCGACGTACACCGGCGTGTGGGACCACATGCGCAAGCTCTTCGCGGCAACCACCGAGGCGAAGGTCCGCGGCTACCAGCCCGGCAGGTTCTCCTTCAACGTCAAGGGCGGCCGCTGCGAGGCGTGCGCGGGCGACGGCACGATCAAGATCGAGATGAACTTCCTGCCGGACGTGTACGTCCCGTGCGAGGTCTGCAAGGGCGCAAGGTACAACCGAGAAACCCTCGAGGTGCACTACAAGGGCAAGACGATGGCGGACGTCCTGGACATGCCGATCGAGGAGGCGGCCGAGTTCTTCGAGCCGATCAACGCGATCTACCGCCACCTGAAGACCCTGGTAGACGTGGGACTGGGCTACGTACGCCTAGGACAGCCGGCCCCAACCCTGTCCGGCGGCGAGGCGCAGCGAGTGAAGCTGGCCAGCGAACTACAGAAGCGCTCGACAGGCAAAACGGTCTACATCCTCGACGAGCCGACCACCGGCCTGCACTTCCAGGACATCGCAAAGCTGCTGGGTGTGATCAACGGCCTGGTGGACAAGGGCAACACGGTGATCGTGATCGAACACAACCTGGACGTGATCAAGACATCGGACTGGATCGTCGACATGGGCCCCGAAGGCGGCTCAGGCGGCGGAGTGGTGATAGCCGAAGGCACCCCGGAGGACGTCGCAGGCGACGAGAGCAGCTACACGGGCCAGTACCTACGCCGCCTGGTCGCCCCCAACTTGGCGAGCGTGGCCGGCTGACCCTTGCTGTCAAGCCGCTTGTCCACAGCTTGGCGAGTTATCCACAGATTTCCGGCGCACCACCCAATCGGGGCTTGACAACGGTAGATTGGAAAAGGGCCGTAGCCCCCAGGGTTGGGCGGGGGTCTGTCTTTGGGGCTGCGGCGTTTTGGCTTTCCCGTTGTCGGTTAGGCCGTGGTGGCGGTCGCTCATCCCCGAGCCATGCTGGCCAGCCAGGCGCGCCCCCGCCGGGCTAACGCGACCCGCCGGACGAACGGGAGTGGGCTCTCAACGGAGGCGTGGCGACTGCTACCGATCGGCATCCGCCGGACGAACAGGAGCGGGCGCCAAACCGGGGCGCAGCAACCACTACCGAACGCGACCCGCCGGACGAACAAGAGAGGACTCCCAACCGAGGCGCTTCTTCCGTTTCCACGGGACCGAGCCCAAACACGCGGCATTCCCTTATTTGCCCAGTCCTTCTGCATCATCCCGATACGGGCCTCTTTAAAGCGGTTGTTGGGGGTTTGTCAAGGTACTCTTTCCAGCCTTGACAAACCCCCAACAACCGTTACCGACAATAGAGTATCGGGGTGATGCAGAAGCCCAAAGCGTGCGGACCAGCCAAGCACAGGACAGCAACCAAACCCCGAAGCCCGAGGGGGCAGGGCCTGAGTCGGCGGGTGCCGTCAGGCCGCCTGGTTGGTCTGGAGGTAGGCCGCGTCAACAGTCTGGGCCAGGAGAACTGCGATGGTCATGGGACCGACGCCGCCCGGAACCGGAGTGATCAAGCGGGCTCGTTCGGCCGCCTCACCAAAGGCGACATCCCCCACATTGCCCTCGTTGTACCCGGCGTCAACCACCACCGAGCCGGGTTTGAGCCACGTGCCGCGGACGAATTCCGGGCGCCCGACAGCAGCCACCACGATGTCGGCCGTGCGCACGATCGTGGGTAGGTCCGTGGTACGGGAGTGACATACCGTCACCGTGGCGTCGCGGGCCAGTAGAAGCGCTGCCGCGGGCCTGCCCAGGATGGGGCTGCGGCCCACTACCACCGCGTGCGCGCCGGACAGCGGGACCTCGTAGTGGTCCAGCAGGCGGATGATGCCGGCGGGAGTGCACGACGCGAAGCCGGGTTCGCCGAACGACATGGCCGCGAACGAGTGCATCGTCACGCCGTCGACGTCCTTGTTCGGGGCTATCGCCTCGAAGGCGGCGCGTTCGTCGATCTGGGGCGGTACCGGGTGCTGCAGCAGGATGCCGTGTACCGACGGGTCCGCGGACAGTCCCTGGATCGTGTTCACCAGTTCGGCGGTGGTTGTCGTTGGCGGTAACGCTACGTGACGGGATGCGATGCCGGCCCTGCGGCTGCGGTTCTGCTTCATCCTTACGTACGTTTCCGACGCCGGGTCGTCGCCTACCAGGACCGTTGCCAGGCACGGCTGTTGGCCGGTCTGCCGGGTGAACTCAGCCGCCCGTGCGGCTGTTTCCGCGACTAGTTGCTTCGCCAGTTCGGTGCCGGACATCAGGGACGCGGCGGCGGTGTTGGTCATGGTGCCAACCTAGCCGGGCTACCTTGGCTGCCATGGCAACGGTGCGGCAGATCCACGGCGGCTGGGCGTCGTTCACCTTTCTGGTCGACGGACGAGACGGCGGTCACATCCTGCGTTTCGCTCGTACGGCCGAGGTGGCCGCCGCGCACCGCAGGGAGGCGGCGCTGTTGCCGTTGTTGGCTCGGTCGGTGTCGTTCGCGGTGCCGGCGCCGGACTTCTTTCGGGACTGGGGCGGTCGCACGTGCATGGGCTATCCACTGATCCCCGGGCGGGCGTTGACTGTCGATGACGACTGGCCCGCGTTGGCCGGGGTGTTGCGTGAGTTGCACGGGTTTCCGGTCGACGCGGCGCGGGAGGCGTTGGGGCAGGACGGCACACAGTGGCGTGCGTACTACGAACACCTGTGGACAAATGTCACCAACGAAGTCCTGCCCGTCCTCGGTCCAGCACTCGGTGCCGCGCTGGAAAGTGCTTACCGACAGTTCCTGGACGGTGACTGGGATTTCACGCCGGTGCTGGTGCATCGCGATCTCGCACCCGAGCACATTCTGGTCGACGACGACGGCCGGGTGGTCGGGTTGATCGATTTCGAGGACGCGGCCATCGGCGATCCGGCCATTGATTTCGCCGGTTTGTTGGGGATTCTCGGGACGGCGCGGATCGAGACGCTGATTGCCGAGTACGGCAGGCCGATCAACCGCGATCGGTTGCGTTGTTACTGGTGGCTGGTGCCGGTGCACGAACTGCGGCACGGCCTGGCCACCGGCGACCGGGCCATCATCGACACCGCGATTGCCGAATTGCGGCAACGTATCTGATCACCGGGGCCGGCCGGGCACGCCGGGGCGCAGTTGCCACGGGTGCGGGCCGGCCAGTGGGCGGTATTCGACGCCGAGTGCGTCCAGTCGGGCCAGGTGTTCGCTTTCCAGGCGCCGTTGGAAATCCGCCTGATCACGCAGCGCGGCCGGCGTCCACACCACT
This sequence comes from Candidatus Melainabacteria bacterium, assembly GCA_963702275.1. GTDB lineage: Bacteria > Actinomycetota > Actinomycetes > Mycobacteriales > Pseudonocardiaceae > DATEPR01. The sequence goes on from CAVPCF010000205.1 coordinate 12,533, forward strand.
TCGGCGAACGCGGCCAGCCGTGGGAATGCCGCGTAGTCGACCCGGCGCGCCGAATCGAGGTGTTCCGTCCACACCTGGGCCTGGGCGCCGAGCACGCGGTCGGCGGCGGGGCCGGTCAGACCGGCCGGGATCGGTTGGTAGCCATAGACATCGGCCAGGGTGTGCGGGCTGCCCACCGGGATCGGCTCATCAAGGTCGGCCGACTGCCGGTGGTCGAGGTAGACGTACTGTTCCGGGCACATCACCACGTCGTAGCCGGCTTTGGCGGCGTCGACACCTGCTTGTTCGCCCCGCCACGACGCGATGATCGTGCCGGGCGGCACCGGGCCGACGCCGGCGATCTCGTCCCAGCCCAGCGCCCGGCGCCCGCGGGTGGCCAGGTGAGCCACGATCTCCCGGACGAACCAGCCGTGCAGTTCACGGATCTCCGACAGTCCCAGTTCGGCGAGGCGGCGGTGCGCGAGCTCGCTGGACTCCCACTGCGTCAACGGCACCTCGTCGCCGCCGACACCGACCACTGTGGACGGAAATACGTCAGCAACGTGGTCGAACACCGCGCGGAAGAAGTCCACAGTAGACGACTCGACGTTCAGTACGTTCTCGCAGACACCCCAGGATGTCCAGACCGGCAGCGGCTCGGCGAGGTTGCCGAGTGAAGGATAGGCCGCGATCGCGGCCTGGGTGTGCCCGGGGATGTCGATCTCCGGGACCACCGTGATCGCCCGTGCCGCCGCGTAGGCGACGATCTCGCGCAGGTCCGCGGTGGTGTAGTAGCCGCCGTGTGGGCGGCCGTCCAGGGTGCCGGCCGGCGGCGCGCCGACCGTCGACTCCGATCGCCACGCGCCGACCTCGGTCAGCCGGGGGAAACCGGGCACCTCGAGCCGCCAGCCCTGGTCGTCCGTCAGGTGCAGGTGCAGCACGTTCAACCGGTGCGCGGCCAGCAGTTCGATGAACCGCAGCACCCCGGCCTTCGGCATGAAGGTCCTGGCCACGTCCAGCAGGCAACCGCGCCACGCGAACCGCGGATGGTCGGTCACCACACCGCAGGGCAACGTCCAGCCACCACTCGGCGCGGCCCGATACGCGTCCGGCCCGCATAACTGGCGCAGTGTCTGGGCCGCGTAGTGCGCGCCGGCCGGATCCGCGGCGACCACCAGCACGTCCGACGGCGTGATGGTCAGCCGGTAGCCCTCGCCGGGCAGCGCCGGATCGAACTCGAACCGGACCGGCTCGTCGTCCGCGGCCGGCAGCCCGAGTGCGGTGCCGAGCCACCTGCCGGCGTCATGGGAAAAACCGATGCGGTCCAGCGTGAATGTGCCCTCGGCGGGTGTTGCGGACACCGGCCGTGGCAACAGCAGATCGAACGCGCTCATGCGAACAACACCATCGCTGCCGCCGTCGCGGAAGCCGTGCCGGCCACGGGGGACAGCAGGCCGCTGGCTGGGTCGCGTGGTAACCAGGCCACCGTGCCTGAGCGTTGGTTGGACACGTACAGGTGTCGCCCGGTCGGGTCGAGCGTCGCGTGCCGTGGCCAGTCGCCGCCGCACGACGTGGTGCCCAGCAACGAGAGCCGGTCGCCGTGCACCGCGAACGTGGCGATGCTGTTGTCACCCCGGTTGGTGACATAGAGGAATCGGCCGTCCGGTGCGACCACACCTTCGGCTGGAAAGTTCTCGGTCCCCGGCGCGACGGTCCCGATGACCTGGCCGGTGGTCAGCTTGCCGCCCGACGCGTCCCACCCGCACACGATCACCTGCGACGAGTACTCGCACACCAGATAGGCCTGGCTGCCGGCCGGATCGAACACGAGGTGCCGTGGCCCGCTGCCCGTGGTGACCGTGACCCGGTCGGTCAGGTGCAGTTTTCCGGTGTCCAGGTCCAGCCGGTAGACGTAGACCGAGTCGTCACCCAGGTCGACCGCGAGCACCCACCGCCCGCTCGGATCGGTGTCGACCTGATGCGCGTGCGGCTGGCTTCCGTTGTGCCGCACCAGATCCGTCAGCGGACCGAGCTGTCCGGAAGGTGACAGCGGCAGCACGGCGACGCTGCCAGAGCCGTAGTTCGCGGTGAGCAGGTAGCGGCCGCTGGGATGCACGCTCAGGTGCGTCGGGGCGCTGCCCTCGGTGCTCTGCCGGTTCAGGACCACCGATCCGGACCGGTCCAGGGCCGTCACCGAACCGAGTGGCTCCTGTTCGTTGGTGGCGTAGAGGTAGCGGCCGTCCGGCGAGCACGCCAGCCAGGACGCGTCCGGCACGTCCGGCACCGTCGGCCCCACGGCCAGCGTGCCGGTCGCCGGATCGACCGACGCGGTGGCGAGGCCGACGCCGCCTTCGCCGGTGTAGCTGCCCACATATGCCACAGGAGTCCCTTTCCGAGCGAATTCAGATGACCAGGCTGAGTGCGCCGGACACCGCGAAACCGCTGATCGACAGCACCGTCTCCAGCGCGGTCCAACTGGCCAGCGTCTCCCGGACCGGGATGCCGAACGCGCGGGACACCATCCAGAACCCGCCGTCGTTGACGTGCGACGCGATGATCGAACCGGCCGAGATGGCCACCGCGATCAGCGCGAGGTGCGGTTGCGAGTAGTGCGCGTCGGCCACCAGCGGTGCCACGATGCCGGCGGTCAGCGTGATCGCCACCGTCGCGGAACCCTGGGCCAGCCGCAGGGCGCAGCTGATCAGGTAGGCCAGCACGATCACCGGCAGGCCGCCCGCGGACATCGACGTGGCCAGCGCCCTGCCGATGCCGGTCGCGGCCAGTACCGCGCCGAAGAACCCGCCCGCGCCGACCACCAGCAGGATCATGCCGACGGGTCGCAAAGCCTTGCCGGACAGTTCCGCTGCCTTGGCCTTGCTCATGCCACGCCGGAAACCCAGCAGCCAGAACGCCAGCAGCGCGGCGATCCCCAACGCGACACCCGGCGTGCCGACGAACGTCGCGACGCCGTTGGCCGCGGATCCCTTTGGCAGGAACAGACTGCCGAACGTGCCGCACAGGATCAGCACCAACGGCAACCCGATGATGAACGCGACGAGCCCGATGGACGGCTTGTCCTCGTCGGCATCCGACGGCTCGTCCTCGGCGACCGCGAGCATCTCCTGCGGCACCGGCAGGTCGATCTTCTTGCCGATCCACAACGAGTACGCCAGCCCACCGACCAGCCACGCCGGCACACCGCACAACAGGCCGATCAGGATCAGCCAGCCAAGGCTGACGTGCAGCAGTCCGGCGGCCACCACCGGCCCGGGATGCGGCGGCAGGAACGCGTGCACAATGGACAGTCCGGCCAGCAGCGGCATCGCGAACAGCACGATGGACTTGCCGGTCCGCTTCGTCACGACGTACACCAGCGGCGCGAACACGAAGATGCCGACGTCGAAGAACACCGGAATGCCGAAGATCAGACCGGACAGCCCCATCGCCAACGGCGCCCGCTGCTCGCCGAACAGGCGCAGCAGCCGGCCGGTCAGCACCTCCGCGCCACCGGAGGACTCCAGGATCGCGCCGATCAGCGTGCCGAGCCCGATGATCAGCGCGATGTGGCCGAGGATGCCGCCGAATCCGGTCTCCAGCAGGCTGGTCGAACTCTTCTGGGCGGTTCCCACGATTTGCGCTACCGGCAAGCCGGCCGCCAGCGCTACGACGAGGCCCGCGGCGAGCAGCGCGATGAACGGCTCCGTCTTCAGGCGGATGATCAGGAACAGCAGCAGCGCGATGCCCACCACGGCCAGCAGCAGCAGTCCGGTCGTGGAGTGCTGCATCCAGTGCACGAACGTCATGTCGACTCCAGGCGGCGGATCGAGCGGCCGGGCAGGGCGCCGGTCGGTCTGCCGTCGTCCAGCACCGGCACGCCGTTGACCAGGACGGTGTGGATGCCGGTGGCCGCCTGTCTCGGCTGCTCGAATGTTGCCGTGTCGGCAACAGTGTCCGGGTCGAACAGCACGAGGTCCGCGACCGCGCCGGCCCGCACCACACCCCGGTCGGTCAGGCGCAGCCTGCGGGCCGGGCGCGAGGTCAGGTGCGCGACACACTCGGCCAGTTCCAGCACGCCGAGTTCGCGCACGTATCGGCCGAGGTAGCGCGGGAACGTGCCCCAGCCGCGCGGGTGCGGCCTGCCGCCGACCAGCAGCCCGTCACTGCCGCCGGTGTGTGCGCGGTGTCGCATGATCGCCTGCACGTTGTCCTCGTGGCCGACGTGGAACAGGCACGACGTGCCGAGGTTCTCGTCGCGCAGCGTGTCCAGGTACAGCTCGATCGGTGCCACGCCGATGCGGGCCGCTGAATCGTCGATCCGGTGCCCGACCAGGTGCTCGTTGCGCTGGTGGCGGACCGCGTTGATCTCGATCCAGTGCCAGTCCACCGGCACCCCGTAGCAGCCGTCCGAGCCGAGTTCCTCCAGTGCCACCCGGACCCGCTCCCTGGTGTCCACATCGGACAGCCGGGCCATGGTCGCGCTCGGTCCACCCTCCGCGGCCCAACTCGGCAGCAGCGCGGACAGGTAGGTGGCGCCGGGCAGGTAGGGATACGTGTCAAGGCTGATGTCGCAACCGCTGTCGATCGCGTCGTCCAGCAGGGCCAGCATCTCGCCTGCCCGGCCCGCGTTGACCGGGAAGTTCATCGTGGCGTGCGCCAGGTGCAGCGGCACGCCGGACCGCCGCGACACGTCGACCATCTCGGCATAAGCCGCCAGCGCGCCGGCGCCGTAGCTGCGGTGATGCGGGCTGTAGTAGCCGCCGAGCCCGGCGACCACCCGGCACAGCTCGACGAGTTCCTCGGTGTCCGCGTACATCCCGGGCGGATACGTGAGACCGGACGACAGCCCGACCGCGCCCTGGGCCATGCCGTCGGCCACGTCCGCCCGCATGCCGTCCAGTTCGGCCGGGGTGGCCGGCCGGGCGTCCCAGCCGACGTGCCGCATCCGGACCGTGCCCTGCGGCACCAGGTAGGCGGCGTTCACCGCGATGCCCCGGTCCAGCCGGTCCAGGTACTCGCCGACGGTGCGCCAGTTCCAGTCGAAGCCGGCCGGGTCGTCGTTCCAGCCGGCCAACTGCCCGCGCAGGATGGCCAGCACGTCGTCGTCGACCGGCGCGTACGACAGGCCGTCCTGGCCGAGCACCTCCAGCGTCACGCCTTGGGACACCTTGGCCAGATGGTCCGGCTCGACGAGCAGCCGCAGGTCGGAGTGCGAGTGCATGTCGATGAAACCGGGCGCCAGCACCAGACCGGCCGCGTCCACTACCCGGTTCGCGTCCAAGTGGTCAGCCGCGATCTCGGCGATCCGGCCGTCCGCCACCCCGACCGACGCGCGGAAACCCGGCGCGCCGGTGCCGTCGACGACCAGCGCGTCGGCGAAGACGATGTCGTGTGCCACCCGTTGTCCCCGTTCAGAAGTAGGTGCGGACCAGGTCGACCACGGTGGTGCCGCTGACCACCGGGATCAGCCGCCACTTGTCGAACATCGTGCACGGATGCGACACCCCGAAACCGACCCAGTCACCGACGGCCGGCAAGTCCTCGCCGGTCAGGAACGTGTGCTGGTCGGCCAGTTTGCTGACCTGGCAACCGGACAGCGGTCCGATTCGGCCGTCCGCGGTGCGGACGACTTGCGGTATGGGCAAGCCCTCGTCGAACGAAACGTCCCGTTTGCCCAGTGTCAGCAGGGCGAGGCCGGGCTCCGGCCTGGAGATCACCTGGGCCCACGCCCGGAACGCCGGCAGTAGCGGCGGCGCGTCGGTGAGCCGGGGTGCCGCGCCCAGCGGCGAGGTCTTTCGGTAGATGCCGTCGTCGTGGGAGACGTAGGCACCCCCGCGCAGCACCGGCCGAACCGGCGGTCCGGCAGGCCATTCCTCGCCGAGAACCGTTGCCACCGCGTCGAAGTAGGCGCTGCCGCCCGCGGTCACGAGCACCTCCGGCACGTCGGCGAAGCCGCCGTCGTCAGCCAGCAGCGCGACCAGCGTCCGCAGCCCACGGACGTAGTCGCTGATCAGGCGCAGGCCGTCGGCGGACGTGTCATGGCCGAGCGCGCCCTCGTAGCCGGCGACGCCGACCAGCCGCAACACCGGGCTGGCCACGATCGCCGCGCCGACGGCCCGCCCGGTCGCCAGGTCCCGCACGCCGGAACGGCCACCGGTCGCGCCCAGCTCGACCAGCACGTCGACCGGCCGCGACACGCCCGACAGCGCGCTGGTCATCAGCTCGACGCCGGCCACCGAATCGGCCCAGCAGCCGAACTCGAAGTCCGGATCGCGGTCCAGTTCGCCGGCGAGCCACCGCAGGCCGGCGGGGTCGACCAGTTCGTTGGCCAGCAGCACGCGGCGGACGCCGAACGCCCGGTAGACGCGCAGCTGGCTGACGTTCGCGGCGGTGATGCCCCACGCGCCGAGTTCGAGCTGCCGGGCGAACAGTTGCGGCGCCATCGTCGTCTTGCCATGTGGGCAATGCGACATGCCGTGCCGGGCGCACCACTCGGCCATCGTGGTCAGGTTGTGCGTCAGGGCGTCGTCGTCCAGCACCACGAGCGGTCCGACGAAACCGTCGTCGAACAGGTCGAGCCGGGCGGCCGCGATCTCGCCGACGGTCCTGCCGAACACGTCGGCCGGCAAGCCCTTGTCCCGCCAGTCGATCCGCTCGTCCCGGATCGCGGCAACCGCGTCCGGATCGATGTCCGACGGGCCCATTCGCGCCACCTCCGTTGCGTGACATGCAACGAGCATTGCGTAATTCGTCGCGAGGATGTGTAGCATTCCCCCCAATCGGTCGTCAACGTCGGCCAGGGGAGTTCGCGGTGAGTCAGAGCCTGGACCGTGCGCTCGTCCTGCTGGCCGAGCTGGCTCGCGGGCCCCGCACGCTCGACCAGCTCGCGGCCACCGTCGACGTGCACAAGTCCACGGTCATGCGACTACTGCGCACGCTGGAGTCGCGGCGGTTCGTGCAACGCGCGGCGCCGCGCCACTACCGGCTCGGCGCGGCCCTGTTCGACCTGGCCAACCGGGCGCTGGAGGACCGGGACGTGCGGGGGTCGGTCGCCCCCGCGCTGCGCGGGCTCAACGAGCTGACCGGGCACACCGTGCACCTGGCCAGCTACGAGGGCGGCGAGGTCGTCTACATCGACAAGTACGACGGCCGCCACTCCGTCCGGATGTACTCCCGAATCGGCAGGCGCGCCCCGCTGCACTGCACCGCGGTGGCCAAGGTGCTGCTCGCCGGGTTACCGGACGTGGAACGCAGGGCGATCGCCGAGACAATGGACTACCCGCGGCATACCGCGCACACCATCACCAATCCGGCCGACTATCTGTCCGAACTGGACCGTGTGCGCGCCGACGGGTACGCGCTGGACAACGCCGAACACGAGGACTTCATCCACTGCGCCGCCGCGCCGATCCGCGCACTCGGCGGCACGGTGGCCGCCGCCGTGTCCGTCTCCGTGCCGACGATGCTGCTCGACCTGGACGGTCTGCTCGCGCTGGTCCCGGACCTGCTGCGCGCCGCTTCGGACGCGTCGGAAGAATGTGGCTGGATACCGGCAGCACCACGACGAGAGGACGGCTGATGGCCAAGACGGAGATCCGCACCGAGAACGCGCCCACCCCGGTCGCCGCTTTCGCGCAGGGCGTGCGGAAAGGCAATGTCCTGCAGATCGCCGGCCAGGTGGGCATCGATCCGGCCACCGGCAAGGTCGTCGGCCCGACCGTCGGCGAGCAGGCCCGGCAGACACTGCGTAACGTTGTGGCAGTACTGGAAGCTGCGGGCGCGTCCATGGCCGACGTGCTCATGATGCGCGTCTACCTGACCGACACGGCCCACTTCGCCGACTTGAACGAGGCCTACGGCGAATTTGTCACGGCGCCGTTCCCGGCCCGGACGACGGTTTACGTAGGCCTACCAGCGGGATTGTTGGTGGAGATCGACGCGCTCGCGGTGCTGGACGACTGACCGTTCACCCGATCGGCAGCGCAATTGCCGATATTGACTACTTAATGTCCACCCAAAACTGTCCCAACAGGCGAGCGAAGCCGATACTCTTCGGAGTTGACGGACTACGGCGCGCACTCTCGGGGGACGGGCATGGCCGATGCTGACCCGATCATCGACGATATCAACCGAATTGCTGGTCAGGCAATGTCGAGCGATGCGGGAACGTCGTCAGACGGCGCCCGACAGTTGCTGGCAGCCGCGAACGGCGGCGGCCTCGTCTTCGATCCGGAAACCGGTCAATTCCTGCTGAACACCCTCAATGCCGCCATCCTCGAACTCGGCGATCTGGTGTTCCGGACCTTCCAGTTCCATACAGCCGACAAGCTGGGGCTGACAGCAGGTGGCCTGGCCATCGGGAAGCTCAACAGCAGCGTCGCAGGGACCGGCCCGAACGCGTTCCGGCCGGCTAATCAGCAGTTCTTGCAGAACCTCGCAACCGCGGCAGAGGCCGTCAAGGTCGCGATGGACAACTACGCCAGAACTGAGCAGCGCATCGGCCAGTCGTTCAAGCCCGGCCACTGACGGGATGATTGTGATGCGCAATCTGGGTCTTGTTCCGTTGCTGGCAGTGGTGGTCGTTGGCGTGGCCGGATGCGCCAACGCGGTCGCCGGCAGTCCGGCGACTACCGGTTCACCCACATCAGCCGCCGATCCGCCTTCAGCGGTTCCATCGGCTGCCATCGATCCGTGCACTCTCCTCACCGGTACGGAGATCCACCAACTTGGCCTGCTGTCAAGTGGTCGAGACACCAGCGCCGGCCCACGGTCCTGTAGCTGGCACAAGACGGGTCAGTACACCGTCGGTGCCGGGGTTTTCGACCAGGTCGGGTTGGCTCAGCTCAGCAATGTCGGACGTACGATAACCAGCTATCCAGTCGGCTCCCATGACGGTCGTCAGGTGTTGAGCCAAGAAGGTGGCTGCGGCGTCTACCTTCAGATCACGAAGACCTCCATTGTGGACATCGTCGTGGTGGATGCGCTCGGTGATATGCAGTCGTGTCAGTTGGCGGATCAGTACGCGACGCTGATCGAGCCGAAACTGCCGGCGGAGCAGAGATAGGGGAATGGGCGTGGATCAGTCGAATCCGGTGTCCGACAACGAGGAATACGTCGGCATGGCACGCGCGGGAATCCAGAACCGTGCCTCGGTGCAGATTCATGGCCTCGACCCGGCACCCGGCCTGTTGAACAGTGCCGCTCGTGGCATGGATACCGCGGGTATCGAGGTCGATGCTCAGCTCCGGACGGCGGCTTGGTCGCGGTCGCAGGAAGCCCGATTACAGAACGGGCTTGCGACGCAGTCGGCGCCGGATTTCGGTGGGCAGAACTACCCTCAGTACTCAGTGACGCGGCTGTATCAGATGGTGACGATGAACATCGATCCCGGTGCGGTCGGCGCCGCCGGTGCGGACTGGAACACTCTGGGCAACACCTACGCACGGATCGCGCAGGATCTTGGTTCGGTGGCGGGTGCGAGCGAGTCGGGGTGGGTTGGTGCGGCTGGTGATTCCGCTCGGGCGTTCCTTGCCGGGATGGCAAGTTGGGCCGACACCACCGCGCAGGGGGCGCAACTGGCCGGCAATCAGCTCGGCATGCAGTCCGAGGCCGCGCAGACGGCGATGAACTCGATGCCCACCCCGGTCGAGCCACCGACCGCGGCCGACGTGCGGCAGACGATGTTGCGCAGCATGTTCAATCCAGCGGCCGGCGCGGCGCAGTTGGACCAGCAGTTCCAGGCCGCGCAGCAGGCGCACGCCGAAGCCGTGCGGGTCGTGCAGGCGTACGACGCGAATCTGGCCGCCGTCGGCAACACGATGCCCGCCTTCGACACGCCACCGGCCTTCAGCCCCGGCAGCGCGAGCAACGGCACCGGCGGTGGCTCCGGTATCCCTGGGACGGGCCAGCTTGGTCACGCTCAGGGTCCGCGGGGTCCCGCCGATCAGGTCAGCCCGGCGCCGGTTCTTGCTGGGCAGGCAAGCCAGTCGAACCGGCCTGTTCAAGTCGGCCCGTCCGATTCGGCCGGATCGTCCGGTTCGGTGACCGAGCAGAGTCCGACCGTGACGGCTCAGTCCGACTTGTCGCCACCGAATTCGCCGGCAACCGGCGCAACGACGCCGCAACCCGAGCTCAAGACCAGGGTCGGCGGCGATGTGATCACCATCACCACGCCGGATACCAATGTGGCCGCCGAACAGATCCGCACCCTGATGCATCTCGAACCACTCCAGGTCGACGGCATCCTGCAGGTCGAGGTCGCGGATTCTCCGTCGTTCATCCCGCGGCTCTTCTCCGAGTTGAGCGTTCCGATCACTGCAGTGAGCGCGCGCCGTCCAAGCCTCGACGACGTGTTCCTCAAGCTCACCGGTCGAGCCATTCGCGAGCACGGAACAACGGCGCTGGATACGATGCGAAACATGGGCAGGATATGGGGAGGTGGACGCCGATGACCGAGCAGAGTTCACAGCCCCCACGCTGCCACAGGCACGGGCGGTGAATATTCGCGGCGCGAC
>CAVPCF010000206.1:0-14146 GCA_963702275.1 Candidatus Melainabacteria bacterium
GGACACCTGCGCGGCCGCGGCGCCGTTGGGTGTGGTGACCGAGGTGAGCTCCACCGCGGGCCGGGAACCGGCCGCGTACTGCTGGGCGACCGCGGGCGCACCCAGCGGGTGGTTGTAGACGGACACTTCGGCGATGTTGCCGGTGAACCGCTGCAACGCCGAGCTACCCCATCCCGGCCACGCCGACGGCGGGCACGTGTAGGCCGACCCGACCTGGTCGTAGACCATGCCGCTGGGCAGGATCGAACCGGTCTCGGACCCGACCAGCACACCGTCCAGATACAGCGACTGCGTCTGCCCAGCCGCCGTGAGCACCGCCTGGTGCCAGTGGTTGTCGTTGACCGTGCCGCTACTGGTGATCGGCGCGGTCGTGGCGCCGACCGGCGCGGAACCCGGCCAGAACAAGCCCCGCAGCTTCCCGTCGCCGCCCACGTAGAGGGCTGGTACGGCCGCGGTGGGCACCCCGGTTATCGGTTGGTTCTGGTATCCGAACAACGGGCCGTTCGTGGCTGTCTGGAACCACAGCGAGACAGAAAGATAGCCGCCCGAATTGGTCACGATCCCGTTGGGCAGCGCCACCTGCGCGTTGGTCGCGAAATTGCTGGACGTCGCGGGGGAACCCGGCAACGGGCCGGCAAGGTGACCGAACTGCATGCTGTAGGTGCCGTTCGTGGTGCCCAGATTCGCGGCCACCTCGTCCACCGCGGTCGTGCTGCCGGCCGGGTCGCCGAGCCGCCAGTACGAGGTGGGCCGCGCGTCCAGCACCAGCGACCGGTAGTGCGAGCCCGACCCGGCGCCACTGGTGTAGCTGTATGCGGTGCACTTCGTGGCGGAGGTGGGCGGGCAGACACTGGTCAACACCGTGCCGCTGTAGCCGTACGTCCAGGTCAGCGGCTGGCCGCCGGTGGTCACCGGGTCGGTGGACACGCTCGTGGGGTGCCCGCCGGTCCAGGTGAGGTGCAGTGCCCGGTTGCTCGCCGTGTTGGTCACCGTCGTGAGCTGGTTCCCGGTGTAGCCCAGGGTTTCCGAGCGGTGATCCGCGTCGGTGATCGTGGTCAGCCGCCACCCGGTGCCGGCCGAGGTGGTGAACGTGTAGGTCGTGCCACCGCGGGCCGTCAGCGCGTAGCCGCCACCGGACACCGACTGGAACGTGGCATACGTGCCCTGCGGCGAGGTGAACGTCGCGCCATCGCTGTTCAGGCCGAACCGGACCGTGTGCCCGTCGGGATAGGTGACGACCACGTTGCCGGAACCGTCCGAATCCGGCACCGCGGTCATGTCGTAGACCGTGGACCAGCCTGCGCCGAACAGGTTGCCGGTACGCGGGTCCTGCGAGTTGTAGGACCGCACGATCGACAACGCGGGCCCCGCCACCGACACCGAAGCGTCAGTGGCCGACGTGGTGTAGTCCCCCACCGCCGGGTCGAACGACCGGCCGCTGGAACTGGCCAGCCCCAGATGCGAGGTCACCAACGGCTGCGGCACCGCCGTGGAGAAGTAACTCGGCGCCGACCAATTGCTGTCGCCCACCGAGTCGCCGACCTGGGCGATCCAGTAGTAGGACTGGTTCCAGGCCAGCTTGCCGGCCGGGACCACCCAGGTACCGCTGCTCGACCAACCAGGGCTCGCGACCATGGTGGGCGCGCTGCCGTCCGACGGGATCAGGTAGGCCTGGAAGTTGAACGTGATCCCGCTGCCGGGATAATTGTCCGGATCATGGCCCGTCGCCGCCAGCGTCGGGGTCAGCGAACCCAGCACGGCCTTCGACAACGGACTCATCGAATCGATCTGCGGCGGCGTGTTGTTCGAATTGATGACCTCACACGCGGTGGGCACCCCGTAGCCCACATTGAACGACGTGGACCCCGCCATCATGTCCCAACACAGAATGTACTGCCCCGGTGGGGTCGCACCAATCGTGCCGGTCATGTTCACCGACTGGTTCGGCCCCACATTGTTGGGCAGTCTGGTCGTGGTCGCACCCACCGACAACCGCTGCCACGACATGGTGAACAACTGGTAGCCGAGCGAAACCGAACCGGGCACCCAGGTGCCGTTGCCCCGGTTGGTGATCGTGATCTGCTGCGCGCCGGCCACGGTGGCGGTCGGGATGGTGTAGGTGCCCGCCGGGGCGTAGTCCGCGCCGTACGGGCTGTACGTGATCGACAGGTACAGCGCGTAGGGCGTGTTGATGCTGGAGAACTTCTTGTACGCGTTGCTGTCGCTGGCGCTCGCGGTCACCGCGAGACCGAGATTGCCGCCACCGTGCGCCCACGACTCGATCAGCTGCGTGCCCGCCGCCGACGGATTGTCACCCAGGTCGATCGACTCCCATTTGGCACCGCCGCAGGTGTCGCCGGCCCCGAAGGCGCTCTGCCCGATCATCCCGCCGTAGGACACCCACGGATAGGTCTTCAATCCCGTTACCGACCACCCGGTCAGAATCGGTGAGACGGACACCGCGCCACCGCACGAAAACGAGTGCACGTTGTTCATGTTCAGCGTGGCGGCCTCGATGTAGTCGTTGGTGAACGCCCCGCCCACGTTGAAGGTCAGATAGGCGTTCGCGACGTTCGTGCCACCGTCATAGGTGCCCACCTGCAACACGGAGTCCGAGCTGAAATCGTTGCGGAACGGACTCAGCACGTACGTCGAACCGGACGTGTTCAGGCTCGTCGGGTCCACGTTGATCGGGAACACCCGCGCCGGGTCGTGCACCCAGGCCGGATCGAGACTCACCTGCAGCGCCACCTGGCCGGCAACCGTGCTCAGGGAGTAGGTCACGCCGGTGGACAACACGCCTTCGCCGGAACGCGGATCGATGGCGGAATCCCGCATGAAGCCGTGCGGAATCGTCTGCACGCGCTTGCCGGTCGAGTCCGACAGGACGACGGCACCGTCACTGTCCAGCGCGGCCGTCAGTCCTCGTAACGCCAGCGGGAATGTCCAGGTGGTCGGCGCGGCGGCGTTGTCCAGCACGAGGGTTTCCTTCACCCCGGCCGCGTTCGCCGCGTACGTCACTGCCGAGTTCGGCAGGATGCCCGCATAGGTGACCTCGTTGCCCGACACCGCGGCCGACGCGGGTGCGGCTCCCTTGAGCCCGAAGGACACCGACTCGCCGCTGCCCAATGCGGTGTCCAGCAGTGCCGGGCTGTTCCCGGTGGCAGCGAACGTCGGCGACGACGCGTTCGCCTTCTCCCGCAACGTGCCGTCCGGTTGCCGCGCCAGCGTGGTGTCGATGTCTGCCCACGCACCGGTGGCGGTTCGGTAGTGCACCGGCTGCGAATACACCCGCGCGGTCAACGTGCCGTCACCGTTGGCGTACACCGACCGGGTGGCCGTTCGCTGGCTGACGATCTCCTGGCCGGTGGCCACCGCGGCATGCGACGTCAGCCGGGTGGGCACCCGTGCCGCGGCTGCCGACTGGGACACATTGGACAGCCGAGGGGTGCTCGCGGCGCTGGGTGCAATGGCCGGCTTGGGTGACTGCGCACCCTTGCCCGCGTGGATCACCGACGGCGAGCGGTGGGACAGCCCGGCCGCCGAGCCGGATTTCTGCTGTGGCGTCGCCGGTGTGGTGGTCGACGGCGATGCCCACGCCGACTGGCCACCCAGCGTGACCGCGACCGAGATGATCACGAACAGTGTCACCAGTCGAAACGGCAACCCCCACCGCGACCGGTCGCCACGGAAACCGAACCGTCTACGCGCAGCACCGAACGAAACCGTCCTGGCCATCACGCCCACCCTTTCGCGCGACAGCCCTCCCCAGCGGAGGCGCGACCAGCCGGATTCGACCTGAGCCAGACACTTCGGTCAAGTGATTAGGCCAAACTATGGCGCCTAAATGTCCATTTCATCGTTTTCATCCCTACAAAGGGGCTGACCAGCGCAATCAGCGCTCCCCCACTCGGACCTGCCGAGCCCTATGCGGACATCGCGGACACCGAACAGCGGCGCGAACCCCGAACGGATCGGCTACCGTCGCCCCTCGTGACCACGCCACGTCCACAGCGGGTGAGCAGCAGGTTGATGGCCGCACTGCGCGGTCATCGCAGAGCCGTGTACGGGACGGGCGCGGCCGTCGTGGTCATCGTCGCGGTCACCATCGGTCTGGTCCTCGCCAACCAACCGGCACCAGGCATGCCGGTCGTCTACACCAACATCTCCCGCAACTTCAAGACGTGCCTGCTGACCACCACCGCCGACAACTCGACGGTCTGGACGGCCATCCAGGCCGCGGCCCGGAACCGACCGATCAACGCCCAGCACGTCGTCGCACCCAGCGGCCCCGCGGGCGAACTGGTGCCCTACCTCAACAGCCTGCTCGCCCTGCACTGCCAACTCATCGTCACCGCGGGGCCCGACCTGGCCGGCCCACTCGCCACGGTCGCCAAAACCCATCCCGGGCAACGATTCGCCAACATCAGCAAGACCAGCACCGGCCTGCCCAACGTCCACGACCTACCGGACGACACGACAACCACCATCGCCGAGCTGGTGACGACGGCCTGCGGGTGCCGATAGCGGTCAGTGGGAGTCGTCGGGCTCGTAGACGTAGGGCGTTGTGGTGGTGACGAACTGGAAGCCGCGCTTGGTCAGGGTCGGCTCCGAGGTGGGGAGGGCGTCCACGAAGACGTGGGTGTGGGCTCGGGCCTGGGCCTCGCGTAGGCGGCTCGCCACGAGTGCGGTGAACAGGCCGTGCCGTCGGTGGGTTGTCCTGGTTCGGCCGCCCGCCAGTTCGGCGGCTGGGCTGCCGGGGGTGTAGTACAGGCGGCCGCTGGCGGCCGGCTCGCCGTCGACGTAGGCGATGTAGATGCTCAGATCGTCGGGATCGGCTCGCAGTTCGGCGGCCAGTTTCTCCTTTTCCTCTTCGGGGTTCTGCCGTCCGATCTCGCGGGCTATGTCGGCGTAGTCGGCCAGGCCGGCTTCGTCGTCGACGCGGCGGATTTCGTGGGGGGAACTGCCGAAGGTCGCGATTGTTTCGTCGGTTATTGGGAGCACCAGGACGCGTTCCTCGTCGTCCGGGGCGAATCCGGCGGCCAGTAGGCGGGCCGGCAGTTCGGCTGGGGTGTCGTGGCCGTAGGTCTTCCACTCCAGGGTGTATCCGGCTTCGGCGGCGCGTGTCTGCTCCGCGCTGATCAGGTCGTCGAGCTCGGCCGACGTGCCGTTGCTGAAGACGATGCGGCATTCCGTGCCGTCCGGCGACAGCTCGCGGACCAGGCGGCCGTCTGGCGACGGCTCGCCGGATACTCGGCGCAGATCGTCCAGCAGGGTCAGGAATTCCGCGTTCACCCGTTCGCGGTGCGGGATCTCGGTTGTCGACACGTTTTCGACCATGGCCGTCATGATAGTGCACAGTGCTTTTCGGAGACGTCACAGCTTTCTCAGATAGGCCAATGCCGCCGACGCGGCGTGCGCGCCGCACATGCCGTGCGCGCCAGGGCCGGGCGGCGTGGCCGCCGAGCAGAGGAAATAGCCGGGCAGCCCGACGTCGTAGGGGCTGAAGGTGAGGCGGGGCCCGAGAACCAGCTGCCGGGCGTTCTTGGCGCCGGTCATGATGTCACCGCCGACGTAGTTCGGGTTGTACTCGGCGAACCCGACGGGCGACCGCACTGTCATCCCGACGATCCGCTCACGGAAGCCCGGCGCGAACCGCTCGATCTGCGCGATGATCACCGCGGTGGCGTCCTGCGGATAGCCGCTCGGCACGTGCGTGTACGTCCACACCGGATGGACGTCGCCGACGGAACGCCCCGGATCGGCCAGATACTGCTGTCCGACCAGCACGAACGGCCGCGCCGGCATCGATCCGGCGTTGACCGCCCGCTCGGCCGCGGCCACTTCCGCGAACGTTCCTCCGAGATGGACGGTGCCCGCGTGGCGCGCCGCTTCGGCGATCCACGGCACGCCCTGTGCCACGGCGAAGTCCACCTTGAACGCGCCAGGTCCGTAGCGGAACCGCCGGTAGGCGCTGGCGATCCGCGTGGGCAGCCGGTCGCCGAGAATGTCGGCCACCCCGGTGGGCGCGAGATCGAACATCGTGATGTCCGCCGCCGGCAACTGGTCGTGCGACCTGATCCGGGCGCCCGTCTCGATGGTGCCGCCGAGTTCGCACAGCATGGCGGCCAGCGCGTCGGTGATCGACCGGGAACCGCCCGCGGCGACGGCCCAGCCGTGCCGGTGACCAGCCGTCAGAATACCGAGGCCGATACTGGAGCTCAGCGGATTGTGCAGCGGTACGAAGGCATGCGCGGCGACACCGCAGAACAACGCCCGCGCCGCCTCGCTCGCGAACAGGCGCGCCAGAACGGAAGCCGGTGCCAGCGCGGGGATCCCGAAGCGGGCGAGCAGCAGGGGGTGGCGCGGGATCCGGGTCAGCGGGCCGAGAATGTCCTCGGCCAGTTCGTCGTAGTGCGACGCGGGCCCACCGAACAGCCCTCGCCACCGCCCGCCGTCCACGCCGAGCCCGGCCGCCGTCCGTTCGACCGACCTGTGCAGGACACCGGCGGTGCCGTCGTCCAGCGGGTGCACGCAGTCGATCTCGGGCAGCCGCCAGGACAGGCCGTACCGTGCCAGTTCGAGGCTGCGCAACAGCGGAGATCCCACGGCCATCGGATGGATCGCCGAGCAGTGGTCGTGCACGAGTCCTGGCAGGATCGCCTCGCCGCTGCGGGTGCCGCCGCCGATCGTGTCTGCCGCCTCGAACACGGTGACCCGGACGCCCGCCCGAGCCAGCAGCACGGCGGCGGCCAGCCCGTTCGGGCCACTGCCGACGACAACCGCGTCACTCACCTGGTGCCTTCCGGTCGGTCGTGGCGGCGCATCCGCAACGTATCGGTTGGCAGGTGGCTCTGGACCTCGCCGAGCCGGTCGATGAGGAAGGCGCGCTCCACGTCGTTGTCGGTGAGGGTCAGGGCTTCCTCGTAGGCCGCGGTCGCGGCAGGCCACTGTCGCAGCCTGCGCAGGAAATCGGCGCGGGCGGCGCTGAGGTAGCTGTAGGTCGCCAGTGCCGGATCGGCGAGCAACGGCGCCAGCGCGTCGAGGCCGGCCCTCGGGCCGTCGCGGAAGCCGATCGCGACGGCACGGTTGAGCTCGGCGACCGGCGATGGCCAATGCCGGAGCAGAACATCGTACAGCGCGACAATCTCCGACCATGCGGTGTCCTGCCACGTCGGCGCTTCGGCGTGTACGGCGGCGATCGCGGCCTCGACGGCGTATCGGGTCGGCGGCTGCCGGTGCAGCGCGTCGGTGAGCAGGCCGACACCCTCGCTGATGAGCCGCGCGTCCCAGCGCGAACGGTCCTGTTCGGACAGCAGCAGCAGCTTTCCGTTGGCGGACAGGCGGGTGTGGCGGCGCGCGTCGACGAGCAGCAGCAGTGCGAGCAATGCCCTGATCTCGACGTCGTTCGGCATCAGCAGGTGCAGCATGCGGGCGAGGCCGACCGCGCTGTCGGCCAGGTCCGCGCGGACGAGCTCCGCGCCGACCGGTGCCGTGTGGCCGGTGGTGAAGATCAGGTATACGACCTCGAGAACGGCGCTGACCCGCTCGGCGAGCTGGTCGGCCGACGGCACGCGGTACGGGATGCGGGCGGTGACGATCTTCTTCTTGGCCCGCGTGATCCGGGCGGCCATGGTGGTCTCCTGCACCAGGAACGCGCGGGCGACCTCGGCTGTCGACAGGCCGCACACCAGCCGCAGCGTCAGGGCGACCTGGGCGTCGCGGGACAGGGCCGGGTGGCAGCAGGTGAAGACGAGCCGCAGCCGACCGTCGTCGACGAGGCCGTCGTCGGCGCCCGGCACCGACTCGTCCGCCACCAGCAGCGGCAGGGCCCTGCGCAGCACCGACTCCCGGCGCAGCACGTCCAGCGCACGGTTCCGCGCGACGGTCGTCAGCCAGCCGCCGGGTTGGTCCGGAATGCCGGTCCGCGGCCACGTCCGCAGCGCCTGCACGTACGCGTCCTGCGCGCACTCCTCGGCCAGGTCGAGATCGCGGGTGAGGTGCACGGTCGCGGCGAACACCCTGGCCCAGTCGCGGCGGTGGGCCTGCGCCACCGCCGCGACGACCTCAGGACTCATCCGTGGTCCACCACCGGCCTGATCTCGACCCCGCTGTGGCCCGCGTGCACTTCGGGCAGCAGGGACGCGAGTGCGATCACCTCGTCGAGATCGGCCGCCTCGACGAGGTAGAAGCCGCCGACCGCCTCCTTGGCCTCCAGGAACGGCCCGTCCGTGGTGCTGACGCGGTCGTCGGCCAAGCGCAGGGTGGTCGCCATCGACGCCAGCTCCAGCTCCTCGCCACCGAGGACCTGCGCACCGGCCTTGGCCCGGAACGCGGCATGGGCGGCGTGATGGGCCTGCTCTTGTGCCGGGGACATCGCGTCCCACTGCTGGGCGTCGCCGTAGATGAGGATCATGTACTTCGTCATCGGGTACCTCCCGTCGTGGTGGCCCCGGTCGGGCCTCCTCGTATGTACCTATGACGAACGCGGCGGGGCGCGGATCGACAGCTGTCGGGCTCAGGTGCTGAACGGGTTGGCCGTCAGGTCGATGGCCTCCTGCCGGACGTCGGAGGATTCGAAGCGGTTCAGCGCGACGACGGCGGCCAGCACGAGCCGCCGGTCCACCCGGGAGTCGTGCACTGTGACCGCGAACCTGGCCCGCACGCCGCCGGACCGGGAGATCACAAATCCGGTGGAGTCCCTTGCGTCGAACAGGAAGTTGAACGGCAGGACGTTGTTCGCCACGCCGGTGAGCACGAGCGAGAACGGGAATCGGTAGCGGGTGGCGCTGGCGCCGGTGGGGTGCCCGGTCAGGACCGGCAACCCGGGTTGGGCCACCGACCACCGCTTTCGCCTTGGCGCGCCGAAGCGGGAGTTGACGGTGCCGAGTTCGGTGCGGTCCGGCGCGTACGCGGCCCGTTCGGTGACGTATCCCGCGATGTTGGCCAGTTGCGGTCCGACCAGCAGTTGCAGGGC
This sequence comes from Candidatus Melainabacteria bacterium, assembly GCA_963702275.1. Lineage (GTDB taxonomy): Bacteria > Actinomycetota > Actinomycetes > Mycobacteriales > Pseudonocardiaceae > DATEPR01. Next base: position 8,978 of record CAVPCF010000206.1, read on the forward strand.
GCGCAGGCTGTCGTAGGCGCCCGCCCGGTACAGCCGGGCGACCGGCGTGGCCCGGTCGGCGCCCCAGATGTCGAAGGTCGTCTGCTGCCGACCGTAGGAGACGGTGACCTGAAACGAGGTCAGGCTGTGCAGTTCTGGGCTGGTCATACGTCCTCGTCGAAGAGTTTGAACTCGGTGTCGACCCGCTGCGCGCGCTGCTGCTCGTGTTCTTCTCGGTACCGGCGCGAGGTGTGGCTCAGCTGCTCGATGAGATCGCGGACGTCCTCGACCTCCGCGCCCGCCATCATGCGCGTGAAGATCTGGCCGGCGATCGCCCGCTGTTCCGGCGTCTGTTCGGCGAGCAGGCGTGCGCCGAACTTCTCCTCGATCATCGGGTCGTCCTTGGGGTTCATGCGCTCCTCCCTGCCCTCCTGGCCGGTCACGATGACGGCAGCAGGCCGACGCGCAGGGCACCGAGCTCCGGGTTCCAGCCGCTGTTCGTCTCGAACTCGGCGGCGCGCTGCTGCACGTCGTTCTTGATGTCGTCGATGCTGGGGATCGGCGAGCTGAAGAACTTCTCCACCGCCTTGATGTCGCTGGAGATCTTGCTGATCGCGGCGGAGATCTTGTTGAAGATCGAGATGATCGTGCTGATCACCGAGATGATCGTGCGCACCGTCTTGTAGATCTTGTAGAGCTCCCAGATATCCAGGACGATCGCGCCGATGTCCGCCACCGGGTCTTCAGGGCCGCCGCCCGCGGCCTCGATCGCCGCGTCACCGCCCAGGATCGTCGCGGCCTCTTCCGCGAGTTGCTTGACGCCCTGCTCCAGCAGATCGTTGATCGCCTTGAGCACCGCGAAAACCAGCACGCAGACGGCGTCGTAGCCGTCCTTGTAGAGCTTCGCGGCGACCTTGGCCGCGTCCCCGAGCCCGCCGATTCCCATGTGCCAGCGAAACAGGTACGAGTCGAATGCCGCGCCCGCGTCCCCGGTCCATTCCGACGCCAGTCGCCAGGTGCCTTTGCGCAGGGTGCCGGCGACGACGTAACTGGCGTCGCTGAGCTGTTGGTAGGACTCCTCGAGGTACTTCAGTCGCCCGTACTCGCCGACGATGGGCTTGAGAATCAACTCGACGAGGCTTTGTCCTGTCACGAACTTGAAGAGGATCTCGGCGCCCTTGAGTTCACCGCCGATCAGCTTGCCGCTGGCCAGCCTGAGCTGCAACTGGATGTTCTTGGCGGTGTCGTCCCCCGCGCTGTCCGGCTCCTTGAGGGTGATCGGGGTGTCGTCGAAGGTGCCGAGTTTGGGCAGGTTCGGCAGTACGGAGAAGCCCGGAATCGCCGCTGGGTAGGCGTTCTTCAGGTTCTGCTCGGCCTGCGCGTCACCGCGCGCGTAGGTGTCGCGCGTCTGGACGATCTTGTTCGACACGCCGGTCATACCGGACTGGCTCAGGGCGTATTTCCCGTGGAAGAACCCGGCCGCCTCGGTGACGAGGCCGCGCAACGGTTCGAGGAGCCCGTCGAGGCCGTCCGTGGTGGCGCACTCCTTGCCGGCCCAGGTCGCCAACTGGCCAAGGTCGCCGCCCTGCTTCAGCACGAGCCCGGAGTACGACGTGAAGTCGGCACTCGGTGGCGCGTTGAATCCAGTCCCCATTTGACCCCCACTCACCTGAACGTCCCTTCCGGAACGACAGCGTTGCACACGTCGAGGGCAGCGGCAACCGAATCGGACCATTCACAGCCGAGCCGCACGCGGCACCCGGGGCGGCATGACGCTGGGGATCCGGACGGGTTGGTCCGCGTCACCGCCGTGGCCGAACGGTCGCCGCGCCATTCAATGGCGGATCAAATCGCCATGAATTGTGCTGGTTGTATCAGTCGCTTTTCTCGATCCAATCACCGGTCGGTCCTGGCGCAGCCGCTGGGGCTTGTGCACGGCGGTAGGGTGGTCGAGGCGTCTGGGGGGTGCGTTGGTTTGGCTGGGGGGACTCGTGTGCGCGCGCTGCGGCAGGCGCGTGGGATCGAGCCGGGCGTTGTGCTGCTCGTCGCGGGGCTGGCCATGGCTCTCTACCTGCAGGGCGCCTTCGTTCCGAGGACGCAGATCCTCGTCGCGGTGCCGTTGGTCGTCGGTGTGCTGCTCGCGCCTCGTCTGCCGGCCTTCACTCGGCAGGACCTGCCGGTCGTGCTCGCCGCCGCAGGACTGGCTGGTTGGGCGGTGGCCGACGGGGCGCTGACCGGCCACCTGCTTGCCGGATTCCGCTATCTGCTGCTGATCGCGGGGGTGCTCGTGCTGGCCGGTGTCTGCCGGCAGCTGTCGGGCACGGCACGCGTCACGCTGGTCAACGGCCTGCTCGTGATCTGCGCCGCGGTGGCCGCGCTCGGCTGGTTCGGGGTGGTGGTGCACCACACGACGTGGGGTTTCCTGAGCGCCGGCATGTGGCGCGCGTCGTCGACCCTGACCTACCCGAACGCGACCGCGGCCGTGCTGGCCATGGCCGCGCTGGTCTGCCTGGCACTGCGTACCGGCGATCCGGCCGCGCGGTGGCTGGGCGGCGCGGCCACCATCCTGCTCACCGGACTGGCCGCGACGCTGAGCCGGGCCGGCCTCGGCGGGTTGGCGATCGGGCTGATCGTGCTCGGTATCGGCATCGGCTGGCGGCCGCTGCTGCGGGGCGCGGTCCCATATGCGATCACCATCTCCTGAGCGATAGAAAAGTGTTGGATACGTACGATCCAACTGACATAGACCTCTACAATAACGACCAGCACGACCTTCGCCCTGAGGAGACATGAGAGTTCCCCAGATGATCACATAAGCTTCCGCTCGTTGTGCCACGCAATGGGCACGAGAACGAAATTTCGCTTTGAGGCTACTGTTGTCGATTCCCGCTCTCACCCAGGCCAAGCCTTCATCATGATAACGGTAGTTTTGATCAGACGCCTCGAAGGCGGCCTCTGGTATTCCCGCCCTCGGGACCGAGTGGACGAACATTGGCGATGTCACGGCACGACACGAAGGAGACTCACCAGATTCCGCGACGGCGCGGGTCCCACCAAAGTGCCGTACGTCTATTTCAACGGCTCCACATATAGCTAGCTCATAGCGTATCTGTGCGGATCAACTTACAGGAATGTCCAAATCTACACCATCAATTCTTGTCCTCCCCTCGAATATCATCCTCTACCGATCGCCTTCTGCAAATTGATCGTCTCTGGCGTTGAGCTCCTCGATCCAGGCCTGGTGTTTCTGAACGAGCTTATTTTCGGCTGCCTCACTGTTTGGCAATTGTGGTACATGAGCACGGCCGTTTCGTTCAAAGGGGACCTGTCGCTTTGGGCGATATAAAAACCCTCGCCGCCCTCTCCCGCCTTCCCATCTTCTTTTCTCCTTCAGTAGTCACCTCGCTGTCGCTCGCGGGGTCGTTCGTTTTCTCATCAGCTTCTACTCCAGCCCTTCTTTGCGTTGACACTCCTCACTTTTCGCTCGTGCTCTACCCATTTTACTCTACTGTCACCCTGCCTTGAGCTTTCTATTCCTCCCCTTCCCGAGCAGGTGGGTCGAAAACGCACCGCCGAGGATTACCATCGAACAGCAGAGGAGAATGGCTGGGTACCGGGCGCTCATGAAGAGGAGGATATTGTACAGCAAACGAAGGACGAGCCTTCGGAGAGATACAAACAGAACCAGCAGGAGGCCCTAGATCAGTGGATAGTGTGGGTGCTCGATTCGGGCGACTGGCTCACAGTGCTGCTCTCGACTGGGATCCATTACCCGTGTCAAGCAGACCGGCGCAAGGGAAAGTGGTAAAAAAGCGCGCCTGGCGGGCTAAGCGGAGGACGCTGCGATTGGCTGGGCAATGCATTGCAAGGTCCTGCGACATTAGCTCCGGTCAATGGTCGGTCTGCGGAATCATGGACATTCTACTTATGGATCTCTAGTGAAGGGAAGTACTGAAGGATTTGCATCTGCTTGAATCGTCATCCTCTGCCTCTGCCTCTTCCTCTTCCTCTTCTTCCTAAAGCTAGCCCTCGTGCCCGCCAGTATACAAGAGATGCTGGCAATCGCCCTTCCAGTTATCCCAATTGGCAATCCAGTTGCCGTTGATTACCCCTTCATACCAAACGGTGTACTGAATACCATATTGGACTTGCAAAGATCCTGGCTTTCAGGAACAGATGGCCCAAAAAAATGGCGATGGCTAGCGGCCAGAAACTTTTGGCTCCGCATGAGTCCAGGGCAGCTGATCTGCGGGATAAAATGCTGCAGCAAGCTCTAGCGCAGGTAGGAGTCGGTGATCCGAAGACAGCTGGTAGGAAAGGGCCGGGTTCGGGCGCAGCTGCTGCTTTTTCTGGTGCATGGAGAGACGCCGTGAACCGCCAATTCGCACCTGGCGCGGTTGAACAAATGTTCTCAAAGCCCGCAAGCGAGCTAACAAGGGGAAGAAAGACTGGCTTGAACAAGGACAAGGGCCTGGGCCTGGGCTGTTCCCAAGGATACTAAGTGCAAGAGCGAGGATCGGGAAGGTAGTAAAGAGTCCAAAAGACGTTGCTTGATTTGTACGTAGGAATTTAAATAGCTGGCGTCGCGGGGAGAAAAGTTGCTTGCAGCGCTCATTCTTGCGTTTGGCATATGTAAGCCCTGGGAGAGCGCCCTTTCCTACAATCCAAAGCGGCCTTACCGCTCGTGAGCCTGGGAATGTGGCATTTTGACCGGAATCACCCAGGTCGGTCTCTCAACATTTCAAGCTCCCGCTCAGTATAGCGAAGAAGTCGAGACGCCTGTGGCATGAAATGTTTGAGCAGAAACCACAGGACAATAACAAAAATCATCTGCGAGGTCCATTAGCTGCTGCGAACACTTCCGCCCACTGCTTTGCACGACCTACCATTGGGACCGCTGCGATCCAATACCACTTGATCGATGGATGTGGATCAAAAGCATCGACGTTCTTCTCACTTCGTCAGCAGTGAAAGGCAGTCGCAGATTGATCAAACATACCATTCCAAAGAAACCAACAAGGAACGTAAGCGGCAAGAAGATAAACGTAATCCAGCTTAGCCTCCAAAGGCTAGCATTGAGTTCTAAAGACTGACGCGAATCGCGGATGCTGATCGACTTATACATCTGAGAACAGTCAATACTTGCTGGACGAGCTACCAGCACGTAAACTGAACGTTAGCGTAACGACA
>CAVPCF010000207.1:0-12202 GCA_963702275.1 Candidatus Melainabacteria bacterium
GTCTATCTCGTCGGTGGCGGCGGGACGGCCGGTCAGGCTCGCGCCGGACTGGGCCATCGGGCCGATCTCGCGCAGCAGTTCCAGTGCCACCGGGTGCAGCGGCATCCGGACCATCACGGTGCCCCGTGTGTCGCCGAGATCCCAGGCCAGGGACGGCGCGTGGGGCAGCACGATGGACAGCTCGCCCGGCCAGAACGCCTCGATCAGGTCCCGCGCCCGCTTGGGCACCGAGAGGACCAGACCGTCCACCGTGGACCACGAGCCGACGAGCACGGACAGGGGCATGCCCCGGCCGCGACCCTTGGCGTCCACGAGGCTGCGCACCGCGTGCTCGTCGAACGCGTCACAGCCGACGCCGTACACGGTGCCGGTCGGGAACACCACCAGCCGCGACGTCCGGACAGCGCTCGCGGCCGCTTTGAGCCCGGCCTCGCGCTCATCCCGGCGGCGGCAGTCATAAACCGTGGCCACGTGCCGATCCTGCCATGACATGGCGCGCCGGCGCGCGCGGGTCCGGCCGCCGGTCAGTCCGCTTCCCAGTCCGCTCGGACCGCTGTCGTGAATCGGGACCGGCCGGCAAGGTCGAGATGGTCCGTCACCTCGGTGAGGACCCGGCGGCCGCGCAGCAGTTCCGGTACCGCACGCCCCTGTGTGTCGTCGTGTTCGATGGCGACGGCGCCGCCGACGGTGAGCAGTCGGGCGGCCAGCGCGACGACAGGGCGGATCACCGACAGGCCGTCCGGGCCGCCGAACACCGCGACGGCCGGGTCGTGGTCGGCCACCTCGGGGGGCACCGGGGTCGCCTCCGGGACATAGGGCGGGTTGCAGAGCACCAGGTGCACGGTGCCGTCCAGGTCGGCGAACAGGGTCGGGTCGGTGACATCACCCGCGTAGAGCCGGATCGCGGTGTCGCCCGCCTGCGCGCGCACCTCGGCGTTCTGTCGTGCCCACGCCAGGGCCACGCCGTCGGACTCGACCGCGTGCACCGTCGCGTCCGGCCGGGCGTTGGCCACGGCCAGCGCGAGCGCACCCGTGCCGGTGCACAGGTCGACCACCACCGGCCGTTCGAGATCACGAATCCGGGCAAGGCCCCATTCCAGCAACAGCTCGGTTTCCGGGCGCGGCACGAAGACGCCCGGCCCGACGCCGACGGTGATCTCGCCCATCGCGGCCCAGCCGGTCAGGTGTTGCAGCGGCACATGTTTGGCGCGCTGCGCGACGAGCTGGCCGATCGCGTCCACCACCGGCGGATCGACCAGCGGCACCATCGGCAGCCTGCCGCGTTCCACGCCGAGCACGTGCGCGGCGATCAGCTCCGCGTCCACTCGGGATGACTCGATCCCGGCCTCGCTGAGGATCCGTTCGGCTTCGAGGATCGCCAACCGCAGCGGCTGCCTCTGACGACTCATGCACAGAAGCTTCTCACCCGGTGCCGATCAACCGGCAGTGGCCGCCAGGCGTTCGGCCCGATCGGCCTCGGTCAGGGCGTCGAGCACGGCGTCGAGGTCGCCGTCGAGGACCTGGTCGAGGTTGTACGCCTTGTAGTTGACCCGGTGGTCGGCGATCCGGTTCTCCGGGTAGTTGTAGGTGCGGATGCGTTCTGAGCGGTCGACCGTGCGCACCTGGCCGCGCCGCGCGGCCGACGCGGCGGCGGCGGCCTGTTCCTCGGCCAGCACCAGCAGCCGGGCGCGCAGCACGTGCATGGCGCGGGTCTTGTTCTGCAGCTGGCTGCGTTCGTTCTGGCAGGACACCACGATCCCGGTCGGCAGGTGCGTGATCCGGACGGCCGAGTCGGTGGTGTTCACGCTCTGCCCGCCGTGCCCCGACGAGCGGAACACGTCGATCCGCAGGTCCTTCTCGTCGACCTCGACCTCGACGTCCTCGGGCTCCGGGTAGACCAGCACGCCTGCCGCGGACGTGTGCACGCGGCCCTGCGACTCGGTCACCGGCACCCGTTGCACGCGGTGCACGCCCGCCTCGAACTTCAGCCGCGACCACACGCCGTCCGGGCCGGTTCCCTTGCCCTTCACGGCAACCGTGACGTCCTTGAAGCCACCGAGCTCGGAGTCGGTGCCGTCGAGCACCTCCGCGCGCCAGCCGCGGCGTTCCGCGTAGCGCAGGTACATCCGCAACAGGTCGCCCGCGAACAGCGCGCTCTCCTCGCCGCCCTCGCCGGACTTCACCTCCAGCACCACGTCCGACCCGTCGTGCGGGTCGCGCGGCAGCAGCAGCTCGGTCAGCCGCGCCTCCACCACCGGCAGCCGCTGCGCGAGTGCGTCCGCCTCTGCCGCGAACCCGGGGTCCTCCGCGACGAGTTCCCGTGCCGCGGCCAGATCGTCCCGGGTGGACTCGACCTCACGGATCGCGCGCACCACAGGGCCCAGCTCGGCGAAACGGCGGGACAGCTTGCGCGCCAGCGCCTGGTCGCCGTGCACGGCCGGATCGGCGAGCCGCTGCTCCAACGCGGCATGCTCGGCCACCAGCGCGCCCAGGACCTCAGGTACCGGCTTCGTCATGTCTCTCCCGTTTCCGTACAGACGAACGGCGCCCGCGGGCACCCGATTGGGTGCGCCTGCGGGCGCCGTCGGCTGAGTTACTTCTTGCGCTTGCCGTAGCGCGCCTCGAAGCGCGCCACCCGGCCACCGGTGTCCAGGATCTTCTGCTTGCCGGTGTAGAAGGGGTGGCAGTTCGAGCACACCTCGACGTGAATCGAACCGTTGGCCTTGGTGCTGTGGGTGGTGAAGGTGTTCCCACAGCTACAGGTCACGTCGGTGACCACGTACTCCGGGTGAATTCCGGTCCTCACTGTGTCGTCCTCTCCTTGTGGCCGCCGGGTCCCCGTCAAGTTGTGCTGGGGTGAACCGGAGCCGGATTCGACCTGTCAGTCTGCCAGATGCGCTGACATTGACGTGAACGCACCCGGTGACCGGCTTGTTCCCGCCGCCACCGGGTGCGTCACGGCGCTAGTCGTCGCCCGCGCCGGGTGTGGTCTTGGCCACCTGCATCAGGAACTCGATGTTGGTCCGGCTCTTGCGGAGCTGGACCAGCAGCAGGTCGATGGCCTGCTGGGTGTCCAGGGCGTGCAGCACCCGACGGAGCTTGTGCGTGACCGCCAGTTCGTCCGGCGAGAGCAGCAGCTCCTCCTTGCGGGTGCTGGACTGGTCGACGTCGACGGCGGGGAAGACCCGCTTGTCGGCGATCTTGCGGTCCAGCTTCAGCTCGGCGTTGCCGGTGCCCTTGAACTCCTCGAAGATCACCGTGTCACCGGTGGACCCGGTCTCCACCAACGCGGTGGCGAAGATGGTGAGCGAGCCGCCCTTCTCGATGTTGCGTGCCGCACCGAGGAACCGCTTCGGCGGGAACAGCGCGGTCGAGTCGACACCACCGGACAGGATCCGGCCGGACGCGGGCGCGGCCAGGTTGTAGGCCCGACCCAGCCGGGTGATCGAGTCGAGCAGCACGACCACGTCGTGCCCCATCTCGACCAGCCGCTTCGCCCGTTCGATGGACAGCTCAGCGACACTCGTGTGGTCCGACGGCGGACGGTCGAACGTGGAGGCGATGACCTCGCCCCGCACCGACCGCGTCATGTCGGTGACCTCTTCCGGCCGCTCGTCCACCAGCACCACCATCAGGTGGCACTCCGGGTTGTTCGTGGTGATGGCGTTGGCGATGGCCTGGAGCACCATCGTCTTGCCGGCCTTGGGCGGCGACACGATCAGCGCACGCTGTCCCTTGCCGACCGGCATCACAAGGTCGATCACCCGGGTGGTGAGGATGTGCGGCTCGGTTTCCAGCCGCAGTCGCTCGTTCGGGTACAGCGGGGTCAGCTTCGTGAACTCCGGCCGGTCCTTGACCTGGTCGGGGTCCAGCCCGTTGATCTTGTCCACCCGCACCAGCGGGTTGAACTTCTGCCGCTGCTGCTCGCCGTCGCGCGGCTGCCGCACCACGCCGGTGATCGCGTCGCCACGGCGCAGGCCGTAGCGGCGGACCAGCGAGAGCGAGACGTACACGTCGTTGGGACCGGCGAGGTAGCCGCTGGTGCGCACGAACGCGTAGTTGTCCAGCACGTCCAGGATGCCGCCGACCGGCAGCAGGACGTCGTCCTCGCGGATCTCGGTGTCGTTGCTGCCGCCGCCGGTCCGGCCGCCGCTCTCGCGGACATCGCCGCCCTCGCCCCGGCCCCGACCACGCCTGCGGTCCCGGAACCGGCGACCACGACGGCCACCGCGGTCGTCATCGTCGTCCTGGGTGCTGGTGCCGGGCCGGTTCGCCGGCCGGTCGCCCTGGCGATCGCCCTGCGGGCGGTCGTTCCGGTTGCCGGTGCGCTCCCGTTCCTGGGTGGTGGAGCCGGAGTCGCGGCGCTCGCCCTGGACGTCGTCGCGGTTGGGACCGGTGTCGTCGACGTCACGGCCGGCATCACGGCCACTGTCACGGCCGCTGTCGCGCTGGCCGCCGCCCTCCGGGCTGCCGGCCGGGCGGGACGCGGTGCGCCGACGCCGGTTGCGGTCGCCGTCGCGGGTGTTCTCCCGCGGGTTGTCCCTCGTGTCCGTCTCGGCACGATCGGCCCGGTCAGCACGGTCCTCGCGAGCCGTGCGGGCCTCGGCGCGGTTGTCGCGGCCCTCGCGGGCCTCCTGCCGAACCGGCTCGGTGGCTGCCGCGACGGGAAGTTCGGTTTGACCCCCCTTGGCTGGCGCGGTTCGGCCGTTGGCACGCGGCGAACCACTCGCCTGCCGCTCCTTGATGGCAGCGATCAGGTCGCCTTTGCGCATGCCGGCGGTGCCGGAGAGCCCGAGCTGACCGGCGAGTTCCCGCAGCTCGGCGAGCACCATGCCGGACAGGCCGGCCCGCTTGCGCGGTGCGGTGCCGTTGGCACCGCCCTGTGAATCAGAGGATGTGGCAGTCGCGTTCGCCGCGTCGCTGCTCAACAGATCGGTGTTGCTCACACATGTCCTTCCTGACCGGTCCACGCCTCCTACGTAAACCAGCGGACTTGCCGGCCGACGGAACGCGGACCGACAGATCGCCCAGTGCCGGGCGGCCTGTTGGAGACTTCTATGGACGAAATAAGGCCGCTGACAATGAACTGCTCGGTCACCACGGCCATCGGGTACCTACCAATGCTGACCTCCGCCGCGAGACGAGGTCACCTTTCAGCAGGAGTGCGGCCCAGGCCCAGCTTTACCCACCACTGAGAACCTGGGAGTTGCACCGGCGTCCGTGCGCGCGGTGACTGATCTGCCCCGAGCGTAGACGCCACTGTCGTCGCGTGCAACAACGGGGCCCGGCGCGCCGCATTTCCCGACAACCTCGTCGACCACCGGTTTGTTCCCGCTGGTGCCTCAGTCGACGGTTTCCACCACTACCCCGGTCCGGTCAATCGCCAGTGGCTGCACGGAAAACCCCGATATTGAAACCGGATCGAGATGATCCGGCAACCGCCCGTTCGTGGGGAACGCGAGCACCGTCGGCCCCGCGCCGGACACCGTCGCCGGCACGCCCGCCGCGCGCAGGGCGTCCACCAGTCGGAACGTGGCAGGCCATGCCGGCTCCCGGTAGTGCTGGTGCAGCCGATCCTCGGTCGCGGCCAACAGCAGCCCCGGCTCGCGGGTGAGCGCGTGCACGGCCAGCGCGGACCTGCCCGCGGCGAAGGCCGCGTCCACGTGCGGGACCTTGTCCGGCAGCAGGCCACGGGTGGTCTTGGTGGCCGACTCCTGCGCCGGCACCAGCAGGACCGGCCGCAGGTCGGGGTGTGGTTCAAGCCGGACCGCGTGGTAGGCGTCACCGTCGCGCCACGCGATCACCAGGCCGCCGTACAGGCTGGCGGCCGCGTTGTCCGCGTGCCCCTCCAGTTCGGCGGCCACCTGGAGCGCCAGTTCGTCTCGGGGGGACCGCCCGGCCAGCGCGAACCCGGCCGCCACCCCGGCCACGATCGCGGCCGCCGACGAGCCGAGCCCGCGCGCATGCGGCACGGCGTTGTCGCAGCTCAGGGACAGTCCGGTGGGATGGAAGCCGAGCCGCTCGGTGGCCGCGCGCAGCGCGCACACCACCAGGTGGGTGTCGTCGGTCGGCACCGTGTCCGCGCCGTGACCGGTGGCCGTCACGGTCAGCCCCCGGTCGGCCAGCCGCACCTCGACGGTGTCGTAGAGCCCCAGCGCCATGCCGAGCGCGTCGAAGCCGGACCCGAGATTGGCCGTCGACGCCGGTACCCGGACCCGCACGCCCGTCATGACAGATTCAGCGCTCCCGCGACCGCCTCCGGGTCGACCCGGAGCGGCTCGATCTCCACCATGCCCGCCAACGCCGTTGCCGGGTCCTTCAGCCCGTGGCCGGTGACCGTGCACACGACGAGCGAACCGGCCGGCAGCCTGCCGTCAGCCGCGGTGACCAGCAGGCCCGCGACACTTGTCGCGGACGCCGGCTCGACGAACACACCCTCCTGGGCCGCGAGCAGCCGGTAGGCGTGCAGGATCTGCTCGTCGGTGACCGAGTCGAAGAGGCCCTCCGACTCGTCCCGCGCGGCCACCGCGCCCGCCCAGGACGCCGGGCTGCCGACCCGGATCGCGGTGGCGATGGTCTCCGGTTCGCGGATCGGCTTGCCGTGCACCAGCGGGGCCGCGCCGGCAGCCTGGATGCCGAACATCCGGGGCGTGTCGGAAATCACTCCATCGGCGGCGTACTCCCGGTAGCCCTTCCAGTACGCGGTGATGTTTCCCGCGTTGCCGACCGGCAGCAGGTGCACGTCCGGCGCCCGGCCGAGCACGTCACACACCTCGAACGCCGCGGTCTTCTGGCCGTCGATACGCACCGGGTTCACGGAGTTGACCAGCGTGATCGGGAACTGGGCCGCGGTCTTGCGCACCAGTTCGAGGCAGTCGTCGAAATTGCCGTCCACCTGGAGGATCCGCGCGCCGTAGGCGAGGGCCTGGGCCAGCTTGCCCATCGCGATCTTGCCGCTGGGAATCAGCACGGCGCAGGTCATGCCGGCGCGGGCGGCGTAGGCGGCGGCCGATGCCGACGTGTTGCCGGTGGACGCGCAGATCACCGCCTTGGTGCCGACGGCGAGGGCGTGCGTGATGGCCACCGTCATGCCGCGGTCCTTGAACGACCCGGTCGGGTTGACGCCCTCGACCTTCAGCAGCACGCGGCAACCGGTCAGTTCGGACAGCCGGGGCGCCTCGACCAGCGGCGTCCCGCCCTCGTTCAGCGTCACCACGGTCGCGTCCGCCGGCAGCGCGATCCGGTCCGCATAGGCCCGGATCACGCCTGGCCAGGCCTCGATCATGGCTGTTCGCCCTCCACTCGCATGACGCTGACCACTTCCCGCACCACCGGCAGGCCGGCAACCTTGTCGACCGTGGAGCGCAGGGCCGCGTCCGGTGCGGCGTGCGTGACGATGACCAGGCTGGCGTCCACACTGCGCCCTTCCTGGCGAACCGCGGCGATGCTCACGTCGTGCTCGGCGAACACGGCAGCGACCTGCGCCAGCACGCCGGCACGGTCGGCCACGTCCAGGCTGATGTGGTAGCGGGTGAGGGTCTGCCCCATCGGCCGCATCGGCAGCGCCGCGTACGCGGACTCACGCGAGCCCCGGCCACCCGCGAGCTGGTTGCGGGCCACCGCGACCAGGTCGCCCAGCACGGCACTCGCGGTCGGCGCGCCGCCAGCGCCCTGGCCGTAGAACATGAGCTGTCCAGCCGCGTCCGCCTCGACGAACACGGCGTTGAACGCGCCGCTCACGCCGGCCAGCGGGTGCGCCCTCGGGATCATCGCCGGGTGCACGCGGACGCTGATCGACTCGGCGCCGTCGGCCTCGGTGACCCGCTCGCAGATCGCGAGCAGTTTCACCGTGCGGCCGAGGATCTTGGCGGCCGCGATGTCCGCCGCGCTCACCGACGCGATGCCCTCGCGGTGCACGTCCGCCGCGGTGACCCTGGTGTGGAAGGCGAGCGACGCCAGGATGGCCGCCTTGGACGCGGCGTCGAAGCCGTCCACGTCCGCGGTCGGGTCCGCCTCCGCGTAGCCCAGCCTGCTCGCCTCGTCCAGCGTCTCGCCGTAGCCGGCACCGGTGGAGTCCATCGCGGACAGGATGAAGTTGGTGGTGCCGTTGACGATCCCGGTCACCCTGGTGATCCGGTCGCCCGCCAGCGACTCGCGCAGCGGCCGCAGCAGCGGGATCGCGCCCGCCACCGCGGCCTCGAAGTACAGGTCGGCGCCGCTGGCGTCGGCGGCCGCGAACAGTTCCGCGCCGTACTCGGCCAGCAGCGCCTTGTTCGCGGTGACCACGGACTTGCCGGCCCGCAGGGCGCTGAGCAGCAGGCTGCGCGCCGGCTCGATCCCGCCGATCACCTCGACGACCACGTCCACGTCCTTGGCGACGAGTGCCGCGCTGTCCGTGGTGAGCAGTTCGGCCGGCACCTGCGGGTGCTTGTTCGGCCTGCGGACCGCGATCCCCGCCAGTTCGACCGGCGCACCGACCCGGGCGGCCAGGTCGGGTGCCTGGTCGCGCAGCAGCCGGACGACCTCGGTGCCGACCGTGCCGCAACCCAGCAGCGCGACCCGCACCGGTTTGCCGTTCTCGCCGGTCACCGGGCCTCCGCCTCCAGCCGAAACAGGTCTTCCTCGGTCTCCCGGCACAGCAGCACCCTGGCCCGGCCGTCGCGCACGGCGACCACGGCCGGGCGGGGCAACCGGTTGTAGCTGTTGCCCATGGCGTAACAGTAGGCGCCGGTCGCGGCCACCGCGATCAGGTCGCCTGGACCGAGATCGCCGGGCAGCCAGCAGTCTCGCACCACCACGTCGCCACTCTCACAGTGCTTTCCCACCACTCGGGACAGCACCGGCGCGACGTCCGGATCGACCGGCCGGGACACCAGCCGGCAGTCGTAGAGCGCGTCGTAGAGCGCGGTGCGGATGTTGTCGCTCATCCCGCCGTCCACGCTCACGTAGCGCCGCACCGTGCCGTGGCCCAGCTGCACGTCCTTGATGGTGCCCACCTCGTACAGCGTGACCGTGCCCGGCCCGACGATCGCCCGCCCCGGCTCGACGAGCACCGTCGGCCGCGGCAGGCCCGCCGTGTCCGCCTCGCGGGCCACGATCGCCAGCAGCTGCGCGGCCAGGTCGGCCACCGGCGGCGGGTCGTCGTCGGCCGTGTAGGCGATGCCGAGGCCGCCACCGAGATCCACCGCGCCGACGGAGTCCACAACGGACTGTCCGTGTTCGTCGCGCAGCTCGGTGAGCAGGCCGATCACCCGGTGCGCGGCGATCTCGAAGCCGTCCGGGTCGTAGATCTGGGAACCGATGTGGCTGTGCAGGCCGACAAGGCGCAGCCCCTCGCACTTGAGCACCCGGCGGGCCGCCTCGGCCGCGTCACCGGACGCGATGGAGAACCCGAACTTCTGGTCCTCGTGCGCGGTCGCGATGAACTCGTGCGTGTGCGCCTCGACGCCGACCGTCGCCCGGATCATCACCGCCTGGCTGATGTTCAGCTCCCTGGTGATCGCGTCCAGCCGGGCGATTTCGTAGAACGAGTCCAGCACGACGACGCCGACCCCGACCCGCACCGACTCGGTCAGCTCGGCAACGGACTTGTTGTTGCCGTGCAACGTGATCCGCTCGACCGGGAACCCGGCACGCAACGCGATCGCCAGTTCGCCGCCGCTGCACACGTCCAGCCCGAGGCCCTCCTGCGCGACCCAGCGGGCGATCTCCACCGACAGGAACGCCTTGGACGCGTAGTGCACGCGCGCCGGATCGCCGAACGCCGCCGCGAACTCGCGGCACCTTGCGCGGAAGTCGGCCTCGTCCACCACGAACAGTGGCGTGCCGTGCTGTTCAGCCAGTTCGCGAACGTCGATCCCGGCAAGGCGCGCCACGCCGTCGGCACCCCTCGTCGCGTTGCGCGGCCAGATCTCCGGCGGCAGCTCGTTCAGTAGGTCCGGTGTGGACGGTTGCGCACCCGCGGTGTTCGCGGGCAGCAACACATCGGCGTGCCGTGGGCCGGCCGGATGCGCGCGCATCACATCCGCTCCGGCGCGCCGACACCGAGCAGGCCCAGTCCGTTGGCCAGCACCTGGCGCGTGGCCGCGACGAGCGTCAGCCGGGCCGTGTGGACCGGTTGGGCGTCCTCGTCGCCCGATGGCAGGACGCGGGACGTCTCGTAGAACCGGTGGAACGTGCCGGCCAGGTCCTCGAGGTAGCGGGCCACCCGATGCGGCTCCCGCAGTTCGGCGGCCGACCGCACCACCCGGGGGAACTCGCCGAGCGTCCGGATCAGGTCGCCCTCCCGTTCGCTGCCCAGCGGTGTGAGGTCGCCGGTCAGGTCCATGCCCAGTTCGGCGCCCTGGCGCAGCAGGGCGGACATCCTGGCGTGCGCGTACTGCACGTAGAACACCGGATTGTCGTTGCTGCGCCTGTTCAACAGGTCAAGGTCGATGTCCAGCGTCGAGTTGGCCGACGAGCGGATCAGCGAGTACCTTGCCGCGTCCACCCCCACCGCCTCGACGAGGTCGTCGATGGTGACCACCGTCCCGGCGCGCTTGCTCATCCGGACCGGCTTGCCGTCGCTGACCAGGTTCACCATCTGGCCGATCAGCACCTCGACAGTGGCCGGGTCGTCGCCGAGCGCCGCCGCGGCCGCCTTGAGCCGCGCGATGTAGCCGTGGTGGTCCGCGCCGAGCATGTAGATGCACAGGTCGAAGCCGCGGGCGCGCTTGTCCGCGAAGTAGGCGATGTCACCGGCGATGTAGGCGGGCGTGCCGTTGCCGCGGATGACCGGCCGGTCCTTGTCGTCGCCGTAGTCGCTCGACCGGAGCCACCAGGCGCCGTCCTCGAGATAGAGGTGACCGGACTGTTTCAGCTGTGCCACGACACGGTCCACCGCGCCGGACTCGTGGAAGGAGTTCTCGTGCGTGTAGACGTCGAAGTCGGTGCCGAAGTCGTGCAGCCCCCGCTTGATCTGGTCGAACATCAGGCCGACGCCGATCCGCCGGAACGTCTCGTTCCGTTCGTCCTCAGGCAGTGCCAGCGCGCCGGGCTCGGCCCGCAGCACGTCGGCGGCGATGTCGGAGATGTAGGCCCCCGAGTACCCGTCCTCCGGCGTCGGCTCGCCCTTGGCCGCGGCGATCAGCGAGTTGACGAACCGGTCGATCTGGCCGCCCGCGTCGTTGAAGTAGTACTCCCGGGTGACCGCGGCACCCTCCGCGGTCAGGACCCGCCCGAGCGCATCGCCCACCGCGGCCCACCGCGTCGCGCCGAGATGCAGCGGACCGGTCGGATTGGCCGACACGAACTCGAGGTTGATCGACAGGTTGGCCAGCAGGTCACCGGTGCCGTACGCGGCGCCGCCGGCCAGGACGGTCCGCACGATGTCGGCCTGGGCGTCGGACGCGAGTCTCACGTTCACGAACCCCGGCCCCGCGACTCCAAAATCATCTCCTCAAAAATCAAAGAGCAATCGAACGCCGATATCGGAGCCAACGTGGCCAGCGGCTCTTATCCCGCCGACGCGATGATCGTGCTGCCCTGCACCATGGGCACTTTGGCCCGCATCGCCAACGGCATCGCCTCGCATCTGATCGAACGCGCTGCCGATGTTTGCCTGAAAGAGAAGTGTCTGCTCGCAGACTTTGTGTTCGCGAAACTCCCCTCAAACAAAGTCCACATTCTAACCTGTACCGCGCCGCCGACGCTGGGGCGACCATCTTCCCCCTCATCCCGGCCTATTACTATCAACCGGCCAGCTTAGATGACTTGGCCCAAGAGTTTGCCTATCGCGTGCTGGCTCATCTGGGCCTGACACAGCCTGGCGCCTTTCAATGGAAAGGCTGAATTATCAATTACTTAGACGCCTACGGATAAAAACTCCTCCACCTAGGTGAAGATCGGCGTTAGGGTAGGGGGATATCAAGTGTAGACACCCTGCGGGCTCGATCCCAGATACCCGGCGGCCATGTACGACGGAGGTAAGATCGCTTTCACAGAGACGAACCTCATTCCAAAGCGTAGAATTCGGCAAATTCCATTACAGGTGAGGTATGCGTTTGCCTTTGCAACGATTGCGGGATAGGAGGGAAATCCGCGCAGTGCTTTCAACGACGTCTTCTTACTCCAGCCGGCGCGGCTCTATTGCTTGGCCCAGCCAACGCCAACGCGGCCGATGATCACAATCCTTATGCTGCGGACGCCAAAGCCGCCAAGGCGG
>CAVPCF010000208.1:0-31647 GCA_963702275.1 Candidatus Melainabacteria bacterium
GCCGGAACTACCAGCCCAAGCCCGCGTTCAACTCGGTGGTCGCGGCACTGGGCGGCAGCGGTGGCACCGGTAACACGGTCACCGTGACCAATCCAGGGGCCCAGTCCGGCACGGTCGGCACCGCGGCCAGCGTGCAGGTGCGGGGCACCGACTCGGGGGCAGGCCAGACGCTCGCCTTCTCGGCCGCAGGCCTGCCAACGGGCCTCGCCATCAGCTCCAGCGGCCTGATCTCCGGCACACCGACCACGTCCGGCACGTTCAACTCCACGATCACCGCTACCGACGGCACCGGCGCGTCCGGCTCGGCGTCGGTCACGTGGACCATCGCAGGTTCTGGCGGTGGCGGCACCGGCACCTGCCATGTCATTTACACCAAGGCCAGCGAATGGGTCGGCGGTTTCGTCGCCAACATCACCATCAGCAACACCGGTACGTCGGCGATCAACGGTTGGACGCTGAAGTACGCATTCCCGGGTGACCAGAAGATCACCAATGCATGGAATGCCGCCGTGACCCAGAGCGGTGCGGCGGTGTCCGCCACCAACCTGAGCTTCGACGCGACCATCGCGCCGGGCGGCAACGTGTCCTACGGCTATCAGGGCACGTGGACCAACAATGACACCGCACCGAGTTCGTTCAGCCTGAACGGCACTGCTTGCGCATGACCGGGGCGCCGTGTCACCTCGCCGAGTTCGGCGAGGTGACACGGCTTGCGCCGTTGCATGAAACCTACACGCCGTGACCAGGTCAAACACGAAGTTCGCTACACGGCGTCGGTGCGGCGACCTACCGTTTCCGATATCAGCATCGGGCGATGTTTCCGTTTCGCTGCCCTGCCGCCACACATATCAACGAGGAGAATGTGGATGCGAACACGAACTCGACGAACACGGATAAGGCTGATCGCCTGGCTGTCCTGCCTGGCCTGTGTCGCCGCCGTGCTGGCCATCGGTGGCGCCGCGTCGGCCACTCCCACTGCCGGACCGGCCGCGAAACCGGCCGCCACCGCACCTTCCTGCCAGGTCGCCTACTCGGTCACCAACGACTGGGGCGCCGGCTTCGGCATCTCGATCACCATCACCAACAACGGACCAGCGCTGACCGGTTGGACACTGGGCTACGCCTACGCCGGCAGCCAGAAGCTGCAACAGGGCTGGAGCGCCACGTGGTCCCAGACCGGCGCCCAGGTCACCGCGACCAACCTGAGTTGGAACGGCAACCTGGCCACCGGCGCGTCCACCCAGATCGGCGGCAACTTCACCAACAGCGGCACGAACACCGCGCCGACCGCGTTCACCCTCAACGGCACTGCCTGCAACGGCGCCACCCCGCCGACCCAGCCCGCGCCGACGGTGTCGATCACCAGCCCGACCGCCGGTGAGATCTTCACCCCCGGCTCGGCGATCACGCTGCAGGCCAACGCGGCCAGCAGCGGCACCGGCACCATCGCGTCGGTCGCCTTCTACTCCAGTGTCACCACCACTTCCAACAACCTGATCGGCGTCGCGTCGGCCAGCCCGTGGGCGGTGCAGTGGACGAACGTGCCGGCCGGCAGCTACTCGCTCACGGCGGTGGCCACCGACAACCTCGGCCAGAGCACCACGTCCAACCCGGTCGCGATCACGGTCGAGGCGAACGCGATCGTGGCCAACCCCACGTCGCTGACCGTGCAGCAGGGCGGCACCGGCACGTTCACCCTGGCCCTGTCCGCGCAGCCGACCGCCAGCGTGACCGTTGCGGTCGCGACCACCGGTGACCCGGACCTGACCATCAGTTCCGGCGCCTCGCTCACCTTCACCACGGCGAACTGGAACGTGCCGCAGACGGTCACCGTCGCCGCGGGTACCGCGGCCGCGAACGCGGGCGGCCACGGCACGTTCAGCGCCACCGCGACCGGCTGGACCTCGGCGTCCGTCGGCGTCACCGAAGCGGCGGCGACCGGTTCCGCGTCCGGTTACGACGCCTGGTTCCTGTCGCTGTACAACATCATCAAGAACCCGGCGAACGGCTACTTCAGCCCCAAGGGCATTCCCTACCACTCGGTGGAGACACTGATCGTGGAGGCGCCCGACTACGGCCACGAGACCACCTCGGAGACCTACAGCTACTGGCTGTGGATGGAGGCCGACTTCGGCCGGGTCACCGGGGACTGGACCGGCTTCAACAACGCATGGGCCAACATGGAACAGTTCATGATCCCCAGCACCGCCCAGCAGCCGGGCCAGAACGTCTACAACGCCTCCAAGCCGGCGACTTACGGACCGGTCATGCCACAGCCGAACAACTACCCGGTGGCACTGAACACGTCGGTGCCGGTCGGTTCCGACCCGCTCGCCAGCGAGTTGCAGAGCACGTACGGCACGTCGACCCTCTACGGACCGGCGTGGATCATGGACACCGACAACAAGTACGGCTTCGGCCAGTGCGAGGACGGCACGTCGACGCCGAGCCTGATCAACACCTTCCAGCGTGGGCCGCAGGAGTCGGTGTGGGACACCGTGCCGCAGCCAGACTGCGACATGTTCAAGTTCGGTGGCCCGAACGGGTTCCTCGACCTGTTCAACAACGGCGGCGGCAGCTTCGCCAAGCAGTACAAGTACACCGACGCGCCGGACGCGGACGCCCGCATGGTGCAGGCGGCGTACTGGGCGGACGTGTACGCCAAGTCGCAGGGCAAGTCGTCGGCCGTCACCGCCACCCTGGCCAAGGCCGCGAAGCTGGGCGACTACCTGAGGTACTCGATGTTCGACAAGTACTTCAAGCAGATCAGTCCCAACTGCAGCCAGGTCGGCTCGGTGGCGTGCCCCGCCGGCACCGGCAAGTCCAATGAGGACACGTTCCTGCTGAGCTGGTACTACGCATGGGGCGGCGACGCTGGCGGTGCCTGGTCGTGGCGGATCAGCGGTGACTCGATCCACGAGGGTTACCAGAACCCGCTGGCCGCGTGGTCGCTGGCCAACGACCCCAACCTGATCCCGGCGTCGCCCACCGCGAAGGCGGACTGGACGACGAGCCTGACCACGCAGCTGAACATGTTCAGCTGGCTGCAGTCGGCCGAGGGCGGCATCGCGGGTGGCGTCGAGAACAACTGGCAGGGCAACTACGGCGACGCGGGCAAGCCGCCTGCCGGCGACACCACGTTCGACGGGATGTACTACGACCCGGCGCCGCAGTACCACAACCCGCCGAGCAACCAGTGGTTCGGCTACCAGACCTGGCCGATGGAGCGGGTCGCGGAGTACTACTTCGTGTCCGGCAACGCGCAGGCCAAGGCGATCCTGGACAAGTGGGTGGCGTGGGCCGAGTCGGTGACCACGGTCAACCCGACCACCGGCGTGCTGACCACGCCGGGGACGCTGAACTGGTCGGGCCAGCCGGACACCAGCTACACGTCCGGCGCGACCCCGCCCGCGGCGAACACCGGCCTGCACGTCACGACGACCGGTACCGCGACGGACATCGGCGTTGCGACGTCGCTGGCCAAGGTGTACTCGTACTACGCGGCCAAGTCCGGCAACACCACCGCGCAGACCGCGGCGCAGAACATTCTTGACATCGTCCACAAGAACTTCGCGGATTCCCTCGGCTTCTCGGCCCCGGAAACCCGTACGGACTACAAGAACTTCAACGTCGCGTACAACACGACCAATTTCGAGGGCCTGTTCGTCCCGGCCGGGTTCACCGGCACGATGCCCGGTGGCATCGCGATCAACTCGTCGACGAACACGTTCCTGTCCATCCGGCCGTGGTACAAGAACGACCCGGCCTGGCCCAAGGTCCAGGCGTACCTGAACGGCGGTTCGGCTCCGGTGTTCAACTACCACCGGTTCTGGGCCGAGGCGGACGTTGCCACGGCGTTCGACACGTTCGCACAGCTGTTCCCGACAGTACAACCGCCTGCCGGCTTCTGAGCCGGCAGTGGGGGCGCGCACACGATGTCGGCAGTGTGCGCGCCCCCACACCCATGTGGACGGATGGTTTTCGATGCGCGTCTTCTTGCTGGCGGTGTGCCTGCTGCTGGGCGGCCTTGCGGGTTGCACGGCCGCCGCCACCGACTCGGCGCCGACGGTCACCGGCCGGTTCGGCGCCGACCCCGTGATCGCGATCCCGAACGGTTCGCCCAGCGGGAACCTGGTGGTGGACACGGTGATCCAGGGCAGCGGCCCGGTGGTCCGCCCCGACGACTACCTGCTGATCAATGTGGAAGGAAAGGTCTGGGCCGGAAACCGGCTCGTGGTGGACAGCTACACGGTCCGGCAGCCACAGGGCCTGCCGCTGAACACCGCCATGCCGGCCTGGCGCAGGCTGGCCGGCCAGCGGGTGGGCAGCAGGGTGCTGATGGTGGTACCACCGAAGGACGGCTACGGCTCAGCCGGCAACCCCAAGGCGAACATCATGGGCAGCGACACCTTGGTCTTCGTGTTCGACGTGGTCGACTCCCTGGCGCGTAACGCGGCCGCCACCGGCACGCCGGTCTCCTACCGCCCCGGCACCACCATGCCCACGGTGACCAACAGCCGCAACGGCCCGACCATCAAGGTGCCCACCAACGCGACCCCGCCGGTGAACCTGACGAGTACGGTGCTGCGCAAGGGATCGGGCCAGCCGATCGTCAGTGGCAATACGGTCATCGCCCAGTACACCGGCGTGGTGTGGCGCACCGGCAAGGTCTTCGACTCGTCGTGGACCCGGGGGTTCCCGCAGGCCTTCGTCCTGGGCGCGGGTCAGGTGATCGCCGGCTGGGAGCAGGGGCTCGGCGGTCACACCGTTGGTAGTCAGGTCCTGCTGACCGTGCCACCCACGCTGGGTTACGGAAACCAGGGACAGCCACCGGACATCAACGGCACCGACACCTTGGTCTTCGTGGTCGACATCATCGCCGCCTCCTGACCGACCGGGTCCTGGCGGCAGCGCTGCTCGTGCAGCACAGCGCCCACTACCAGGTAGGTGGCCTGTCTGTCTCTGCTGAGATGATCACACCGCGTGGTCTTGAGACGGTTCGACCTGCGGCGCTCTCGGTTGAGTGAAGGTGCGGTGCAGGTCGAGTATCCAGTTACGTGTCTCGTTCTTCTGGCCGAGCAAGAGTTCGTCGTTCCAGTTCCACAGATCGCGTCCCAGCAGCGCGGAGATGACCCGCCGGAAGTACTGGCGGGTTGGCTCGTGAGTGAACGCCATGTAGTTCACGCCGTCCACGTCTGTCAACAGCAGGTATTCGCTGTCCTGTCCACCCCGCTCGCTGATTGCCTCCAGTTCCCCCAGTTGCTCGACCTCGAAGTCCCGCCGGAATATTCCCGACAACGGACGATCGAGCGGGACGAGGTGCAGATGCGCATGGTCGATTCCGCAGCCGCCCGCTCGCGCGCGGTTGCAGAGCCCGTGTTCGAACATCACGATCCTCTGGGAATAACCCTGAGACAGGACTTCCGCGACCTGCTGCCGAAACTGATCCAGCTCCGTGACGAGCGGCGCGGTGAGCTTCGAAAACGAAATGTCGTGATGCCGGTAGACAATGAGCGTGTGCCCTGGAGTCAGCGGCGCGACATCGGCAACAGCGATGAAGTTCTCAGATTCGGCCAGAAACTCCGAACTGATGTCGCCTACCGTCATGATGTTCCACACCGGCACCGATACGCGCTCGGCGACCACGTCGCACAGCACGCAGTCCGGCATCGCGTACGACTCGTTACCGATGGACGGAGTACGGCAGACCACCCGCCGGTTGGACGACAGGAGGATGGCGCTCATGAACATCTCGACCGAGTTCTCGCGCATCAGCGCGCGCAACCCACTATCGTCGGAGTCATGTTCCGCCAGCGCGATCAGGTGATTCACGTACAAGCCCGAGTCACGCAGCGTCGCGATGCAGTCGATCAAGTGGTGGCCGCTCAGCACGACGTCATGCAGT
Source organism: Candidatus Melainabacteria bacterium (assembly GCA_963702275.1). GTDB lineage: Bacteria > Actinomycetota > Actinomycetes > Mycobacteriales > Pseudonocardiaceae > DATEPR01. The sequence continues at coordinate 5,906 of CAVPCF010000208.1, forward strand.
AGAACCGCGCGATCACCCGACTCGTAGTAGCCCTCGATCGGGCTCTCACGGTTGGGCCCGTAGGGATTGATCAGAATGGTGGGAAAGCGCAGCTGGCGGGCCACTTCCTGCAGCAGGCCGAGAGCCGCGTTCTTGGAGATGGCGAGGATCGTCGGTTCGATCTGGTGTCCAGCGATGAGTTCTGCGAGATGCCGCGCCAGATGGGCCGCCAACGACCGCTCGTCGTCGGAACTCGGAACGACCCGTGTCAGCGCGAGATAGGACCGCACCGACGTGGTGTACGAGTATCCGACGGTGTTGTTCGGGTCATTATTGAACGTATATTTGAGTAAAAGGTGCTCAAGTGTATCCGGGGTGAGTCGGCTGAACACCTGAGGATCCAACCGCTCGGACAGCATTCGTGCCTTGATGCGCAGGCGGTCCTCCGGTCGCGCATTGGGTGCGATACGGTGGACAAGTGTGGCGATCCTCGCGCCGTCCGTACTCCGGGCCTCCAACTCATGCATCCAGGCGGTCAGGGCGGGTTTCAGGATCACCGTTCGATACAGTTCGAGGTCCTCGTTCTCCTCATACGGCCGAACTCGAACGTGTACCACTCCATCAAGGTCCGATGGGGTGGTCGGACCACCGATCTTCACGATCGCGACGTTGAGGCGCCCCAGGCTCCCGACGAACAGACCGTACTCAAGAAGAATGTTGCTGGCGGGGTTGAACGACTGAATACCACGTCGCGCCACGCGGTCGTCGGGCGTCATTATTATGACCGCACCATTTATCACCTCGGACAGATTTTCCAGCGCTTCGATCAATGTGACGCCGAGCGGAAAAGCGTTCTGGCTCCACCACAGAGCGGGAGTGGCTCCCTGCTCCGCCAGGACCGTGGCCACCATCTCCGCGTACGGTCTGGCCTCCGTCGAGGACGCGATGAAGATTCGGGTCATAAGGCTGTTCTCCATACTTGTCGCCGACGGTCCAGGACAATTGACGATACCCGCCCCCAACACGGCCGAGGCGACATTTCCTAGACGGATGGTGCCAGAAGTCGTACAACGTCCATCACGCTGCCGAGGCGCCACCTGTGGTCGAGGTAGCGCCTCACGCACGTCGTCGGTGCTCGTCACCGGCACAGTCTCGTCCCGCGAACGTCATCGGGGCACCCGACACGGCCGCTTACTATCGAGGTTGTTCATCAGTCACTCCCGACGGTCAGACGCGGCGTGCCTTCCAGACCTCCTCGACCGGCCACTGCCTGGACCAGTCCGCTGGGCGTAGGCGAAGGCCGAGTCGGCCGCGTCGTCCGGGGCGAAGATCTCGATCATGTCCTCGACCTCGAAGCCGCTGGCGCGCAGCAGGCGGATCATGTCGCCGTGGCCGAGGTGGAAGTCCACGCTGCCGTCCGGCCATGCGGTTCGACGCAGTCCTCGTTGGGGGCGCAGCATCCGGTCGGTCGGCCGTTCGTCGGCGTCGTCCGGTGCGCACAGGACCGAGACCACGCTGTTGCACAGGAACGCCAGGCGGCCGCCTGGCCGCAGTAGCCGCGCCGCCTCCGGGAGCCACGCGTTGGGGTCGCACCAGATCGCGGCGCCGTACTCGCTCACGGCCAGGTCGAAGGAACTGTCCGGGTACGGCACGTGCTCCGCGTTGCCGTGCAGCAGCGGGAACTCCACGCCGTGCTCGGCTTGCAGGCGCCGGGCGGTCGCCAGTTGGGCCTGCGAGTTGTCGATGCCGACCGGCCTGGCGCCGCGCCGGGCCAGCCATGCGCTGACATACGCGGTTCCGCAGCCGAGTTCGATCGCGTCCAGTCCGTCGACGTCGTCCGGGAGGAGCGGGACCTCGCTCTGCGGGACCTGGAAGACGCCCCACGTCGGCTGGTTGTGCGCCCACGCCCGCTCACCCAGTGGTCGGCGGTCGCGTCCCAGTACTCGCGGTTGGCGCGGACGTACTCGGACAGTTCGGCAGCGGCCATGTCGTCGCGGGTCACGCCCGACATCACAACGCGCCGCGACGGAGGGGTCAAATCGAATTCCGCCAGGCAGGCCCTCGGCCGGCGCCGGTCGGTGCCCCGGTGAGCTTCGGACCCAACCCACCGCAACTTTGTTACCATATTGTTATTGCGGAGTGTGGCCTACTCCGTGCAGTCCGGCTTGCCAGTTCAGTGCGGGGTATTGAATCCTGACTGCTAGGGGCCGGAATCGGCTGCCACCCAAAGCTTCGCCGCATTGCTTCTTCGTCAGGTGTACGAGTTTACCCGCCTAGGAGGGCGATTGAATGGCTGCCACTGATCTTACCGGCGATGTGGTGACTGCGGAGTTCGTGCAGCAGTGGTACGACCTGCTAAGCACACACGAACCGGTTGAGAAGTTGTTGGCGCTCGTTTCGGATACCGATCTGGAAATGGTGTTTCCGCCAGACATACTACGGAGTCACGACGACTTCCGCCGCTGGTACAAGGCGGTCGGCGAGGCGAACCGGGACCAGTCGCACACCGTCGAGCGGCTCGACACGCGACGGCAGGGCGACACCGTGAACGTCGACGTGACCGTGCTGTGGCAGACAACGCAGACGTCCGACGGCGTCCGGATCCGTCGTCGCGTGCAGCAGCAATGGCGGCTGCGGGAACTGGCCGGCGGCCGGCTAGTCATCGTGAACTACCAGATCGGAGAACTGGTGCCGGCCTGACCACCCGAGGTCGGCCTAGGGCATATCACCCCGTATTGCGAGGAGTTACCGTGACGGACAACTACGACTTCATCGTGGTCGGCGCCGGATCTTCGGGATCGGTCATGACCAACCGGTTGAGCGAACTCCCGGACGCGACAGTACTGGTGCTGGAGGCGGGCGCGGCCACCGTGCCGGCGAGCGCCGACGTGCCGTGGCGGTGGGCCGAGCATCACTTCACCGACCTGGACTGGGCCTACTTCAGCACCGAGCAGGAAGCCCTCGGCGGCCGCAAGGTGTACTCGGCGGCGGGTAAGGGCATCGGCGGCTCGACGAACCTGTACCACATGATCCACATCCGCGGGCACCAACTGGACTACGACAACTGGGCCTACCACGGCGCCCGCGACTGGTCCTGGCAGGACGTCCTGCCCTACTTCCAGAAGCTGGAGAACCAGGAGGACGACACCAACCCGACGGCGGGCCACTCCGGCCCGATCAAGGTCATCAACGCCAAGGACCACCAGCCCAACCCGCTGTCCACCACGTTCATCGAGGCGGGACTCGAACTGGGCCACAAGTTCACCGCAGACTTCAACAACGAGATGACCGGCGTCGGCTGGCACCACCTTGACATGGTGGACGGCCACCGCGGCGGTGCCCGGCACGGCTACCTCCTGCCGGCGCTGAACCGGCCGAACGTGACGCTGTCGGCCAACTCCTTCACCAGCAAGCTCCTGTTCAACGGCGACAGGGTCACCGGTGTCGAGTACATTGTGGACGGCGAGGTACGGCAGGCGTACGCCAACAACGAGGTCATCCTGTGCGCCAGCGGCCTGCAGACGCCGAAGCTGCTGATGCTGTCCGGCATCGGCCAGCCCGACCACCTGCGTGAGTTCGGCATCAAGACCAGGGTCGCGCTGCCCGGCGTCGGTGAGAACTTCTCCGACCACGCGCTGGTCGTCGGGCCGGTCTACATCACCGACCAGCGGGCGCCGGAGCCGAACCTGCAGATGTCCGAGGCGTGCCTGTTCGTCAACACCGGCGGCCTGCCGGTGCCGGACTTACAGATCGGCACGATCAACCGGGCACAGTTCCAGCCCAAGCCGGACCCGAAGCTGGTCACCACGATTCCCGGCCTGATCCGGCCGTTCTCCCGCGGCACGGTCCGCCTGGCCAGCGCCGACCCGACGGACAACGTGCTGCACGACCCGCGTTACCTGTCCCACCCCGAGGACCTGCGCCGCATGGTGCTGGCGTTCGAGATGGGCCACGAGATCTTCCACTCCAAGGCGTTCGCCGAGTGGGGCGTCAAGCAGGTCACGCCGGGACCGGAGGTGCACAGCAAGTCCGAGGTCACCGAGTACGTCAAGCAGAATCTCGGCTCGTACTACCACTACACCGGCGCCTGCAAGATGGGCACGGACGCGGCGGCCGTCGTCGACCCGGAGCTGAAGGTGTACGGCGTGGAGGGCCTGCGGATCGCGGACGCGTCGGTGATGCCCGAGGTGCCCACCGGCAACTGCCAGACGGCGGTGCTGATGATCGCCGAGCGGTGCGCCGACTTCGTCAAGCGTGACCTGAACGGTGGTGACGCGGCATGACCAGTCCCGTGACGTACGACTACATCGTGGTCGGCGCGGGCTCGGCCGGTTGCGTCATCGCCAACCGCCTCGCCACCCGCACCGACGCCACGGTGCTGCTGATCGAGGCGGGCGGGCCGGACACGGAGCCGGCCATCCACGACGAGAAGATGAGCTCCACGATGTCGCTGTGGGGCCCCGGTCCGCTGAACTGGGGCTACGTCACCGAGCCGCAGGACGGGGCGGCCGGCCGCGAGATCCCGGTGGCCAGGGGCAAGGTGTGGGGCGGCTGCAGCTCGGTGAACGCGATGCTGCACGTCCGGGGCAATCGGATCGACTACGACACGTGGGCGGCGCTGGGCAACAAGGGCTGGTCCTACGAGGACGTCATGCCGGTGTTCCGGGACATGGAGAACTTCTCCGGTGGCGCATCGTCCTACCGGGGAGTCGCCGGGCCGCTGGACGTACTGTTCCACGCCGACCCGAGCCCGGTGGCGCTGCAGCTGTTCGACGCGGGCCCCGAGGTCGGTTTCACCGACCGAGGGCGGAGCTTCGACTACAACGCAGAACGCCAGACCGACGCCGTGTTCCTCTACCAGGCAACGAAGACACCGGAGCACCACAGGGCGAGCACGGCCGTCGCGTACCTCTCGCCCGCGCTCGGCGAGCCGAACCTGACCGTGCTCAGCCAGGCCATGGTCACCCGGCTGCTGATCGAGAACGGGCGCGCGGTCGGTGTCGAGGTCGTCGTCGACGGAGGGTCCCGGCAGGTGCGCTGCGACCGCGAGGTCGTGGTCAGCGCGGGCGCCTACGAGTCGCCCAAGCTGCTCATGCTGTCCGGTATCGGACCGGCGGAAACCCTTGCCCACCATGGCATCCGCACGCTGGTGGACCTGCCGGGTGTCGGCGCCAACCTGCAGGACCACATGATCGTCGGCGTCTGCTACCTGTCCAAACAGGAACAGCCGTGGGAGCCGACGCTGATCGCCGAGACCGGGTTCTTCACCAGGACCAGCGCGGTCGGTCCTGGTGAGGCGCCGGACTTCCAGATGAAGTTCGGCGGCCTGAAGTTCGTCGGTCCCGAGTACTACCAGGACGGACCGGGCTTCACGTTCGCCCCGGTGCTCATCCAGCCGCGCAGTGTCGGCTACGTGAGCCTGAAGTCGGCCGACCCGTACGACAACGCGCTGCTGCAACCGAACTACCTCGGTGACAAGGCCGATGTGAACATGTTCGTCGAGGCGATCGAGCTGAGCAGGGAACTGGCGCACACGCGGGCGATGGCCGACTGGGTCGACCGGGAGATCGCGCCGGGACCGGACGTCACCGACCGGGCCGCGATCGAGGACTACGTGCGGCGCAACGCCGGCACGCTCTGGCACCCGGTCGGCACCTGCTCGATGGGCAGTGGGCCGGAAGCCGTCGTGGACTCGCGGCTGCGGGTGCACGGCGTGGCGGGCCTGCGGGTCGCGGACGCGTCGGTGATGCCCAAGATCGTGTCCGGTAACACGAACGCCGCGTCAATCATGATCGGCGAACAGGCGGCCCGGCTGCTGGCACCAGCCGCCGTGGCCGGTGCGGTGGGAGGTGAGGGTCGATGACCCCGGAGGCGCTGTACCTGAAGTTCGCCGACATCGTGAACGCGCGCGAATACGGCCGACTGGAAGAGGTGATGGTGCCCGACTTCGTCGACCACCACCCCGGCCTTGTCGACGTGACCAGCCTGGACACCTACCGCACCAACATCGCGTCGCTGATCGACGCGCTGGGCATGGTGGTGACGGCGGAACGCATCGTGGCAGCGGGCGACGAGATCTTCACCCGCATCCGGTTGACCGGCAAGCACACCGGCACGTTTCTCGGCGTGCCGGCCAGTGGCAACCAGGTCGACTGGTACACGCACGAGCTGTGGCGCATCGCGAACGGCAGGTTCGTCGAACGGTGGGCCGTGGACGACCTGCTGACGCTGGTCAGCCAGCTCGGCGTCCCGATGCCCACCTGGGGCGCGCCCGATCCGGCGGAAGCGGGTGCGAAATGAGCGCGCCGACCTCCGTGCGCTGGGCACATGTCGCGCTGAACTGCCGCGACCAGCAGGCCACGGAACAGTTCTACAGCCGCTGGTTCGGCTTCCGCAGGGTGCGGGTGGTGGACGGCGGGGACGGCACCCGCGTCGTCTTCGTGCGGCACGGTGACGTGTGCCTCGAACTGTTCGGCACCGACACGAACTCGGCCTTCGACCCGAAGGGCGACGGGCCGAACAATCCCGGTGCCGTGCGACACCTGGCGTTCCAGGTGGACGACGTGGACTCGTTCCTGGCGGACGCGGGCGAATTGGACGTGACGCTGGGCCCACTGAAGTTCGACGACTTCATCCCACGCTGGAAGACGGTCTGGGTACGGGATCCCGACGGCGTCGTCGTCGAGGTCAGCCAGGGCTACGTCGACCAGGACCCGGCCGAACTGGCACGGTTCGGCTGACCGAGAACCGCTGTGACGCGCGACCGCACGCTGCTACGGCGTGCGGTCGCGCCGCGTCAGCCCACCGCGTCGACGGTGCTGTTGGCCAGGCCGTTGCGCACCGAGTCGAGTAGCGCGACACCTTGGCTGGCAAGGGAGGCCACGACGCTGGTCAGGCCTTCCGCCCCGTCCAGGACGGTCAGGTTGGCGCCCTGCAGGCCTTCGGCCGCCGCCCTGAGCATTTCCGGGAGTTGTTGGATCACCTGCTGGTCAAGGGCTATCCGGTTCTGGGCGGCCGCGGCGTCCGCGGATAGTTTGGTGGCGTCGGCCTGGGCTCTTGCCAGGCGGATGATGCGCTCTGCTTCGGCTTGGGCCGGTTTTATCACTTCGGCGATCAGTTCTGCTTCTCTCAGTTCCGCGTTGCGTTGGGCGACGACGGCTCGTTCGCTCAGGACCGCTTGTTGGGCTCTCGCGGCGGCCAGCGGCCCTGCCTGTGCCGCGGTTTGTTGGGCCTCGTCTATTTCTGCCTGATGGCGGGCCTGGGAGACCGCGGTCTGTCGGGCGTATTCGTTCTGGTTGCGGACGCTTTCCTGCTGGGCCATGGCGCTGGCCTGGTCGGCCGCTGCCTGGGCCACTTTCGCGGCTTCGTTCACCTTTGCCTGGTGTGGTGCCGCCAGTGCTCTGATGTAGCCGGCACCCTTGTCGTCGATGCTGCTGATCTGCAGCGAGTCCACGGCAAGGCCGATGCGGGCCATCTCGCTGGTGCTGGCGTCCAGGATGGCGTCGGCCAGGGTCTGCTGTTCGCGGATGATCGCTTCCACCGTCATGCTGCCGATGATGCTGCGCAGGTGGCCGCTGAAGATTCGGCCGACCAGGGTCGCCATCTGGGCCTGGTCGCCCTGGAAACGGCGGGCGGCGGCCGCGATCGACTCGTGGTCGTCGCCGACCTTGAACGCGATCACCGCGTGTACGTTCAGGGTGAGGCCCTGATTGGTGAAGCAGTCCTCCACCACTTCCGCTTCCTGCATCGCCAGCGAGAGGGTGGATGCCTTCGAGAAGACCGGGACCACGAAGACACCGTTGCCGGTTACGATCTTGAACTGTAATCGGTCGGTACTTTTGCGTTTCCGCCCGCTGATCAATAATGCTTCATTGGGTGCGGGGACGCGATATCCGAACACGTCGTGACCTTTCATTGCCCAGGTTGGGACCAGGGCTCCACGTCGATCTGGCGTGCACCCCTGGTGTTGATGACCAGGACCGTCGTGTCGGTGGGAATGGGATTGGCGCAGTACGCCAGATAGAAGTGCGGAACGCCCTCCACCACCACCCGGACCTCGCCGGGACGACTGCCGCCGCGTACCGCCCTGACCACCTGGCCGACCTTGCCGACCAGCGACTGCCCTGTCACATCGTGATTGAACACCCGCGCCGCCACCGCGTTCCCATGATCCAGGTCACTGTCCGGAGCTTCGTCTTGCCGACGCGGGTCGGGCTTGACGCGAGGGGGTCCGCGCTGCTCGGATGATGTCGTTAGCAAACCGCACGATCGGGAGGTGGGCGCGGCATGAGTCGAGTCCTGTTCGCGGGTGGTCAGGTGTTCGACGGTGCCGGTACCGCGCCCGCGCCTGCCGATGTCCTGGTCGTCGACGGCCTGATCGAGGAGGTCGGCACCGGGCTGGACGCGGACACCGTGATCGACTGTGCCGGCGCGACCGTGCTGCCGGGGCTGTTCGACTGCCACGTGCACGTCACGGTGTCCGACATCGGCCTGCTGCACCGGGTGCAGGAGCCGTTCTCCTACCAGTTCTTCGCCGCCGCGCGGAACCTGGCGCGCACCCTCGCGGTGGGCATCACGACGGCGCGCGACGCGGGCGGCGCCGACCTCGGTGTCAAGCAGGCCGTCGAGGACGGTCTGATTCCGGGGCCCCGCCTGCGGATCTCGATCGGCATGGTCTCGCCGACCGGCGGCCACGGCGACGGCTGGACACCGTCCGGGCACTGCGTGCCACTGTCCAACCCACATCCCGGCCGCCCGGCCACGATCGCGAACGGGCCCGACGAGATGCGGCGGGTGGCCAGGGAACTGCTGCGGGCCGGCGCCGACGTGCTGAAGGTGTGCACCACCGGCGGCGTGCTCTCGCCGCGCGACGACCCGCGGCACTCCCAGTTCACCCCGGCCGAACTGGACGTGCTGGTGACCGAGGCGGCCATGCAGGGCCGGTACGTGATGGCGCACGCGCAGGGCAGCGAGGGCATCAAGAACGCCGTCCGGGCCGGCATCCGGTCCATCGAACACGGCATCTACCTCGACGACGAGGCCATCGAGCTGATGCTGGCGGCCGGCACCTGGCTGGTGCCCACCCTCGTCGCGCCGGTCAACGTGATCCGCGCGGCCGAGGCCGGCGTGCCGCTGCCGGACGTGGTGGTGCGCAAGGCGCGGGACGTCGTCGAGGTGCACCGCGATTCGGTTCGCCGCGCCGCGAACGCCGGGGTCCGGATCGCGATGGGCACCGACAGCGGCGTCGGCCCGCACGGCACGAACCTCGACGAGCTGCCGCTGATGGCAGGCTGCGGCATGACACCCGGCCAGGTGCTGGCCGCGACCACGTCGTCGGCCGCGGAACTGCTGGGCTTCGGCGACGAACTGGGCCGCATCGCCCCCGGCTACCGCGCCGACCTGGTCGTGGTGGACGGCGACGCCTTCGACCTGGCCGATCTTGCCGGCCGCATCCGCCAGGTATGGCAGGACGGCATCCTCCGTATCGACAACGCCGTGGACAGAACAGCTGTCGCCGCCGGATAAGATTGCGTGTGGTTGATTTCGGCGGTGGGGAGTTCACCACGTGGGACGGTGAGCCGGTCAGTCGTGAGCGTCCGCATGGGGCGCTGGTGGTGGTCGCGAGCCGTGCCCCTGATGGGTGGCGATATCTGCTGTTGCACCGCATGCACCACGGCGGCCCGGCCCGGGAGGGCGACTGGGCGTGGACTCCGCCGAGTGGGTCGCGCAAGCCGGGCGAGGACCTGTCCGCGTGTGTCGGTCGCGAGTTGCGGGAAGAGGCCGGCCTGGTGGCTTCGCCGCGGCCCGTGTTGACCGACGGCGTCGACTGGGCGGTGTTCGCGCTCGAGGTCCCGTGGGGCACCGAAGTCGTGGTGGACGGGGCCGAACACGACAGGTTCGAGTGGGTCGGCTTCGCCGAGGCGCGGCGGCGTTGCCAGCCCGCGGAGCTGGCGGCGTCGTTCCTGGCCGGGTGCGCAGGCTTTAGCTGATTCGGGGGTGCGTGTGTCATCGGCTTCGGCCCGGGTGAGCCAGGTGCGCCCGTTCTACGCGGATTTCGCCGAGGCCTATGACTTGCTGGTGACCGACCCGGTGGAGCCCTGGGTGGCGGCCGTGCATGACCGTCTGGTTTCGGCGGGTCTGCCGTCGGCCGTCGTGCTTGATGCCGGCTGCGGCACCGGCCGGCATGCCGCGGCACTGGCCGCCAAGGGCCACCACGTCGATCTGGCGGACGCGTCGGAGCGTCTGCTCGCGCAGGCCATGGCGCGCAATCCGGCCGCTCTGGCGCTGCATGCCGACCTGTGTGCGTTGCCGGTCCGCGCGACGTATCAGGCGGTGACGTGCCGCGGCGTACTCAACGACATGATCACCGATGCCGAGCGTGCCACCGTGCTGCGCAGCCTTCGCGGGGCGCTGGCCGACGGCGGAATGCTGCTGCTGGATGTCCGCGAGCCCGAGGGTTCTCGCCTGCGGGCCAACGGAATGCCCCGGCACCGCACGGTTCGCATCGGGGCACGCGGTGTCCTTGAGTTCACCAGCACGGTCACGTGGGAGGCCGGTTGCCTGCGGGTCGTTGAGGACTACACGTTGCGCAAGGCCGGTTCGCCCGCCGAGCAGCGCCGGTTCGATTTCGTCATGCGGCCGTGGAGCGCGCGGGAGATCCGGGAACGCCTGACCGCGGCCGGGTTCGGCCGCATCGAAATCAGGCCCGGCGTCGGCCGCACGACCGGTGACCGGCTTTTCGTCAGCGCCGCACGCGCGACCTAGTCGGACCAGTAACCGGTGGCACGCTCCGCGGCGGCCACCAGTTCGGCGCCGTCGAGTTCGGTGGTCGTCAAGTCGATGCCGCCGAGCGGCCACTCGACCGCGAACGTCAGCGGTTCGGCCGGTGGCAGCGGCCAGAGCCACATCCCCACCTGGCTGTTGTGGTGGTTCCAGGTACCGCCACTGCCAAAGGGTGTCCACGACAGCAGCGGCCCGGCCGGTGCTTCCGCGCCGTCCTGTCGCCGCCCGGCGGGTGCGTCGAGGTTGGTCACCGTGGTCCCGTCCGGGTAACGCAGGCCCAGCCGCAGAACCCGCTCCCACCGCTGGCTCGGTCCGGCCGCGTGCGTGGCCGACGTGGCGAGATCCAGCCAGTCGTCGCTGTCGAGCCCTGCCTTTCGGATCACTACCTCAACGGTGAACAGGCATCCGGTGGGATAGACGGTGACCTGGGGCAACGCGACGGCCACGTTCGCGCTGCGGGCCAGGACCAGTTCGGTGGCCACCACGGCACCGAGTTCGGCCTTCGGCGGGCCGACCCACGGCGGCAGATCCGGCCGCGGCGCTTCCGTTGGCTCGTCCGCCGGTCGTTGAAAGAACATGTCGCCGACAGTACCGCCGTTCGCTACGCGGAAACGGCCGATTCGCGGCGAATCAAAGCCGCTGAAAATACGGCCTAGGCGACAGCGAGAATGTCGGCGACCGCGGCCTCGTCGCCGGCATCGTGGGCGGCCAGCAGTGCGGCGAACCGTTCGGCCGGCATGATCCGCACGCCGAGTGCCTCGGCCTTGTCCGCCTTCGAACCGGCGCCGTCGCCGACGACGACGAGATCCGTGCGGGCGGACACCGAGCCGGCCGCCGAGCCGCCCAGCCGCTCGACCGCCTCGTTGCCCTCGGTTCTGTTCTGCAGGCCGGGAACCGCGCCGGTGACCACTACCTTCATCGGGGTGCCGTCCGGTTTGCGCAGCGGGAGTTCCGTGCCGGCGGTTTCCTGACGCGGGCCCGCGTCCGGCTCGGTCATGTTGACCCCGCGCGCGGCCAGTTTCTCGATCACCGGCGTGAGGTCGGCCAGTTCCGCGGCGATGGTGACCGCCCGTTCCGGGCCGATGCCCTCGACCTGTTGCAGTTCCTCGGCGTCCGCGGCCAGCAGCGCGTCCATGGTGCCGAAGTGCTTGGCCAGCCTGCGTGACATGGCCCGCCCGGTCATCAGCAGGCCGAGGCCGGTGAGTACCCGGGACAGCGGCCTGCTCTTCGTGCCCTGGATGCTGTCGACCAGCCGGCGGGCCGAGATGTCGCCGAGCCGGTCGAGTTGGGCGACGGTGGGCACGTCGAGGTCGTAGAGGTCGGCGGGGTCGGTGACCAGGTCGGCGGTGACCAACGCGTCGATGATCTTGTCGCCGAGGAACTCGATGTCCATCGCCTCGCGGGTGGTGAAGTAGGTCAGCGTCTGCCGGGCGCCGCAGACCCGGCCCCTGGTGCAGCGCCAGCGTTTCTGCGACCGGTCGACGTCGCTGCCGCAGCGCGGGCAGACCGAGGGCGGTTCGAAGGGCACCGAGTCCGCCGGCCGCTCGTCGAGCTTGGCGCCGGTCACCTCGGGGATCACGTCGCCTGCCCGGTGCACGAACACGGTGTCGCCGACCCGGACGTTGCGCCGGACCAGGTCACCGAAGTTGTGCAGTGTCGCCGACACCACCCGCACGCCGCTGATCATGACCGGCTCCAGCACCGCGACCGGGGTGATCACCCCGGTACGGCCGACCTGGACCTCGATGCCCAGCAAGCGGGTGGTCCGGGTGTCGGCCGGGAACTTGTACGCGATGCCCCAGCGCGGGGCCCTGGTGGACGAGCCGGCCGCGTCGCGGTCCGCGGGCCGGTCGGCCTTGATCACCGCACCGTCCACACCGAACCCGAGCCCGCCGCGGGCCACGCCGACCGCCTCGACCGCGGCGAGCACCTCGTCGATGCCGTCGCAGATCCGCATGGGCAACTTGGCGCCCGCGGTGCTCGCGACGCCGAGGCGCTCCAGTTCGGTCATGGCCGCGGAGTGCTCGGTCAGGCCGTCCATCCCGTAGACCGTGTAGGCCAGGAACGACACCGGCGCCGCGTACGTGCGCTTGGGGGCGCGCAGGGTGCCGGCGGCGGCGCTGCGCGGGTGCGCGAACGCCGGCTCGCCGTGGCCGGTGCGCATCTCGTTGGCCACCTCGAAGTCGGCCTCGGTCATGAAGACCTCGCCGCGCACCTCGATGGTCATCGGACTGCCCAGTTTGGCCGGCAGGCCGGACGCCCGGCGGGCCTGCGCGGTGACGTCGTCGCCCGCGCGCCCGTCGCCCCGGGTGGCGATCCTGGTCAGCTCGCCGTCGACATACCACACGGCAACGGCGAGGCCGTCGATCTTCGGTTCGACCGTGTACGCGGTGACCGGCCTGCCGACCAGCTTCTCCAGCCGCGCCGCCCACTTGCGCAGGTCGTCCTCGCTGAACACGTTGTCAAGGCCCAACATCGGCGTGCTGTGCTCGACGTCACCGCCCGCGACACCCGCGCCGACCATTTCGGTCGGCGAGCGTTCCGGCTTCCACTCCGGGTGCGCCGCCTCGGTCGCGGCGAGCCGGGCCAGCAGCGCGTCGTAGTCTGCGTCGTCCATTTCCAACTCGCCCGCGCCCGCGTAGTACGCCTGCGCGGCGGAGCGCACCTCGCCCAGCGCGGCGGCGTACTCGTCGGCCGTGCCGAACGGCGCCGCCGTGCCCGGGTCGACGGTCGGGTCGAACCGGCTCGTGGCCATGCCGCCCCCTCGGGTCGCAGTTCGCTTGCGAAAATACCGCCACCAGCCCCGGAACGCCTTATCCGGCGTTGCGCGATCGCCTCAGTTGACGGGCAGGTGCGGCAACAGGGCCGCGCCGACGCCCAGGACGGCAGCGCCCAGTAGCGCGCCGACCACGCCCCGTCGCAGCGCCAGCAACCACACTGCCGCGCCGGCCAGCACGGCCACCTGCCAGAGGTGCCCGAGCGCCAGGCCGAGCGGGATGGCCGAGCCGGCGATCGCGCCGATCGCGGCAGGCCCCGCGCCGTCGAGGAACGCCTGCACGGTCCGGTTGGCGCGCAGGCGTTGGAAATACGGCCCGCCTGCCACGACGAACAGGAACGACGGCGTGAACGCGATCGCGGCGGCCAGCAGCCCGCCGCCGAGGCCAGCGGCGGCGTAACCGACCACGGCGACGGTCTGCACCACCGGACCGGGCGTGATCTGGCCCAGCGCGACGGCGTTGAGGAACTGGCCGGAACTCATCCAGTGGTAGCGGTCCACGGCGTCGGACCGCATCAGCGGGATGATCACGAAGCCACCGCCGTAGGACAACGCCCCGACCTTGAACGCCACCCAAGCCACCGCACCCACCCCCGCCAGCCCACCCACCCCGACCGGCCCCGCGACCAGCAGGGACAGCCGACCAGGCCGCCGCCACGCGATCTCGGCCAGCCCACAGGCGACCAGCACCGCGACCAGCCACGGCCCGAGCAGGACAGCGGCCAGCCCACCCAGAACGAGATAAACGATCCAGCGTGCGTGTTCCCGAACACGGCGCCAAGAGGCGGGCATCAATCCGATCGCGGCATGCACCGCGACCGCGGCGACCGCGGCCCCGGCTCCAGCGGCGGCGCCACGCACCCACAACGGCGGATGCCCGGCCAGGAACAGCGCAGACAGGGCCAGGATCAGCACCAGGCCGGGCACGATGAAGCACACCGCGCCCAGCACCGCGCCGGGGATGCCGCGCAACCGCCAGGCACAGAAGATCGCGAGCTGGGTGGACGCGGGCCCCGGGAGCAGATTGGTCGTGGCGACACCGTCCTGGAACTCCTCTGCGGACAGCCATTCCCGCTCGGTCACGCACAACCGGCGCAACATGGCGATGTGGGTCGGCGGCCCGCCGAACCCGAGGCAGCCGATGCGCCCCCACTGTTTCGCGATCGTGCCCAACCCGACCCGCGGCGGCGTTTCGGCCATCACCGGTCGCTGGGGGCCGGCGTGAGTTGGGTGACGCGGCGGTCGATCCGGATCACGCTGGCGGCGCGGTGGTGCGGCGGGGCGATCCGGGAGCGCCCGGCGTTGTGCGTACAGACGAACAGCACTTCGGACACGAGAGCTCCTTCGCGTCGCATGCCGCGATCCTTCACTAGGTTGGCCCGGCGATGGTGCCGACGGCGCCGTAGATGTTGGACTCGGCGGCGTGCGTGTCACTGACAGGGGCGTCGGGTCGCCACAGCGGCAGCAGCACCAGACCCGGCTCGACCAGGCGGTAGCCGTCCAGGAACGGGCGGATCTCGGCCACGGTCCGCCACAGTGCGGGCGTGGTGGACCGGGCGTAGGCGGCCAGGAACTGCGCGACCTGCTCGTCGGAGAGGCTGACCTGGCTGGCATGCGAGATCGCCAGGTGGCTGCCTGGTGCGCAGGCGTCCCGGTAGGCGCCCAGGACGCCGGCCGGGTCGTCGGTGTCGGGCAGGAAGTGCAGGATGCCGACGGCCAGCACCGCGACCGGCCTGCTGAAGTCCAGCAAATCGGCCACGGTGGGCGCGGACAGCACCGCGTCGGGGTCCCGGATGTCGGCCTGCGTCACGCTGACCCGCGGCTCGTCACCCAACATGCCGCGGGCGGCATGCACCGCGACCGTTTCGTAGTCCACGTACGCCACCCGGGCCACGGGATTGTGCCGCAGCGCGATCTCATGCACGTTGCCCACGGTCGGAATCCCCGAGCCAAGATCGAGGAACTGGTCCACACCCCGCAGCGCCAGAAACCGCACCGCCCGCCCCAGGAACCCCCGCTGAATCCGGGCCCCCTGCCGGATGTAGGGCCAGGCCGCCTCGGCGGCGTCGGCTGCCGCCCGGTCGGCCGCGAAGTTCGCCCCACCGCCCAGGAAGTAGTCGTACATCCGAGCGACGTTCGGACGGGTCACATCCGGCTCGTCCCGCCGCGTGTTCGCCACCCGCGCCACCTTCCCCCGCCGGACCCGCCCAGCCGATTATCGCAGTGCCGGGCCCGCACCGCGATCAGGATGGCCCTGCCGTGGCCTGCATGGCTTGGAAGGCTTGCTGGGTGGTGGCCCAGTCGGCTTCGTAGGAGGAGGCGTACAGGACGTACTCGATGCCGTTGATCCGCCAGTACAACCCACAGGCGTGCCGGGTTCCCTGGTCCGTCCCGAAGGTGAACTCCCATTCGACGGCCTCCGGTGCGGAACCGAAGGAAACGCCGGCGAGCTGCACGCGCTGGTAGCCGCTGCCGATGCCGGGTGTCGTCTGTTCGTACTGAAGGACCGTGTCCAGCAGCGTGCCAGACGACACCGGCGGCGCGGCGCCGAACCGGATGAACTGGCCGGGCACCGCGGGGTTGTCCACTTCCGTGACGCTGGGCACGGTGCCTGGTTTCGTCGTCCAGTCGGGCGGTGCGGACACCTGCATGCCATACGGACCGGCGAGGATCCGGGCGGTGGTCGTCGGGGTGTCCGTCGTGGTGGTCGGCGCCGCGCTGGTGGATGTCACCGT
Source organism: Candidatus Melainabacteria bacterium (assembly GCA_963702275.1). Classification (GTDB taxonomy): domain Bacteria; phylum Actinomycetota; class Actinomycetes; order Mycobacteriales; family Pseudonocardiaceae; genus DATEPR01. The sequence goes on from CAVPCF010000208.1 coordinate 22,178, forward strand.
GGTCGGGACGGTGCTCGGCGGTTCGGTCTCGGTGACCTGGCCGATCGGGGAGCCGGTCTGCGCCGCGACCGCCGACCCGGTCGAGGTGTTCGGGCGCCGCGTCACCACGACGACGACCAGCACCAGCACGATCACGACCGCGGCACCGCACGCCACCAGCCAGGTCGTGGTGCGGCCGCGGTGGTCCGCGCTGTCCGAATGCCGGACAGGCGGCTGTCCCGGCGGTTCGGGCGGCGGACTCGATGGGCTCGTCGGTATGTCGAACATCGGCCGTTGGGTCGGCTCGGGTATCGATTGGCCGGGCATCGGCGGTGCCGGGCCCCACAGCGGTACTTCCGGGGGTCCGTTCTGGGGCTCGGTCATTCCTGCCTCCCACGCCTCGATCACCTTGCTCGACGGATCAGCCGAGCACGACCCGCCGGGAACCGCCCGGCGCGGTCGTCGGCCGGGCCCGGCCGGACGCCGGGATGGCCCGGTCGCCGAGCGCACGGATCTCCTCGACCCGCTCCGGCGCGGACCGCGACAGCGGCACGACGTTGCGGAACGCGTTCAGGTAATAGCTGAACGGCACGTTCTCGTCGCCGATTCGAACGGCTTCGTAGCCGATCTCGGTGACCGCGGACTCGATGTCCGAACCCGCGAATCCGTCGCTCAGCGCCACGAGTTCGGCCACGGTGTCCGCCGGCACCGCGGTCCGCAGGTACCGCCGCAGGTAGATCCCGATGATCTCCTCGCGCTCCTCGGGATCGGGCAGGTCGACGAAGAACATGTCGTCGAACCGGCCGCTGCGCAGCAGTTCCTGCGGCAGCGTCCGCACGTCGTTCGCCGTCGCCACCACGAACACCCTGGCCCGGGATTCCTGTAGCCAGTAGAGGAACTGGCCGACCAGCCGGGTGGTGACCCCAGTGCTGTCGGTGCCGGAGCCGGCGAGGCCCTTCTCGATCTCGTCGATCCACAGCACGCACGGTGCGACGGTGTCCGCGGTGGCCAGCGCCTCCTTCAGCCTGCCCTCGGACTGGCCGACGTACTGACCCAGGATCGAGCCGATGTCCAGGCGGTACAACGGCAGTTGCCAGTCGGCCGCGACCGCCTTCGCCGACAGCGACTTGCCGCAGCCGGGCACGCCGATCAGCAGCACACCTCTCGGCGGGCGCATACCTCGATCGCGCAGATCCATGGTCAACAGCGGCCGCTTGCGGTCCAGCCAGTGCCGCAGGCCGGTGAGGCCGCCCACCCGGTATTCGTTGTCCGGCAGGATCACCCGCTCGATGCCGGACAGGTCACCGAAGATGGCGTCCTTGGCGTTGCTGAGTTCGACGAGGTCGTTCTTTGTCACGGACCGCCGCACCACGAGCGTGGCGAGGATGTTCTGTGCCTCGATCTTCGTGACACCGGCCAGGATGGACGCTGCCTCGTCGTATTCGGGCGCGCCCCATTCGATCGGGATCTCCGTCCGGTACGGATCGAGGAAGTCCTCGATCTCCGCCCGCATCTCGTCGACGTCGGGCAGGCTGAGACTGATCGCCATGCCCATCCGCTGCAACGCCGTCCACACCGGATCCGCGGTGATCACGATGATGCAGCCACCGCGTTGTTCGGCCAGCGACGCGAGGTCCGCGAAGCGGCGCGAGATCTCGTTGTCGTCGGCGAGATGCTGGACGTCGGTGAAGACGATCGTCAGATTCTGGCGCGCCTGGAACTGCTCGCCCGCGAACTCCAGCGCGCCGAGCACCGACTTGTCGTCGGACACGACGTGCTGGGTACGCACGTCCCGCAGGCCCTGGCTGAGCGTGTGCACCAGGACGTCCAACGACCGCTCCCTGGCGACGTCGGTCAGGATGTCCAGGATGCGCACCCGTTCCACCGTTCTTATCGACACGAACGGAATCCTGGCCAGCAGATAGGTTTCGATCTTCAGCTTGGTCTTGGCACCGTTGGGCACGGCGATCCTTTCGTCACAGGATGACCCGGCGGCCGGGCGCGACCGCCGTGGCCGGCGCTGGGGTCGGCGCGGTCGGTGCGCGGAGCAGGCTGTTGTCGCGGACGGCGCCGAGCAGTTCCGGGCCGCTGTGGCGCAGGGAGTCCGCCATGCTCTGCTGCGTCGTGCGGAGCATCGCGGTGAGTGAGTCGCGCAGGGCCGTGCGCATGTCGTCGGGCAGCAACCGGCTCTCGGCCAGTGCGCGCAGCGGCTCTGCTCGGCGTCGGGCCGAGATCATGGCCGATGCCAGGTCCGCGACCTGGTGCGAGGTGGCCGTCACCGCCATGTGCCGCTGGAACACCGCGATCCAGAGCGCCTCGCGGGCGTGGAAGGCCGACGCGATCCGGCGCAGGACACGTTCCTGCGCATGCGGACCGAGCCGGTCGTCGAGGGGTACCAGCCGGTCCGTTGGCAGGTCGTCGCCGCGCGCGAACGCGTCCAGCCAGGCGGACCACACGCCGTAGTCACTGGTCGGCGTCGTCATCGCGTGTCACCGCGGCGATGGCGTTGCAGCAGTTCGGTCGGTGGCAGCAGGTCCCACTGCGGCGGCGCCAGTGCGGTCTCGTGGTCCCGGGCCGTGCTGTCCTGGCCGGTCGATCCGCCCGCCTCGGGCGGCCCGCCGCTGTCCTCGACGGGTCGGTGTCGCGTCGGCATCGTCACGCCCTCCCGGTCTGGTCGGGCGCGATGCCACGGTATCCGTCGCTGCCCAGTGAGTTCAGGTACGCCAGCAGGCCGGGTTCCCTTGCCAGTTCGGCCTCCCACGATCGGCGCCAGTCCACGACTTCGGCGATCGCGCCACGCAGTGTGGCAACGGCGTTGGTTCGCCGTTGGATGCCCTGGCGGTTCAGTTCGTCGCGACGGGCGGGCAGGCCGCGCGCCTGGTAGCCGGACCAGGTGCCCGCCGCGAGCGCGACGAGCAGGAAGAACACCATGCCACCGACCGAGCCGCCGAAGCCGATGACGAGTCCGATCACCGCGGCGATGCCGGCACAGATCGCCGCCACCAGCGGGCCACCGGTGAACCGCACCGCCGCCAGCGCCCTGTCGGTTTCCGCGTCGATGTGCGCGGCGAGGCTGTTGATCAGCTCGAGTTCGCGCGAACCGCTGTGGATCTGGCCGGTCCAGCCTTCCAGCGCAAGGTCGATGGCGCTGGGCAGCAGCTGCTTGTTGGCCGTCTCTAGTTGGCCGACCGCCTGGTTGATCCACGGCTTCGCCATCGAGATCGACCAGCGCTGGGTGGCCGGGGAGACGCCCATCTGCTCCGGGAAGAACGCCGCGTTGGTGACCAGCGTGAGGAAGTCCCCGGTGGCCTCGAAGGCCGCCTCCTTGGTGGCTTTCGCCGCCTTGTCCCGGTCACCCTCGTACTCGATGATCGACTGGAGCCGTTCTTCCTTGCGCCGCAACGGCATCTCCTCCTCGTCGAAGTTCCTGACCAGGCTGGTGAGGATGTCGTCAACGCGGCCGGCCAGTTCCGGCTGCTGTGGCAGCGGGCCTTCCATCAGGTCGCGGAAGTACGCAGTCGCGTTGCCGAACACGGTCGCGCCCTGGTACACGTCGGCCAACCGCGGCCAGGTCGCACTCACCTTGGGCAGCAGGGTGATGCCGGGGTCGACAGGTCCGCGCATCCCGTCGATCAACGCCCGCCACCGTTGCACCTGGGCGTCCACCACGTCCTGGTCGTCGCCGAGCTTCGCCAGCCACTGCCCGACGTGTTCGCTGATCAGTGGCTGCGCCTCGTGCCCGAGTGCGCCGGTCGCGACGGCGTCCAGGAGGACCGCGAACTCCCGAGGCAGGTTCGACGGGTCCTGGCGCACCACGTACTGTCGCAGCCAGCGCGCCGCTGCCGAGTCACGGCCGTTGCGCCGCAACACAAGGGCGAAGAACAACGAGGTCTTGTCGTTGTCCCTGGCGATCGCCACGGCGAGGGCACGTTCGGCCAGCGGCGAGTCGTCCCGGATCCACGACGCCAACGCCACCAGTGCCGGCGCCAGCCAGTACCGGGGGGTGTTCACCATCAGTTGCTCGGACACCTGCCGGATCGTGCCCTGCGTGACGATCCCGGCGTCGAGTGCTTGCAGCACACCGGTGGCGTGCCGGCGAACGTCGCCGTAGTGCCGGTAGTCGGCCTCCAGTTCCTGGCGCACCGTGAGCAGTTCGTTCTGCGCGTCCTGCTTGCTCTGCATGAGCTCGTCCTTGCGGACGTACTCAAGGAAGCTGGAGCGCAGGTCGAGCAGTTCCGAGCGGGTGGCGTCCTGCGTCGCGGACACCTGGCTCACCTTGCTGTGCAACTCGACCTGCGCGTCGACAAGGAGATTCTGCTGTCGGGTGATGGCGTTCAGCGCATTGATCGCGACGTTCATCTGGTGCTGCGAAGCCGGATTGTTCATGCGTCACGCTCCGATACGATCACGGAACCGTCGATTCTGATGTGGACGATCCGGTCCGGATAGACCTCGATCGCCAGGTAGCTCTCGGACTGGGCCAGCCCGCGCGCCCGCTCCAGTGGTCCCGGCAGTGCCTCACCGGTGCGGTAGTGCGCCAGGATGGCGCCGTCCATGGTGAGCGTGTGCACCTCGTAGGGCACGCCGAGATAACAGCGGCCGACGATGCCCAGCGGAATGCTGGCCCACGCGTCCGCGAACTCCTTGTGGATCCGGTCGACGATGTCATCGACGTCGACCCGGCTGACCTGGCCGGACGGGTCGAGGCCCGCGATGGCGGTGAGATAACGCCGGGACCGGGGCGCGGACAGCAGCCGCCCACGGCCGCCGGACCGCTGGGTCCGCAGGCCGGGCGGGACGATGTTCTCGTTCCTTCTGTTCATCATCGGGCGGGGCATCGCGACGCACTCCTGTTCAACGGATTCGGACACGGGCTATCGCAGGGCAAGCCAACAGACGGCGAGCGAGCCGACCCCGGACACCACCACCGAGGCGACATACCCGATGTGCACCAGGGCGGCGGTGACCGGCAACCGCGCGCTCGTGGTCAACTCGTCCGCGCCGACCAGATGATGGACACGAATCGGCCCACGGGCACCGCGCCTGCCGTAGACCTGCACGATGTCGCCTTCGCGGGGTTCGACCGGCCGCGGTTGCCCAACCAGCTCACACCGATACTCGGCGCCCGTGACCGCCACGACCTCGAACCGACGGACATCAACGGTCGGCAGCGCGCCGACACCGCCGGCCAACGCCAGAAACGGCCCCGACCACCCGCGCGACCGCCCACGGATACCCAGCCGAACGGTGACACCCAGAATCCATTGCGCCACAAGGACAAGCACGATCACCAGCAGCGCCCAGCCAAGCTGTCGAGGGCCGCGAACAGCGACCACACCGACCAGCACCGACAACAGCAACACCGACGCGACCAGCGGCAGCCTGCGCAGCGGACCGTCCACGACGGGCCGTTGGGACAGCGTGACCACACCCCGCACGGTCCCGACGGCCACCCGCCCCGGCACCCGCGGCTCAGCCGCGGGCTGCGTTTCGGTGTCGCTACAGCCAGGACACCGCGAATGGGTACCACTCAGCGGTGCGGCGCAGGCAGGGCAATAGCGAATCACGCCTTGAATGTCTCGGTCGCGCCGGTCGCCGTTAGCGTCCTGTGTGGATAAAAGACGGACAGTTCCGTGCCAGGACCTGGACACCGCCGTATCCGTCCCGACTGGCCGGTTCCGCGCGCGGAACCGTTCAGAACGCGGGGATCGGCTCGGTCGGGCGCACCACCGTCGTCGGCAGGACCACCGGCCAGTCCGGTTGCCACGGTGGCACCCGGTCGACCTCGGACGCGAGTTCCTCCGCGATGCGCCGGACCTCGCGATGCAGGCCGATGTAGTCCTCGGTGTTGCGGTACTGCGGATAGGGGATGTTCCACGACTTCAGGTCCCGATGCCGACGTTTCTTCGCTTCTTCTGGAAAGTTCCGCCATGTCGCGAAGACGAGCGGGTAGATCAGGCCGTGCGGCCGCAGTTCGGTGGCCAGGCCGACCGCTGCCTCGCGGGCGAGCATGGTCCGCCACTCGGCAAGGCACCACGGCGACGTGAAGTACTGCGGCGACCAGATCGGCAGGAGCAACCGGGATCGGCGCAGCGCCCATTCGAGCCCGGATGGCCAGTGCACGCCGGTCTCCATCGTGCTGTCCAGGAAGATGCGGGGTTCCCGGCTCAGTTCGTCGGCAAGGCAGTCCAGCAGGAGCGGGTGCAGGTGGTTGTGCACCCAGTCCGGCACGGTGCCGCCACGCCGGTAGCTGAGGAACAGGTCGAACCGGTACCCGGACAGGGACATGTCGGGCCCGGTGTCCGGTGGCTGTCCGGAAAACGACATGTCACGCATGGTCGGTGGCCCTCCTGCTTGTCGTTGCGAGCTGGCACCGAGCTGTCATGAGTAAAATTCTACGTGACCGTAGACAATGGTTAACGACAGATTTTCGACAACTTCCGTTCACGGTTGAGTAGGATGTCCACAACCGGCCACGAGGAGGAGCGGTGTCGCTACTACCCGCTGAGGTGCCCGACATCCCGGAGCTGCGGTCCGGGATCGTGCCGGCCCGGCTGGCACGCAAGGTCGCGCCGCTGTTCGGCATCGCGTGGGAACAGGGCCCGTTCGGCACCAGGACCTGGGTCAGCGACTACAGCAAGATCACGCTGTCCGAGATCGCCAGGGGCGCACCGCTGCCCACCAGGACCCAGGCGGCCCGGATCGCGGATTCGGGCCGCGCACCGGACGGCGACCGGTTCGTGGCCGCGGCCGCGTCGTTGCCCAACGAGATCGCCAACGCGACGCTCAGCCGGTTCGGCCCGGACACCAAGGCCGCCGTGGTCCTGACCGCCGCCAACCGTCTGTTGCGGCCGGTCACCGATGCGATGGCGCGGGTGCTGCCGATGCTCACCGACACGCTGGGCCGGCCCCTGCCGGTCCGGCTGCGGTTGGCCGCGTGGGCCGGGCTGGTGATCGAGACCTTCCGATCCCAGCCCGCGCTGGTGGCCGCCGCGATCCGGGCCAGGGCAATCCAGCGCGAGCTGGTCGTGGCATGGGAGCTCCCGCTCGCCCGCCGGCTCGCCGGGCTGGCACTGACCCGGTGCGAGATCGGCGCCAACGACCTTGAGGACGCGTCCCGGTCCACCGCGACCCCGGACACCTTCGACCTGGTGGACCGGACCATCGACACGCTGGGGCTGCCGGTCGGGGGCGACGCCGGCGCGCGTGACCCGCGGCACGACGAGCTCGTGGAGCGACTGCTGCGCTCCCTGCTGGAGATGGGCACGCCGCGCAACGCCAGCCACCTGTGGTTGAGCGAACGACAGCCGCGGCAGCTGGTCGTCGAGGCGTTCGTCGCGCCGACCAACCTGATCAACCTGTACGTGACGGCAACAGATTCCGGGCCCGACGATGCGGTGGTGCTGCCCAGGGTGCCCGACGAGCGGTCGGCCGCCGAGCTGTCCGTGCTGGAACGACGGGTGCTGGTGCTCGGGCTGCTGACGGTGCTGCGCCAGCTCCGGTTCGACATCGAGGGCCGGGAGCGGACCAGGGCGGAGATCATCCCGACGCTGGACGCGGTCAGCGCGCTGACCGACCGGATCCTGCCCGACGACGACCCGGTTCGCGTCGTCGTACGGTGCCATCTGGCCGACATGCGCGTGCACACCCTCCGGCAGAGCACGGCCAACGACCTGCGTGGCCCGCTCGACGATCTCGCGCACGGCGTGCGGCGCTGCACGGACCTGTTGCGGCGCAACGTACTCGACCGCGGCGCGGCGGCGGAGGCGATCGGCTCCGCCTGCGTGGAGATCAACGCGGTCCGCTGGACCAACGCCACGGACCCCGCCGCCGGCCTGCCCGACCCGGCCGAACTCGACACGCTGGCGCGCGCCGGCTGGGCCACGTTCCACGAGGCGATGGAGATCGACCAGGACGATCCGGCCGCGGACGCGCGGATTCAGATCGGCCTCGCCGGCTATCACCTGCACAACTACGCGGCGTTCCTGGCGTCCCATGTGGACGACGTGGCGGCGCTGACCCGCGCGGTCACCCTGTTCGAGACCGTCGTGCTGCCCGCCCGGGAGCGTTTCTTCGAGCACACCAAGAGTTTCCTGCCGTTGCGGCACTCCCTCCAGGTCGCGTCCCGCGGCACGACCCGGCTCGGCGAACTCGCGCGCACCGCGGCCGACCTGGCCGGCGCGCGCGGCTGGGCCGAACGCGGCCGCGCCTGGATCGTGCGCGCGCTGGCCCATGCGCAGACCACGGCGATGCTCGATCAGGTCGCCGAGCCCTCGGCGCACTTCGCGCTGCGCGCCGCGCCCGCCCTGCTGCTCGCGGTCGAACTCGGGACACCGGGCACGGACGCCGCCGATGTCCGTCAGGCGGACCGGCTCGTCGGCGTGGCCGAGGCGTGGCAGCAACGGGTGACGGACGGGCACCTCGCCCGTTATCCCAGACACGACGAGGTCGTTGCGCTGCGCGCGCGGGTGGACCGGGCGTCGGCCTGACTCAGGGACCCTGCACGAACCGCACCATGGCCAGCCACGCGTCCTGTGTATCGGTCTTCGGCAGCCGCTCCAGATGCCTGCGCACCGCGTCCGCGGTGTAGCCGGTCAGTTCGGCCAACGTGTGGTAGCTCTCCACGAAACCGACATCGCCCCAACGGCGGTCCGGGCACACGTACCCCTCCGGCCACCGGGCGCGCTCCCGGTCGGTCGGCCAGCCGGCGCTACGCCGTGTCCAGCACGGAGTCGGTTCGTCATCGCGGTTCCAGCAACAGCCGGTGCCGGCCACGGAGGTGACCCGATGGACGGCCTGGGCGGGCGCCCTGGCCACCACGGCGGCAACCAGCCGCGCCTGCGCCGCACGGCTGGGCCCGCTTGCCTTCGGTACCACCACTTTCGACGCGATGAAGTTGATCACCGGCGTGCGCCGCCGCCACAGCGGAGGCAACGCGCGGCCGACAAGGCGGACCGGTGCGCCTGCCGTGCCGTGCCCGGCTTCGATCGTGGCGGCGATCGCGTGCCGCACAGCGCCGTGCACCAGCCGGTAGTCCGCCCGGCGCAGGTGGTACGGCGGTTCTGGCGGGTCGTCGTCGGCGTGCCTGAGCAGTGCCATCAGGTGGCGGACGCGGCCGAGCAGCATGTCGAGGTGGTCCTGGGTGTCCACCGCTCGGGAACCGGTCAGCCACGCGCTGATGGCCTTGGTGTCCGCCGCGCCGGCACCGACGAACAAGCCGTGCAGCACCCAGCCGGCCAGGTGGTCGACGTCGACCACGGCTGAGGCAATGTCGGCGTGCGTGTCCATCCACTGGTCGAGTTGGTCGGCGGGCGTTGACCACGATGGGTGCCTCGGCAGCGCGACCTCCCGCAGTTCCGGGGTGATCAGCGAGTAGACCTGGCCGACAAGGCCACCTGGATCGGCACCGGCGAGCTGCCCCACGATGTGGTGGAAGATCCGGACCGAGTCCGGCTCCTCGGTGCGGCCGGAGAACCGCTGTGTGCGCAGCA
>CAVPCF010000209.1:0-16945 GCA_963702275.1 Candidatus Melainabacteria bacterium
GACCGGATGACCTCCAGCGCGCCGATCCGTCGCATCCCGGGCTGCGACAGCAGGTAGCCGCGGTTGCGGTAGGTGTAGTACCGCTTGATGGCGTCGCCGGGGTCCTGGGCGTGGAACCGGCCGCCGAGCATCGGCTTGAACTCGTCCGAGCCGTCCGGGTGCAGGTAGCTGGCCCGTAGCGAGGTGCCGAACGGCAGGCCGGAGCGCACCAGCCGCCGGTGCACCTCCACCTCGTCGCCTCGCACGAACAGCCGGTAGTCCGGCACGCCGACCACGTCCAGTGTGGACGCGCGGAACAGCGCGCCGTTGAACAGCGACGCGATCCCGGGCAGGAAGTCGGTGCCCAGTTCGGCGGTCTGCCGCTTCCAGGTCAGGCCCCGCCGCAGCGGGAACGCCAATCGGTCGGGCGCGTTGATGTCCGTCACCATCGGTGACACCTCGGCCAGCTGCCGCCGCTGCGCCTCTTCCAGCAGCGTGGCCAGCACCGAGTCGTCCGCTGGGCGGCCGTCGTCGTCGGCCAGCCACACCCACGCGGCGCCCAGCGCCAGCGCGTGCAGCATGCCAAGCGCGAAACCGCCGGCACCGCCGAGATTGTGCCGCGACAGCAGGTACGTGGTGGGCACGGCGCACGCCGCGACCACGTCCCGCGCGGGCTGGTCCGGGCCGTTGTCGACCACGATGACGTGGTCCGGCGGCCGGGTCTGCGCGGCGATCACCTTCAGCGAGTCCGCGAGCAGCTCACGCCGGTGTCGTGTCACCACGACGGCCACCACGGCGTCGTTGCCCAGTGGCAGGTCCTTCGTCATCGTGTCAGCCCTCGTGCCGGTGGTGGGACGTGTGGCTCATGCTCGCGCACGGGCTTCGGGGAGTACAGGCTCCACACCGAGCCGGGCGAGTGCTTCGGCGCTGAGGTTCTCGAACGGGTCCTTGCCCTTGTACGCGGTCAACACCTCGCGCAGCCCGCCGCGCAGCTTGACGTGGCCCTCGTCCATCCAGATCGCCGTGTCGCACAGCTCCATCAGGAACTCGTCCGAGTGGCTCGCGAACACCAGCAGGCCCGATCTCTTCACCAGGTCCACCAGCCGGGTGCGGGCCTTGTCAAGGAACGCCGCGTCGACCGCGCCGATGCCCTCGTCCAGCAGCAGGATCTCCGGGTCGATCGAGGTCACCACGCCCAGCGCCAGCCGCACCCGCATGCCGGTGGAGTACGTCCGCAGCGGCATCTGGATGTAGTCACCCAGCTCGGTGAACTCGGTGATCTCGTCGATCCGCTTCTCCATCTGCTTCCTGGTCATGCCGAGGAACAGCCCGCGGATGATGATGTTCTCGAGGCCGGAGATCTCCGGGTCCATGCCGACGCCCATGTCGAACACCGGCGCGACCTTGCCCACGATGTTCGCGGTACCCCGGGTCGGCTCGTAGATGCCGGCCAGCATCCGCAGCAGGGTCGACTTGCCGGCGCCGTTGTGGCCGACGAGGCCGACCCGGTCGCCCTCGTGCAGCGACAGGGTGATGTCGTGCAACGCCTCGATGATCGGCGCCTTCTGGTCGGTGCCGATCTTCCCGCCCACCTTGCCCAGCACGGCCTTCTTCAGCGACCGTGTCTTGGCGTCGAAGATCGGGAAGTCGACCGACGCGTTCCAGACGTCAATGCTCACCATGTGTTCGCGGCCTCACTCACACCCAGTAGGACACTCGGGCCCGGTAGTTGCGCATGGCGAGCATCGCCAGTGCCCACCCGACAACGGTGATCCCGCCGACGATAGCCCAACTCCACCAGTCGACGTGCTGGCCGATCAGCGGCGCACGCAGGACCTGCACGAAGTGGTAGAGCGGGTTGAACTGAAAGAGTATCTTCGCCCACGTCCGGTTGGTACCACCGCTGCCGAACAGGTCGTCCGGCGACCACACGATGGGCGTCAGGTAGAACGCCAACTGGATCAGCGAGTTGATCACCTGCGGGATGTCACGGTAGCGGGTCGAGACGATGCCGATCAGCAGGGTCAGCCACAGCCCGTTCAGCGCAAGGATGAAGAACGCCGGGATCGCGGACAGCGACCACACGCCCAGGCCGGGGTGCAGCTGACCGAGCGGGTCCATCCGGTAGGTGTGATCGAGATAGCTGAAGTAGATGGCGATCATGATCACGTAGACGATCAGGTTGTGCAGGAACATCAGCGTCTGCCGCCACACCGTGCGCAGCGCGTACACGGTCAGCGGCGCGGGCAGGTGCTTGATCAGGCCCTCGTTCGTGATGAACGTGCTCATGCCCTCGGTCAGGCAGCCGTTGATGAAGTTCCAGACGATGAAGCCGGTCGTCACGTACGGCAGGAACTCCGGCAGCGGGTGCTTGAACAGCACCGCGTACAGAATGCCGAGGCCCAGCGCGGTGACCCCCATGGAGATCGTGATCCACAGCGGCCCGAGCACCGAGCGGCGGTAGCGCTGCTTGATGTCCTGCCAGCCAAGGTGCAGCCACAGCTCACGCTGGACGAGGCCCTGTCGAATGTCGTCGACCGCCCGCGCGAAGCTCCGGGTGGGCGCGACTGCCTTGGGTATCACGGGATTGTCCATCGTGCTGGTTGCTGGCACGAGTACGGAGGATACCGGGGTGATGTCGCCCGACCGTGAACCGGTGGGTACCCACGGTATGACCTGTTCGTGGCCGTTCCGACACGACCGGTGACCAACAAGGTGACGTCGGCGCTACAGGTACTGACCGCTGCTGCGCAGATGCGGGCCGTCGTGCGCGTCGCCGCTGCCCGGCGGCAGGGCGCCCCTGCGCATCTGCTCCAGCTGCACCCTGGCGGCCATCTGCTGGGCGAACAGGGCCGTCTGGATGCCGTGGAACAGGCCCTCCAGCCAGCCGACCAGCTGGGCCTGCGCGATCCGCAGCTCCGCGTCGGAAGGGGTGACGTCGTCGGTGAAGGGCAGCGACAGCCGTTCCAGCTCGTCGCGCAGTTCGGGCGCCAGGCCGTCCTCCAGCTCGAGGATGGACCGCTTGTGGATCTCCCGCAGGCGATTGCGCGACGCGTCGTCCAGCGGCGCCGCGCGTACCTCCTCCAGCAGCTGCTTGATCATCGTGCCGACACGCATCACCTTCGCCGGCTGCTCGACCAGGTTCGAGATGCCATCCGCGCCACCCTCGCCCTCGATCTCGCCGTCGGCGTCCGGGATCGGGGCGGTACCCAGTGGCGTGCCGTCCGGCCCGACCACCATGATGTGCCGCCGGCCCGGTTGCTCGGTTCCCTCGGGCATGGTCATACCTTTGCTCCGTCCTGGCCCGGTGAGCCGGTCACCCACCGGTCTGGCCACCAGCCTAGTCAACGCCCTGCCCCCTCCGAGCGCTGCACTTCGCGGGCTCCGTACGGTGTGCCTCATGGCGTTGGACGTCGCTCGGATACGCGGGTTGTTCCCCGCGTTGGGCGATGGCTGGACACATCTGGACGCACCCGCCGGGATGCAGGTACCCGAACAGGTGGCCACGGCCGTGTCGATGGCCCTGCGTGCCCCGGTGTCCGGCCCCGGCGGCGTGTTCCCGGCGTCCCAGCGTGCGTCGGCCATCGTGGACGCGGCCCGTCGGGCGATCGCCGACCTGGTCGGTGGTGACCCGGCCGGTGTCGTCCTCGGGTCCAGCGCCGCCGCCCTGCTGCAGCGGCTCGCCGACGCGCTCGGCGCGAGCTGGCTGATCGGCGACGAGGTCGTGGTGTCCCGCCTGGACAACCCGGCCAACACGACACCATGGCTACAGGCGGCGCAGCGCTGCGGCGGCATCGCCCGCTGGGCCGAGATCGACATCGAGACGTGCGAACTGCCCGCGTGGCAGTACGACGACCTGGTGACCAAGCGCACCAAGGCGGTCGCCGTCACCGCGGCGTCCGGCGCCATCGGCACCCGCCCCGATCTGCACCGCATCGCCCAGACGGCCCGGGACAACGGCGCGCTGATGATCGTCGACGCCTCGTCGGCCGCGCCGTTCCTGCCGGTCGACGTGGCAACGCTGGGCGCGGACGTCATCGTGCTGTCCGCCAACGCCTGGGGCGGGCCGCCGGTCGGCGCACTGGTCTTCCGTGACCCTGCCCTGCTCGACCGGCTGCCGTCGTGTTCGCTGGAGCCGGGTGCGAGCGGCCCGGAACGCCTTGAACTGGGCCCGCACCCGCATCCGCTGCTGGCCGGCCTCGTCGCCTCCATCGACTACCTGGCCGAACTGGACGACGCGGCACCCGGCCCGCGGCGGGAACGGCTGCTGATGTCGATGGGCTCGATGAAGGCCTACCAGGCCGGGCTGCTGGCTTACCTGATCAGCGAGCTGCGGTCGCTCGGCCACGTGATGGTGATCGGCGACGCCATGCGCCGCGTCCCGGTCATCGCGTTCGCCGTGGCCGGCATGCACGCCGACGACGCAGCCGCCCACCTCGCCAAACGCGGCATCTGCGCGTTCGCCGACAACGGCCAGAACGGCGTGTTCGCCGCGCTGGGCATCGGCGAGATCGGCGGCGCCGTGCGCATCGGCCTCGCCCACTACACCAACTCGGTCGAAGTGGACCAGCTGGTCAGAAGCGTCGCCGAACTCGGCTGACCCGTCAGGTCCGCAGCAGCACCTTCCCGACCACCTCGCCCGCCTCCATCAGCCGATGCGCCTGCGCCGCGTCCCGCATCGGCACTACCCGCCCGACCACCGGCTTGACCTGCCCGTCCGCCACCAGCGGCCACAGCCTGGCGACGACGTCGGCCACGATTCGGCCCTTGCCGTCCTTGCCGTCGACCGGCCGGTACCGCAGTCCGGTCGCCGCGACGATGGCCCGCTTGGCCAGCAGTGTGGCGACGTTCAACTCCCCGGTGGTGCCACCCTGCATGCCGATGATCGTCAGCCGCCCGCCGGTGGCGAGTACGGACACGTTGCGCGGCAGGTAGCCGGCGCCCATGTTGTCCAGCACCACGTCGGCGCCGTGCCCTTCGGTGGCGGCACGTACCTCGTCGACGAAGTCCTGCTCGCGGTAGTTGATCGTGATCGCGGCCCCGAGTTCTCGACACGCCGCCAACCGCTGCGCCGACCCGGCGGTCGTGGCCACCGTCGCGCCCAACGCCCGCCCCACCTGAATGGCGTGCGTACCGATGCCACCCGCGCCGCCGTGCACCAGGAACACCTCGCCTGCCGACAACCCGGCCAGCATCACCACGTTCGACCACACCGTGCAGGCCACCTCGGGCAACGCCGCCGCCGACACCACGTCGACACCGGTCGGCACCGGCATCACCTGCGCGGCCGGCACCACGACCCGCTCGGCGTAGCCACCTCCGGCCAGCAGCGCGCACACCTCGTCGCCCACCTGCCAGCCGGACACCCCGGCCCCGACCGCGGCGACCGTGCCCGAACACTCCAACCCGAGCACCTCGGATGCCCCCGGCGGTGGCGGATACAGTCCCTGCCGCTGCAACAGGTCGGCCCGGTTGACGGCGGAAGCCGCGACGTCGATCAGGACTTCCCCGGCGCCCGGCGTCGGATCCGGCACCTCGCGCCAGATCAGCACGTCCGGTCCGCCCGGCTCGGTGATGGTGATCGCATGCATGGGTGAACCGTAATTGGTTGGCGCCCCTCCGCGCGCGCGACCACCATTGACCGATGGAGACACCCGACCCATGGCCGTTGTGGCGCCTGGTGTTGCGCACGCCGCGGCTGGAACTACGCCCCGACGACGACCCGGGCCTGCTGGAACTGCTGGCGGAGGCGTGCCAGGGTGTCCACCCGCCCGAGGAAATGCCCTTCGGCGCCCCGTGGACCGACGCGCCGCCGGCCGAGATGGTCCAGAACGGCATCCGTTTCCACTGGTCGCAGCGAGCCGCGTTCACCCAGGACGACTGGCGCCTGAACTTCCTGATCCGCCTTGACGGCAAGGTGATCGGAAGCCAGGGCATGTACGCCAGGAATTTCGCCACGACAAAGGAAGTCTCCAGCGGCTCGTGGATCGGAATGCGCCACCAGGGAAAGGGATTCGGTACCGAGATGCGGGCCGCGATCCTGATGCTGGCCTTCGACCACTTGGGTGCCAAGACGGCGAGGTCGTCGGCCTTCACGGACAACCCGCGATCCCTGGCGGTCAGCCGCCGCCTCGGCTACGAACCGGACGGCACCTTCGTCGACGTACGCAGGGGCGAACCGGCAACCCAGATCCGGATGCTGGTCACCGCCGAGCGTTTCGCCGCCCACCGCCCGGACTGGAAACTGGAGGTGACGGGCCTCGCGGACGCGGCACCCATGCTCGGCGTGGCCATCACCTGAACAGACGTCTGGGTGCGGCTCGAGTCAAGCCGCACCCAGACGGTATTCACTTTGTCCTGTTGTCGGCGGTTGCCGCGGGTTTGGCGTGGAGCGTCACCCAGGAGTCAGGAGACCCCGTGGCAAGCTGACGCTCAACAGCGTCGACGTGCGCGGGAGGGGCGTCGCAGCGCCTGCGCACCCGAAAACCCGACGCGGCTACTCACAGTCATGACCGGGCCGATACACGCCAGGCTCGATCGCGGGGATGCAGCCGAGAGCAGACCGCCGTCTGAGCGTTTGCCAGCATCGCACCACCTGATCCCTCCCGACGGACCCCCGGCACACCCCGGCTGGCGCGCCGCACCGGATCGGCTGGCCGTCTGACCCCCAGCATGCGCCCGCCGTCTTGGCGACACAACCAAAGCAACGCCCCTGAACAGCAAAAACCCACTGAACCGGTCCCGTATGGACACGGAGTCACCACCCAGCCAACACCTGATCCCCCCGAGACGCAGGTGAGTGACCCCCCAGCCAACCCACCCGGATGACCCCACCCGCAGCCACCACTAGTCTGAACATCAGGGAAGCGTGGCAGAGCGGCCGAATGCATCCGCCTTGAAAGCGGAAGACCTCAACGGGTCCAGGGGTTCGAATCCCTTCGCTTCCGCAGAGGGTTGACCAGCATAAACGTCGCGGGGATTGCTGAGCTGGCGAGCCCTTCGCGCAGTCTCCGGTCTCAGTTGTGGTCTCACTTGCCACGGATGATGGGCGAGTCGCGTCGTTCGGGTAGCTTCGATCCGGCTCGGACCGGCAGGCGTGAGGTCTCATCCGGGTGAGACTTGTCTGTGAGTGTTGCAACTGTGAGTTGACCATGAGCCAACCGCGATACAGTGTGGAAAGTAGGTGGAAACTTTAGGAGCCTGATGCTGACTGTGCCGCCCGCACCCCGCTACCGGATGTCCGCCGCGCCGCTCGTGGAGGCGGTGGCTCAGGTGAACTTTCCCATCGTTGCGCGCCTGCGGTCAGTCGACGGGATTGCGCCGCTGCAGGATGCCCTGTTCGACTTGTTCCCCTACATGAACCAGCAGGTCGTGCAACAGGTGTCCTTGATGATCGGCCCTGCTGGCCCGGCGGCGCCAGATGCCCAGTCGTCAACGGTGTATGTATTCACGGATGACGACGGATGGACTCTATCTGTGACCGTGAGTAGCGCTTCGCTTATGGTCGGTCCCAATATGCGGGCGTCCATGACTTCGCGGGACGGTTTCGTAGTGTGTGCACCGCCTTGCGTGAGGCCGGTCAGGTCCGCCGCTGTGATCGACTCGGAGTGCGTTACCTCGACCTTGTCGAACTCGACGATGACAGCGGTGAATGGGCCAGGTGGTTTCGGCCAGAGATCGTTGGGCTCGCAGCCCCAGCGATATCGGCCAACAACGTGATCTCGTCGTTGACCGAGACGCGGCTGCAGCATGAGCCCGAGGGAGCGCTTGCAGGCCTTGAAGGGCAGGTTCAGGGGATCATTAGGCATGGGTGATCCCGCCGGGTTCGATAATGAAGGGTGTGCCGCCACGGCCAGTTGACGAGCGTGCGTTTCTGTTCGACATGGACACATTTGTGACAACTGCGCAACCGTTTGATGTACAGCAACTCAACGAGCAGTATTACGCATTGCATGCCGAGATAGAGAAAGTGTTCCATTGGGTAGTGACCGAGGGAGGGCCGAACCCGCTTCGGCTACGAGCTGGTCGCCGACACTGAGGACTCAGCATGAACGGAACCTATGCGTATGCAGGCGCGGTTGCCCTTGTGCCTGGGCTGTACGGTGTCGAGCAGACCCCGTTCGTAGTCGAACGGCGGGACGCGCGAGGGCTCGACGCATTCCTAAGCCAGTTCACTTCGTGGCTGGTGCTGCCTGCAGTTCCGGCGTCTCCACCGTCGCGCCTTCCGGCGCTTGTCCAGCGCGTGCGTGCCCTTACAGGGTGGTCGACGCGAGCCTGGCGGAGATTATCGGGACATCCCACACAACCGTTCGCATGTTCGAGACAAGTGGGCGCGTTACGTCCCGTTCCCGCGATCGGCATCACGGGTGAGGCCACTGCTAGCGTACTTGTCCGGCTAGTACGCATCGCCGGATCACCGGCCGCCCTCGCGCTGGCACTTGAGACATCTGTTGACGCGGGCGAACGCGCAGTCGACCTGCTGGCTGCCGGCGATTGGGCGAAGGGTTTTGTCGTCGCCACCGACGTCATAAATGGTCCTCGTCCCGATATGCTCGCACCGAGCGATGACTGGCCAGCGTTGCCTGGGACTCGGGAGTTGAGCTGACTAAATCTATCGAAGAGCCTGATTGTCACTCGGACAGCTTGAGGGCACGGGGCTGGCGCCAGGGCTGCAGCTCTTCTTGGAGTTGCCCCACAATCATGTTGAGTTCGCCGAGGGGCAGCCCGTTGAGCGCCGTGACGTACATGGTGTGTGGCTTTTGGCAGAGCAGGACTGCAATCTCGCATGGAAGGCACTGCTGGATACGTCGTTCGGCGTCGAACTCAAGCCGGTGTACGTGGATGACCCGCCCGATGACATGGGTGTCCGCGCCATGAAATTCCTATCGACGGTAGCGGTGCTCACCTTTGTGCCGACGCAACAAGCGTGCACGTCACCTCCGAGGTCGTTGACGCTGCGGTGCATGCGACGTGCTGTGTACCTGACTTGACTCGGCGGCTCAAAACTTGGTTGGGGTTGCGTTACGATCGTCCGGCAGTATCCAGCGATATGTAACTCTGGCCCGGTCCCTCGCGGATCGAATTAAAGCGAAAAGGCGCCGATCAGCTGGCGAGCCTGTCCGGGATGTTCTGGCTACCTTTCGGACAAAGGCCGATGGTGGGGCGGAATACACGCTCGTTGCGGTTCTTCCCCATCAACTGCAACCCCTGCAATGATTGAGACTACTCGTGAGTGGTTGTCGGAGGGCGCTTGAGGTCCCGATAGCCCTCGGGACCTATGAAGATCGATGCCTATCCTGACGACCGGATTTCGCTGGCGTATGTTGAGGAGTCGTTCAGCTTGGACATATCGAGTGTGAGTTGGCCACGCAAGAAGCCGGCCCATTGGTGAAGTATAACGAAGTGAGTCGACGTCAGTCTACAAAATGCCCGAACGCCGTCATGAATCGAATGGTCCCGCTGTAGCGAAGTGCGGACGTCAGGCGACAGAGTGACATCTGTGACAGGGACAGAGCAGGTCGAACAGTTCGGGCATACCGCGCATGTCCGGTGCAGTCGGCCGGACACAGCGGCGGGCACTTCTTGTGCCGCGTGCAGTCCGGCTTGCACGGCTCGGGCCTGGTGCCCGTCGGCGCGCCATAACGGTTCAGCGCAACCGTGCTCGTAATTCTGACGCGGCGCTGTTTGCTGACCCGAAGGATCTTGGTATTGGTGTTCAGTCGGTCCCGGAAGCCCAGCGTCTCGCCCTTCCGCGTGCCGACTGCCAGCGCGAGCACGAATCGTACGCCGTTGCGCCGCGCCAGCGCCGTACGCATCAGTGCTGAATCTCCTCGATCTCGAACGGCTCGATCTCCTTCTCGTCCACGCGAGGGGCCTTGACGATGTCGAACGGGTTCTCGCTGATGACCTTCCGCTTGCGGGCCTCCCGGAACGCAGTTCGTGCCGTCCGGTGGACCTAATGGGCGGTCCTGCCCTCCAGACCGACCTTGATCATCTTCGCGTAGAGCTTCTCGAAGTGTTCCGGCTGGATCTGTCCATCCGGTGCGCACCAACGCGGCTCTTCGAAGTTAGGCGGGGTCGAGGCAGCCACGTCCTCGCCGGGTAGTAGCACAACGGTGCGTAGTCGTTGGTTGACCGGGTTACGGAATCCGTAGGCGAGGCGGGCTTAAGTTAACGACCGGGTTGATCCCCTCGCTGGCCGCGTTGGTGATCCCGGTACGGATGAACGCCTCGATCTGGGGCCACCAGGTTTGCACGGTCCTGGCCAGACGCTGGACCTCCTCGACGCCACTGTCCACGCAGACGGTGTAGAACCGGAACAGCCGGGAAGAGATCAAGGTCCGGTCCGCGCCGGTACGGGCGAGCGCGAGCAGGTGACGCAACTCCTCCTTGGACGCACGCGGCCAGCACCGCAGGACCGATCTCATCAAGATCGGCAAGTCCCGACCATCCCACGGACCTTGTCGCGGCGACGGTTCTCGACGTTGACCTTGAGCTTGTTGCGCAGGTCCCATTCCCGGTCACCGGCTCGCCCGCGCGACCCGCACCTGCGCGGTACGCCGCGCGCGGACCTCATCAATCACGCTGTTCGCCAACTGGACCACGTGAAAGTGATCGACCACGAGGACCGCGTGCGGCAACGCCGCGGTGACAGACGGCTGGGACCGTGCTCGGTGTTCAAGGCGGCTGTCACCGCGGCGTTGCCGCACGCGGTCCTGCGTGGTCGATCAGCTTTCACGTGGTTCCAGTTGGCGAACAGCGTGATTGATGAGGTCCGCGCGCGGCGTACCGCGCAGGTGCGGGGTCGGCGCGGGCGAGCCGGTGACCGGAAATGGGACCTGCGCAACAAGCTCAAGGTCAACGTCGAGAACCGTCGCCGCGACAAGGTCCGTGAGATGGTCGCGGATTCACCCAAGATCTTGATGAGATCGGTCCTGCGGTGCTGGCCGCGTGGGTGGCCAAGGAGGAGTTGCGTCACCTGTTCGCGCTCGCCCGTACCGGCGCGGACCGGACCTTGATCTCTGCCCGGCTGCTCCGGGTCGGCACCGTCTGCGTGGACGGTGGCGTCGAGGAGGTCCAGCGTCTGGCCAGGACCGTGCAAACCTGGTGGGGTAAGATCGAGGCGTTGCATCCGTACCGGGATCACCAACGCGGCCAGTGAGGGGATCAACCGGGTCGTTAAGCTTGAAGCCCGCCTCGCCTACGGATTCCGTGACCCGGTCGACCAACGACTACGCACCCGTTGTGCTACTACCCGGCGAGAGCGTGGCTGCCTCGACCCCCGCCTAACTAGAAGAGCCGCGTTGGTGCGCACCGGATGGACAAGATCCAGCCGGAACACTTCGAGAAGCTCTACGCGAAGATGATGAGAGGGTCTGCTTGGAGGGCGGGACCGCCCATTAGGTCCACCGGACGGCACGAACTGCCTGCATTCCGGGAGGCCCGCAAGCGGAAGGTCATCAGCGAGAACCCCGTTTCGACATCGTCAAGGCCCCTCGCGTGGACGAGAAGGAGATCGAGCCGTTCGAGATCGAGGAGATTAAAGACACTGATGCGTACGGCGCTGGCGCGGCGCAGGGGCGTGGGGCCGCGCCGCGCTGGCGGCTGGCGCGCGGGGGGGCTCGCTGCTGGCCGCCGCGGGGGACGGGGCGATGCCGGAGTATTCGGGTCAGCAGACGGCGCGGCGTCAGAATTACGAGCACGGTTGCGCTGATCCGTCATGGCGCGCCGACGGGCACCAGGCCCGACCGTGCGGCCGGACTGCACGCGGCACAGAAGTGCCCGCCGCTGTGTCCGGCCAACTGCACCGGACGTGCGCGGTACTACGAGTGTTCGACCTGCTCTGTCCCTGCTCACAGATGTCACTCTGTCGCCTGACGTCCGCACTTCGCTACAGCGGGACCATTCGATTCATGACGGCGTTCGGGCAGTTAGTAACGATGACGTCGACTGGCTTCGTTATACTTCACCAATGGGGCCGGGCTTGTTCGTGGCCAACTCACACTCGATATGTCCGAGCTGAACGACTCCTCAACATACGCCAGCGAAATCCGGTCGTCAGGATAGGCATCGATCTTCATAGGATGCCCGAGGGCTTTCGGGACCTCAAGCGCCGCCTCCGACGACCACTCACGAGTAGTGTCAATCATTGCAGGGGTTGCAGTTCGATGGGGAAGAACCGCAACGAGCGTGTATTCCGCCCCACCATCGGCCTTTGTCCGAAAGGTAGCCAGAACATCCCGGACAGGCTCGGCCGCTGATCGGCGCCTTTTCGCTTTAATTCGATCCGCGAGGGACCGGGCCAGAGGCACGTATCGCTCGGATACTGCCGGACGATCGTAACGCAACCCCGACCGAGTCTTGAGCCGCCGAGTGGAGTCAGGTACACAGCACGTCGCATGCACCGCAACGTCAACGACCTCGGAGGTGACGTGCACGCTTGTTGCGTCGGCACAAAGGTGAGCACCGCTACCGTCGATGAGGAATTTCATGGCGCGGACACCCATGTAATCGGGCGGGTCGTCCACGTACACCGGCTTGAGTTCGACGCCGAACGACGATCCAGCGGTGCCTTCCATGCGAATTGAGTCCTGCTCTGCCGAAAGCCACACACCATGTACGTCACGGCGCTCAACGGGCTGCCCCTCGGCGAACTCAACATGATTGTGGGGCAACTCCAAGAAGAGCTGGCAGCCCTGGCGCCAGCCCCTGCCCTCAAGCTGTCCGAGTGACGATCAGGCTCTTCGATAGATTCGTCGGCTCAACTCCCGAGTCCAGGCAACGCTGGCCAGTCGTCGCTCGGTGCGAGCGTATCGGGACGAGGACCATTTATATCGGTGGCGACCGCGGGACCCTTCGCCCGATCGCCGGCAGCCAGCAGGTCGACTGCGCGTTCGCCCGCGTCAGCAGAATGATCGAGTGCCAGCGCGAGGGCGGCCGGTGATCCGGCGACACGTACTCGCCGGACGAGTACGCTGACGATGACTACCGTGATGCCGCATCGCGGGAATGGGACGTAACGCGCCCACTGTATCAACATGCGACGGAATCTGGGATGTCCCGATCAAATCCACCAGGTCTCGCGTGGACCAGGGCCTCCTAAGGGCACGCACGCGCTGGACAAGCACCGGAAGGCGCGACGGTCTGGAGATTAGCCGGAAGCTGGGGGCAGACGCCGGCCACGAAGTGAACTGGCTTCGGAATACGTCACCCTCGCACATTCCGCATTTCGACTACGAACGGTGCTGCTCAGACCGTACAGCCCAGGCACAAGGGCAACCGCGCCTGCATACGCATAGGTACCGTTCGTGCTCAGTCCTCGTGTGGGCGACCAGCTCGTAGCCGAAGCGGGTTCGGCCTCCTGGGCAGCTCCCCAATGGAACACTTTCTATTCTCAGTCAAAATACGTTGATACTACTCAGTTAAGTCCTTGTACATCAAACGGTTGCGCCGGGGTCACAAATGTGTCCATGTCAAACAGAAACGCACGCTCGTCAACTGGCCGTGGCGGCGCGCCTTTCATTATACGAAATACAGCAGTTTAGCCCCAGTCCCTAATGATCCCCTGAACCTGCCCCTTCAAGGCCTGCAAGCGCTCCCTGGGGCTCATGCTGCAGCCGCGTCTCGGTCAACGACGGGATCACGTTGTTGGCGCCGATCTCGCTAGGTTGTCAGCCAACGAGGTCTGAACGGTTCAGCTGACCCAGTCACCGCAGCTCATCGATCGAGTTCAACAAGGTCGAGGTAACGCACTCCGGGAAATCACAGCGGCGGACCTGACCGGCCTCACGCAAGGCGGTGCACACACTACGAAACCGTCCCGCGAAGTCATGGACACCCGCCTGTTCGGGACCGACCGTCAGCGAAGCGCTACTCACGGTCACAGATGAGTAATCCGTGCATCATCCGTGAATACATACACCGTTGACGACTGGGCATCTGGCGCCGCCGGGCCGGCAGGACCGGTGGTGGTGGACACCTGTTGCACGACCTGCTGGTTCATGTAGGGGAACAAGTCGAACAGGGCATCCTGCAGCGGCGCGAGATCCCGTCGACTGACCGCAGGCGCGCAATACGATGGGAAAGTTCACCTGAGCCACCGCCTCCACGAGCGGCGCGGCGGACATCCGGTAGCGGGGTGCGGGCGGCGCAGGTCGGCGTCTGGCTCCTAAAGTTTCCACCTCTCCCACACTGTATCACGGTTGGCTCATGGTCAACACACAGTTGCAACACTCACAGACAAGTCTCACCCGGATGAGACCTCACGCCTGCGGGTCCGAGAGCCGGATCGAAGCTACCCCGAACGAACGCATTCGGCCGTCATCCGTGGCAAGTGAGACCACAGACTGAGACCGGAGACTGCGCGAAGGGCTCGCGCCCAGCTCAGCAATCCCCGCGACGTTTCATGCTGGTCAACCCTCTCGCGGAAGCGAAGGGATTCGAACCCCTGGACCCGTTGAGGTCTTCCGCTTTCAGAGGCGGATGCGGTTTCCGGCCGCTCTGCCACGCTTCCCTGATGTTCAGACTAGTGGTGGCTGCGGGTGGGGTCATCCGGGTGGGTTGGCTGGGGGGTCGCTCGCCTGCGTCTCGGGGGGATCAGGTGTTGGCTGGGTGGTGACTCCGTGTCCCATAGGGGACCGGTTCAGTGGGTTTTTGCTGTTAGGGGGCGTTGCTTTGGTTTGTGTCGCCGAGACGGCGGGCGCATGCTGGGGGTCAGACGAGCCAGCCGATCCGGTGCGGCGCGCCAGCCGGGGTGCCCCCCGGTGCGTCGGGAGGGATCAGGTGGTGCGATGCTCCGGCGAAACGCTCAGACGGCGGTCTGCTCTCGGCTGCATGCCCGCGATCAACCTGGCGTGTATGGGCCCGGTCATGACTGTGGTCGCCGCGTCGGGTTTTCGGGTGCGCAGGCGCTGCGACGCCCCTCCCGCGCACGTCGACGCTGTTGAGCGTCAGCTCGCCACGGGGTCTCCTGAGCTCCTGGGTGACGCTCCACGCCGAAACCCGCCGGGCGACCGGCCGGGAACAGGACAAAGTGAATACCGTCTGGGTGCGGCTTGAGCTCAAGCAGCACCCAGACGTTCTGTTCAGGTGATGGCCACGCCGAGCATGGGTGCCGCGTCCGCGAGGCCCGTCACCTCCAGTTTCCAGTCCGGGCGGTGGGCGGCGAAACGCTCGGCGGTGACCAGCATCCGGATCTGGGTTGCCGGTTCGCCCCTGCGTACGTAGACGAAGGTGCGTCCGGTTCGTAGCCGAGGCGGCGGCTGACCGCCAGGGATCGCGGTTGTCCGTGAAGGCCGACGACCTCGCCGTCTTGGCACCCAAGTGGTCGAAGGCCAGCATCAGGATCGCGGCCTGCGGGGTACCGAATCCCTTTCCCTGGTGGCGCATTCCGATCCCACGAGCCGCTGAACTTATTTGTCGTGGCGAAGTTCCTCGTACGTGCCTGGGCTTCCGATCACCTTGCGTCAAGGCGGATCAGGAAGTTCAGGCGTCGGTTTCCTGGGTGAACGCGGCTCGCTGCGACCAGTGGAAACGGATGCCGTTCTGGAGCATCTCGGCCGGCGGCGCGTCGGTTCACGGGGCGCCGAAGGGCATCCTCGGGCGGGTCACACACTGGCACGCCTCCGCCGGCAGTCCAGCAGGCCCGGGTAGTCGTCGGGTCGTAATTCCAGCCGCGGCGTGCGCAACACCAGGCGCCGCAACGGCCATCGGTCGGGTTCTCCATAGGTCAACGGTGGTCGCGCGCGCGGAGGGGCGCCAACCAAACGGTTCACCCATGCATGCGATCACCGTAGCCGACCCGGGCGGACCGGACGTACTGATCTGGCGCGAGGTACCGGATCCGACGCCGGGCGCCGGGGAAGTACCTGATCAACATCACGGCTTCCGCGTCAACCGGCCCAACCTGTTGCAGCGGCAGGAACTGTGCTCCGCCACCGCGCGGCAGTCCCAAGGTGCTCGGGTTGGAGTGTTCGGGCACGGTCGCCGCAGATCAGGGCATGACCAGCTGGCAGGTGGGCGACGAGGTGTGCGCGCTGCTGGCCGGAGGTGGCTACGCCGAGCGGTTGGTGGTACCAGCCGCGCAGGTGATGCGTGCCGACCGTGTCGACGTTCTCCAAGGTGGCTGCGGTGCCCAAAGTGGCCTGCACGGTGTAGTCGAACGTGGTGATGCTGGCCGGGTTGTCGGCAGGCGAGGTGTTCCTGGTGCACGGCGGCGCGGGTGGCATCGGTACGCACGCGGGTAGGGTGGAGCAGGCGTTGGGGCGCGACGGTGGCCGCGACCGCCGGGTCGGCGCGGCGGGCCGCGGCGGATCGAGGCACTCGGGGCCGCGATCACGATAGACTACCGCGAGCAGGACTTCGTCGACGAGGTACGTGCCGCCGCCCCGAAGGGCACGGCGCCGAACGTGGTGCTGGACGACGTGGACAGCGGCTACCTGCCCGCGCAATGTGTCCGTACTCGCCGCCCGGCGGGCGGCTGACGATCATCGGGCGTGCAGGGTGGCGCCGCCGGGGAGTTGAACGTCGCCGCGCTGCTGGCCAAGCGGGCCGTGCGTGGCGGCGACCGGACTGCGCTGCGGGCCGGTCGACGGGGAGGACGGCGAGGACCGAATCGTGGCCGACGTCGTCGCCAGGCTGTGGCCGCTGGTGGCGGACGGGCAGGTAGAGCCGGTGGTCGGGCGGGTCGTGCCGATGCGGGACGCGGCGCAGGCGCCGTCGGCTGATGAAGGCGGGCGAGGTGGTCGGGAAGGTGCTGCTGCGGACCTGACGGGTCAGCCGAGTTCAGGCGACGCTTCTGACCAGCTGGTCCACTTCGACCGAGTTGGTGTAGTGGGCGAGGCCGATGCGCACGGCGCCGCCGATCTCACCAATGCCCAGCGCGGCGAACACGCCGTTCTCGCCGGTCTCGGCGAACACACAAGATGCCCGCGTTGGGCGAGGTGGGCGGCTGCGTCGTACGGCGTGC
>CAVPCF010000210.1:0-12072 GCA_963702275.1 Candidatus Melainabacteria bacterium
GTTCCCCGGCGGCCGGCCTCGAGCTCAACGTCGCCATCCGCACCTTCGAGTTCGCGGCGGGCCGGTGCTGGCTCGGCGCGGGCGGCGGTATCGTCGCCGACTCCGACCCCGGGGCCGAGTACGCCGAGTGCCTAGTCAAGGCCACCCCCCTCCTCACCGCGATCGGCGCCCGCCTCGACGTCAGCGAGCCGCCCCCGCTGCCCGCGACCGCCGGCCAGGACGCGCTGGCCTGGCTCACGCCGCGCCCCTCGGCCGGCGTCTTCAGCTCGCTCCTCGTCACCGGCGGCCAGACCCGCGGGCTGGCCGATCACCTCGCCCGCCTGGCGTCCAGCGTCCGCGATCTCTATGGCAAGGGCCTTCCGGCCGGGCTCGAGGCCGACCTCGCCGCCTGCCTGGCATCGGCCCCGACCGGCCGCCTCCGGATCACCGTCCGCCCGGTCGGCGGCCCCCTCCAGGCGACGATCGAGATCGTCCCGCTCCAACCCGCCCCCGCCCCAGCGTCCGCGCCCGCCCCCGCCCAAGCCCCCGCCCCCGCCCCAGCGTCCGCGCCCGCCCGCGCCCCCGCCCAAGCGCCCGCCCCCGCGATCACCCTCCCGGCGGCCGTCGCGGGCGTCCAACTGCTTGCGTTCTGGTGCATTGGGCGAAATATGCGACATGAACTGCAAAATCGTCTTGTCATGGAACATATTGGGATTAAGCTTCATGGTGCCATCGCCGGCAAAGCTGCGCAGGCGGTTGTAGTCGGTCGATTTCACCAGAGGCAATATGTACGTTTCCCGGCGCCCACCTCCTTATCGTTGAGGCCGATGCGAATGCCGATCGGGTCGAAAAACTGCCGCCACAATCCCGGGTCGCGCAGACGAAACTCGTCATATTCGCGCCGTTCGCTGGGCGTAATCAAGGTGATCGGAATTTCGATCAGCGGCGTGGCGAA
This sequence comes from Candidatus Melainabacteria bacterium, assembly GCA_963702275.1. Classification (GTDB taxonomy): domain Bacteria; phylum Actinomycetota; class Actinomycetes; order Mycobacteriales; family Pseudonocardiaceae; genus DATEPR01. Next base: position 935 of record CAVPCF010000210.1, read on the forward strand.
ATTCAGTGTGTTGTAGAACGTGGACACGGCGATCTTTTGCTCGGTATTCCAAATAGCCGCGTCGCCGTCGGGTGAGAAAAGCAGATCAGGCGTCAAGCCCGTGTAGGCCATCAGATCTTGATGGCTGTTGGGAAGTTTGCCGGTTTCCCACGCGGTAAACAGGGCCCCGTTGGCGACCATTGACAGACTGGTGAGGGCCTGAGCCAGCGCTTCGTCTTGATGCGCGTGGCCGGGCCGACCAGGGTGCGAATGAACCGATCCGACAGGAACACGAAGCCGTCTTCGAGCCGGTCTTCCAGGCGAAAGACGGTCCGCATGTACTGGTAATCGAGGGAATCGGCCAAGGCGGCGTGCTTGCCCTTGAATGTGTCGATCACCCGACAAATCCCGACCGGTGAGTTGCTATAGACGACGTGTTCCCCGAACACGGCTCGATGTAGGCTCGCCTCCGGCGCAGCGGCGTCACGAAGCTCTCCACGGTGACGTCCACATATTGCTGTTTATCCTCCTTGAGCCGGCCGGCGAATTTGCTGCGGGCCTCCTTCAAATGCGGCTCGACGCTGGCCAGAAATAGATTCTTGTTGGCGACGTGGAAGATGATGGTCAGATCGCTTCCTTCAGGCCGTAAGGTAAGGATCGCTGCCGGTCAGGGCCAGGCTTTTGACCACGGCGGGGCCGAACAAGCGGGCCAATTGTGTGCTCTTGAGGCAGAGCTGCTGCTCGTAGCGTTCCTTGACGTTAAAATCCCGGCTATTGGCTTCCAAGGCCCGCGACAGGGTCGTACCCGTTGTTCAATAGGTCGCCGGTTTTGAGGAACTTGGCAATGTTTTTGAAGTGAATGTAGTAATTGTCGTCGGGCACCAATTTGGCGAGCGGCTCGGGAGTCGGCTTCTGCCCCAGCCATCATCTTGACCCAGGGATGCTCGGCGATGTCGATGCCCAGGACCTTATTGATGTCGATCGAGCGAATTTCATCCTTGTTGCGGAATTTGGGGTAGGAGCGATGGAGGGCCAGGGATTCGGTGATGGCGGCGGCCCCCCGGGGGCGTAGTCATACAGCCGGCCCGTATCGGAACCTTGCCTTCCTCCCGGTCCCACTGCTGAAACTGCGGCGGTGCTAAAACCCTGTACTTCTTACTGGTGGTTTCGCTAGCGAACGGATAGAACCCGAACTCCGGCGTCTGGGCTGCGAGGACGCTAAAGCAAGCCATTTGCCCAACGGCCCACCTACCTTCGAGATCATTATTATCCAGCTGCTGCCCCAGCGGTAATCTCCAAAAGCACCTGTCCGGCGTAGCGACTTTGTCCGCCTTGGCAAAATCGAGGGTCAGTTCCGTTTCGACCCAGGTATTGCGCCGCTGCAGCAACTGGGCCAGCGACTGTCTTTCCTTGGGAGCCGGTCCCGTGTCCTTGGGATACAAAAGGAGCAGCTTGGCCGGGCCGCCACCCTGAACTTTGCCGACGAACTCGAGGGCATTCCAAGCCGGACCTTATCACCGGGCGGCGTTACGTATACGGCCTTGGTGTTGTCATCTTGAGGCACCAGGCGCGGCAGCAGGTCGAAGGCACGCTCATCGCGCCAGCCGCCGAAGCACCGGTTATTTGCTTCGACCCGCAGATCGGCCGGCCTTTCGATGCGGACCTGGAAATAGGTCGTGTTGTCGATTTTCTGCGTCCGTAATAGCAGTATTTTGGGAGATTGGGCCTGCGCCGGCATCTGGCTCAGTGCCAGCCCGGCGGCAAGGAAAAGCGTCCAGCGAATCTTCCATCGAATTTCCACGACTAGCCCTCCTTTGTTGACCTTGAATTGACAAGTCAGTTGAATTTCGATTGCGGACTGTGACAGTTCCGAGAATGGGAAGTGAACTCATCCATCGCGCATCGTTCTACTTGAGCTTCTTTTGGGAAACCAATCCTGTATCTTGATATCTTGCCCTTAATAGTACCTCTTCTGCAAGCCCATTGTTTCATGAGAACTGGTAGGGTGCGTCAAGCAGAGCGCAGACGCCTGCTGCGGATTCCGCTTGACGCACCCGCGCCATTCGTGACTGACAAAAGTCGATTTACGAGCCGGAAGCGTGAGCGACGGATTTCTTGTCTGACCTGCAGCAGGCCGCTCACACCCAGCGCGAGCAGCCAGGTCCAGCTCGGGTGCTGATCACCGACCACCACGTCGACGACGGCGATCGGCACCATCAGGACGGCGGTCAGCGTGGCGTACAGCCACACGAACACGGCACCGCCGGTCCCGGCCCGCTTGGCGGACAGGTTCCAGCCGGCATGGGCGAACGCGGCGACAACGATCAACAGGACGGCGGTCGGATTCATCGCTGCCCTTCCTATCGTCACCGGTACCCGGTTCGGAACCTCGGTTCGCGCGCTGTATCGTGGTCAGGTCGTCCCGTGCGGCGTTCCGTCATGGAGGAAGCCTGCGAGATACCCGCGCAGTGCCACTGAGCGCGGTGCGACATCCCACCGAAGACTGAAGGAGACCCACGCGTGGCCAACATCAAGTCGCAGATCAAGCGTATCCGGACCAACGAGGCGGCCCGGCTGCGCAACAAGTCCGTCAAGTCGTCGGTGAAGACCGCGATCCGCAAGTTCCGCGAGGCGGCGGACGCCGGTGACAAGGACAAGGCCCTCGAACTGCTCCGCGACGCGGGCCGGCAGCTCGACAAGGCAGCCAGCAAGGGCGTGATCCATGACAACCAGGCCGCCAACAAGAAGTCGGCCATGGCGAAGCGGATCAACGCGCTCTGACCTAGCTTTCACCGTGCCGCCCCGCCAGCAGGCCGGGCGGCACGGTTGTGTCTAGGCCAGGCGGGTCACGTCGACGGTGACTTCGAGGGCCGACGAGCCGGTGCCGGAGTAGATGCCCTTCAACGGGGTCACATCGGCGTAGTCGCGGCCGGTGGCGACCCAGACGTGGCGTTCGCCGACCGGGATGTCGTTGGTGGGGTCGTACGCCCACCAGCCGCCGGTCCACGCCTCGATCCACGCGTGGCTCTCGCCGCTGACCTTCTGGCCGAGCGCGGCCTCCGGGCGGGTGTGCAGGTAACCAGAGACGTAGCGGGCCGGGATGCCCATCGCGCGCAGCAGGACCAGGGTGACGTGGGCGTAGTCCTGGCAGACGCCCTCCTTCGCGTGCCACGCGTCGCTGGCCGAGCTGTGTACGCCGGTGCTGCCGGGCTGGTAGGTCAGCTGTTCGTGCACCCACGTCGCCGCGGCGAGCACCGCGTCGGCCGGGTCGTGGCCGCGGCGCAACTGGCGGCTCATCGCGGCCAACTCGCGGTCGCGAGGGGTGTAGCCGGTGGGTTCCAGGCATTCCGCGTAGCGGTCCAGCACGGTGCCGGCGACCAGGTCGCGCCATGTGACGTCGTGCGGGGCCGGGGTTTCGTCGGCGGTGTCCACGACCGATGACGCGACAACTTTGAGCTCGGCATGTGGCGCGTGCAGGTCGAACGACGTGACCGACGTGCCCCAGTAGTCGGTGTAGCGGTAGAGGCGGCTGGCCGGTGTCGTCTCGATCCGGGAGAACAGCACCACCTGACGCCGGTCGGCGCGCGGCGTCAGCCGGACCTCGTTGAACGACTGGGACACCTTCGACGGGTACCGGTAGCCGGTGCTGTGCACGACGCGCACCTGCCACGTCATGCCAGCACCTGCGCGTTCGCCCACGCCACCCACGGTGTCGGGTGGAAGTACTGGGTGGACACGGCCTCGCCGACCGCCCGGATGACGGCCTGCAGCGAACCGAGCCGGCCGGGCAGGTCGTCCAGCACGTCCTCGGGACGCAGGAACTCCAGCTCGCTGCGGGCCTGGCCGAGCAGCCGGGACGCCTCGGACTTCTCGCCAAGCCGCGCGGACGCCCGTTCGTCGAGCTCCTCGATGCACGACTCGGCCTGGCGCAGCGCGTGGAACACCGAACGCGGGAACAGCCTGTCCCGCAACAGGAACTGCACCACCCGCCGCGCGTCCAGCACACCGCGGTAGGTCCGCAGGTAGGTGTCCTGCGCACCGGCCGACCGCAGCACCGTCATCCAGCCCGGCGACGACGTCCGGTCGCGCACCCGGGACAGCAGCAGCCGCAACAGCATGTCCGCGCGCTCCACCGACCGGCCCAGCACCAGGAACCGCCAGCCGTCGTCCCGGCTCATCGTGGAGTCGGCGAGCCCGGCGAACATCGCGGCGCGTTCCTCGACGAACGCGAGGAACGCGTGCGGGCCGACGCGGCGGGCGTAGTTCTGGCGATCCGGCAGCGCGCGCCATGTCGAGTTCAGCGACTGCCAGAGTTCGGTGGACACCACTTCCCTCGCACCTCTGGTGTTCTCGCGTGCGCTGGTCAGCGAGCCGACGATGGAACCGGTGTTGCCGGCCGAGTAGGCGACCAACTCGGTCAGGGACCACACGTCCAGCGGCGCGGTGTCGGGCGGTTCGATGCCCAGGACGCCGAGCAGTTGCCGGCTGGCGCTGTCCGGATCAACGCTGGCGTCCTCCAGCAGTTCGTGCACGGACACGTCGAGGATGCGGGCGGTGTCGTCGGCCCGCTCGACATAGCGACCGATCCAGTACAGCGACTCGGCGTTCCTGGCGAGCACGTGTCACCTCCCGGCTTTGCTACAGCAGATTTGCTACTTGCTATTTGCTACAGCTTCTTTGCGCTGCTCATCTGCTATTGCATATTTGCTACAGCATATCTGTTGTTGCTGTTGTTGCTGTTGTTGTTGCTGAGACGACGTCGGTTCCGGGCGGTGGTCGGCGCTCAGGTCCGGCCGCTGGCCCTCCACTATGGACCCCGTGGTCAGGGACGCGGCGAGTTCCGGCTCCGCGTCGGACGAGCGGGACGCCAGCACCCAGGTGTCCTTGGAGCCGCCGCCCTGCGACGAGTTCACCACCATGCTGCCCTCCGGCAGCGCCACCCTGGTCAGGCCGCCGGGCAACACGAACACGTCGGTGCCGTCGTTGACCGCGAACGGCCGCAGGTCCACGTGCCGGGGCGCGAGCCGGTCGCCGACCCGTGCCGGCACGGTGGACAGTTGGACCACCGGTTGGGCGATCCAGCCGCGCGGGTTGGCCCGCAGCCTGCGGCGCAGCGAGGTCAGCTCCTTCGCGGTCGCGTTCGGACCGAACACGATGCCGTAGCCGCCGGAACCCTCGACCGGCTTGACCACCAGTTCGTCCAGGTTGGCCAGCACGTGGCCAAGTTCGTCGGGCAGCCAGCACCGGAACGTGTCCACATTGGGCAGTAGCGGTTTCTCGTTGAGGTAGTACTTCACCATTTCCGGCACGTAGGTGTAGGTGAGCTTGTCGTCGCCGACGCCGTTGCCGACCGCGTTCGCGATCACCAGGTTGCCCGCGCGCGCCGCGTTCAGCACGCCCGCGACGCCGAGCACCGAGTCGGGCCGGAAGTGCAGCGGGTCGAGGAACTCGTCGTCGATGCGGCGGTAGATCACGTCCACCGGCCGCTCGCCCTCGGTGGTGAGGATGTGGACCACGTTGTCCCGACAGATCAGGTCCCGGCCCTCGACCAGTTCCACGCCCATCTGCCTGGCCAGCAGCGAGTGTTCGAAGTAGGCGGAGTTGTGCACGCCGGGGGTGAGCACCACGATGGTCGGTTCGGCCACGTTCGGCGCGGCGGCACGCAGCGCGCGCAGCAGGTGGGTGGCGTAGTCGCCGACCGGACGGACCCGGTAGCGGGCGAACAGGTCCGGGAACACCCTGGCCATGGTCCGCCGGTTCGCCATCACGTAGGACACCCCGGACGGTGAGCGCAGGTTGTCCTCAAGCACCCGGAAGTTGCCGGCGCCGTCGCGGACCAGGTCGATGCCGGCGACGTGGATGCGCACGCCGTTGGCCGGCACAAGGCCGACCGCCTCGCGGTGGAAGTGCGCGCACGAGGTGATCAGGCTGTAGGGCAGGACGCCGTCACGCAGGATCTGGGCCTCGCCGTAGATGTCGGCGAGGAACGCCTCCAACGCGCGAACCCGTTGCGTCACACCACGTTCCAGCTTCGACCACTCGGCGGCCGGGATCACCCTCGGCACCAGGTCCAGTGGCAGCGGACGTTCCTTGCCCGACAGCGAGAACGTGATGCCCTGGTCGGCCAGTGCCCGGTCGATGGCCGCGGACCGGGCGGTCAGGTCGGCGGACTCCAGCGCGGCGATCGAGTCGTGCAACGCCCGGTAGCACGAGCGGACCGTGCCGTCGGCGCCGAACATCTCGTCGTAGGCGGCGGCGTAGGGACCGTCCGGGTCGAGGTAGTCGTCGAACGGCGCACCCGACGGGCCGGATCCGTTCGGGTGCCCGTTCGTGTGTCGCAACCGCCGACCCGCGGTGGACGGCGTGAGCGCCGTTGATCGGCTCATGACCGCCATCGTCGCCCACACCAGCGGGAAATTGCACTACCCACGTGTCACGACGTTGTTAACGCCCTGGCTGACCTCCTGGTCAGCGGCGTTTGCCGGTCGCGGCGACGATCCGCAGCACGGCCCGCTCCAACGCGTAGCCCGGGTCGGCCGCGACACCCTTGACGTCGGCGTTCACCCCGGCCACGACCTGCATGGCATCGGCGAGGCCCTCCTGGCTCCAGCCGCGGGCCTGGGCCAGCGCCCGCTTGACCTTCCACGGCGGCATGCCCAGCTCGCTGGCCAGCCGGAACGGGTCCGCCCGGCCGACAGCGGCGACCCTGGCCACGGTGCGCACCGCGTCCGCGAGTGCGTCGGCGACCAGCACGTGCGGCACGCCCAACTGCATCGCCCAGCGCAACGCCTCCATCGCACCGGACCGGTCGCCGTTCACGGCCTTCTCGGCGACCACGAACCCGGTGACCTCGGCCCGGCCGGTGTGGTAACGACGCACCGCTGGCTCGTCCACCGCGCCGCCCGTGTCCGCGACCAGTTGGGCGGCCGCCGACGACAGTTCCCGCAGGTCGGAGCCGACCGTTTCGAGCAGCGCCCCGATCGCGGGGGCGTCGATCTTGCCGCCGGCCCGGCGCACCTCGGACCGGACGAACGTCTCCCGGTCGCCCGGCTTGGTGATCTTGCCGCACTCGGTGACCTCGGCACCCGCCTTGCGCAGCGCGGCCGGCAGCTCCTTGGCGACCTTGCTGCGGCCGCCGCCGGTGTGCGCGACCACGAGGACGATGCCCTCACCCGGCGCTCTCGCGTGGTCGAGGACGGCGTCGGCGATCTCCTTGCCGGCGTCCTGCGCGTTGGCCAGCACGATCATCCGGGCCTCGGCGAACAGCGACGGGCTGAGCAACTCGACCAGTTCGGCAGGCGTGAGCTCACTGACCGCGGCGCGCCGCTGCTCGACCTGCGGCTCGATCCGGCGCGCGGCTCGCAGTAGGTCGCTGATCGCGCGCTCGACCAGGAAGTCCTCGTCACCCAGCACGAGTTGCAGCGGGTGTACGGCGGGGCCGGGCGCGGTCACGCCTGCATCCTAGGCCGCCGCCTTATCCCAAGGTGCGGGCCAGGTGGCCGGATCGGGCGGTCGTGCCGTAGCGTGTCGAACACAACCGAATATTGCTCATCCAGAGGGGCAGAGGGATCGGCCCGAAGAAGCCCCGGCAACCCGGCGTCACGTCCGCACTACGGACGTGGACGGCCAGGGTGCCAATTCCGACCCGCGTTGCGGGACAGATGAGGAGACCTCGCGATGACAGCTGTTCACACCCAGTCCGACGTCCGGACCACCTTCGATCTCGGCCCCGCCCGCGCCCTGTCCTGCCGGGAATGTGGCCACCAGATCCCGCTCGCCGCCGAGTTCGCGTGCGCCGAGTGTTTCGGGCCACTCGAGGTGGCCTACGACTTCCCGTCGGTGCGGCGCGAGGACATCGAGTCCGGTCCGAAGTCGATCTGGCGGTACCGCAACCTGTTGCCGGTGCCCAGCACCGTGACGTCGTACCCGAACACCGACCCGGGCCTGACCCGGCTGGTGCGCGCGGACAAGCTGGCCGCCGCGCTGGGCCTGAAGCGGTTGTGGGTGAAGGACGACACCGGTAACCCGACGCACTCGTTCAAGGACCGGGTGGTCGCGGTCGCGCTGGCCGCCGCCCGGGAGCTCGGTTTCCGCGTGCTGGCGTGCCCGTCCACCGGCAACCTGGCCAATGCGGTCGCCGCTGCCGCCGCCCGCGCCGGCTGGCGGTCGGTCGTGCTGATCCCGTCGTCGCTGGAACGGGCGAAGGTGCTCACCACAGCGGTGTACGACGGCGAACTGATCGCCGTGGACGGCAACTACGACGACGTGAACCGGCTGGCCACCGAACTGGCCGCGGACCACGACGACTGGGCCTTCGTGAACGTGAACGTGCGGCCGTACTACGCCGAAGGCTCGAAGACCCTCGGCTACGAGGTGGCCGAGCAGTTGGGCTGGCGGCTGCCGGATCAGATCGTGGTGCCGGTTGCCTCCGGTGCGCAGTTGACCAAGGTGGACAAGGGTTTCCGTGAGCTGGGCGAACTGGGTCTCGTCGAGCCGACGCCGTACCGGGTGTTCGGCGCGCAGGCCACCGGCTGCTCGCCGGTCGCCAGGGCGTACAAGGCCGGCTCGGACGTGGTGGCCCCGGTCCGGCCGGACACCATCGTCCGGTCGCTGGCCATCGGCGCTCCCGCCGACGGGCCGTACGTGCTGGACACCGTGCGGCGCACCGGCGGCGCGGTCGAGGACGTGAGCGACGACGAGGTGGTCGAGGGCATCCGGCTGCTGGCCAGGACCGAGGGCATCTTCGCGGAGACCGCGGGCGGCGTGACAGTGGCCACCGCGAAGAAGCTGGTCGAGGCCGGCAAGCTGGACCCGGACGCGGACACCGTCCTGCTGATCACCGGCGACGGCCTGAAGACCCTGGACGCGGTCCAGGACCGGATCGGCCCGAAGGCCACCGTGCCGCCGAACAGCGCCGCCGTCCGCAAGGCCCTCGGCCTCTAGTCGGTTGGCCCAGTTCGGCTTCCTCGTGCCGCCGAACAGCGCCACCGCACGCAGAGCCCTCGGTCGGCTGGCCAGTTCCGACTTCCCTTGTGCCGAGCCCTCGGTTGGTAGTCGGTTGGCCAGTTCCGACCTTCCTTGTGCCGCCGAACAGCGCCGCCGTGCGCAGCCGTCGGTCTGTAGTTGACTGGTCAGTCCGGTCTCCCTTCTGTTGATCCGATGTGGTCCGGCACTCCCCCGGCCGGCTCTCTCCTGGTGGTCAGCCGCCACCGGTGAGGGCCGGCCGGGCCGGGTGGCCGTGCGGTGGTGCCCGTGCGTCGCCTCGGCGGACGACCGCGGGTCCGCCGTTCGGGCCGGGGACGATCGCCACGTCGCCGTCGTGGTCGGTGCGGAGCACGAGCGCGCCGTCGGCCGTCAGGCGGTTCAGGGTGAGCGGGCTGGGATGTCCGTACGGGTTGCCGGCGCCGACGCTCGCGACCGCGAGCCGGGCGTGCACCGCGTCCAGGAACGCGGGCGCGGAGTACCGGCTCCCGTGGTGCGGGATCTTGAGCACAGCGGCCGTCAGGTCCACTCCGGACTGAAGAAGATCGGCCTGTGCGGCCAGTTCCACGTCGCCGGTGAGCAGGATGCGGCCGACGGACGTGGTCGCCCTGAGTACGAGCGAGCTGTTGTTCACCACCGTGCCGGACGGGTCGTCGCCGCCCGGCCACGATTCGGCCGCCGGCGGCCCGAGCACGTCCAGTGTCAGGCCCGGCCAGCTCAACCGTTGGCCGACCGACAGTTCGACCACCGGGACACGCGCGGCCGCCGTCTCGCGCTGCACCTGTGTCCACGCCCACGCCGGCACCCGGGACGGGCCGACCGCGACCGCGCCGACCGCCCTGCCACGCAGGACCGCGGCCAGGCCACCGACGTGGTCGGCGTGCAGATGGCTCAGCACCACCAGCGGGATCCGGTCGACGTTCAGCCGGTCGAGGCATTCGTCGATGGCGACCTCGTCCGGTCCGGTGTCGACCACGACGGCCCTGCCGGGTTGACCGGTGGACAGCACTTCGCCGTCGCCCTGGCCCACGTCGCAGTCGACCATCGCCCACCGGTCCGGCGGCCAGCCCGGCGCGATCAGCTGAACTGGCACCACCACCAGGAACAGCACCACCACGGCCACCGCCAGCAGAATCCGCAGCCGCCGGAAGCAGAGCGCCACCACCACAACGATGAGGACGGCCGCCAGCGCCAGGCCGCCCCACCACCCGGTCGGCCAGCTGATCGCGGTGGCCGGCAGTTGCGCCGTGTGATGCGCGACGGCCAGCAGCCACCCGGTCTCCGGCATGGCGAGATGGGCGATCATCCCGGCCAGCCACGGCCAGAGCGGAGCGATGGCCATGGCCAGGACGCCGAACAACATCGCCGGCACGAAGGCCGGTTCCACCAGGATGTTCGCCACGACGGCCGGCAGGCTGAGTTGGCCGTAGGCCGCGGCGATCAGCGGTGCCGTCGCCAACTGGGCGACCAGCGCGACAGCGGCGAGTTCGGCGATGCCTGCCGGCACCCCGCGACGCTCCAGGGCCCGCGCGGTCGGCCGCGCGAGCAGCACCATGGCGGCTGTTGCCAATACGGACAGCGCGAACCCGAGATCGCAGGCGAAATCCGGCCGCCACAGGAGGAGGACGACGACCGTGGCGGCCAGCGCCGAACAGGCTGACCTGACGCGTCCGGTCGCCATGGCGAGCAGGCCGACGCCGACCATCAGCCCCGCACGCAACACATTGGGCTGCCAGCCGGCGACCGTGGCGAAACCGACAAGGACAAGCCCGGCGACGGCGGCCGACGTTCGCGGGCCGACGCTGATTCGACGGAGCAGCCACAACACCGCGCCACAGACCACCATGAAGTGCAGTCCGCCGACGGCCATCAGGTAGGCCATGCCGGATCGGCGGAAGTCGTCCAACACGGGTTGCCTGACCCCACCGCGGTCTGCGACCACGATGGCCGGCAACAAGCCGCGGTCGTCGTCCGGCAGGCCGGCGGCCGCGGTTCGGAGGCCGCGCCGCAGCGACTCGGCGGCACGTTGGACGAGGGAGGGCGGGCTCGCGTTCCGCGGCGCGCCACGGACCCGGAGGACCGCGGCCGTCGCGCTGTCGGATGGCAGTGGCGGGCTCAGCTGTCCCGACGCGTCCACCTGCTGGCCGCGGAGCAGAGCGCCCCAGCCCTTGACCGGA
>CAVPCF010000211.1:0-15487 GCA_963702275.1 Candidatus Melainabacteria bacterium
GCGCCACGTCGCCGAGCAGGTCGACCACGCGCTGCGCACCGCGGGGTTCCTGCTGGTCACCGGCCACGGTGTCGAATCCACCCTGCGGACCGAGGTGCGGTCCCTTGCCCAGCTGTTCTTCCTGCTGCCCGACGAGGTCAAGGCCCGCTACGCGGTGAGCGTCGGCGGGCGCGGCTGGATCCCGCCGGGCGCCGAGGCCAACGGCTACGCGGAGGGCACCGCGACCCCGGCCGACCTGAAGGAGTCTTACTCGTTCGCGGCGGACGACCCGACCGGCGACCCGGAGACCGACGAGGTGTGGTTCCGGCCCAACGTGTGGCCGGCGGAGGTGCCGGCACTGCGGTCGGCGCTGACCGAGTATCTCGGGCGGATGCGGACGCTGTCGGACGAGTTGATGTCCATCTGCGCGGTGGCGCTGGGCCTGCCGGCCGACCACTTCGCCGCCTACCTGCGGCATCCCACGTTCGGGTTCAACCTGAACTGGTACCCGCCGCTGCGGCGGGTCGGGCCGCCAGAGCCAGGCCAGTACCGGATCGGCCCGCACACCGACTTCGGCACGGTGACCGTGCTGGACCGGGAACCCGGCCTCGGCGGCCTGCAGGTCTACACCACGGACGGCCGGTGGGTGGACGCCCCGTTCGACCCGGACAGTTTCACGATCAACATCGGTGACCTGATGGCGCGCTGGACCGGCGACCGCTGGCGGTCCACCCGGCACCGCGTGCTCGCCCCGCCCGCCGACGCGCCGGAAGAGGAACTGCTGTCCCTCGTGTACTTCTACGAGGCCGACCACGACGCGGTGATCGAGTCGCTGCCGGCGCCGATCGGCGCCACCAGCTACCCGCCCGTCGTCTGGAGCGACTACCTACAAGCGAAATTGGCGGCGATCTCCGTTGGCTGACCTGATGAAGACCGGCGCCGTCGCAGGCGAACCCGTCCGCGAGGGCACCTACGGCGACCGGATCGGCGCGGTGGAACCCGGCGGCGTCGAGTTCATCCCGGCAGGCGACCGGCACGGCACGCCGTTGCAGCTGATGTGGACGTGGACCTCGCCGAACCTGGAGTTCGCCACGATCTTCGTTGGCATCCTCGGCGTCGGCGTCTTCGGGTTGAGCTTCTGGCAGGCCGTGCTGGCGCTGCTGATCGGCAACCTGCTCGGCTCGCTGTCGCACGGCGTGCTGTCCGCGCGCGGACCCGTCACGGCGTGCCGCAGATGGTGTTGTCCCGCATCGGTTTCGGCTACTGGGGCAACGTGCTGCCGGCCGGCCTGAACGCGATCACCGCCGGCATCGGCTGGTTCGCGGTGAACAGCGTGAGCGGCGCGTTCGCCCTTGCTGCCTTGACGGGGATGCCCGCGCTGCTCGGCCTGGTGATCGTCGTTCTTGTGCAGGTGGCCGTGGCGTTCTTCGGGCACAACCTGGTGCAGGCGTTCGAGAAGTACGCCCTGGTGTTCCTGGGAATCGTGTTCGTGCTCGCGACAGTTGTGTTGTTCTCCAGGACACACACCACCGGCCTGCCGGGCAAGCCGCTCCCCGGCGGCTTTCTGATCACGGCGGGCGCCGCGTTCGGTTACGCGGCCGGCTGGAATCCGTACGCCTCGGACTACACCCGTTACCTGCCGGCTCAGGTGAGCCCCAAGATGACCGGGCTGTGGGCCGGTCTCGGGGTGTTCGTGTCGTGCATGCTGTTGGAGATCGTCGGCGCGGCATCGGTGGCGCCCCTCGGCATCACCAGCGGCAACCCGACAGCGGCGTTCACCGGCCAGTTGCCCGGGTGGCTCGGCGACCTGACCCTGTTGGCCATCGCGCTGGGCGCCGTCTCGGCCAATGTGTTGAACATCTATTCCGGCGCGATGTCGTTCCTGACGCTGGGCATCCGGCTGCCGCTGGCGTTGCGGCGCGCGCTGGTCGCGGTGGTGTTCGGCGTGATCGGCTTCCTGCTGGCCTGGTCGGGCCTGCACGACGCAGGCCAGAAGTACGAGAACTTCCTGCTGATCATCGCCTACTGGATCGGCCCATGGCTCGGCGTGATGTTCACGGATCAGTACCTGCGACGAGGCCAGCGCATCGACACCCTGCTGTACGCCAAGTGGTACCAGAACTGGGCAGGCCCGATCGCGATGCTGGTCGGCATGGCAGCGTCGATCCTGCTGTTCTCCAACCAGACCGACTTCGTCGGCGTCGTCGCCAAGCAGGTGCCTGGCCTGGGCGACATCACGTTCCTGGTCGGCTTCCTACTGTCCGCCGCGCTCTACGCCCTACTACGCCCAGCACTCGGCGCCAACCGAACCACCCCGCCCGCTGACTAGGCGGCGTCGAGCGCTTCGCGCAGCTTCTGCACCAGTTCGGACACGGTGTAGAAGTAGCGACCGTGCGTCTCGTGCAGCGTCTCGATCGAGTCGGCCGACAGCACGACGACCTCCATGTCGGCGTACTCGGGCAGTCGCTCCAGCACGAACCGGCGTCGCATCGCGGTGTCGCCGTCGTCGTAGCTCTCCTGCAGGTGGAGGCGCCCCTCTTCCCGCTGGTAGACCAGCACGACATGCACCATGGCGCTCATAGTAGTTCCTCCAGGAATTTCGACAGTTGATCAAGGTGGGAGTGTGCCGACTCCACGACGTTCTTGTAGTCGCCTACCGGGGGTAGGCGTTCGCGTGCATCGATCGAATCTGCTTCGTGCTGCATGATTGCCACGAACAGGACTGCCTCCGCGCCCGGCAGGCTTTCCACGGACTCGCCGTATCGCAGCCCTCGACCGAGTTTGTCGGCTGCTCGTTCGAACAGTTCCGCCCACGCATCCCGGCCAGGTCGCGGATCTGGGCGAGTGACCGCAACTCCGGTTGCCGGTGCAGCTTCTCCATCGTGGTCTTCAAGGTCTTGACCCTGGGTGCCATCGGTTCGGCGTGTGGCATCGCCGCACACAGTCGTTCGATCTCGGTGTGCGCGGCAGCCAGAACCCGTCGGTAGTGGATCAGAACGTCCGCGAGGGCGTGGAGGTCGTCCGGGGTTTCCTGGCCCTCGCGTAGGCGGGTGGTCAGGTTCTTCAGTTGTTTGCCGCTCAGGGGCAGGGCCATGCGACGACACTACCGACCGTGTCTGACAGATTACTGGTTTGCGTGTAGGGCAACGTTCAATTCGATGCGGGTGCCCGTGCGGGGCACGACTTCCACCACGCCGGTGGTGGAGTTGCGGCGGAACAACAGGCCGTCCGAACCGGACAGGTCTCGGGCCTTCACCGTGCGTCCGTCCGGCAGCGTGACCTTCGTGCCGGCCGTCACGTACAGGCCCGCCTCGACAACACAGTCGTCGCCCAGAGAGATACCGATGCCGGCGTTGGCGCCGATCAAGCACCGTTCGCCGACGGCGATGGTGGTGGTGCCGCCGCCGGACAACGTGCCCATGATCGACGAGCCGCCGCCGACGTCCGAACCGTCACCGACGACGACACCAGCGCTGACGCGACCCTCCACCATGGACGCACCCAGCGTCCCGGCGTTGAAGTTCACGAAGCCTTCATGCATAACCGTGGTGCCGCTGGCCAGGTGCGCCCCCAACCGAACCCGGTCGGCGTCGGCGATCCGCACGCCCGTTGGCAACACGTAGTCCACCATTCGAGGGAACTTGTCCACCCCAAAGACGGTCACCGGCCCACGAGAACGCAATGCCAACCTGGTCGACTCGAAGCCGTCCACGGGGCACGGGCCATAGTTCGTCCAGACCACATTGGACAGTAGGCCGAACACGCCGTCCAGGTTCTGGCCATGCGGGCGGACCAGCCGCCACGACAGCAGGTGCAGCCGCAGGTACATGTCGTGCGCATCGACCGCCGGAGCGGCCAGGGACGCGATCGACGTCCGCACGGCCACCACCTCGACACCCCGGTCGGTGTCCGGGCCGAGGATGTCGGCGGCCGCGCCCAACGCGGCAACAGCCTCCGACGGGGTCAACCGGACCGTGCCGGCCGGCTCGGCCGTGCCCAGCTTCGGCTGCGGGAACCACGTGTCCAGCACGGCGCCGCCGGTGGTCACCGTCGCCAGGCCGACGCCGTGCGCGCCGTCAGTAGTAAGCACGCCGACCACCGTAGTCAGCCGCTGGTCGGCAGGCTGGCCAGGGCCCGGGCGAGCCGGTCCAGCTCCGTCCCTATCGAGGTGAGTGCCTTCGGGCAGTCCCTGCGCTGCGCGGACGTCGGACTGGTCGCGCTGTCGCAGCCGGCTTGCTGATAGCTGTTCACGGCACCCTGCAGCACGGTGATCTCGCCGTCCTGGCCGGGCAGGTCGGCCCGCAGGGCGCCGATCGTGTTGGCGACCTCGGTCACGTACCGGCCGCAGTTGGTGAACAGCTGGTCCGCGCGCGAACCACGGCACGGGTCGGATTTCAGCGCCGGCACCTTGACCCGGAGGTCGGACACGTTGTTGGTGTAGCCGGGGGTGGGGTTCTGGTCGCCCGGCTGGTTGTCGGCGCAACCGGCCAGCAGCACCAGCGCGACGCAGGCCAGTGCGCAACCGATCTGGCGCATCACGGGGTCCCTTCTGGCGATCCGGGCGGACACCACGCTACGCACTACTGTTGGGTCGGTGAGCATCGACCTGTCCGCCGATCCGATCGACCTGACCGCCGCACTGGTCGACATGCCCAGCGTGTCCGGCAACGAAACCGATCTCGCCGACGCCGTCCACGAGGCCATCAGAACCCAGGCAGGCCACCTGGAACTGGTGCGTAACGGCAACACCGTGCTGGCCCGCACCAACCTGGGCCGCCCGCAGCGGGTGGTGTTCGCCGGCCACCTGGACACGGTGCCGGTCAACGACAACCTGCCGCACCACCGCACCGGCACCGGCAAGGACCAGATCCTGCACGGCTGCGGCACGGCGGACATGAAGTCCGGCGACGCGGTCCTGCTCACCATGGCCGCCGCCGTGACCGACCCCACACACGACCTGACCTTCGTGTTCTACGACTGCGAGGAGGTCGAGGCCGCCCGCAACGGCCTCGGCCGGATCGAGCGGGAACTGCCGGACTGGCTGCGCGGCGACCTGGCGATCGTGTGCGAGCCGTCCGGCGCGGTGGTGGAGGCCGGCTGCCAGGGCACGATGCGGATCGAGGTCCGCACCGCCGGCCACCGCGCACACACCGCCCGCGCCTGGCTGGGGAACAACGCGGTGCACGCGATGGGCACCGTGCTGGACCGGCTGGCCACCTACGAGCCGCGCCGACCCGAGATCGACGGCTGCCACTACCGCGAGGCACTCCAGGCGGTCGGCATCCGCGGCGGGGTGGCCGGCAACGTGGTACCGGACGAGTGCGTGCTGACCGTGAACCACCGGTTCGCGCCCGACCGGTCGCTCGACCAGGCGGAAACCCACCTGCGGTCGGTGTTCGCCGGCTACGACGTGACCGTCACCGACAAGGCCGATGGCGCCCCGCCCCGCCTGGACAGCCCGCTGGCCAAGCAGTTGATCAAACAGGCAGGTGGCACGCCGGTCGCCAAGCTTGGCTGGACGGACGTGGCCCGCTTCGCCGCGCTGGGCGTCCCGGCGCTCAACTTCGGCCCCGGCGACCCGACGCTGGCCCACACCAAGGACGAACACGTGCCGGCCGCGCAGATCACTCGGTGCGCGAATGTGTTGAGGCGGTTCATCACGAGTTGAGACGGCGTTAACGGTCAATCAGTGGCGGCCGTCCTCTGGTCCTGGTTCCCTCTGCCTGCGGTACTGGGCAGTTCCAGGTAGGAGGAAGGTGCAGGCATGGCCGAGTCGTCAGGGTTCAATCGCCGCAGGTTCATCGGGGGCGTCGCCGGGGCCGCCGCGGCGGGCGGCGTGCTGTCCGGCCTGCCGGCCGGTATGGCGGAGGCGCTGAGCGAGCCACGCCGCAGCGGCAGTCTGGACGAGGTCGAGCACGTCGTCGTGCTGATGCAGGAGAACCGCTCCTTCGACCACTACTTCGGCACCATGCGCGGCGTGCGCGGCTTCGGCGACCGGGCCGCGCTGCGGCTGACCACCGGCCTTGACACCTTCCACCAGGCGGACCCGGCCCGCACCGACGGCGGCTTCCTCGAGCCCTTCCACATCGACACGACCAAGGTCGACGGCCAGGACCTCGGCGACCTTGACCACAGCTGGATCCCGACGCACAAGATGTGGAACAACGGCTTCTGGGACGGCTGGGTGGCCAACAAGAGCGAGATGACCATGGGTTTCTTCACCGACCAGGACATCCCGTTCCAGCGCGCCGTCGCGGACGCCTTCACAACCTGTGACCAGTACTTCTGCTCGATCCAGGGCCCGACCACACCCAACCGGCTGTTCCACTGGACCGGCACCATCAACCCGGCGGGCGACGCGGGCGGCCCCGCCATCTCCAACCCGGACGACTACAACCCGGTCTACCACTGGACCACCTACCCGGAGCGGCTGCAGGCGGCCGGGATCTCCTGGCAGATCTACGCCAACAAGGAGGTCGGCGACGGCGGCGGCCTCGACGGCTGGGTCGGTGACTTCGGCGACAACCCGCTGTGGCTGTTCCAGGCCTACCACGACTCCCTGAACAGCACGAACCCCGCCGACCAGCAGTTGGCCGCGCGGGCGAACGTGATCAAGCAGTGGCTGCCCAACTCCGGTCTCGGCATGAACGCCGGCCACGTGCTGGCCGACTTCGTGGCCGCGGCCAAGGCAGGCACGCTGCCGAGGGTGTCCTGGATCGTGGCGCCGTACCGCTGGTGCGAGCACCCGGCGGCCCGGCCCGTTGATGGCGCGCTCTACGTGCAGACCGTGCTGAAAGCCTTGTGGGACAACCAGAAGCTGTGGGAGAACACGGCACTGTTCATCAACTACGACGAGAACGACGGCTTCTACGACCACATCGTGCCGCCGACCGCGCCGCCGGGAACACCGGACGAGTTCGTCGACGGCCTGCCGATCGGACTCGGCCCGCGCGTGCCGCTGATGGTGGTCTCGCCGTGGAGCCGGGGCGGCTGGGTGAACTCGCAGGTCGCCGACCACACCTCGGTGATCCGGTTCATCGAGCGCTGGACCGGCGTGCACGAGCCGAACATCTCGGCGTGGCGCCGGGCCGTCTGCGGCGACCTGACCAGCTGTTTCGACTTCTCCCGTCGTGATCTGAGCATCCCGAGGCTGCCGGACGCGGCCAAGCTGCAGGCGATCGCGGACCAGACCCAGTCGAAGCTGCCGACGCCGACCCCGCCGCCCATCGGCGCCCAGGTGATGCCGCACCAGGAGCCCGGCGTGCGGCCGGCCCGGCCGATTCCCTACCAGCCGACCGCGAACGCCTCGGTGAACACGGCGACCGGCGCGGTCACGCTGCGCCTGGCCAACAGCGGTGCGGCCGCCGTCCAACTCGGCGTCTACCCGCACGGCGTCACGCCATCGGAGTACCTGCTGGCACCCGCGGGCCAGGCCATGGCGAGCGTGCCGGCGCCCTCGGACGGTGCCTACGACGTCGCCGTCTACGGGGCGAACGGCTTCCTGCGCGAGTTCGCCGGCCGGGTGCCGGCCGGCAGTGCGGTGGAGGTCACGGTCACCGTCGTCGGCGAGCACGACGAGCCGCGACTGCGCATCGCGGTCCACAACGGCGGCCACTCGGCGGCCACGGTCCACGTCACCGGAACCCGTCCCGGCGCGGGCCACACGTCGACGTTCCGGGTCCCGGCCGGCACGACGGTGACCACGGACCGCGACGTGGTCGACGACGGCCAGGGCTGGTACGACGTCCTGGCCACCGTGGACGGTGACAGTGCGTACCGACGCCGCTTCGCAGGCCACGTCGAGTACGGCGCCGACACGATCACCGGCTGACTAGACTTCGAGCGTGACGGCGCAACCACAGGCGAGAAACAACGAGGACGCGGAGCACCCGAGGGAGAAGCAACGTGGTCCGGTGGTGCTGCGCCGGTCACGGCTCGTCGAGCCGACCACCACCGACGAGCGGCTGCTGGACTCCCGCGGCCCGTCCGACTGGGTACACACCGACCCGTGGCGGGTGTTGCGCATTCAGGCCGAGTTCGTCGAGGGCTTCGGCGCGCTGGCCGAGGTGCCCAAGGCGGTCACCGTGTTCGGCTCGGCGCGCACCCCGCGTGACCACCCGGAGTACGCGCTGGGCCAGAAGGTGGGCGCGGCACTGGCCGAAGCCGGCTTCGCGGTCATCACCGGTGGCGGGCCCGGCTCGATGGAGGCGGTCAACCGGGGCTGTTCCGAGGCGGGTGGGCTGTCCGTCGGGCTCGGTATCGAGTTGCCGTTCGAGCAGGGGCTGAACCCGTGGGTGGACCTCGGCGTGAACTTCCGCTACTTCTTCGCCCGCAAGACGATGTTCATCAAGTACGCGCAGGCGTTCATCTGCCTGCCCGGCGGTTTCGGCACGCTGGACGAGCTGTTCGAGTCGCTCACCCTGGTGCAGACCAAGAAGGTGACCAAGTTCCCGGTCGTGCTGTTCGGCACGGACTACTGGGGCGGCCTGTACGACTGGCTGGCCTCCACGGTCCGATCCGGCGGCAAAGTGTCCGAGAAGGACCTGGAACTGCTGCACCTCACCGACGACATCGGCGACGCCGTCCGCGTGGTCCAGGACGCCTACCAGGCCTGGGAGAACGCGCACTGACGGCATGGCACGATCGACGATCGTGACGGTGACCAGATTCGGCCGACGTACGGTGCCGCAGGACAGGGCGCTGGTGATGGCCATCGTCAACCGGACGAAGGACTCGTTCTACGACAACGGCGCCACCTTCGCGGACGAGCCGGCACTGCGCCGGGTGGACACGGCGGTCAGCGAGGGCGCGGACATCATCGACATCGGCGGTGTCCGAGCGGGCGCGCACGGCGAGACCGTGGACGCGGCAGAGGAGGCCCGCCGCGTGGTGCCGTTCGTGGCGGCGGTGCGGGCGCGGTACCCGGACGTGGTGCTGTCCGTGGACACGTGGCGGCACGAGGTCGCCCGGCTCGTGTGTGCCGAGGGCGCCGACCTGATCAACGACACGTGGGCGGGCGCCGACCCCGAACTGGCCGGCGTCGCCGCGGAATTCGGCGTCGGCATCGTCTGCTCGCACACCGGCAACCTGCCGCCGCGCACCGATCCGCACCGCGTCCACTACACCGACGTGGTGGCCGAGGTGACCGCGGACCTGGTCGCGGCGGCCGAGCGGATGGTCGCGGCAGGCGTGCCGCCGACGGGCATCCTGATCGACCCGACGCACGACTTCGGCAAGAACACCTGGCACGGGCTCGCGCTGCTGCGGCACGTGGACGTGCTGGTCGCGACCGGCTGGCCGGTGCTGATGGCGTTGTCCAACAAGGATTTCGTCGGCGAGACGCTGGGCGTCGGCCTTGCCGACCGGGTGGACGGCACGCTGGCCGCGACCGCGGTGGCGGCGTGGCGTGGCGCGCGGGTGTTCCGGGCGCACGAGGTCCGGCGCACCCGGCACGTCGTCGACATGGTGGCCAGCATCGCCGGCACCCGCCCGCCGGCCGGTGTGCTGCGGGCCCTGGCATGACGTGGTTCGATTCGCGGACCTGGCAGAGTCCGCAGTGGACTCCTTCGGAACTGTTGCGTGCCAAGGGTTCTCGTACGGTGAGCGTGGTGCTGCCGGCGCTGGACGAAGAAGCGACCGTCGGCGGCGTGGTGCGCTCTGTGCTGCCGCTGCTCGGGTCCGTTGTGGACGAATGCGTGGTGGTGGACTCCGGTTCGGCGGACCGGACCGCGTCGGTGGCGGCGGCCGCAGGTGCGCGCGTCGTGCATCGCGGCGACGTGCTGCCGGAACTGGCGCCGCTGCCCGGCAAGGGCGAGGTGCTGTGGCGCTCGATCGCGGCCACCAGCGGCGATGTGCTGGTGTTCCTGGACTCCGACCTGGTCGATCCCGCCCCCGGTTTCGTGACCGCGTTGCTCGGTCCGATCCTCTGCGTGCCGGCCGTGCAACTGGTGAAAGGCTTCTACCGCAGGCCGTTGCGCCTGGAGAGCGCCGAGGTCGGCACCGGCGGCGGCCGGGTGACCGAACTGCTGGCCCGGCCGCTGCTGGCCGCGCTGCGACCGGAGTTGGCCGGCGTGATCCAGCCGCTGGGCGGCGAGTACGCGGTGACGCGGGAGTTCGCCGAGTCGGTGCCCTTCGCCGCCGGCTACGGCGTGGAGATCGGGCTGCTGCTCGACGCGCACACCCGGTTCGGCCTTGACGGGTTGGCGCAGGTCAACCTGGGTGTGCGCAAGCACCGCAACCGGTCGCTGCTGCAACTCGGCGTGATGGCCCGGCAGATCCTGGGCACCGCACTGGCCCGCTGCGGAGTGCCGTCGCCACCCGATGAGCTGGCCGAGTTCACCCAGTTCGTTCAGGTCGGCGGCGAATGGTTGCCGGACGCCACCGAGGTGCTCGTGGCCGACCGGCCCCCGATGCGGGACGTTCTCACTCGACCGGCCTGATCAGCGTGGCGGCCAGCACCGCCATGCTCTGCTGGGTGAACTCGACGGTGGACAGCCCGTGTGCGCGCAGGGCGTAGTCGACCGCGGCCAGCGTGGACCGTTCGATCAGTTTCCGGTACCGGATCCCGTCCGCGTCCTGGAAGTACGGCGGGGTGTGCCCGTCGGCCGCGATCTCCCGGATGCTGCGTCGGGCACCGAAGTTCGGTCCGATGTCGAGTTGGTCGTCGGCGGCCCGAATTCCCGACACGTCGCAGGCCGCGCGGACGAGCAGCCGCAGCCGTTCGAGCACCGACAGCGGCACGGTGACGGTGTCGGCGATCGCCTCCAGCACCACCGGCAGGCTGCGGCGCAGCCGCATCAGCTCGTGCCGGTATTCCGGTCGGATCGGGTCGAGCTGGTAGGAGTTCCACTCCAGGTACAGCATGGTGTCGTCGCAGCCGACGTGCAGGTACGTGGACACCACGAGTTCGTCCTGCCGCCCGGCGACCTGGAAGCACAGGTACGGCCGGATCCACTCCAACGGGCGATCCACCATCCCGGTGATCAACGCCGGGTCGATGTAGCTGTGCGGCGGCCGGGACCGGTCCGGCAGGATGGCCGCGCCGATCGGTTCGTCCGCGTGCGCGACCAGCGCCTGGGCCGATGTCAGCGCCACGGCACCGTGGGTCAGCCCGGCCGGTTGCCGCCCCGGCATGAGGCCGTCCGCGCCGCGCAGCATGAGCACCTCGTTGACCACGGCCCGGTAGATCTCACTCGGCACCAGCGGCCCGGTGCCGTTCGCCGGTCGTTCGCCGGCCGGTCGTAGCCGCACGGCCATCGACCACGAGTGGGTGGGCCTGCCGGCGCCGACGAACATCCGACGGCCGTCGTGCACGTACGTGTTGATCACGCGCATACCGGCCACCAGTTCCAGCCGCCGCGCGTACCAGGCCGTCTTCTGCGGCGGCCACGGTACCGGGTAGCCCGGCAGCCGTAGCCAGCCCGGCCCGAACCTGTCCCGCACCAGGGCGTGCACGTAGAGCCGGTCGACGAACGCGGTGAGCAGCAGCAGCCCGCCGAACGCCACCGAAGCCAGCCCACCGAACGCGGGCCGCGTGCCAGGGCCGCCGCCGACCAGCCGACCCAGCGGACCGGTCGTGATGGCAACGGTCAACAGTCCGACGCCCGAAGCCACGACGACGACCAGCACCCAGCCGCCGGTGCCCACCCGACGCGTTCCAGTCCGGACCAACGTCCAGGTCAGCAGGCCGGCGCCGACCGCGGCCGGCCAGCTCAGCGACACCGGCCACAGCCCGGCCAGCAGCGCGGCGGACAGCGCGAGCACGAAGGCGTCCCGCAGCACGCGTCGGCGCCTGCTGGCGACCGCCTCGGACAGCACGATCACCGGGTTGACCCCGGGCGATGGCGGAATGGCCCGGTTCGGCCCGCGCAGGAACTCGTCGATCAGCTCGTCGGCCAGCCGGTCCACGACGTGCACCGCAGCGGCCAGATGGCGGGTGAGATCTTCGAACCTGGGAGTGAGTGCGGTTCTCACCTGGTGTCGCGGTTTGACACCTTGGTGCACGGCCATCGACGGACCACCTCCACCGTTCGTGTTGCCACGTGCGCGCTGGGTGAGCGGAACCGTACTAAGAATCAGCCAAACGGTGCAACCATTTGGTTCGGTTGGTCATACCGGGGTTAGGACGGCCCCCCGTTTACGCGTTCGGTCAGACACCCATGCCACCCTTGAACCGTGACCACCGCGTTGATCTATCTCGTCGTCATGGTGCTAGTGGCGGCCGTGGTGTACCTGCTCGCGTCGGCCGTGTTCGGCCGGGGTGAGGAGTTGGCCCCGCTGCCGCCGGGCGCGTCGCCGACCAGGCTGCCCGCCGACGACGCCACCGGCGACGACATCAGGGCTGTTCGGTTCCAGCAGGTGCTGCGGGGCTACAAGATGACCGAGGTCGACTGGGTGCTGGAGCGCCTCGGCACCGAGGTCGACCACCTGCGGGCCAGAATCGCCGAGTTGGAGGGCGCGCTCGTCCCCGCCCGTGAGGAGTCGGCCGATGAGTGACGCGGTGGTCGGCGCGGACGGCCGAGCCAGGTGCGGCTGGGGCCTGTCCGCGCCCGAGTACATCGCGTACCACGACGAGGAGTGGGGCGTGCCGCTGCACGGCACAAAGGCCCTGTTCGAGCGGATGAGCCTGGAGGCGTTCCAGTCGGGCCTGTCCTGGCTGATCATCCTGCGCAAACGCGACTCGTTCCGCCGCGCGTTCGACGGCTTCGACCCGGCCCGCGTGGCCGCCTTCGACGACACCAGGATCGCTGTGTTGCTGGCCGATTCGGGCATAGTCCGCAACCGCGCCAAGATCGAGGCCACGATACGCAACGCCAGGGCCTTGGTCGACCTGGACCTGGACAGCCTCCTGTGGTCGTTCGCCCCCACCGAGCACGCCGCCCCGGCCAGCAACGCCGATGTGCCCGCCGTCACACCGGAGTCCAAGGCAATGGCCAAGGAACTCAAACGCCGAGGCTTCGCCTTCGTAGGCCCCACAACGTGCTACGCCCTGATGCAGGCCACCGGCATGGTCGACGACCACCTGACCGACTGCTGGCGCTCCGGCCAGTCCACATGATCACGAACTCGGCGAGCTGATCGGCCAGATACAGCTTCACCACCCTGCTGCACCAGGGGTCACGTCCGGAACATAGCTCGAAGCTGTCCACGGCCAGCCCAGCGACAAGTATCACTCACTCGCAGACCGACAGCCCCGCCCCGACCACCCGAAGACAGCCCCGCCCCGAAGACAGCCCCGCCCCGACCACCCGAAGACAGCCCCGCCCCGACCACCCGGAGGCAGCCCCCGCCACTCCACCGGGGGGCGTCCCATTTCCAACGTACCGTTTGTCAAGCCCCAAAAGGGTTGTTCGCCGGCAACCTGTGGACAACCCATCGTGTTGTGCACATGTGGCGTCGTTGCTTGACAGCTATCGGCCGATGAAGGTCGGTGGCTGCTTGGCCACAAACGCTTCCACAGCCGCCTTGTGATCCTGGGTCGCCCCCGCCGCCGCCTGCCCGGCCGACTCCTCAGCCAGCGCGCCGTCAAGATCGGTACCGGCCGCGACGAGCATGGCCGCCTTGATCCGGGCATACGCGGTGGTCGGGCCGGCCGCCATCCGGCCGGCCAACTCGTGCGCGATCTTCACCACGTCCTCGTCCGGCACCACCTGGTTGACCATGCCGATGTCCAGTGCGCGCGCCGCGTCGACCGGTGTGGCCAGCAACATCATCTCCATCGCTCGGCCGTAGCCGATCAGCCTCGGCAGGGTCCACGAGCCGCCGGAGTCCGCGGAAAGGCCGATGTTGGCGAACGCCATCAGGAACTTCGCGGACGTCCCCGCGATCCGCAGGTCCGCGGCGTACGCGAACGACGCGCCGGCACCGGCCGCCATGCCGTTCACCGCGGCGATCACCGGTTTCGGCATCCGTGCGATGGCCAGCGTGATCGGGTTGTAGTGCTCGTCCACCGTACGCAGCGGCGCCGGGTCGCCCGCGGTCAGCAGGGCGACGTGTTCCTTCAGGTCCTGGCCGGCGCAGAACGCCTTGCCGGCGCCGGTGAGCACCACCGCCCGCACCGACGCGTCCGCCGCGGCGGCGCGCAGAGCCGCCAACAGGTCCGTCTTGAGCTCAATGGTGAGCGAGTTGTACGCGGCCGGGCGGTTCAACGTGAGGGTGCGCACACCACCGTCGTCCGTGATCAGCAGTACGGGAGCCATGGGTGCCAGCCTGGCACGGGACACCTCGCCTTGTCGCGTGATCGACTCGACGATGATCATCCGAATCGGTCACTGAATCGCCTTCCGCCAACACCGATTCCGGTCAATCAACAGGCAGTGAGAAGATAGTGATCACGGGTGGTGGCAGCACTCGCGCGTGTCGCGTCGCCGCACGTCACGCGACACGAAAAGATCGGCTCGTTTTCCCTCCGGGGTCCGGATGGGGGACAATGCCATCCAGAACCGGCGCTCCGCCGGGCGTGTCGGCGGGGAAGATCGTACGGAGGGAGCACGCTATGGCGGCCATGAAGCCCCGGACCGGCGACGGTCCCCTTGAGGTCACCAAGGAGGGACGCGGGATCGTGATGCGCGTCCCACTCGAGGGTGGGGGTCGGCTCGTCGTTGAGATGTCCGCCGACGAGGCCAGTGAGTTGGGGGATGCGCTCAAGGCGGCTGGCAACTGATCGTTGACGGCGGGCCGAGCACGACCCGCCCTGTCCCTACCGTGCGTGCCCCGGTGTCCGCCCGCTCGACGCGGAACCGGGGCCGTGTCGCGAGCAGCGGACACGTAGGTTCACCCAGGGATCGCCGCAGCTTCGGAGGTTGCCAGTGCCGGCTCGCCAACGGACCGCCCCGACCGTGCCGGCGGTGCCGACCCCGGTCGTCGACGTCGAACTGACGCACAGGCGCTCGACGTCGTCCGCGGCACTGGCGGTCCTCACCGCTCCGGGAGCCGACGACGAACCATGGTTCGGACCAGGCGTTGACCTTCTGCCCGACACCTGGCGGACCTGGATCGATGAGCCGACCGGCCGGGCAGGAGAGGTCCGGACCATGCCGGGCGACAACGCCGGCTGGCTCGTCGGCGTCGGGGACCGCGGTTGGGCCGCCTGGCGGACCGCCGGCGCGGCACTGATCCGTTCCATTCAGGACTGCGGCAGGACGGACGCGCCGGCCAAGGTCGACGTCGCGTTACCCTCGGACCTCACACCGAGCGAACTCGGCGCGTTCGTCATCGGCCTGCGCCTTGGCGGCTACCGGTTCCGGCTCACCGGCGACCGCACGAACGAACCGAAGATCCGCACCGTCCGGCTCTGGGTCGACACGCCCGACCCGGCCCTCGACGCGGAACTGGCACGGGCGTCCACGCTCACCTCGGCCACGTCCCTGGCCAGGGACTTGGCCAACATGCCGGCCAACGTCAAGGATCCGGCCTGGCTGGCCGGCATCGCGACCAAGGCCGGCGACGACACGCCCGGACTGGCCGTGACGGTGCGGGACGAAGGCGTGGCTGGCCGAACAGGGTTTCG
>CAVPCF010000212.1:0-17875 GCA_963702275.1 Candidatus Melainabacteria bacterium
GGCATCCGTGGTTCGCGGTGAGACCACGGTGGACCGTCCGGCGATCGACCGCGGCGACGCGTGGGACGCCGCGCTGGCTCGCGGCAGGGCGTTCGCCGATGCCAAGACCCACGGCGCGTCGCCCGGCGTGACGAAGGCGCTGGAGTTGTTGGCACTGGCCAGGAACAACGACCTGACCGCCGGCTACGACGCGGAGTCTTCCGCCTTGGCCGACGTGCTGATGACCGACGAACTGCGGGCCGGCCTCTACTCGTTCAACCTGGTGAACAAGCGGGCCCGCAAGCCTGCCGGGGCGCCGGACCGCGCGCTGGCGCGGCCGGTGACGAAGGTCGGCGTGGTCGGCGCCGGCCTGATGGCCAGCCAGTTGGCGCTGCTGTTCGTGCGGCGGCTCAAGGTGCCGGTGGTGCTCACCGACATCGATCAGGCGCGGGTGGACAAGGGCGTCGGCTACGTGCACGGCGAGATCGGCAAGCTGGCGGCCAAGCAACGGATCTCGCCGGACGAGGCGAACCGGTTGACCGCGCTGGTGTCCGGTTCGCTGGACAAGGCGGTGTTCGCCGACGCCGACTTCGTGATCGAGGCGGTGTTCGAGGAGCTGTCGGTCAAGCAGCAGGTGTTCGCCGAGATCGAGGAGTACGTGTCGGCCGAGTGCGTGCTGGCCACGAACACCTCGTCGCTGTCGGTCACCGACATGGCCGCGAAGCTGCGGCACCCGTCACGGGTCGTCGGGTTCCACTTCTTCAACCCGGTGGCGGTCCTGCCGCTACTGGAGATCGTGCGCGGCGAGCGCACCGACGACGCGACCCTGGCCACGGCGTTCGCGGTGGCCAGGCAGCTGAAGAAGTCCAGCGTGCTGGTGCGGGACGCACCGGCGTTCGTGGTGAACCGGCTGCTGACCCGCTTCCTGGGCGAGGTGCTGGCGGCGGTGGACCAGGGCACGCCGTTCGAGGTGGCGGACCGGGCGCTGGCGCCGTTGGGCCTGCCGATGAGCCCGCTGGTGCTGTTGCAGCTGGTCGGCCCGGCCGTCGCCCTGCACGTGGCGGAGACGATGCACGCCGCGTTCGGCGACCGTTTCACCGTGAGCGAGAACATGCGCCGCTTCGTGGCGGCCGGCAAGACAGCGGTCTGGACATGGGACGCGCAGGGCAACCAGACGATCGACCCCGAGGTCGCCGACCTGTGGAAACTGGGCAACGAGCCACTGACGGCGGACGAGGTGCGCGACCGGGCCCTGGACGCCATGGCCTCCGAAGTCCACCTGATGCTGGCGGAGGGCGTGGTCGCGGAAGCCCAGGACATCGACCTGTGCCTGCTGCTGGGCGCCGGCTGGCCGTTCTGGCTCGGCGGCATCACGCCCTACCTGGACCGGACCGGGGTATCCGAACGGGTCAACGGGGCACCGTTCCTGGCCCGCGGGATCGCGTCGGTACCCGCCTGATCGCAAGGACGGTGCGGGCGACCACCGTCCGCACCGTCCTTGTCCAAATCATGGCGCGGCGGGCAGGCGTGCTGTGACGGTCAGGCCGCCGCCTGCGACGGGTTCCGCGTAGAGCTGGCCGCCGTGGGCCGAGACCACGGCTCGGACGATGGACAGGCCGAGGCCGGTGCCGGACTGGGCGGTGCGGTCGACGCCGCCGCGGCGGAACGGTTCGAACAGGTCCGCCACCCGGTCGTCCAGGATCTGCTGGCCGGACGAGCTGACCCGCAGCGCGGACCATTCCTCGCCCGGTTCGGTGCGGACGTCGATCCAGCCGCCGTCCACGTTGTGGCGGATCGCGTTCTCCAGCAGGTTGCCGGCGACCCGTTCCAGCAGGGCCGGGTCGCCCACCGCGTGCGCGGGCTCTGTGGCGAAGACCGCGGACAGGCCGAGGGCCTTCGCGTCCGCCTGGACCGCCTGCCATGCCGACGCGACAACGCCGGCCAGGTCCACCGGCTCACGGACCGCCAGGACCGTGCCTTCGGTGCGGGCCAACAACAACAGCGCCTCGACCAACTGCCCGGCCCGCAACGCCGCCTGGCCGACCACCCCGGACATCCGGCGCAGCTCCATCACGTCAGCGTCGGGATCGGACAGGGTGACGTCCAGCTCCGTGCGGATCACCGAAAGGGGGGTGCGCAGTTCGTGGCTGGCGTTGGCCACGAAACGACGCTGTGCCTCGAACGTGGCCTGCAACCGGTCCAGCATCGCGTCGAACGTGTCGGCCAGTTGGGCGACCTCGTCGCGTGGGCCGCGCAGCGCGATCCGCTCGCCGAGGGACGCGGCCGACAGGCGGCGTGCCGTCGCTGTGACGTCCTGTAGCGGACGGAGCAGTCGACCGGTCAGCGCCCACGCCAGGATCGCGGCCGCCAGCACCACCAACAGGAACGCCACCGAACCGGCCTGCAACACCTGGTCCCTGGCGTGGTCGCGCAGCAGGTTCGCCCACTGCGTCGCGGTGACCGGGACGCCGTCGACCACGATCGTGCTGCCGAACGGCAGGTCGGGAGTGGTGCCGACGACGTTGCCGACCAGCACCCAGCCCAACCAGAGCAGCACGCCACTGACCCCGGCGGTCAGCGCGGTGGCCAGCAGTGTCAGCCGAACCCGGAGCCCTGGTCCACGCCGACCGCCTACCGCGGTGCGCTCAGCCAACGGGTCCGTCGACCTCCACACCGACCTGGCCGGCGGCCGGTACTCGATAGCCGGAGCCGACGACCGTGTCGATGATGCCCGGCTCGCCCAGCTTCTTACGCAGCGTCATCACCGTCACCCGGACGGTGGTGGTGAACGGGTCGGCGTTCTCGTCCCACACCCGCTCCAGCAGCTCCTCGCTGCTGACCACCGTGCCACCGGCGGCCAGCAGCACCTCCAGCACGCCGAACTCCTTGCGGGTCAGCTCGATCGGCAGCCCCGCCCGGGTCACGGTGTGCTTGGCCGGGTCCAGCGCGATGTCCCCGGCGCGCAGCACCGGCGGCGTGGCAGGGGTGGACCGGCGGGCCAGGGCGCGGACCCTGGCCACCAGCTCGGGGAACGCGAACGGCTTGGCGAGGTAGTCGTCCGCACCCAGCGACAGGCCCTCGACCCGGTCGGCGATGCCGTCGCTGGCCGTGAGCATGATCACTCTGCTGATCGCGCCGGACGCCACGATCTCCTGGCACAGCTGATCACCGGACATGCCGGGCAGGTCCCGGTCCAGTACGACCACGTCGTACCGGGTGACCGACACCTTCTCGTGGCCGGAATCGCCGTCCAGCGCCACGTCGACCGCCATGCCTTCGCGCCGCAGGCCACGGGCTATCGCCTCGGCGAGCGGCTGTTCGTCTTCGACCACCAGAATGCGCACCCCACCACGGTGCCACATCCGCCGCGACAGGCGTCGGACGCGTCCACTGTGGTTAGTTCTGTGGGTCCGACGGCGCCGTGTCGGACACCTCCGTCGGGCGAACCTCGCCGAGCAGGTCGGCCGCCCACTCGGTGATCCGGCGGGCCACGTCCTGCGCGGTCAGGCCGAGACCCGCCAGCACCTCGTCCCGGGTGCCCGGCTGGATGAACAGCTGCGGCACGGCCAGGTCCAGCAACGGCACCGGCAGGCCCGCGTCCCGCAGCCTCGCCGACAGGGCCCAGCCGAAGCCGCCGTGCCGGCCGCCGTCCTCCAGGGTCACCACCAGCCGGTGCTCCCGCGCCATGGCGAGCAACTCGGCCGGCACCGGCACGACCCACCTCGGGTCGACCACGGTCACGCCTATCCCCTGGTCCGCGATGCGTTCCGCGGCCGCGAGACCGATCGCGCCGAACGCGCCGACCGCGACCAGCAGCACGTCCGCCGACTCGCCGTCGGCGGGCCTGCGCAGCACGTCGACGGTGCCGACGCGGTCGATCGACGGGACCGACTCGATCACCGCGCCACGGGGGAACCGCAGCACGGTCGGGCCGTCCTCGACGGCGACGGCCTCCCGCAGTTCGGTGCGCAGCGTGTCCGAGTCCCTCGGTGCCGCGACCCGGATGCCGGGGATGAGGCCGAGCATCGAGATGTCCCACATGCCGTGGTGGCTCGGGCCGTCCGGTCCGGTGATGCCGGCCCGGTCCAGCACGACGGTCACCGGCTGCCGGTGCAGCGCCACGTCCATCAGCAGCTGGTCGAACGCCCGGTTGAGGAACGTCGCGTAGATCGCGACCACCGGGTGCAGCCCGCCCATGGCCATGCCGGCCGCGGACGTGACCGCGTGCTGTTCCGCGATGCCCACGTCGAACCAGCGGTTCGGGTACGCCTGCGCGAACTTGTCGAGGCCGGTCGAGCCGAGCATGGCGGCGGTGATCGCGACCACGTCCGGCCGGTCCGCGCCGATGCGCACGAGCTCGTCCGCGAACACCGACGTCCAGCCGCGCTTCTTCGTGGCGGTCGGCGCGCCGGTCTCCGGGTCCATCGGGTCGGTCTGGTGCATCTGGTCGGCCTCGTGGTTCTCGGCAGGCGCGTAGCCGTTGCCCTTGCGGGTGACGGCGTGCACGATCACCGGCCCGCCGAACGCCTTGGCCCGCGCCAGCGCGGACTCCACCGCGGTGATGTCGTGGCCGTCGACCGGGCCCATGTACTTCAGGCCGAGATCCTCGAACATGCCCTGCGGCGCGAGCGCGTCCTTCAGGCCGCGCTTGGCGGCGTGCAGCGCGGTGTAGATCGGGCGGCCGACCACGGGCGTGCTCAGCAGCGCCGCCTTGCCGCCGGCCAGGGCGCGCTCGTAGCCGGGACGCAGCCGCAGCGCGGCCAGGTAGTCGGCGAGCCCGCCGATGGTCGGCGAGTAGGAGCGGCCGTTGTCGTTGACAACGACCACCACCGGGCGGTCCGGGTCGGCGGCGATGTTGTTCAGCGCCTCCCAGCACATGCCGCCGGTCAGCGCGCCGTCGCCGACGACGACCACCACGTGCCGGCGGGCACCGGAGAGCTGGAACGCCTTGGCAAGGCCGTCCGCGTAGGACAGACCCGTCGAGGCGTGGCTGTTCTCGACGAGGTCGTGCTCGGACTCGGCCCGGTTCGGGTAGCCGGACAGGCCGTCGCGCTGGCGCAGCCGGTCGAAGTCGGCGTGCCGGCCGGTGACGATCTTGTGCACGTAGGCCTGGTGACCGACGTCCCAGACGATGGCGTCGTGCGGCGAGTCGAACACCCGGTGCAGCGCGATGGTCAGCTCGACCACGCCGAGGTTCGGGCCGAGGTGCCCGCCGGTCCGGGACACCTTCTGCACCAGGAACGCCCGGATCTCGGCGGCCAGCCGCCGTAGTTCGTCGGGCCGCAGCCGCTTGAGATCGGCCGGACCGTGCACGGATTCCAGCAACGACACCAAACTCCACCTCACCTAGATCGCGGGTTCGCGCCAGTCTATGACCGCCCGATCCGGTGAGCCTGTCGACCGTTCGTGGTGTCACCCACGCGGCGTCAACAGGGCGACGCACTCCACGTGGTGGGTCATCGGGAAACAGTCGAACGCGCGCAGCCGGGCCAGCCGGTAGCCGTGCCCGGCGAACGTGGCGACGTCCCTGGCCAGCGCGGCTGGATCGCACGCCACGTACACCACCCGGTCGGGCCCGCGCCCGGCAATGCCGTCCACGACGAGCCGGCCGGCGCCCTTGCGCGGCGGGTCGAGCACGACCACGTCGGGCCGCCCGTCGCCGACCGAGCCGTTGACCAGCGCCTGTTCCACCCGGCTGGCAACGCACCGGACCTGCGGCAGGTCGGCCAGGTTGGCCTCGGCGTCGGTGACCGAGGGCCGGGACGCCTCGACCAGCACCACGGAGCCGGTCACCGTGGCCTGCGCGGCCAGCACGGCCGCGAACAGCCCGACCCCGCCGTACAGGTCCCAGGCCCGCCCGCCGGGCGGCACGGCGGCCCACTGGGCGACCACACCGGCCAGGATGTCCGCGGCGGCCGGATGGACCTGCCAGAAGCCGTCCGCCCGCAGGCGCCACGTCCGGCCGACGGCGTGCTGTTCGGCGCGGCCGCCGCTGCGCCACCTGGTCCGCCAGCGCCTGGTGCCGGGGATCGGCTCGCGTCGGGCGACGTGGTGCCGGCCGGTGTCGTCGACCACCGCCTCGATCTCCACGTCCGTGGGCCATCGGCGGTCCACCACGCCGTCCAGCAGATCGGCCACCGCGATCGGGCAGGGATCATCAACGTCGCTCACCAACGGCAGCACGCGATGGCTGCGGTGCGCCCGCAGGCCCGGTTGGCCTGCCGGGTCCACGGCCAGCCGAAGCCTGGTCCGCCAGTGCAGCGGCCCACCGGGCAGTTCCTCGACCTCGACCGGCCACTCGAGCCCGGCCAGCCGACGCAGTTGCTCGGCGATCACCGACGCCTTCATGGCCCGCTGCGCGGCCGGGGTGGCGTGCTGCCAGTCGCAGCCGCCGCAGCCGGCCGGCCGGGCCAACGGGCAGGGGGCGGGAACCCGGTCCACGGATGCCGTCCGCACCTCGACCGCGTCCGCGCGGCAGAACGACCCGCCATGGTCCTCGGTGACCTCCACCAGCACCCGTTCGCCGGGCAGGGCGTGCCGCACGAACACCACCCGGCCATCGGCCCGCGCCACGCAGTGCCCGCCGTGCGCGACCGAGCCGACGTCGACCTCGAACCGACGGCCCAGCCAGCCTGCCGCATCGAGGTCGTCCGGTTGGGTCATCAGTGCTTGTCCACCGGTTGGTCATGGGAGGGCTCGGTCGCCGACGGCGGCCGACGCTGTTCAAGGCCACGCCGGATCGCGCCGGGCGCCGCGGTGGCCGTCTTCGCGGCACGCACGGCACGCGCCCGCGCCCTCGCCGACGACGCCAGCTGCCACGGCACGCTGGTCACCATCACGCCCGGCTGGAACAGCAGTCGGCCCTTCAGGCGCAGCGCGCTCTGGTTGTGCAGGATCTGCTCCCACCACCGGCCAACGACGTACTCCGGGATGAACACGGTGACCACGTCACGCGGGTTGTCCTTGCGCATCCGGCGCACGTACTCCAGCACCGGCCGGGTGATCTCCCGGTACGGCGACTCGATCACCTTCAGCGGCACCCGGAAGTCCTCATCGGCCCACCGCTGGATCAGCACCCTGGTGTCCGCCTCGTCCACGTTGACCGTGAGCGCCTCCAGCGTGTCCGGCCGGGTGGCCCGCGCGTACGCGATGGCCCGCAGGGTCGGCAGGTGCAGCTTGGACACCAGCACGATGGCATGGTTGTGCGCCGGCAGGACGCTGTGCTCCTCCGTCGACGCGTCCAGTTCGGCAGCCACGCCGTCGTAGTGCCGGCGGATCGCGCTCATCAGCACGTAGAAGGCCACCATCGCGGCGATCGCGATCCACGCGCCGGTGAGGAACTTGGTGATCACCACGATGACGAGCACCAACGCGGTCATGCACAGGCCGAACGTGTTGATCGCCTGCGAGCGGCGCATCCGCCGCCGCACCGACCGGTCGGTCTCGGTGCGCAGCAACCGGTTCCAGTGCCGGATCATGCCGGCCTGGCTACAGTTGAACGACACGAAGACGCCGACGATGTAGAGCTGGATCAGCCGGGTCGCGTCACCGTTGAACGCCACGATCAACACGCCGGCGAACACGGCGAGGAACAGGATGCCGTTGCTGTAGGCGAGCCGGTCGCCCCTGGTGTGCAGCTGACGGGGCAGGTAGTGGTCCTGGGCCAGGATCGAGCCCAGCACCGGGAAGCCGTTGAACGCCGTGTTCGCGGCCAGCACCAGGATGATCCCGGTCACGAACGACACGAAGTAGAACCCCGGCGTGAAGTTGCTGAACACGGCGGAGGCGACCTGCGCGATCATCGTCTTCTGCTGGTAGCCCGGCGGCGTGCCGGTGAGCTGGGTGGCCGGGTTCTCGGCGAACTTCACCTGCGTCAGCCGGGCCAGCGCGATGATGCCGAGGAACATCGCCACCGCGATCGTGCCCATCAGCAGCAGCGTGGTGGCCGCGTTCTTCGACTTCGGCTTGCGGAACGCCGGCACCCCGTTGCTGATCGCCTCGACCCCGGTCAGCGCGGCGCAGCCTGAGGAGAACGAACGCAGCAGCAGGAACGCGAACCCGAACCCGACCAGCGACGAGTTCGACGCGGCCAGGTGGAACGACGCGCTGGGCGCCTTGATGTTCGCGCCGGACCCCGACCGCACCAGGCCCCAGATCACCATGCCGAACACGCCGACCATGAACCCGTAGGTCGGGATGGCGAATGCCGCGCCGGACTCCCGCACGCCACGCAGGTTCATCACGGTCAGCAGCGCGATCACGGCGATGCAGAACACGACCGTGTGCGAGCCGATGTACGGGATCGCCGACCCGATGTTCGCGATACCCGACGACGTCGACACCGCCACCGTGAGGATGTAGTCCACCATCAGGGCACTGGCCACGGTCAGCCCGAATCTGCCGCCCAGGTTCGTG
Organism: Candidatus Melainabacteria bacterium; assembly: GCA_963702275.1. Classification (GTDB taxonomy): domain Bacteria; phylum Actinomycetota; class Actinomycetes; order Mycobacteriales; family Pseudonocardiaceae; genus DATEPR01. Next base: position 8,395 of record CAVPCF010000212.1, read on the forward strand.
GTGGCGACCTCGTAGTCGCCGCCGCCGCTGGGATACGCGTGCACGTTCTGCCGGTACGACGCGACCACCGTCAGCATCACGATCGCCACCACGAGCCCGATCCACGGCGCGAACGCGTACGCGGACAGCCCCGAGATGGACAGCGTGCGGAAGATCTCCTCCGGCGCGTAGGCGACGCTGGACAGCGCGTCGGACGCGAACACGGGCAGTGCGATGGTCTTGGGCAGCAGCGTGTGCGACAGCCGGTCGCTGCTGACGGGCCTGCCGAGCATGAGCCGCTTGGCCACCGTCGAAAGCTTCAACACGAATCGAGAGACTATGCGCTGCTCGCCAGCCGCGTCGCAGCGGCGGCGGTACGTTCAGACGTCCGACGGGTGATGACGATCACTTGCGGACGCCGGTTCGGTGTTCGGTACGGTCTGCCCGGTCCGCAGAGGAGGCAAGTCGTGCACGTGGTCATCATGGGCTGCGGCCGGGTGGGGTCGTCGCTGGCACACGCGTTGGAACGGCTCGGGCACACCGTGGCCGTGATCGACAAGGACGAGCGGTCCTTCCGCAGGCTGGGTGCCGAGTTCCACGGCACCTACCTGGTCGGCAACGGGTTCGACCGCGATGTCCTGGTCAAGGCCGGTATCGAGCGGGCGGGCGCGTTCGCGGCCGTCTCCAACGGTGACAACTCGAACATCATCGCCGCGCGGGTGGCCAGGGAGACGTTCGGTGTCGAGAACGTGGTGGCCCGGATCTACGACGAGCGGCGGGCCGCGGTCTACGAGCGCCTCGGCATCCCGACCGTGGCGACCGTGCCGTGGACGACCGACCGGTTCATGCGGACCCTGGTGCCTGAGGGCACGGCCAGCGCGTGGCGGGATCCGAGCGGAACCGTTGCCATTCTGCAACTTCCGCTGCACCCCGGCTGGGTCGGCCGCTCGATCCGGGAGATCCAGGAGGTCACCGGCGGGCGGGTCGCCTTCGTCATGCGGTTCGGCACCGGGGTGCTGCCCACCGCCAAGACCGTTCTGCAGGCCGACGACGTGGTCTATGTGGCCGCCGTGTCCGGCACCGTCACCGACGTCACAGCGGCGGCGGCGCGGCCGCCAGAGGAGGACCAGCACTGATGCGGGTCGCGATCGCGGGAGCCGGCGCGGTTGGCCGGTCCATCGCCCAGGAACTGGTGGCGGGCGGGCACCAGGTGATGTTGATCGAGCGGGAGCCCAAGCAGTTCGATCCGCCGGTCGTCGAGCAGGCCGAGTGGGTGCTCGCGGACGCCTGCGAGCTGTCCTCGCTCGAGGAGGCCGGCCTTGCCACCTGCGACGTGATGATCGCGGCCACCGGCGACGACAAGGTCAACGTCGTGGTGTCGCTGCTGGCCAAGACCGAGTTCGCGGTCAAGCGGGTGGTGGCCAGGGTCAACGACCCGCGCAACGAGTGGCTGTTCACCGACGCGTGGGGTGTCGACGTGGCCGTGTCCACGCCGCGCATCCTGGCCGCCATGGTCGAGGAGGCCGTCAGCATCGGCGGCCTCGTCCAGCTGCTCACCCTGCGGCAGGGCCAGGCCAACCTGGTCGAGGTCACCCTGCCGGAGGACACGCCGCTGGCCGGCAAGCGGGCCCGCGGTCTCGGCCTGCCGCACGACGCGGCGCTGGTGGCCATCCTGCGTGGCGGCCGGGTGATCGTGCCCACCGAGGACGACTCGGTCGAGGCGGGCGACGAGTTGCTGTTCGTGGCGTCCGCCGAGGTCGAGCCTGCCATCCGCGAGGCGGTCGGCCTGCCCGCCATCGGCGGATAGGGGTCAGGCCAGTTCTTCGACCGGCTGCAGCGCCTTCTGGCGCAGGTCGGCCTTGCGCACGGCCCAGACGGTGACCAGGACGGCGATCGCGGTCAGCGGCCAGCCCATGGCGATCCGGGCGAACGCGAGCCAGCCGACCTGGTTGGTCGCGTACAGCCAGTGCTGCACCACGAACCGGGCGCCGAACACCAGCACCCACACCAGCGTGGCCACGTCGTAGTAGCGGCGGCCGATCCGGTCGGCACGCCAGCCGGTGCCGGTGCCGTTCAGCGTGGACCAGACCACCCCGGCCAGCGGCCAGCGCGCCAGGATCGACAGCAGGAACGCGCCGCCGTAGACGAGGCTGGTCCAGATGCCGAACAGGAAGTAACCCCGCGCTGACCCGGTCTTGTAGGCGATGAACGCCGCGATGGCCACCCCGAAAAGACCCGAGATGGCAGGCTGAACGGGTTCCTTGCGGACGATCCGCCAGACCAGGATGGCCACCGCGCTGCCGACCGACGACCAGATCGCCGCGGCGAGGCTGTGGGACGGCAGGAAGACCGCCACGAACACCAGGACCGGCACCGACGAGTAGACCAGCCCGCTGACGCCGCCCATCTGCTCCAGCAGCGTCGGCCGCGGCTCCTCTGCCTCGTGGGCCTTCTCGTCGACGGGCGCGGCCGCCGGTTCGGCCTTGGCCACGTCCTCCGGCGTCAGGTCGAGGTCGACCAGATCTTCCAGTTCGTGCGATGGGGTGGTGGACTGCTCGGCGGGCGTCGGCCCTGGTGAGGTCATGAAGTCGTCTGCAGTTCGTAGTAGGGGTTGTAGAGGACCTTGTGACCGTCACGGACGGCCATCCGGCCGGTCGCCTTGATCGTACGGCCGGGCTCGATGCCGGCGATACTACGGCGCCCCAGCCACACCAGGGTTACCCCTTCCGTGCCGTCGTACAGCTCGGCCTCCAGGGTGGCGTTGGCGTCCTTCGGACACAGCTCGACACTGCGCAGCCTGCCGCGGACCGTGACCTCCTGGCCGCACTGGCAGTTGCGGGCCGGCGTGGCACCGGACTCCTCGGCCGCACGGGACAGATCGTCGGCATCCAACTCGGCGACGTCACTGCTCAACCGACGTACCAGGCGCCGCCAGTAGCCGTCCTTCGTGGTGGACATCTTCCTGCTCCCGATGGTTGTGGGCCGCCCGACTCGGCCCCGTCACATCAGCGTAACCGCGCGCGAGGCCACGCCGATGCCCCGAGGCAGGATGATTCCCGTGACACCGAGCGGACTGCGCCGAGCGGTCGACACGGCCGTCCTGCTGCCCGGCACCGGCTCGGACGAGGTCTTCGTCGCGACCGTGTTCGCCGGCCCGCTGGCCAGCGTCGGGATCGCCGTCGAAGCGCCGAGGCCTGCGGTGGGCGCCGCACTGGCGGAACGTCATTTCGCGGCCCTGGACGCCGCGGCGGACCGCCACGGCGTGATCATCACCGGCGGGATCTCCTTCGGTGCGCACCTGGCCGCCGAGTGGGCCGCGGCCAACCCGGGCCGCTGCGGCGGGCTGCTGCTGGCCATGCCGGGCTGGCACGGCCCGCCGGCGGACGCGCCCGGCTCGCTGGCCGCCCGGCTCGGCGCGGACGCGGTGGACGCCGACGGCGTCGACCACGCGCTGGCCGCGGCCAGCAGCGGCGTCCCGGCCTGGCTGGCGCGCGAACTGGACCGGTCGTGGCGGCGGTCCGGTGCCGGACTTGCCGAGTCGCTCCGGGTCGCGGCCCGGCGGCCCGCGCCGACGTTGCGCTGCCTTGCCGGGATCACCGCGCCGACCGGGGTGGCCGGGTGCGTCGACGACGCGGTCCACCCGCTGTCGGTGGCACGGGCGTGGGCCGACGCGCTGCCGCGTGCCGCACTGCGCACCCTCACGTTCGCCGAACTGGGCGCGGACCCGGCGGCGCTGGGCCGGGCCGCCCTAGCGGCCCTCGTCCTGGCCGAGCGCGGCGGGATGCGTGACCAGGTCGGCGACGACGACGGCGACCACGACGACCCCGGCCGCGATGCCGAGCACCAGCGGTGACACCACGGCGCCCAGCGGCACCAGCGCGGCCAGCACCACGACCGCGACCACCCTGGGCACCGAGACCCGCCGGAACACCGCAAGTTTGAACAGGAAGTGCCCCACCAGGAACAGGATCGGCCCACCCAGGATCACCAGCGTCCCGGCGAACTCGCCGTGCCCGGTCGGATGGGCGATGACCCGCTCGTCGGCGACTGCCGTGAGGATCACGCCGGCCACCATCGGCAGGTGGAAGTACGTGTAGGCGGACCGGCCGAGGCGGCCGGGATCCGACGACGACGCGATGGCGCGGGCGCTGTCCTCGGCCGACCGGTCGAAGTACACCCACCACAGCGCCACCGTGCCCAGGAACGCGAAGCCGAACGCGGTCATCCGCGCCGGGGTGAACGGCATCGACGCCAGCGTGCTGCCGATGTCCAGAATGGACTCGCCGAGCACGATGATCATGAAGAGCTGACAGCGTTCCGCGAGGTGCTCGCCCGCGATGTTCCAGTCCGATGTGGTCGAGCGGCCGAGGCCCGGTGTGTAGAAGCCGCACGCGGGCGCTGCCATGTCGACCAGCACCGCGAGCAGCCAGACCACGTCCCGGCCGGTGCCGGACAGGAAGGCGCCGATCAGCCAGCAGGCCCCGGACACCACCAGCCACGCGGCGATCCGCTGGAAGTTGCGCAGCAGCACGGCATCCCGGCGCACCGCGACCAGTACGAACAGGGTCCGGCCCAGCTGCATGAGCACATAGGTGGCCGCGAACACCAGCCCCCGGTCGCCGAACGCGGCCGGCAGCGTGGCCGAAACGACCAGGCTGGCCAGCATCACGGCGAGCAGCATCACCCGCACCGCGCGGGCGTCCGGATGCAGCCAGTTGGTGGTCCAGGCGGTGTAGATCCAGGCCCACCACACCGCCATCAGCAGCAGCACACCGCGCAGGGCGGCATGCCAGGTCAGGTCCTCACCGAGGAGCCGGGAGAGCTGGGTGATCGCGAAGACGTAGACGAGGTCGAAGAACAGCTCGGTGTTCGTGACGCGCTGCGCGCCGTCGACCCTGGCCCGCATGAGCCGGTTGATCGCGGATTCCCTGATCACCACGCCGGACAGTATCGATCCCGGTCAGCACCCACGCGACACCGGCAGCCTCACCTGGCCACAACACCCGGCTCTGCCGCCGCGGCGGCTTCGCCCCCGGAACCAAGCGAAGCGAGTGGAGGGGGCGAAGACGCCGCGTAAAGGCGGCAGGGCCCGCGCGCGCCAGCGCGCCATGTCACAGTCACTGTTCGGTCTTGGCCTGCTCGATGTGTTGGGCGATCTCTTCGGGCAGGGTCAACGCCAGCGGCGTGCGTACCGGCATCGGCTGCGGTCCACGCACCACCACGGTGCCGCGCACAATGTCGCGCAGTTCCTTGGCGGCTTGAGCGGACGTTTCCTTCGGGCCCGCGGACACCGCGCGGAGCATCCACCGTGGCCCGTCGGCACCGACGAACCGCAGCAACACGTCGTTCACGAACGCCACCAGCTCGGTGCCCCACGCGCCGATCTCGCGCCGCACCCGGGCGCCGTCGCCGTCGAGCTGGTCGGCGAGTTCGCTGCTGACCTCCGCCCACAGGCCGCCGCTCCTGGGCGCGGCGTAGGCGCTGACGGTGAATCGTCCGTTCGGGGTCAGCACGTGGACCGCGCGCAGCGGGCCCGCCGGGTCCATCTCGACCTGGACCTGGGCGTCCGGCGGCAGCGGTATGCGGACCGATCCGAGATCGAGCCGGGCAAGGCCGTCGTCGGGTACCTCGTCCTCGTCGTACGGGCCGTCGTAGTCGTCGGCGGCCTGGTCGTCGTAGTAGCCGTCGTCGGCCGCCTGGTCGTCGTACTCGTCCTCGTCAGGCTGGTAGGCCTCCGGTTCCGAGCCGTGCCGCCCGCCCCGGTCCCGCCCGAAGATCGCCACCTAGTCCTCCGTCCCGACGCCGCGGGCGTCCACCCGCTCGCCAAGCGTGGCATGTCCACCGGTCGAGCCGTAGCCTCCCGCCCCGCGCACGGTGTCCGGCAGCGCGTCCGCGACTTCACGGAACACCGCGTGCTCGACCCGTTGCACCACCAGCTGGGCGATCCGGTCGCCGCGGCGCAGCGAGATCGGCTCCCGCAGGTCGTGGTTCACCAGGCAGACCTTGATCTCGCCCCGGTAGCCGGCATCGATGGTTCCCGGCGTGTTCACCACGGAGAGCCCCACCCGGGCCGCCAGGCCGGAGCGTGGATGGACGAACCCGGCGTAGCCGACCGGCAGGGCCACCGCGATGCCGGTGCCGACCACGGCCCGTTCACCGGGCGGGATGACGACATCGGTCGTGGTCACCAGGTCGGCTCCGGCGTCACCCGGATGGGCGTAGGACGGCAACGGCACGCCCGGGTCGATCCGGGACAGCAACACCTCGACGCTGGACACGGGCGGCGAGACTACCCTGAGCCCGTGACCGACAGCGCGAGTACGGCGACAACAGGCGCCGAGGCGGCCGTGGGCGCCAGATCGCCGGGTGCGCCGGTGTTCCGGGAGCGCCTGTATCTGCCCTGGTGGCACTGGCTGCTGCCGTTGCTGGCGGCCGGCCTGCTCGCGGCCGAGGTGAACATGGGCTACCCGGGCGTGCGCGCCTGGCTGCCCTATGTCGTCACCATCCCGCTGACGCTGCTGCTGCTCTGGCGGTTCAGCGCCGCGAAGGTCGAGGTCCACGACGGCGAACTGTGGGTCGGCGAGGCGCACCTGCCGCTGGAGTTCGCGGGCGAGACCCAGATCATCCCGGCGAACCTCAAGCGCAAGGTGCTCGGCCCGGCGTTCGACCCGGCCGCGTTCGCGCTGCACCGCAGCTGGGTCGGGCCGATGGTCTGGATCCACGTGACCGACGAGCACGACCCGACACCGTACTGGCTGATCAGCACCCGCCACCCGGAACAACTCGTGGCCGCACTGGAGGCCGACCGGCCGGCCCAGGCGCGGCAGGCGGACCCGCCAGCCGGCCCGGTTGTCGACGAGTCCACGAAAGAGGACGAGAGCTGAGACGAGTCTGGGCACCCACCGGATCGGGTGGGTGCCCAGAATTGTTGTTTGGCGGCGTTGTCGGACGTGGCCGAACCGGGATCGGTCCGGTCAGGCGCAGTCGCGGCAGATGAACTGGCCGTTGTGTTGTTCGGCCAGCCTGCTGCGGTGGTGCACCAGGAAACACTTCGAGCAGGTGAACTCATCGGCCTGCTTGGGCAGCACCTTGACGGTCAACTCCTCGCCGGATAGGCCGGACAGGTCCGCCCCTGGCAGCTCGAAGTTCTCGTCAGGAGCGTCCGTGTCCACGTCGACGACACCTGACTGGTTCTCATTGCGCCGAGCCTTCAGCTCTTCGAGGGAATCCTCGGCCAGCTCATCGGCCTCGCTGCGGCGCGGAGCGTCGTAGTCGGTCGCCATCTTCCTCACCCCTGCGGTCACACGGAGACTGGTGTTGTGCGCTGCTCAACGTCTCAACGCAGCATTTTGTGCCCGCCGCCGAAAGTGACGGCGGTCTCGCTGCAGATCACCGCCGACCCCCCTCCTCCGGAATCGATCCGGGTGAAGCCGCCGACATGTGGAGCGGCCAGAGGGTAGCCCACTCCGAGGCGTTCTACACGTCGGGTCACCCGGTTGGGTCCAACCAGGTGAGATATGGCTCGTCAAGCAACGTGTGGCGCCTTGCCGACGTCCTCAGACAGTGGTCCGATACAAGCGGAACACTCACCGAACGCAGTCGACCGGTCGCCACCAGCGACAACTGAATGAGACGCAGATCCCTCCCCCGCAACGGGTGAGCCAAGTGAGCCCGGTCGAGCCGAGACGCCTAGGCTGATCTGCACCGACCACCAGCGAAGCTCGAACAGGTCGTCCAGCATGCCAGGGGAGACAGTGTCCCCCGGGGGAGGTTGAGGCCGTGGTCTCCGGAGGCGTGACCCGGGAGCACGAGAAGGCGCGGTACCGCAGGCGCAAGCCCATACCCGCCATCGTGATCGTCGTCGTGCTCGGGCTGGCCGTCGTCATCGTGTGGACGAAGGTCATCGCCAAGGCAGCGGATGTCAACACGGCGGTGGCCTGTGCGCCGTCCTCGGCCCAGCCCGTCGCCGCCGCGGGCCAACCCAGGCCCAAGCCCGGCACGCCGCTGTCCTACGACGCCCTCGACAAGATCGCGCCGGAACCGGCCGCCGACATCAAGGTCCAGGTCTTCAACGCGAGCACCCAGGGCGGCGCGGCGACCCAGGCCGCCAACCAGCTCGCCCAGGTCGGCTTCCCTCAGGTCACCAAGCCCGCGGAGGACCCGCTCTACCCGAAACACGACATGACGTGCCGGGGCCAGATCCGGTTCGGCGCCAACGGCGAGTCGGCCGCCCGCACGGTCAGCCTGATCGCGCCGTGCACCCAACTGGTCCGGGACAACCGCCAGGACAGCTCGGTGGACCTGGCACTCGGCAAGAACTTCACCGGCGTGACCCCCAGCAGCGAGGCCCAGCAGGCCCTGCAGCAGCTCAGCGCCTGGGCGGCCAAGCACCCAACACCACAGGGTGGCCAACAGGCCCTCAACAGCGTCCTGCCGCAACTCAGCGCGTCTCTGCTGGCGAAGGCCCACTCAACCCAGTGCTGACCGCAGCCCCGTGCTGACAGTCCAGCCGTGCCAGCCCAGTCCAGCCGTGCCAGCCCAGTCCTGACCGGCAGCCCAGTGCCGACTTGACGCCCACAAGTTATCCACGGCCCCGCCGCGCCAGTTATCCACAGCCTGCCGCGCCGCGCTGGCACCCGTTTTGAAGATCGAGTAGGCTCGAAAAGGGCCGTAGCCCCCGGTGAGGGCGGGGGCTGTCTCCAACCCGGCGCGGAACTCTAGCAGCCTGGAGCCCCGTGACCTGCGTTCGTTCAGGCGGCTCAGACCGTGGCCGCGCCGCACTCCACGAGAGCCGCGTGCAGGGCGTCGGCGATGCCGGGGGTCGCCGCGAACACCGCGTCCGCGCCGAGCTGGCCGTCCTCCCCCGGCAGGCGGACCACCGCGCCGGCCTCCTCGGCGATCAGCGCGCCGGCCGCCCAGTCCCACCGGTGCAGGCCGTGTTCCACGTAGGCGTCCACCCAGCCGGCCGCCACCGCGCACAGGTCCAGCGAACTCGCGCCCGGCCGACGCAGGTCCCGCACGCGCGGCAACAGCGCGGCCCACAGCGCCGCCTGCCGCACCCGGCGTTGCGCCGCATAGGCGAATCCGGTCGCCACCAGCGTCAATTCCAACCGGGTCGCCGCGGACACGCGCAGTGGTCGCCCGTTGAGCCGGGCGCCGCCGCCCCGCGACGCGGTCCACATCCGGTCGCTGGTCGGGTCGGCCACCGCGCCGGCCACGGACACGCCGTCCACCTGTGCCGCGACCGACACCGCGTAGCACGGGTATCCGTACAGGTAGTTCACCGTGCCGTCGATGGGGTCCACCACCCACGACAGGCCCGTCGCCGGTGCCCGGCCGCCCTCCTCCTCGCCGATCACCGGCACGCCCGGCCACAGCTCGGCCAGCCGCGCCCGGACCAGCCGCTCCACCGCTCGGTCACCCGATGTGACCACGTCCGTCTCGGTGCTCTTGGTCGAGATGTCCGACACCGCGGCCTCGCGCACGTCCGCGACGAGCTGCG
>CAVPCF010000213.1:0-8730 GCA_963702275.1 Candidatus Melainabacteria bacterium
CTTTGCGCCGAAATCTGCACAGCCTTCGAATGGTCAGGTCGTACAGTTCCGCGCAAAGGATAGAGGATCGCCGAGGGCGGCAATCGTGCCGGTGGTGACTGACTAGTCTGGATTTGCCGGTGGCTGACATTAGTGACTTCGGACGGCCAGACCACGGGAGGCGGTGTAGCTATTTCTCGGTAATCGTTGTCAATACGGTGCCCGCGACGCCAAGAGCTGTCTATCCTCGACGCTGCGGCGGGCTGGCTCGGCCGTTGTCGAGCGAATGGCTGGGCTCAGTCGGGCTCGTTGTCGCTTCGCGTGTTGCCGAATTTGGCTCTATGGGATCAAGGCGCGCCGCCGCCGGCGGCGCGCGGTCCGGTCACGTTGGCAGCTGTTCCCCGGCCGGCCCGGCACACCGGCCTGCCGCTCCGCTCTCGGCCGGGCGCCGGGCGCACGGCTTCGCCGCGCCCAGCGGGGGCACCGCCAACGACGGCGCGGAGGGACCACCGAGCAGCTGGCGACGAGCACCAGGCCGTGACGATCGCCGACATGGTCGACCTGCCCGAGCTGGGCACGGCGATCGACGCCCGTCGACGCTCCGCGCCACCGGCCAATGAGCGGTACTAGCCGGTAGCAGATGACCTGCCGGTGAGTTGCCTAGGTGATGAACCAACATCGCCACCCACGGGTGCCAAAGCCGCCTGCTGACGTCATCCAGTGCGGCCATAACAGCTTGGTCGTGCGCGGTATCCACTGCGCCGTCCAGTTCGCCCTCTGGGCCAACCGGAAGGATCTCCGAGGCTTGACGTGCCGCTACGGCTGCTTTGATATACCGCTGAACTGATTTCCTGGGAACTCGGGCCATGATTGCGGCCGACTCCAACGCCACGGTGGCCCGGCGGAAGTCCAGGTATGACTCGCCTGACCAGCGGAGTGCATCAACCTCGCCGAGCTTTTCTCTCACAGTCGCCCGCGCGGACCGCCGTTCCTTCGTCTGGGCGAGTTGAGGAGATATCGTACTCCACCCAGGACAGCGGCGGCAAGGCTGGTGACCACAGTGAGCCAGACAGGCATGGCGACATCTTCCTATGTGCTGCCCCGACGCACCGAGCATGACAACGGCCGGCAGCACCGTGTCAAGGCGGGAGAGCGTGCCTTGACACGCCGCCACCGGCCGCGTGATGGGCTTCGTGTCGGGACGATGGGGGAGTGTGGGCAGCACAAGATCACGTGCCATTAGCGTGCCATTACGGCAGGTCAACAGGGGTCAACCACGGTCAACCCTGACCGAGGTCGTCCGCAGGTCAGGCGCCTGGCCAGTGATCAAGGACTGGTTCCCAAGCTGAGAATGCGGGTTCGATTCCCGTCATCCGCTCCCAGTACGCCCGTAATCGTTCAACACCGGCCCGCCGGCATCAAGGGCGCCGTTCGGCGTCGCTGCGCGATGGCTTCGCCACCCTTGACACCGACGAACCAGCGCTGACGTGCGGCAAGGGCGAGGGAGACGGCACCAATCCGGACCGTCCTCCACTCGCGACCGGCAGGGAGACGCTGGTGCGCATCGATCGAGGAGTGAGCCCGAACCAGATCAGCTGTGGACTGTCTACGAACTCACCAACGGCCAAGCCCGCCGACTGCTGGCCAGGCCCAGGACCGGCACGCCTACGCGCTGCTTCTGGGCCGCCGTTCTGCCCCGCGAGCTGCGGACGATGACGGCTCGAGTCATCCTCACGGCGAGGTCGTGGGTCCGCTCGGTGACTACAGCGCAACGAGGGATGGGTCTGCGCATCGCCGTCAGCCCGTGAGGATGGTCAGGCCCTCGTGTTCTACGAAGTCGGTGAAGTCCTTCACGTTCAGAGTGGCCAGCGGCAGGCCGGCGACCAGGCAACATGCTGCGATCCAGGTGTCGTTGATCGGGCGTGGTCGTCCTGGAGCTCCCCTGCCGCGATCAGTTGGCCCCAGCGCCATGAGACGTTGGCGTCGTAGGGGAGGACCACCTTGTTCCCGAGCCAGTGCACCAGTTGTGTCCGCGCTCGTGGTCCCCATCGGCGTCTTCGGCCCAGCGCGCCATCTCGGCTACGGTCACGAACGTGACGCACAGGGTGTGACCCACCAGTTGTGACGCTACCGACTCGGACAGTCGCCCTTTGTAACTGAGCGATGCGACATCAGTATCCAGGACGATCCAGGCCACAGGTCAGGCCAGGTGCTCGTGGCGAAACCACTGAAGATCGGCAAGGAACTCGTCCAGCTCCTGGTCGGACTCGAACACGTCCGCGCGCAGCTCGTCTACCGAGGCGATCGGTTGGACACCCTTACGCCGTGCCTGCTCTTCGAGCTGGGCCATGTAGGAGCCGGCAGCCGGCTCGGTGAAGTCAGCGACACTCACGGCTGTCACCTCCGGCTCCTTTGAGCGATATCATCCCACATCAGTGCGTATCGCGGATGGTCACGCGCTACCGCCCGAACCCCTCGCGCAGCAGCTTGTCGCACCACTCCGCGACGCTGGTCCCGTCGCCTGGCGCGCTCGCAAAGAAGGCAGGTGGCCACGGCCGGTCTTCCGGCTCCAACTCATGGTGGTCAGCGCTCACGGCGTCAGTCTACGATCGGCGAGTGCGCTGCTCCGAGGCCTGCGATCTGTAGTCAGCGAACAAGATCATCACCACACCTTACCCACACAGAACGGTGTAAAACGACCCCAACTGACGGGTACTGACCAGAGGTACTTTCCGTTGTGGCGTAAGGGAATGCGACATAGTGAGAAGTGTCCGGGCAGAGCCCACACCGAACAGAAGGTTGGGAGTTCGAATCTCTCCGGGCGCGCATAGTGCCACGCTGCGGGCGTTCCAAATGGCCGAAGGTTCGGCGCTGTCGCTCAGCGGGTGCGAATGCGGCAAATGGTCCATCGTTGGGTCGAACCACCCAAAAAGGTGGCTGGCTCTGCTACGTTCCAGCGGGCCCGCTGGAACCACGACGCGCATATTCACTGCTGCGGAACGGTTCGGCGGCTAGGTTGGACCACACATGATCATCTGAGTTGGCGGGCCAGGACGTTGCCACCGTCGATCCGACCGGCAGGACTGGCCGCGCCTGATAGGGGAGGCGGGCATGACAGACACGATTACCGGATCGGCTCAACCGAGTGCGTCTTGGCTGGGCCGATCGTCGTGGCGCAGACGGTTAACCGTCGCGGCGGCCGTCGCGTTGGGCGTGACCGGGGTTGGCTCGGCGGGGACCTTCGCCGCGACCCTGCAAGGGGCGGCCACCGCGGTTCGGGTTGGTGTGGCGCCGGCGGCACCGCACGGTGCCACGCGGACCGCGCCACCATCCGGGGACACCACGCTGCATCTCGACGTCGAGCTGACACCTCGTGATCCCGCCGGGTTGAACGCCTTCGTCGCGGGCGTGTCGACACCGGGAAGTGCCAGTTACCACCACTATCTGGCCAAGGGCCAGTTCGGGCCGATGTTCGGTGCCAGCCCGTCGACCGTTGCCGCGGTCAGTCGCCAGTTGTCCGCCGCGGGGCTTGTGGCGGGTCCGCTCAGCTCCGATGGTCTGATGCTGCCTGTCACCGCGACCATCGCGCAGGCTAAGCACGCGTTCGGCATCGACTTTGCCGGCTACACCCTCGCCGACGGCCGCACCGCCTACGCCAACACGGCCGCACCGCTCGTGCCGTCGAACGTCGCGGGTGTCGTCGGCCTCAACGACCTCACCCACCTCACCCCCGCGCACACGCCGCTGGACCACCCGGCCGTCGCCGCGCCGGCGAGTGCGCGGGCACAGGCGGTTCGGCCGGCATCCGCGACGCCCACCGTGTGCGCCCAGATCCAGGACCTGTTCGCGCAGAACAACCTGTTCGACACCCAGAACTACTGGGAGCCGGGCACGCTGTCCGCCGCTTCGGCGTACGACACCGGCGGGCTGTACAGCCGTTACGGCAACACGGGTAGCGGTGTCACGGTCGGGTTGTTCGAATTGGAGAGCTACAGCCCGGCGGACATCGCCTCGTACCAGGCCTGCATGGGCACCAACGTGCCGGTGACCGCGATTCCGGTCGACGGTGGTCCGACGGCGCCCCCGGGCACTGTCCTCACCACCGGCGTCGGCGCCGAGTCCGCGCTGGACATCGAGACCGTGGCCGGTCTGGCACCGGGTGCCTCGATCAACGTCTACCAGGGGCCGGACGCGGCCAACGCCACCGAGCAGCAGGTGCTGGACACCTACCAGCGGATGGTCTCCGACGACACCGCGCAGGTCCTCTCGACCAGTTGGGGGATCTGCGAACTGGAGCTCAACGCGGCGGATCCGGCCGCGATCGGCGCCGAGTCGTCGGTCTTCGCCCAGGCCGCCGCCCAGGGCCAGAGCTGGCTCGCGGCGTCCGGGGACAGCGGGTCGACCACCTGCTTCGCCAATCCGGCTTCGTCGTTCAAGGCGGACCTCGCCGTCAGTGACCCGGCCGGCCAGCCGTTCGTGACCGCGGTCGGCGGTACCACGATGACCGGCACCGCACCGAACATCCAGTCCACCTGGAACACCCCCGCTGCCGGCGGCATCCAGGGCGCGGCAAGTGGTGGTGGCGTGTCGGCGTTCACGTCCATGTCGGGCACCGCGAACTACCAGAGCGGCGTGCAGGGCGCCGGCTACAGCAACGCGTGCAACGCGGCGGCAGGCGCGACCTGTCGGCAGGTCCCGGACGTGTCCGCGGTGGCCGACCCGAACACCGCCTACCTGGTGGCGTACGGCCAGGAGCCGGGCAATGTCCAGGACTGGCTCACCATCGGCGGCACGAGCGGCGCGGCCCCGCTGTGGGCGGCGATCGCGGCCCTTGCCGACGCTGGAACCGGTTGCGCCGCCAATGGTCCCGTCGGTCTGATGAATCCGGCGCTGTACCAGAGCTCGACCCAGGCCGCGCTCACCGACATCACCACCGGCAACAACGTGGTGCCCGACTCGGGCTACCCGGGCGCGCTGTACGTGGCGGGCCAGGGCTACGACCTGGCGACCGGCCTCGGCACGCCGAAGGCGTCCCGCCTGGTCGAATCCCTCTGCGGTGGCGTCCCGACCGGTACGGGCAGCGCCTTCACACCGGTGACTCCGGTGCGGGTGCTGGATACCCGGGTGCCGATCGGTGTGCCGACCGCGACGCGGTTGGGTCCTGGTCAGCATCTGAGTGTGCAGATCGCGGGTGCCAACAATGTGCCCAACGGTGTCACGGCGGCGATTTTGAATATTACGGCGACGAATGCCACGGCGAGTAGTTTCTTGACTGCTTATCCGGATGGTACGGCGACTCCGTTGGCGTCGAATGTCAACTTTGTGGCGGGACAGACGATACCGAATCTGGTCACGGTTCCGGTGGGCGCGAACGGCAAGGTCGACATCTTCAACCGCAACGGCTCGGTCGACGTGATCGCCGACCTGTCCGGCTACTACAGCAGCGGCGGCAGCCTGATGCAGCCGGTGACTCCGGTGCGGGTGCTGGATACCCGGGTGCCGATCGGTGTGCCGACCGCGACGCGGTTGGGTCCTGGTCAGCATCTGAGTGTGCAGATCGCGGGTGCCAACAATGTGCCCAACGGTGTCACGGCGGCGATTTTGAATATTACGGCGACGAATGCCACGGCGAGTAGTTTCTTGACTGCTTATCCGGATGGTACGGCGACTCCGTTGGCGTCGAATGTCAACTTTGTGGCGGGACAGACGATACCGAATCTGGTCACGGTTCCGGTGGGCGCGAACGGCAAGGTCGACATCTTCAACCTCACCGGCTCCGTCGATGTCATCGCCGACCTGTCCGGCTACTACACGGCCAGCGGCTCCGGGTTCAAGTTCCACGCGTCAACGCCGCACCGGCTGTTCGACACCCGCAACGGTGTCGGGGTGGCCAGTGGCCAGGTCACACCGGTCGGTCCCGGCGGGGTGTTCGGCCTGCCGCTGACCGACGTCAACGGCAGCGGAAACGCCGGCCCGTTCAGCGGCGCGGCCGCTCTCGTGCTGAACGTGACCGTCACCGGGCCGACGGCGAACAGCTTCGTCACGGTCTACCCGTCCGGCGTCGCCCGACCCGGGTCCTCGAATCTCAACTTCACCACCGGTGAGACCATTCCGAATGCGGTGGTGACACCGGTCAACGGCAATTCGATCGACTTCTTCAACCTGACCGGCAATACCGCACTGATAGCGGACGTATCCGGCTACTTCGCGACGAACTGAGCACTGCCAACCGGAAACAACGTGGCCGGTCCCTCCGCATTTCGGGAGGGACCGGCCACGTTTCTACGGGCGGGCGGTCAGGCTGATCCGGTAGACGGTGGCGCCGCCGTCGCGGAACACCGGCCGCAGGTCGGCCACCGTGTTCAGGTTCAGGAAGCCGGGGGAGCGGCTGGTCCACGGGTAGATCGCCCGGTCGCCCGCGTAGACGAACTCGAGGTTCAGCCGGCGCACCGCCGCACGTACGGCCGGGTCGGTGTCCAGCTGGTTGAGCGAGCGCAGCAGCAGCGTCTGGTCGGCGGACAGCGGACCGACCTGGTAGTGCACGAACATCGGCCGCACGCCTGCGACGGAGTACATCCAGGCCGAACCGTCCATCGGATCGTTGAGCACGACCTGCCCGGCCGGCACGAGCCGCGGCAGCGCGTGCATCGCGGCCAGCTGCGCGGGCCCGACCACCCCCGGCGTGTAGCCGATGGCCATGCGCGTGACGTTGCGGCCCACATAGCCGCCGGTGACGGCCAACAGCACTGCGGCGACGAGCACCCCGGTGACCGGCACGGTCAGCCTTGGCACGCGCACGGCCCAACGCACCACCTCGGCCAGGCCGATGCCGACCAGAGCGCAGGCCACCCAGGCGACCATCGCGCCAAGCCGCCAGTAGTCGTTCCAGAACGCGCTGGCCAGCAGGTGCAGCACGGGCAGCCTGCCGGTCATCGTCTGCACCCCGAGCAGCGCGAAGGCGACCCCCGCGAGCAGCAGCCAGCCGCCCTGCCGGCGCAGCACCGCGACCACCCCGCCGAACACGGCCAGCACGGTCAGCACCCACTGTCCACTCTGGCCGGCGACGCCCACGTCGAACGACGCCAGCTGGCGCAGCGACCCGCCGACGGTGAACGGGGTCGCGTAGTTGGTGGCCACCAGCGTGCCGCTGACCGCGAACACCTGGCGCAACTGCACCGCGAGCGCGATCCCGGACAGCACCGCGACCACGGCCAGCGACACCACGTGCCGCCCGAGGCCGGCCCGGTTGACCACCAGCCGGACCAGCAGCCAGCAGAAAACGGGGATGCCAACACACAGCACGGCCGACGGATGGATGGACACCACGCCGACGATCGCGGCGGCCGACGCCAGGATCCGGCCCGGCTGCGCGCTCAGCTCACCGGACACCAGCAGCGCCACCACCGCGCCGGACAGGCCGACGACCAGGGCGAACGGCCACGCCGGCCGCCAGGTCTGGTCGTAGGGCAGTGCGGAGAACAGGCCTGCGGCCAGTGCGGCGAAGGTGGCGGCCAGCACGTTGCCCCGGGTGGCCGCCCAGGTCAGGCAGGCCGCGCCGACGGGGATGATCAGCGCGCAGGACACCAGGAGGCCCGCGTTCACCGCGACCGTGGCAGGCGCGCCCGACATGGTCAGCACGAGCGCGCCGACCGCGTGCATCGCGGAGGGATAGAACGTCGGCGCGTGTGTCTCCAGATTGAGGAACTGCCCGGCGCGCAGCGGCGACGCCTGGCCGGTCTGTGCGATCCATCGGGTGTAGTTGGTATGCCACACCGCGTCCCAGTACTGGCTCACCGCGCCGATGCCGCCGGTGCCGCGCAGGAACACGACGGTCGCGAGCACCGCGGCGCCGCCGATACCCAGCAGTGTCCACCATGGACCGACAGAGCGCGGGACCGCGGCGCGCTGAACGACAGAAGGCGGCAGTATCCAGCGGCGCACGGCGGCGGCGACCGCGAGCACGATCAGCAGCATCGCGCCGGCCGTCCATGGGTTCCACCGGATGCCGAGCACGCCGTACAAGGGCGTCGTCGCGCCGACAAGGCCGAAGGTGATCGGCGCGGCCGCGGCGACGGCCACGTGTCGGGGCAGGCGCAACAGCAGGCCGACCAACGTTCCGGGCAGCACCAGCAGCACCAACCACAACGCGATCGCCAACAGCCCGGCCACCGTCACTCTCGGCCCCCTCCGACGTGTCCCTCCCAGGCAGCCTAGCCACGATAGCTGGGCGTCAGCGGCGGGCCGCCGCGTTCGGCATTGACGATCGATGGCGGGCAGCGGTGATTCATTTGGCCGACGGCTCGACGGTGCCTGTCGTAGGCTTCGTGACAGGACAGGCGAAACGAGCTGGGAGGCGATGTGGGACCGTCGATGAAGTTGACCGCGGCCGTGCTCGACTCGGCGGACGCCAACGCGTTGGCCGAGTTCTATCACCAGTTGTTGGGCTGGGTCCTGCGGTCGGACGAGCCGGGGTGGGCGACCCTGCGGCCGGCGGGCGGCGGGGCCGGGCTGTCCTTTCAGACCGAGACGGCCTATGTGCGGCCGACCTGGCCAGCCGCGCCCGGCGATCAGCAGATGATGCTGCACCTGGACATCGAGGTGGACGACCTGGCCGCGGCGGGCGCGCACGCCGTCGCCGCTGGTGCCGTGTTGGCGGATTTCCAGCCACAGGACGATGTTCGGATCTATCTTGATCCGGCGGGACACCCGTTCTGTCTCTGGGTACGGCCGTCGTAGAGGGAGCTCGATGGA